>JBAYKK010000001.1:0-80417 GCA_041664625.1 Minisyncoccota bacterium
AGGGTCAGACAGCTATGGGTGGTAAAGTGACAGGTCCAGTTAGGATTTTGCATAAAAAATCAGAGATTCCAGATCTTCAAGATGGAGAAATTTTAGTTACTCATATGACTACTCCGGATTATCTTCCGGCCATGAATAAAGCCATAGCCTTTGTAACTGACGAGGGAGGCATTACTTGCCATGCTGCCATAGTTGCTCGAGAAATGGGTAAACCTTGTGTTATTGGAACCAAAATAGCTTCAAAGGCACTGAAAACCGGAGACATAATCGAGATTGATGCGGATGCCGGTCTTATCAAAATTTTGTAATATAAATGACCTTAAACGATCTGATACAAAATTTAAAATCCAAAGAAGAAATAGACGCTGTTTTCGTGACCGGATCGCAAGGTTTGGGAGAACAGAAATCATACAGCGATATTGACCTGGTTATCGTTTTTAAAGAAAACACTCAAAAACTTTTCTCCCTTTTCCAATTTATTGACGGCAAACCGGCTGATATATTTTTCTACGACATACCTTTGTTAGAAAAATTGAAAGCTGACAAAGAAATTTCTGCAAACACAATGGATGCTGTTCTTATAAATTGGTTGGAGAAAGCCAATATTGAATTCGACAAATCAGGTACCATAACCTCGATGAAAGACGATGTTGAGAATTTAAAGAAAAAACTTCAAGTTCCGGTCATTGAAATGAAAAAGTTTGAGTCCCTTATAAATTCTGGGTATATAACAAACAAAAGATATTTTGAGTCAAACGATCCTGAATACTTGGAAGCCTTGGAAATAAAGCTGCTTTATGATCTTAATAATATTTTGATGGGTTATTTTGAATTTAGAAATATTCCATGGAGAGGAGAGAAGCAGGTTTTAAAATATTTGAGAGAAAATGACTCCGAATTTTACAACCTCTATATGTTCTGTATTAAAGCTGTCGATATAAAAGAAAAATTTGATGCATATTTAAAATTGGTCAAGACGGTTTTTTCGGGGAGTTATGGATTATGGAATGAAGACATAATCAATCCTTTTATAAAGGGGCAATTGGAAGAAGAGGGTAGAAATCATCTCATTGAATACTGGAATAATTTGATTAAATAAATAAACAAAAGACCGGCGATTGCTCGTCGGTCTGTTTTTCTCACCTCCTTTCTGGGTGAATTAAGCCTCTTGTTTTACGACCGTGGCTTAGTCTGGGTCGGTACTTGTTTCTTGTTCTCGATTTGCTTTACCTGAGTCAGTGGGGTAAGCGTTTTGGGGTCGTAGTCCGGGCGGACTGCTCCCACGAGCCGTAAACCACCACGCGAGCCAAATCCTGCCATGTGTCACCTCTTTCTTTTTTGCTCGGCCATCCTCACCGCTTCTTCCGGTGTGATGTCATTGGGATTGCCTCTGGAAATTGCGATCAGGAACCCGATAAAGATTATAGCACCGAATCCCCAGTGGATGAAGTAGCCGACCACAAAACAGACCACTGCTACAAGCGAAAACGCGAGGAAGAAAGCTTTATCTTTGGGTGTCATACTAAGTATTATTATACACAAATATAACATCCTGTCAAGTACGTACTTCTAATGGGGTCGACTAATTTAATCTTTTTTAATTTTACAATTTCAGCTATACACATATGTTGTTTTTTGACATTTTTGATGTTGTATAATTTAGGTATTAGTAATTAATTAAAAATTGTATGGTAAAAAAAGTTGCGTATGTGCTACTTGTCGTTGGGGGTCTTAATTGGCTTCTAGTGGGTCTTTTGAAATGGGACATAGGTAGTTTGTTTGGTGGTCAAGACGCTTGGATTTCAAGAGTGGTGTACATCTTAGTTGGAATTTCCGCTTTGATGTTTTTGAAACCAGGGTTTTGTTGCAATCACACAAACGCTCCTACTCAACAAATGTAATAAATTTGTTTAGTTCAAAAAACAAAATAGCTCCGTCTGGAGCTATTTTGTTTTTTGAAACTGAGTTATAATTAAAGTCGCACTCTAGTCGACGTATCGTGCGACATGATTTCGCTAAATCATATGGAATACAAATTCCCACTACCAAAAATACCTTTTGAAAACACTGAGGATGAAATAACTCATTTGCGTAAATTGATTGCTGAAAAGGAAAAACATTTAGAAGATATTGGTTTAAAAAAAGAAGATCTTGCGCCAGCCAGAGAAACTCTGGCACAATACAAAGCTGTTTCAGCAGGCAATACTCTCAGTCCTGGTTTTGAAATAAAAAAAGCTGACATAGAAAAAATAGTGGTCAAACTTTCTCCAGAAGAGCACGACAAACAGATCAATGAGTTGGTCACTTTGGCCAAAGAAAAGGGCATCAAAAATGCTTTGGCAGTAGTAGAAAAAATGTCAAATTTTCATCTGACTGACGATTTCCATCGTTTTGTAGCTGAATATTTGAAAGAAGGCTTCACCATACCAGGTTTAAATATAAAAGAGAAAATTTCTAAAGGCCTAGATATGGTTCTTTACGAAATCTTGATTCCAGAGGAAAGTAATAATGATAATGTCAAAAATACTCTGGAAGAAGTGATTTCTGGTATGGAGCAGTTTTACGCTGGTATGCTTTCTATATCTGATTCTAACAAAGACGAAGGAAATTGGATGTCTTTGGAGATCGCCAATGCCAATTTTTCTCAAGAGATAATTTTTTATGTTGCGGTACCAAGTATAAGGAAAAATCTATTTGAAAAACAAATTCTTTCTATTTTTCACAATGCCAAAATCACCGAAAAACCCGATGATTATAATATTTTCAACGAGACCGGTGTGACGGTCGGAGTTTATGCTAAGTTTACCAAAAATCCGATTTACCCGATCAAAACATATGAAAGTTTTATTCACGATCCACTCAATGCGATGCTTTCTAGTTTTTCTAAGGTTAACCGAGACGGCGAAGGAGCCGCTATCCAACTTATTTGGTCGCCAGCCGGAGAAAAATACGTCAAAAGGTATAAAGGCGCTTTAGACAAAATCCAAAAAGGTGTGCCACTCAAAGAAGCTATTGATATTCCAGATAATTTTTCTGAAGATGTGGTGCATGTTTTTAAAGATTTTTTCTCATCGTCTTCTGATTCCAAAAATAAAGATGGTGTAGATAAAAAGCCAGAGCCAATTGATCAAAGCGCCGTAGCTGAAATAAACAAAAAAATATCAGCACCAATAGTCAGATGTAATTTAAGACTTTTAGCCTCGTCAAATACCAAAAATGAAGCCGAAGAAATATTGAGTAGCTTGAAATCTGGCTTCAATCAATTTGATAATACTTTGGGCAATGCTTTGGAATGGAAAAAAACTGACGGCGGTGATCTACGTAATTTAGTCAAAAATTTTAGCTTCAGGATTTTTGATGAGAGTTCTAGTTTGCCAATGAATTTAAGAGAGGTGACTTCAATAGTGCATTTCCACACCAAAGCTCTTTCGGCTTCCGAAGGTTTACGTCAATCCCGATCGGCTACTGCTCCAGCTCCGCTTGATATCGGTCAAGAAGGGCTACTTTTGGGTATAAATAAACACCGCAATATAGACACCGAAATAAAAATGGCAGAAGAAGATCGTTTGAGACACTTTTATTGCATCGGCCAGACTGGTACTGGTAAATCTACTTTGCTCAGAAAAATGATTATCCAAGATATCCAAATGGGCCACGGAGTTTGTATGATCGATCCTCATGGTAATGATATCCAAGATGTTTTGGCAAGTGTACCACCCGAGAGATATGATGATGTTATCTATTTTGATCCGGCTTATACGCAGAGACCAATGGCTCTCAACATGTTGGAATTTGATGAAAATTTTCCTGAGCAAAAAACTTTTGTGGTCAATGAACTTTTCAGTATTTTTAGGAAACTATATGGCAACGTCCCCGAATCTATGGGCCCAGCTTTTGAGCAATATTTTAGAAACTCCGCTCTGCTTGTGATGGAAGACCCAGCTTCGGGTAACACTTTGGTAGATATGTCGCGAGTGTTGTCAGACAAATCTTATCGAGATTTGAAAATGTCTAAATGCAAAAATCCTTTAGTCAAACAATTTTGGCTTAATGCCGAAAAAACCAGTGGTGATCAGGGACTGGCCAATTATGTGCAGTATGTGACCAACAAATTTGATGTATTTTTGGCCAACGAAATCATGCGTCCAGTCATAGCCCAAGAAAAATCTTCTTTCAATTTCCGCGACATCATGGATAACAAAAAGATTTTGTTGGTCAATCTTTCCAAAGGCAGACTAGGTGATATCAATGCCAATTTGATCGGTTTGATTTTGGTGGGTAAGATTTTGATAGCCGCTCTTTCTCGTTCTGATTCTTTTGGTAAAGATTTCCCACCGTTTTATTTGTATATAGATGAATTCCAAAACATTACTACCGATTCTATCGCTACTATTTTATCTGAAGCTCGCAAATACAAATTATCTTTAAATATTGCTCATCAGTTTATCGCTCAATTGGAAGAAAACATCAAAGATGCAGTTTTTGGTAACGTAGGTTCTATCTGTGCTTTTAGAGTAGGAGCTGAAGATTCAGAAATTCTAGAAAAACAATTTACCCCGACTTTTTCTAGTAGCGATTTGATGAATATAGATAATCTAAATGCTTATTTGAAACTTTTGGTAAATGGTAAGCCTGCCAAACCTTTTAATATTTTTGTACCATTTCCACCAAAAGGGGATTCTGTTCAGGCAGAAAAATTGAAAGAAATGTCTTATTTGAAATATGGTAAACCTCGCGAAGAAATAGAGAAATTGGTTTTGGAAAAATACAAAATAATATAAAAGAGGGTGGGCTGACCTTGCGGTCAGCCCTTGATATGAAAACGGAACTTTTTTTGTCCGCCACTTTTTTTTGCTCTTTCTTGGTGGCGGATTTGGGAAATCTCTTTTCTCAGCCGGGAGATTTCGGCGGGGTCCTTGATGCCGTGGCCCCTGATCACCATGGTCAAGAGGTGAGAAAAGTCGATTTTCTCAACTTTTTCACCCTTCAATCTGGCGTATTCGAAGTTCACTTCGTTGGCCATGTACATGGCCTCTGTGGGGAATGCGGTAGGTGGCATGCTTACTCCTTCTGCTTCCTATTATACCATATACACAATTTCTGTCAACTTGACTGTGGATAGCAAAAAATCTTGCTTTTTGACAGTTTTTCATTAGTATTGTTCTCGGAAGTCTTTTAGAGACTTGATCTTTGTTAGGGAGAAAAAAGTTATGATGCAATCATGGCTTGATCCGTCAGAGCGTGAGTATTTGGTTTCTCGTTTACTCGAGAGCCAACTTATCAAATTTTCGAACGAAAGGAATTTGCCACTCAAAAGTGGTGGCAAGACTGACGTTTACATCAACTTGCGAGATGCTCGTAACGATCCACGAGCAATTGGGCTTGTTGCTAGAATGTTTGAAAACCCGCTACGGCGACTTAATCCGGCCCGCTTCATTGAAGTGCCGGATGCGGTGAGTTGCTTCGCTGGACCACTTTCAATGGCTCTCGGCATGTCATATATCACTGTTCGTGAGAAGCCGAAGGAAGGACGCGTGGCAAAAGCTACGGCCATCGGCTCAGCAAAGTTCGGAAGTACCGCAGTCATCATTGATGATGTTGTTACCGACGGCGAATCGAAAATCGTTCCGTTCTTCGAGGCAAAATCGATGGGACTTCAGGTCAATGACCTCGTTGTTCTCGTCGATCGCCAACAGGGTTGGAAGAAAAAATTCGCTGAACGCGGTGTTGATCTCTCAGTTTGGCCAGGCATGACACTTCACGATGTGCGGAAACTTCTCATCTCGGATTTCGGGGTTATGCAGCGATGCAATCCCGAGACGGAAGAGAAAAATTGCATCATCGTGGCTCTCGACGGCAAGAATTGGGAAGAGACGCTAGCGATCATCGACCCACTCCGCCCGTCTGGCTGCATCCTCAAGGTAAACGATCTCCTTTTTGATCAAGGGATCGCTAACCTCATTCCCGATCTTCAGGTTTACGGACGAGTCATGGCCGATCTCAAATGCCATGACATTCCGAACACTGTGAAAAACACCTGCGAGCGACTTCGTAAGAATCCGCCATGGGCTGTTACCGTCCATGCTTCAGGTGCTTCCGGGATGGTTAAGGCTGCTGTCGATGCTCTAGTTGGTACGCCGACCAAGGTGCTCGCCATCACGGTCCTTACCTCGATTGATTCGGTAACATGCGAAGATATTTACAATCGTCTTCCGCTGGATCAAGTGTTAATTCTGGCTGAGAAAGCATCTAAGGCGGGAGCACATGGTTTCGTTTGCTCTCCCGAGGAAGCACGCGAACTCAAACAAATCTATCCCGACAAAACGATTGTCACTCCGGGTATTCGCTCTGAAGCGACTCCCAAAGATGATCAAGCCAGGATTGCCACACCCTGTGGCGCCAGGGATAACGGTTCTAATTACCTGGTCATGGGCCGTCAAATCCTTGGGGCCAAGGACCCGGTTGCTGAAGTCAAACGAGTTCTGACTGAAGAACTCGAAATCAAGTAAGTTTGGGAATCAATTTTCCAAAGGGTCGTCATGAAAGTGATGACCCATTTTGTTTGTTGTTTTGTATTATTTTTTGTATTAAAATATAGTAAAGGTCATTATTAATTATTAATTTATAAATCGTATGAATTGGCAAAGTTTTTATGCAGGTCCGGTCAGTGCAGGTTTTTTGGGTATGGCAGGGCTTTTGATTTTAGTAGTTGCTCTCTGGACAATTGTCTGGAAAGGCATGGCTCTTTGGAAAGCCGCTCAAGAAAAAAATAAAGTTTGGTTTGTAGTTTTGCTTTTGGTCAACACTGTTGGCATTTTGGATATACTTTATCTTTACGTCTTCAGCAAAAGGAAATCAGTGACACCAGTCGAAGCTCCAAAAATGTAATAATTTTTTGTTAAGCTTCAAAAAACAAAAACCATCTTTCATAAACATGAGAGGTGGTTTTTGTTGTGTTTTGGTGGGTTTGTTCTAATATGATAAATGGAGGTTTGGAAATGAAGAAGACTGTTTTAGAGCCAAAGTATTGGCAAATGTCATTGGGTTTTCCATTGGCCAGATTGCTGAATCGGGTGGTCAGCAACTGTGGTTTCGCTGAAAAAGTAGAGGTGGTCTCGTTCCCTTCCAAGGAATGTTTCAGAGTATTGGTTTTTCTATTAGATCCATTAGGTGAGCCGATACACCGGGGTACTGGAAAGAGAGGTATTGAATTTATGAGGATCGAAATCAGGTTTCCTGACAGATTCAATATGATTTTAGTGAATGCTAGTGGGGGTGGATTTGGTTTTGCCTTTTCTTCACCCACAGTTTTAGCTGTAAAATCAGAAAAAGCATTAACTGAAATTCTGTGTACACTTTGGGTGGAAACCAATCCCTAAAAGCCATGAGCGCGTCTCATGGCTTTTTCGATTTTGCTTTACCAAATTTTTCTGAAAAGGCCACTCAATGGCTCGTGGCCGTTTTTGAATTCTTTTTGGTCTCCGTGTTTCTCTAATTCTTCATTGTATTTGAGGCCCATGCGGATCGGAGCTTTTTTAATCATTTCTAATATTTCGTTATGATCATCGGTGATGGTGTATAGCGAGAGATCATCTTTTGTTATAGTTTTGTTTTCAACTAAAAATTCTTTAAAGAATTTTTCTAATGCTGACCAAAAATTAACCCCTACTAATATTATAGGAGCTTTAGGAATCTTATTGGTTTGTACCAAAGTCAAAATTTCCAAAAATTCATCCAAAGTGCCAAAACCGCCAGGAAAGAAAACATAGGCTTCGGCCGAAAATGAAAGGCAAACTTTTCGGCTGAAAAAATAATGGAAATCTTCTTTGTCGGTTAAGTATCTGTTGTCTAATTGCTCGTGGGGCAATTCTATCGTCAGACCCAAAGAATTACCTCCAGCTTCAAATGCTCCACGATTGGCGGCTTCCATTATGCCGGGACCGCCACCTGTGGTCACAGAATAATGAAGTTCGGTCACTATTTTGCCAGCCAGCTCTCTAGCTTTTTGATAACAAGGTTCATCTTCTTTGGTTCTGGCAGAACCAAAAAAAGTGACAGATCTTGGGTAGTTTTTTACAAATTCAAAACCGTTTTCAAATTCTTTGGATATAAAAAGCACTCTTTTTTGAGCAGCTTCGCTTATTTCAGACAAAGTTATTGGGGCTTTTTGATTTTCCATATACTCACATTCTAATGGTTTTAAATAATAAGGCAATATGATAATATCTGGACAGTATTATTAAGAGCTAAATCAAATCGCGTATGAAAAAATTATCTAAAAAAGAGTGGGTCGCTGTCAGTGTGGGTGTGGTGTTTGTAGCTTACACTTTGTTTGGTGGTGATGTTTTGAGTTTATTTCAAACGGGTAATACCAGTTCTAATTCTTTGGCAGCTACCGCTAGTGCCAACCCTACCAATAACAATGTCATCACAAGTGATGTCGTAGTTGGTCAAGGGGCTGAAGTCAAAGTGGGGCAGTTGGTTTCGGTTAATTATATCTTAGCTTTATCTGATGGTACCGTTGTGCAAAACTCTAAAGATTTTGGTCAAACTTTTAAATTTACCTTGGGTGCCGGAGAAGTGATCCCTGGTTGGGAAATGGGTTTTGCTGGTATGAGAGTTGGTGGTGTACGTGTCGTCACTATCCCTCCAGAATTGGCTTATGGGGTCAACCAAGCTGGTCCTATACCTCCAAATTCAACTTTGATATTTACTATTGAATTAGTCGATGCTTCTGATATCGCCCCACAGCCAGTACAATAAACTCATCAATGTTAAAAATTGAAAATAAAATAAAAAACTCTCTCGGTAGAGCTGGAGTTTTGACTACGGCTCATGGTTCAATCCAAACTCCGGCTTTTGTGGCAGTGGGCACCAAAGCTACTGTCAAATCTTTGTCTCCAGAACAAGTCAAAGCGGCTGGTTCGCAAGTAGTTTTGGCCAACACTTATCATCTTTATTTAGAACCCGGAGAAAAAATAGTGAAAGAAGCCGGGGGCTTACATAAATTCATGAATTGGCAAGGTCCGACCATGACTGATTCGGGTGGTTTCCAAGCTTTTTCTTTGGGGGTGGCTTATGGTAGTAATTTAAATAAGTTTATTGTGAGTGATGCTCCGACAGTTGCCGAGATCGATGAAGCGTATGATAAAAACAAAATAAAAAAAGCCAAAATAACTGAAAATGGAGTAGAGTTTCAATCTATTATCGATGGTAGTGCACATTTTTTTACGCCCGAAAAATCTATCCAAATTCAAAATGATTTGGGGGCGGATATTATTTTTGCTTTTGATGAGTGCACCTCGCCTCACGCTTCCAAAGAATATTTAAAAGAAGCTATGGAGAGGACCCACCGATGGGCAAAACGTTGTTTAGATTTTCATAATAAAAAAGAACAATTCTTGTTTGGCATCGTGCAAGGTGGGCGCTATGAAGATTTGAGAAAAGAAAGTGCCAAAACGATAAGCGGTATGGACTTCGGTGGTTTTGGAGTGGGTGGTTCGTTTATAAAAGAAGATATGGCTACAGCAGTAAAATGGGTCAATGAGATATTGCCAGAAGAAAAACCTCGGCATCTTTTGGGAGTAGGGGAACCAGTAGATTTAATTTTGGGAGTAGAAAATGGTTGCGACACTTTTGATTGTGTCTCACCGACGAGACTAGGACGTAACGGCACATTTTTCACTCACCAAGGCAAAATACATATTGAAAATACAAAATATAGAAACATTTTTGAACCGATAGAAAAAGACCTGCCCGACGGCAAGGCGGGTTGTGGGTGCTACACTTGCCAAAATTATACTGCCGCTTATGTTTCGCATCTTTTTAGAAGCAAAGAAATGTTGGCTGGCACATTGGCCTCGATTCATAATCTTTATTTTTTGAATAATCTTATGTCACGAATTCGTCAGTCAATTTTGGACGGCACATTTTTTGAACTAAAAGAAGAATTTTTGAGAAATTATAAATCATAACAAAAAGAAAAACCACATCCATCTCTCGACGGTTGTGGCTTTGCCAGGTTTCAGTTCCACGGGTTCTGGCTACCGGCTCGTTTTTTCCTGAGGTTTTAGCGAGTTCCTCTTCTTAATCCACTTGTGTCGTTCTCATTTCGAAGGCTCATTTTTTTGTTTCTTTCGACACTCTTTTTAAATAAAAAAAGTGTCTGGTCTAGCCTGGCCCCAAATATGGCCTGGGCTAGTTTTTGGATCGATTGCTGAGCAAGTGGGCGTTGTGCCTCTCCGCCTACCTGCTGTCACCCCTGTTTTAGAGCGGGTGGCTGCTCTTTCCTAGGTACGTCACTCTGTATATATCATAGCATAATCACATAATTTGTCAAGCATAATTTGCATTTTGTAAAATTAAGTGTTAAAAAACGGCTAAAAATAAGGATTTTTGCAAAATGGAGACAAAATGAGGTAGTATTTAGTCACTTATGATTTACAATCTTTACAAACAAAGAGGCGAAACACCGCTTGAATGCATCAGACGATTTGCCAAAAAGACTCCTGAGCTCAAAGGTCAGAAAATGACTTATCTGGGCAGGCTTGATCCGCTAGCCGAAGGAGTGTTGCTCATGGCCTCCGGTGAAGATACCAGTCAGGCTAGGCGTGAAGAATTTTTTGGATTAGATAAAGCTTACGATTTTGTCGCTATATTTGGTTTTGCTACTGATAGTTATGATATTTTGGGCAAAATCGTCAGGGTAGAAAAATTGTCAGAACTTTTGGAAAATGATGTCAGGCGAGCGACTATGATTTTTGAAGGCGAGCGCGAACAAGAATATCCTTTTTATTCTTCTAAAATGATCGCTAAAAGAAAAAATAAATTAAAAAATCAGAATACAAATTCTGACTCCTCCTCCCTAAAGGGTTCCCACGGAGATCAAAATTTGCATCCCGATTTTTCTTCAGAGGACTTTCCTCAGAAGAAAGTGATCATTCACAAAATTCAGTTCCACAAACTAGAAACTTTAAATAATAAAGAACTTTTTGGGCGCTTACTCTCAGATATTTCCAAAGTGAATGGTGATTTTAGACAAAATGAGATTTTAATTTTGTGGAATCAAATTTTATTTGGTTCAAAAAATGTTAAAGACAAAAAAGAAGCCAGTTATTTTATTGGCCGATTTAGTGCTGAAGTATCAAGTGGTACTTATATCAGGAGTTTGGTCAATGATTTGGGTAAAACTTTGGGTTGCGGAGCTACTACTCTTTCTATCAAGAGGACTCGAGTCGGGGATTTTAAGATAGAAGAGAGTTTACAATCTTTTTAACCATACTTCCGTCTGCATTCCCTTGGGTTTCTTTTATTATTGCTCCAATTAAAATTCCTACTTTACTTTTGTCTGTGATTTTTAATTCTTCAATTTTCAATTTTGCAATTTTTTCGATTTGATTCTCTGACATTTGAGCGGGCAAAAATTCTTCCAAAATTTTCATTTCAGCTTTTTCATTTTCAGCCAAATCTTTGCGACCACCTTTTTCAAACTGTTCTATAGAATCTTTTCTTTGTTTGACTAATCGACGGATGACAGCGATAGCTTCTTCGTCGGAAAGTTTGTCTTGAGGTTTGCGTTTCAAATTCATCACTTCATTGGTAAAAGCGGCTAAAACGCCACGCAAAGTAGTGAGTCTGACTTCGTCTTTGGCTCGCATAGCATCAGGGATTTGGTTTTGTATTTTTTCGTGCATCGTATTTGGATGTTATTTTTAATGATTAAATTTTATCAAATTTCTGATATAATGAAAAGGAAATAAGTCGCACTCCAAAGGACGGTATCGTGCGACACGATTTCGCAAAATCGCATATGCAAAATATCGCTCTCATAATTTTGGCAGTTGGGCTTTTGGTGGCGGTTTTTGCTTTGCTTAAAAGGAAACCCGACGAAAAATCAAACGATGGAGCTATGAAATTGCTTTTGGAACAAATGAATGAACTTTCCCGGACTATGGATAGGAAAATGGGTGAGACTACTAAACAGGTTAACGAATCCATGAAGGACCAGTTTAGAGAATCTAGCAAACTCATCCGTGATGTGACAGAGGGTTTAACTAAGCTTGATGAGACCAACAAACAAGTTATTTCTTTTGCTGATCAACTCCAAAATTTGCAAGATATTTTGAAAAATCCCAAACAGCGGGGGATCCTCGGTGAGTATTACCTGGAAACACTACTCAAAAATGTTTTGGCACCAGCTCAATATCAAATGCAATATGCTTTTGTAAATGGTGAAATCGTGGATGCTGTGGTTTTTGTCAAAGATAAAGTTATACCGATTGATTCCAAATTTTCACTCGAGAATTATAATCGTTTGATTGGAGCCAAAGATCCAGCTGAAAAAGAACGACTAGAAAAACTTTTTATAAATGATTTGAAATTGCGTATTACTGAAACTTCAAAATACATTCGCCCAACCGAAGGTACAATGGATTTTGCTTTTATGTTTATCCCTCACGAAGCTATTTATTATGATTTGCTTATAAATAAAATCGGAGCAGTGACAGAAGATACGGAAAATCTGATCCAAAGAGCGGCTGGCAAATATAAAGTGATTATTGTCTCCCCGACCTCGTTTTTGGCATACCTCCAGACAGTTTTACAGGGTCTCAAAGCAATGCAAATAGAGGAGACAGCAAAAGATATAATAAAGAGAGTTGGGGAGCTTTCTGAGCACTTAAAAAAGTATGAAATGTATCATGGCAAACTCGGCAACTCATTGGAGACGGTGGTCAATCATTTCAATGCTTCTAGCAAAGAGTTTAAAAAGGTAGACAAAGATGTGGTGCGTATAACCGGTGTTTCTCAAGCTTTTGAAGTCCCTATTTTGGACAAGCCAGATATAGAATAATGCCAAAGTTAAAAACCTTCTCGCTTAGCCGTCGCATAATTTCTGCCTGCCCGCCATCGCTATGCTCAAGCATTGCAGGTGGGCTGAAATTTGCTATGCTCGGCACGTTTGCCTACGCATAGGCACGCGATAAGCTTTTTGACTTTGGCCTGTTGCAATATTTTGTCAAATCCTGTAAAGTAGTATGCGTTATGCCAGTAGCCAAAAAAACCACAAAAAAAGAGGTAAAAACCACCCCAAAGGCTCCTTCTGCCCCCGCTAAAGCTATGGCGGACAAGAAGGTTGTAAAAGCTGAAAAAGTCGTCCCAAATGGCAGTTTTGCCGTTGTGGAGACTGGTGGTAAGCAATACCGAGTGGCTGTTGGCGAAACTATCAAAGTTGAAGCTATAAATGGGGAATTGAAAGAGGGAGATGCTGTAGTTTTTGATAAAGTCCTTTTGATTGACAATGGCACCGATTCTACTGACATTGGTACTCCTTATATCGCTGGTGCCAAAGTGACTGGTACTCTAGTTGAAATTGGCCGTAATGCTAAAGTCATCGTCATCAAATACAAACAAAAATCTCGTTATTTCAAGAAAAATGGCCATCGCCAACCTTTCTTTGCTGTCCGTATTGATAAAATTTCTTAATTAAAAACGCAATCTCAAAACCTAACCCCCTTAATCCCCCTTATCTTAAGGGGGAAACCACGCAACATAAATAAACCATTGAGTAATAAACAGTAGTCACCCTCTCCTTAATATAAGGAGAGGGAAGGGGTGAGGTTAGAAAAAAATTTGAAAATTAACTAAAGAAGAAATCTTTAAATTGGAAGAGAATAGAAAATATAATAAAGACATACCAGATTATCAAAATCTGGATGTGATTTTTTGATACGAAACGGAAGAAAGATGGCCAAAAAGTGAAATGATTTTCTCTAAAATTCCAAACAGTGGTGTAAAGCAAAAGTGGCCAAGTGACAGCCCAAACTATCATACAATAAATACAAAGTGAGCCAATGCGGTAAACGCTTTCAAAGAAAAACCACATCACGAAAACCATAGCAGCAAGTGTGCCCAAATTAACCAAAAGCCAAAGTGGTTTGCGAGATCTTCCACCAGACAAAAGCATCACACCTATCGCTAAAAGCATAGCAAAAGCTACTATTCCCAAAAGCGAATTTGGGAAGCCAAATACTTCGGCCTGCCAAGTGGTAGCCACACTAGTGCAACTAACAAAAGGATTTATATTGCAGGGGAGCTCAACTCCCGGGTTTTTTATAAGTTCAAAAGTATCTACGGTCAAAATAAAGGAGGCCAAAAGGCCGATGATACTCCCAACTATTAATATGTAAGAAAATGATTTTTGAATTGCCATATTATTGGTGTTGTTTTTTTTAAGAAAACTTTCTGGAAAAAAGTCTGGCCTGTGCAACAAGGAGGTCCGAGGACTTTTTAGAAGAAACGTTTTTTGAAAAAATATTAACTTCTGTTCCGGAGTGCATTTTTCATCGTCTCTGGATCAGTATACTCCAATTCGGTGCCCATAGAAAGACCTTTGCCCAAGTGCGAAATTTTGATTTTATTTTTTTCTAGGATTGGTTTTAAAAATTTGGCGACGTAATCTCCTGTGTTTTCGCCTTCTGGGTTCCAATTGACGCCCAAAATAATCTCTTTAAGTCCAGAATAATGTTCCTCTCCTCGCCCCCCTCTTAAGGTAAGAGGGGGGTTGGGGGGTGATATTCTTTTTTCAATAAAACTTTTAAGTTCTTTGATGCGGATTCTTTTTTCCGGTTCTTTTTCTAATATCGGCACTGAACCACCAAGCACAAAATAAATGCCATTGAAACTGCCGTTTTTTTCTACTGATTCCAGATCGATATCTCTTTGTACCAACATCAAGACAGATTGGTCTCTAGTCTGATCAGAGCAAATTTTGCAAAAGTGGCCATTATTGTTTTTGGATTCAAAAAATCTATGACAATCTTCACAAATCATCACATCATTTTTTAAATCTTTTATGTTTTGAGAAAGTTCTCTCAAAGTGCTATCGGTCCGGGTCAAAAGATAGTAGACAAACCGCCGAGCTTGCCGTGGGCCAATACCTGGGAATTGGGAAAATATTTGAATGAGTTTTTCTATTGAGTTCATATATACGAAATAACGAATGGATTACGAATGGCTACGAATAAGTTCACAAAATTTTTCCTTAGCTTCATGAGCAGAGCTTACAATATAGCCCGCTTTCTTCACAAATTCAATTGACCATTTTGGGTTCCTATTTTCCTGCCAAATAATAATAAGTTTATTGCAAAAATCACCTGGGTTTTTAACATTATTGGTGTAAAAATAGCCAATTTCAATCCAAGTGGCTTCTGAGGGGGCCATTCCTGGGTTTGCTATCATATAGTCACTGGATTTTATCCCTTTTAAATCATCGGGAAAAAATGTATCTGGGGATGTTTGATCTGAATGTATTTCCCAGTCAAAGAAGTCACAATCGTTAATATTTTGGAAAATCTTTTTCCAGTTATTATCGTGCTCATTTGATTGTCCGGCTAAATATGCTTTTATTTTCATGTAATTAATCTGAATCTATTTTTAGAACTCTTATTGGTCTTAAATGTAAAGTTCTAAAATTTACCAATAATCCTAATTTTTTGTTGGTTTGTTGGAGATAGTTTTGCAGTTGGCGATAATATTCTTTGTTAATTTCTCTGACCGATTTTAACTCTAAAATTATTTTATCTTCAACTAAAAAATCCAAAACATTTCCGGTATTCCCAATCGCAAGCTCACGATTATATAAAATATTTTTCTCTTTAAAGTGTTTCTCAATTAAATCCGCATATTGTTTTTCTCTGGCATATTCTCCTAATTCTTTATGTACTTCAAAAAGTATACCCACAATAATATAAGAAAGTTCAGGATAAATAACTTTTGGACTCACTTTTTGTTCCATATTTCTATTCGTTATTTCTTATATTCGTAGCCATTCGTTGTAAATTCGTTACTTCGTATTTTAAAATTCGCGGAATTCGCCTTCGGCACCACTAAACTGAGCTTTTTCAAGTGGTAAAAACATAACCTTCTTTTCATCAAAGAAGAGGTCAACTTTGCCAGTGGCACCGTTTCTGTGTTTTTCAATAAGTATTTCGGCGATGTTGGTTTTTTCGGCGTCGTTGCTACCTTTGGCTTTGTCTTCGCGGTGTATAAACATAACCACATCGGCGTCTTGTTCGATTGAACCTGAATCACGTAAGTCGGAGAGTTTGGGTCTACCACCACGCTGTTCAATGGCACGAGAAAGCTGAGAGAGAGCAATGACTGGTACTTCAAGTTCGCGAGCCAAATTTTTGAGGGAACGAGAAATCTCGGTGACTTGGTTAACCATCGAATCATAATTTTTGGTGGTCACCATGAGTTGTAAGTAGTCCACGATGATAAGCCCCAAACCTTTTTCATTTTTGAGTCGTCTGGCGACTGAGCGCATTTTCAAAATGTTGTTGCCAGGCTGATCATCTATGAAAATCGGAGCTTTGGAAAGCACATCTAAAGATTGGCGTATAGAGGCGAAGTCATCTTCGCGATTAAGTCTACCGGTACGCAATTTCCAAGCATCTACGTTGGATTGGGAAGCGAGCATACGATCTACTAATTGTTGGGAGCTCATTTCTAAAGAAAATATACCGACTGGGACATTGTGATTGACCGCGGCTTGGCGAGCGATATCTAGAGCAAGCGCGGTTTTACCAACTGATGGTCTGGCTGCCAAAATAATGAGATCGGATTTTTGGAAACCAGAAAGTTTGTCATCTAATTCTTTGAAACCGCTGGGTACTCCACGTAGACCGTCTCCAGAATTGTGCATTTTATCAAGTCTTTCCCACGCTTCGGCCAACTCATCTTTCATTTCTACAAATTTGTGGATACTGGCGATGTTGGTCACATCATATATTTTTTTCTGAGCTTGATCCAAAAGTTCTTCCAATTCTTCGGCTTCGTCATAACCCAACGAGGAAATGAAATCGGCTGCCGCAATCAGATTGCGAGCGATATGTTTTTTTTGGATTATTTGCGCGTAGTAGGTGGCATTGGCAGCTGAAGGTACCGAATTGATAACCTCTCCCAAATAAGTGTTACCACCGATTTCTTCCAAAATGTTTTTTTCTTTTAACCGAGCTGATACGGTGAGCAAATCAGTCGGACTCCTTTTGCTGAAAAGTTCGAGCATGGTCTCAAAAATCAAACGGTGCTTTTCAGAATAAAAAGAGGCACAGTGGGCTAAATCAGTAATTTCAAACATTACTTCTGGTCTGAGCATCACCGAACCGAGGAGAGCCTTTTCGGCTTCGGTGTTGTTGGGTGGGATTCGCAGATGAGTTTTTTTGACTTCCATGCCCACATCATATATCAAGTTTCAAAGACTTCAAATTAAATTTATCAAAAAATTGTGATTAAAAAGGGGATAAGCATTTTTATGTTATAATGTATCTAATTATGGTTTCAGTTTATAATCAACAAAGCTCAAATACAGCCAAAACCTATCTTTTAATGGGTTTATTTTTGGTGGTAGTGGGGGCTTTGGGTTACTTCGTTTCTTTTTATTACAACAATCCGGGCATTTTTTATATCGCTATTATTTTTAGTTTATTTATGAATGTGGCTAGTTTTTGGTGGTCTGACAAAATAGTTTTGTCGATTTCCAAAGCCAAACCAGCAAGCAGATCAGAGTTTTTTGATCTTTATACGGTGACCGAAAATTTGGCCATCACCGCCGGCTTGCCTCTGCCCAAAATTTATGTGATTGACGATCCAGCACCCAATGCCTTTGCGACTGGGCGAGACAAAGAGCATGCGGTGGTAGCAGTCACTACTGGCCTTTTATCAAAATTAGAAAGATCCGAGTTGGAAGGTGTGATCGCTCATGAACTTTCTCATATTGGCAACAAAGATATTTTGCTTATGAGTGCAGTGGTGGTGCTCGTCGGTTTCGTTTCTATTATCTCGGATATGTTTTTGCGAGGTATGATTTTTGGCTCGCCTTCGCGGGGCTTCGGCGGAGTAAACGGCGATAGAGAAAATAATAATGGTGGGATATTGGCAATTGTTGGTATCGTATTGGTAGTACTTTCGCCGGTTATCGCTACTTTGATAAAATTGGCCATCTCTCGCCGGCGCGAATTTTTGGCTGATGCTTCGGGGGCTTTGCTTACTAGATACCCCGAAGGTTTAGCTTCCGCTCTTGAAAAAATTTCTTCATACAATCAGCCTATGAAAGTTTCAAGCACTGCTACCGCTCATCTTTTTATTGCTAATCCTTTTGGTTCTGGTACCAAATCGATCTCAAATCTTTTTGCTACTCATCCACCGATAGCTGAGCGTATCAAAATTTTGCGTAGTATGTAGTTGTTGTGAACAGATATAATTAGACATTTTTTTCTTTCATAATATACTCCATATTAGAGGTGCGTCTGATGAGTGGCCAAACTGGTCTTCACTCTGAAGAGTATCAAATGATTCACGGTTTTGGTCAGGTTCTGGGCCAAACCATCAACGATTGCCCGAAACATGGGAAGGCCATTTTTGTTCTTCTTGGAGATAAGACTAAGGATGGGAATGGAACAAAAAAGATCTGCGAGAAGTGTTTGCTTCAGAGCAAAATCAACTCGTATAGGGATGATTAAGGAGAGCCCGCGCTCTCCTTATCTGCTATATATTTTCAAAAATGGTTTTTAGTGTCTAGTTGCTCAGATTAATTCTTGTTTTAAATAAATCACTTGCTATAATAGCGAGTGATGAATCTAAAAGAATTAAAATTAGCAGGTGGGCTTATTTATATGTGTGAAGGAACTAAACTTCGCCAAGATCTGCGTTATAAAAATACTTTTATATATGCGATAGAGTTTACTAATTCTAATCCTAAATTGGTTTTTTTGTTCGTTAAATTTATGAAAAAGATTTTGAATATTGAACCAAATAAAATTAAAGGCCAACTTTTTATTTATCCAGATTTAGATAAGAAAAAAGTTATGGATATATGGAGCAGTCGGACGGGTGTGCCCATTGAACAATTTCAAAAAATCATTATGCTTAAGGCGAAGGTTTCAAAATTTAAACATAACCCATTAGGTACGTTTAAAGTGAGGTATTCGAGTAAAGAAAAATTTTTGAAGCTTCAGGAAATAATGGATAGTATTTGGAGAGATGCGAGAGTGGTTTAATCGGCAGACCTGGAAAGTCTGTGTGGGGCAACTCACCAAGGGTTCGAATCCCTTTCTCTCCGCATTGACAATTTAGTATCGGTGTGTCCCGATTACTTGAGAGTAATCTGCGACCGGAATACTATAAAAAGTTGAACAAAAAATACGAGAGCTATTCGTATTTTTTGTTTTCCTACTAAGCTATCAGAGTTATCTTTTTATCCTTATACTCCAACCTGCTTCTGAGATTAGCCAGCAGTTCTCTTTTCTCGCTCGTGCTCCCTTCCTTGAGGAGATACTTGGCGTAATTCCTAATGTCGGTATCGTAGTTAGTTTGCGTTTTTTCTTTGGCTCCAAGCACAGATCGCTGGAAAATATTGTATCTTTTAATCTCTTCTTCCAACTTATGTTGCATCCCAAGCTCATTGAGATTCACTTGGTCTATGATTTTAAGAAGCCCGTCAATCAGTTCTTCCTCCCTAATATATTTATTCTTGCAATTCCGGTCTCTAGCTCGGCTACACCCGTAGTATATGTAGTGAGCCGAAGTACCATCTTTAAGCGGCTTCCATTTTTCTTCAGCTGATATGCCAGACTGGCAGTACCCACAGGTGAAAAGCTTGGTAAAGGCAAACTCTTTGTTTTCTCTCACTATCTGATCCCGCTTAAGTTGAGCTTGGGTTTTTTCAAAAAGTTCCTGAGTAATTAACGGCTGGTGCTTGCCTTGGTACCAGTTTCCAGACTTGGTTGGATACTCAAATGGGCCGTAGTAGAAGGTATTTTGCAGTACTCGGTATACTCCACTTAACGTCAGGGGTTTATTCCCCCGGGTATGGAAATTCAGTTCAAATTTCATCCAGTTGTAAATCCTTCTGCCAGAATATTGCTCGTACGCCACCTTCTCAAACATCTTTTTTATTATCGGAGCTCTCGCAGGATCAACTAACAACACGCACTTCCTATCCATCATTTTTTGGGTTAAATATCCAAGTGGTGCTTGAGTTGGCCAGAGACCCATCTCTACTCTAGTTCGCAAACCTCTTTTTACATTGATGCCTCGGTTATCGTTTTCTAGTTTTGCCTGACTGCCTAAAATCATCAGGAGGAATTTTTCATTAGGGTTATTTGAAAACTTCTGACTATATGTGCGTATTTCCACCAAAAGTTTGGCATCCATGAGGTCTACGATTTTTCCCAAGTCCCCGGCATTCCTTGAAATTCTGTCCGATGCCCAGGTTAATATTCCATTATATTTTTCTTTCCTAATATCATCGATTATTTCATTAAAGACCACTCTTGTACCGGTCTCTTTTGCAGAGTGACTTTCTCTCTTAATTTCTACCACCTCCAACCCTTCCTTTTCAGCCAGTTGAAGCATCTCCTTCACCTGACTATCAATGCTCAAAACTTGCCTCTCCTCGGACTCGGTACTCTTCCTAGCATAGAGGCAGTATTTGACCGGAACCACCACTTCTTCTTTTTTCTTGAAATCTATAATCGAACTTCTTATTTGTGTTTCTTGCATAATATTTAAATTAGCTTGTATACATACAGAGATGACGCTTTTCGCCCTATGTGTCCAGAGCGTCCCGAGAGCTAACTGTTGGTAACTTTAGCCCCTAAATTCTTTACTAAAGCCAACAATTATCTTAATATTAAGTACCGTTATGTTTTCAATAGATCTTAAAAAAATTACTAAAATATCAGCGATATTTATTATCCTGGGAGCAGTGATTTTTGGCTATTTTTGTCTAGACACATTTACTCACCATCAAATGGAAGCGGGGTTAACCGGTAACACTTCATCTGTAATGCAGAATGCTGAATCTTGTTGTAGTACAACTTTTTCAAAATATTCAGAATCCTTACTATCTAATTTTAATTTGTCATCAAGGGCTGATGATTATTTACTCATTCTTATTATCTCAGTTGTATTAGCTTATATAATAAATTTGCTACTTCGCAGTATTACAAATACAGGTTCCTTATTGCAGAGATTGTTCTTACTGCAAAACCCAAATCTCGTCGCGTTTAATTCTCTTAAACTAGCTTTTTCAAACGGAATAATTAATCCAAAAATTTTTTAACTTCCCAAGTTGTTGCGCTTAATAATGTTTAAGCGCGTGCCTTTTTGTATTTTACTAATTATTAAACTTAAATAAGTTATGGAAACCGAATTAAAAAAAGAGCGTATATCCATACCCACAGCAATTATCCTGGCGGGTGTATTAATTGCTGGAGCGGTGATATGGAGTAATAAAAGCAATGCAAATTTAGCTCAAAAACAGCAACCTCAACAAGTCGCGCAGCAGACCGGCGACCTCGAGCAGATGGCTAAAATATCTGCTAGCGACCACATTCGCGGTAATCCAGATGCGCCAGTTAAAATCGTCGAATACTCGGACCCGGAATGTCCATTCTGCAAACGCTTCCACGACACGATGAAGCAGGTCATGGATGAGTACGGCAAAGACGGAAAGGTTGCGTGGGTCTACCGTAATTTTCCGCTTGATCAACTCCATCCAAAAGCTCGCAATGAATCCGTGGCTATCGAATGTGCCGGTGATTTAGGAGGTAACGACAAATTCTGGTCATATGCCGATCGGCTCTACGAAGTGACTCCCTCAAACAACGGCCTTGATCCAGCAGAGCTTCCCAAAATAGCTCAATATGTTGGCCTTGATGTAAGTAAATTCAACAGCTGTCTTACGAGTGGAAAATTCGACAAACACATTGAGGATGATGTTCAGAATGCCGCTGCAACAGGTGGAAACGGTACGCCATGGAGCATTGTGGTTGATAAGAATGGTAAGAAGTACCCTCTGTCCGGCGCACAGCCCTACGCTTCAGTAAAACAGCTAATAGATATCGCTCTACAAAGCAAATAACTCTATGGTATTTCAAGCTCTGCAAAAAGTATTCCGGAGACCACAGTATGCGCTACTTGCTTTCGTAACAAGCGTAACAGTCTTTGTGTTTGCTGTCTGGTTCCCAAACCTACCACTGATTGTAAGAATCATGGGACACTCAGACATATTATTCTCGCAGAAGTTTGATCTACCAATCAGTCTTTTAGGATCAATTGTTACCAACTTCACTCTGCTCTCCGCTTCATACACTATAGCTATCGCTATTTTGTTCGGAATTAATCTGTCTATGCTCGTCTACTTTTTGCGGCGAAGAGTTGCTGAAGTAAAACAAGGAGGAATTGCCACAGGAATATTTGGTATTACGAGCGGAGTTGTAGGAATCGGCTGTGCCGCCTGCGGATCGTTTCTCTTGACCAGTATTCTCTCGCTAGTTGGTGCATCCTGGATACTTTCATTTCTTCCCTTGCGCGGAGCGGAATTTGGCATCTTAGGGGTAATCTTACTTTCCACATCACTCTACACAACAGCGAAGAAAATCCAAAATCCGGTTATCTGCAAAATTTAGCCACAATCATTTAAATCAAAAATATGGAACCCACAATAAATCAAGAATTAACACGTCAGCAGCGCAGAGAGGTTGAACGACAAGAAAGAAAAAAAGGAGAAGGGTCGTCTCTACAAAAACGGAAAATAAAAAAGGTTTTGCTTTGGACAATCGGTACTCTTATCGTGATTGGGATAATCTATTTGCTTGCAATAAGTGTAAAAAACCAAAAACCAAGGCCTGGTGAAGCCTTTTCAGTACAAGGACAAGAACATATTGCGGTTGGAGCAACTCACGAAGAGTACAACTCTAACTTACCCACATCCGGCCCTCATTACGCACAACCCGCAAAATGGGGAGTGTACCAGAGCGAACTGCCTGATGAACAAGTTGTCCACAATCTTGAGCACGGTGGCATCTGGATTGCTTATAAAGACATTCCTGAAGACACAAAAACTACTTTGGAAGAAATTACAAAATCCGGATTGAAGATAATTATGACACCCAGAGCCAAAAATGATGCACCTATCACTCTCGCTTCTTGGGGAAGAGTTCAGAAGTTTGAGAGTTTTGACAGACAGGCCATCTTAGACTTTATCAGAGCCAATACTAACAAATCACCTGAACCATTTGCGCAGTAGGCGAGAAATAAAGAATGTTGGTTATCCACAGGTGTATATTTGACAAATAGAGTATAGGGGTATAGGGTATATATAGGTCGATAATAATCAATCCAAATTACCCTATAAACCACTAAATCATGTTAGATCAAAAACTAAAAAAGAAAGCCACCCACCGAGCCAGAATCATT
Source organism: Minisyncoccota bacterium (assembly GCA_041664625.1). Lineage (GTDB taxonomy): Bacteria > Patescibacteriota > Minisyncoccia > Phycocordibacterales > WO2-35-19 > WO2-35-19. The sequence continues at coordinate 23,260 of JBAYKK010000001.1, forward strand.
CGCGGTCAGATGGATGGCTTAATAAAAGCAATAGAAGAAGAAAAGTATTGTGTTGATTTGATAACACAGTCTCGATCAATTCAGCTCTCACTCAAGAGTATGGACAGGGTGCTTCTTGCCAACCATCTTCAGGGTCATGTGAAGCACATGCTCAATGATAAAAAACAAGAAGCCAAAGCCATTAAAGAGCTCGTCGACCTCTACGCGTTATCAAACAAATAACCATGCGCAAAAAAATTACATCATTTTTAAAGAAATTTGGAATGCATGAGGTGAAAGAACCTCAGACTTTCTTTGATGTTGTTTGCGGTATGGAGCTTACAGTGGATAAAATCAAGCACACCGTTGAGCACACGAACGGCACTGCGTATCATTTCTGTTCGAAGTCGTGCAAGGATCATTTCGTCAATGATCCTCAAAAATATCTAAGTTAATTAATCAATTAACTCAAAAAATATGAAGATGTCAAAAATATTGCATGTTGTCAGCGTTATATCGGGAATCTTGGGAGTCCTCTCTTTTCTTGGTTTGTTTGGCGGAGGAATGATGTCTGGGTTCTCTGGAATGATGGGATACGGACAAGGGTCTACACTCATGCCCATGGGTTCGATAGTATTCTTTCTCATCGCTATCTGGCTTCAGCTCGCAACCATGCATCACATGATGCTCGAGAAGAAAAGAGAGCTTGTTTAGATTAAAAACTAATAATGAAAACCATGGAAAATAACCACCCATCAAGAAAAGTGTTCGATCCAGTGTGTGGCATGGAGCTTGATATTGAAAATGTCAGACATTCTTTTGAACACGAAGGTATAGAGTATTACTTCTGTTCTGAGAAGTGCAAAACTGAATTTATTAATGATCCGGAAAAGTTTATTAAAAAAGATTAATTATCACTTAATTAATAATTAACAAAAAATATGAATCTCTCACTAAAATCATATGGCTGGAAGTGTGTCATTGGAGCCGAAGTGGCATACATTCTTTGTGTATTGGGCGGATTCCTCCCCTTACGGTCAGCGGCTGGGATACAGCTTCATCACACCATTTTTGAAACTCTACCTGGCTTTACTTGGATTAGTTTTGGCAGCTTCATACTTGGTGCAATCTATATGTTCGTCTTCGCTTGGATTTTCGCTTCCTATTTCGTGTGGATGCACAATTCAAGTTTAATAAGTACTAAATAATCAAAATTATGCACAACCACGAAAAAGACAATAAAGGAATGGGTTCTATGATGTGGATGATGCTCATCTGCTGTGCTGTACCACTGATTCTTATTCTTCTCTTTGGAGTAGGAGGCAAAGCATTTGGCGCTTCGTCATGGGTTATTTTTGGTGGAGTTGCGTTTATGCTGTTGGCCCACTTCTTTATGATGAGAGGCCATGGACATTCTAATGAAGAAAAAGATAAACAAGGTATTGCTGGTGAAGATAGCAAAAACAAAGATGATAAGGACCACAAAGATCATTCCGGTCATGGATGTTGCAGTTAAATAAAGTTAAAATTATATGGAAAACAAAATAAAATCATTGATCAAAAAATTGAGTAGGTTTGGTTTTAGTGTCAAACCCAAAAAAGAAAGCCATATAGATCCCGTGTGCGGAATGGCGGTGTCGGATGATTCTCTCAAAGCCGATTATAAAGGCAAAAGTTATTATTTTTGCTCAAGCCACTGTAAAGAACAGTTCATAGCCAATCCTAGTGAGTACGTAGATTAAAAACATGGATACAAAACAGAAGACAAAAATATTCCTTAATGCCATTACGGCGACTCTTTCGCTTCTACTTTTGTATTTTGCCATAGTTACTCTGGTATCTGGCTTCAAATTTGCCATGTCTCAATTTGAAAGCTTTTGGTATTTTTTAATCAGTCTGGCGATAGGATTTGGAATCCAGATTGGTCTGTACTCTTATCTCAAACAACTGGTTAAAAACAGCAACACGATTATGAAGGACAAGACTATTGCAGTAACTGGGACAACTTCCACTCTAGCCATGATTTCATGCTGTGCTCATTATCTTGCCAATATTGTACCCATACTTGGTATAGCCGGAGCGCTTACTATTATCGCCCAATATCAAACTGAGATTTTCTGGGTTGGACTTGCATTTAACCTGTTTGGCATTGCATTTATCAGTAATAAAGTCATTAAATTTAAAAAATATCATGAATAAAACAATTACAATATTGGTACTGGTACTTGCTTTTATAGGTGGCTTCCTGCTTTTTTATAAGCCTAAACAAATTTCTAGTCCGACTACAGACAATTCTCCTGCATCAAGTACATTGGGTCAGTGGGAAACAAAAACTGATGAACAAGCAAATGTAACGGTTACCATTACCCCATCTGACATATCCATAGATTCAAAGGAGTGGAAATTTGATGTTGTTATGAATACCCATTCGGTAGAATTGGATCAAGATATGGTTAAGGCGACAATTCTTATAGATAATCCGGGGGAGGAATATAAACCATTGCGCTGGGAAGGCGCTGGGCCTGGGGGCCATCACAGAGAAGGCACTTTGGTTTTTGCTCCAATCAAGCCCTATCCACAACACCTAAGCTTGATTATTAAGGGTATTGGCGACAAAGACAAAGCCTTTGCGTGGATCTTAAATGGGGAATAATTTTTTAATCAAATCAGAACGATATGAATCCAAAAATAAGACATCATGAAGAAAGTACGATAGTAGACATTTCTCCTATGAGACTTTTTGCGTACGTGGATGACCATGCCCGTTTTGCGTCACACATGAATAGTTCTTCTTGGATGATGGGCGGAGGACATATGAATACCCAAGTTGATACGGGGCGTGGCCAAAGAGTCGGTTCACATATACAAATGGACGGAAAAATTTTGGGCATTAATCTTTATCTTGATGAAGTTGTAACGCAATACGAACCGCCTTATTTAAAAATATGGAAAACAGTTGGAGATATAAACCTCTTAATAATCGGCCACTATCAAATGGGTTTTAAAATAGAAGAAGAACGTGGTAAGTCATTATTTACGGTGTTTATAAATTATAAACTGCCCCAATATATCGGTACTCGCTGGTTGGGATATTTATTGGGAGGAGTTTATGCGAAGTGGTGCGTTAAACAAATGCTTTCAGGCCCAACAAAATATTTTAATCATAATAACAAGAGACAAAATTATGGAACACAATCATAATCCAATGAAAGAAAAAGATGGAATAATATACACCTGCCCCATGCATCCGGAGGTAAGGAAAACCGAGCCAGGCAAATGTCCAGGTTGCGGTATGGACTTGATTCCTGAAAAGAAATCGGTAGGGGTTCACGCTGACCATGATATGCAAAAGATGAGCCATATGGATCATGAATCTGCCATGACAAATCCTCAGATGGCCAAGAAAATGGAAAAAGATATGCGCCGAAGATTTTGGATTTCTTTCTTACTTTCCATCCCCATCTTTCTCTACTCCCCAGTCGGCATTAATTTCTTTGGGCTCAATCTGCCAACCCCAATACCTATAAATTGGCTTCTCTTTATACTTACAACTCCGATAGTATTTTGGACCGGCTCGATCTTTATTACTGGTACCTACTACTCGCTCAAAGCCAAAAAACTCAATATGGCCGTGCTTATAGCCACCGGCGTTTTAGCTGCGTATCTTTTTAGTGTACTCCTCACTTTTATTCGACCGGGTAGCGAAACTTTTTATGAAGCGGCAGCTCTTTTAGTTACTTTCGTGTTGTTTGGCCATTGGATGGAAATGAAATCCCGCAGAGGCACTTCTGATTCGCTTAGGGCTCTTTTTGATCTTGTTCCACCAAAGGCAATTGTTATAAGAGATGGAAAAGAGTTGGTTATTTTAAGTTCCGAAATTATTAAAGGAGATATTGTTTTGGTAAAACCGGGTGACAAAATTCCGGTGGACGGCAAGGTTATTGAAGGAGAAACCAGTATAGATGAATCTCTCATTACCGGAGAATCAATTCCCGTAAGCAAAAATATCGGCGATGCTGTCGTTGGCGGATCGGTCAATATCACCGGGGTTATCAAATTTAAAGCTGAAAAAGTCGGTGCTGACACTGTATTAGCAAGCATCATTAAAATGGTTGAAACTGCCCAGAACTCCAAAGCTCCTGGCCAGCGTATTGCCGATAAGGCGGCCGGATGGCTGGTAGTTGTAGCGATTGGCTCAGGGCTGGCCGCTTTTTTTGGCTGGTATGTATTCGCCGGCGCTGCTTTGATCACTGCTCTTACCTTTGCAGTCTCAACAGTGGTCATCGCGTGCCCTGACGCTCTTGGTTTAGCTACCCCTACGGCCGTTGCGGTGGGTACTGGAATAGGAGCTAAAAATAATATCCTTATCAAAGATGCGGCTACTTTGGAAAATACTTCTCGCCTAACTGCTATCGTGCTTGATAAGACCGGTACTTTAACTGAAGGAAAACCGAAAGTGACTGATGTTATTGCTTTCAATGGATTTACTGAAGATGAGATCATGAAATACGAAGCCACTATTGAGTCCGGTTCCAATCATCCAATTGCCAAAGCTATTATTGACGAAGCAAAAAATAGAAATATTGAAATTGCTTCTCATCAAAATTTTGAATCAGTGGCAGGACACGGGCTAAGAGCGGTCATAGACGGCAAAAAAATATTAACTGGCAAAGAAAAACTATTGAATGATAATGGTGTTGATATAATAAAAGAAAGGATTGTCTTTGAACGCTTGGCGAGTGAAGGTAAAACAGTCAGTATTTTGGCAGTTGACGGCAAAGTTGCCGGAGTAATAGCGGTAGCCGATACTATTAAACCAAATTCCAAGAAAGCGATAGTTGCTCTAAAAAAATTAGGGCTTGAAGTCATTATGATTACCGGTGATAACCAGCGTGTTGCTCAAGGTGTCGCTAATGAGCTCGGCATAGACCGCTTCTTTGCTGAGGTCTTGCCGGAAGAAAAAGAAAACTATGTAAAAAAACTGCAAGATGAAGGGAAATTTGTGGCTATGGTTGGCGATGGTATAAATGACGCTCCCGCTTTGGCTCGTTCGGATATTGGTATTGCCATAGGAGCGGGTACAGACGTGGCTATTGAGACCGGCAATATTGTGCTTATGAAATCCGATCCTTATGATATTGTGGCCGCCATTCGTTTAAGTAAAGCGACTGTCAGAAAAATGAAGCAAAATCTGTTTTGGGCTGCCATATACAACCTCCTTGCCATTCCAGTTGCGGCCGGGGCATTTTATAACTCGTTTGGGTTATCTCTTCGACCAGAAATAGCGGCGCTTTTAATGTCCGCTTCATCTATAATTGTCGCTACCAATGCTGTTTTGCTTAAAAGAGTGGAATCAAAATTAAAATTATAAATTTATGAAAAATAAACTAACTATAGGAATCATTGCAGCCGTAGTCATCATAGGTGGGATTGTCCTTGTACAAAGTCCGGACACTGGTAATAAAGTATTGGCTGGAAGTTTTTCTACTGATATAACCGGTCTGGCAGAAGCCAAAACATCAGAGACTGTTGAGCTTAAAAACGGCGATACCTACGATCTCACGGCTTCAATTGTGAAGAAGATGATTGGCAACAGCGTGGTCAAAATGCTCGCCTATAACGGCATGATTCCGGGACCCATGATTAAAGTGGAGCAAGGTGCGGAAGTAACACTCAATTTCACTAATAATACAGATGTTGACACCACGATTCATTCCCACGGAGTGCGACTTGATAATAAATTCGATGGCGTTCCAGACGTGACACAAAAAGAAGTTAAAACGGGCGAATCTTTCACTTATAAGGTCAAATTCCCTGACGAGGGCATGTACTGGTATCACCCTCATATTCGAGAAGATTACGCACAGGAGCTTGGCCTTTACGGCAACTATCTTGTTACTCCCAATGATCCGAACTACTGGTCTCCGGTCAATCGTGAAGTTGCGTTGTTCATAGACGACATCCTTATAGAAAACGGCAAGATTGCGACGTTTAGCAAAGCGTCTGCAGATCGCACGCTTATGGGCAGGTTCGGCAATACCATGCTTGTAAATGGCGAGATTGACTACACACTTCAAGCAAAAGCAGGAGAAGTAATCCGCTTCTATATCACGAACTCCGCGAATACAAGAACGTTTAATATCTCTATCCCCGGCGCAAAAATGAAACTTGTGGGAGCTGATGGCGGAAAATATGAACGCGAAACGTGGAGCGACGGTGTGGTTCTAGGCCCTTCTGAACGTACAATCGTTGAGGTGCTCTTTGCGAATTCCGGATCTTATATGCTTCAGCACAAAACTCCGAATCGTACTTATACATTGGGAACGATTAATGTTACCAACGAGAAAGTAATTAATTCATTTGAGAAAGAGTTTGTGATACTACGTTCAAACAAAGACATGCAAGCGGAAATTGACGCATTCAGACCATTTTTCAATAAACCGGCAGATAAGCGTTTGAAGCTCACTATTGATATGGGTATGCAGATGCAGGGCATGATGCAAAACAATACCGGTGGCCACAATATGAATATGATGGGCGGCAATCAAATGATGCCCAACAGCGAAATGGTGGCTAGTGGCGATCCTATTGAGTGGGAGGAAAACAGTGCAACAATGAACGTTATGTCCAATTCTGAAATTATGAAATGGGTTATCCAAGACGAAGACACTGGCAAGAAAAATATGGATATTGATTGGAGCTTCAAAGTTGGCGACAAAGTTAAAATCAAAATCACCAACGATCCGAAGTCCGTGCACCCAATGCAACACCCTATTCACTTCCACGGCCAACGTTTTTTAGTACTTTCAACAAACGGCAAACCGAACGATAATCTTGTGTGGAAAGATACTACTCTAATCCCAAACGGAGATACAGTTGAACTTCTTGTTGAAATGACAAATCCAGGTGAATGGATGGCACACTGCCACATTGCCGAGCATTTGGAGGCAAGCATGATGTTTGGTTTTAAGGTTAATTAAAATTATAAAAATAAAAATATGTCATCAGCATCAGGTTATGGAATGTGGGGATTGGTAGTATTAAATGTAGCGATTTTTCTTATATTCGCTTTCAGTTTTACTCATCCAAAAACAAAAAGAGATTGGCGATCATTCGGAGCATTTTCGGCATTTATTGTGGCGTTGTTTACAGAAATGTATGGCTTTCCGCTGACCATTTATTTTCTTTCCGGTTGGCTTACGAAATGGGTACCCGGACTTGATCCTTTTACACACAACTCTGGTCATATTTTAGAAGACCTTTTTGGGTGGGGTGGCGATCCTCATTTTGGACCGTTCCATATTGCAAGCTATATTCTGATTTTTTACGGATTTAGTTTGCTTGCTAAATCATGGAAAGTTCTTTATGCAAGTCAGCGTGAACATACTCTCGCCACTACCGGCCCGTACGCTCGTATCCGCCATCCTCAATATGTGGGATTTGTAACTATCATGTTCGGATTTCTTTTGCAGTGGCCTACTATACTCACGGTTATCATGTTTCCAATTCTAATATGGGTTTATACTCGCCTTGCTTACAGAGAAGAAAGAGAAATGCAAAAAGAATTTGGCGATGTTTACAAAAAATATTATGAACAAGTTCCCGCTTTTATTCCTAGGTTAAAAAAGTAAAGTATGCTATACTTTTAGCAACCAAATATGAAATACATTGCAACGTTGATTTTCATAAGTTTTTTGGGATTAGCCGTATTTAGCACTATGGCTCTTAATCATAGGATGAACGATTCTGTGGATAACTGCATAGGTTCTAAAGTGGATAACACTCCTTGCCCTACCAACTTAGTGGCAGCGGCCGCTCATCACATTTCCGTTTATCAAGCGATTTTCAATACATTTATACCTTCAGTTAGTAACTCTCTTGTTTTATTAACATTACTGCTCCTTGCTCTAGCATTTATATCCTGGTCTGCCAAAGATCTTATCAGCGAGACTTCCCAACTTAAATTTTTACATCAAAGATTAAGAGATTTTGAATTAGTAAGACATAAAGCTAGACAAAGATTTGTCTCTTGGCTTTCTCTTTTTGAATTGAGTCCTTCTATATAATCCGGCACGAATTAGCCTAAGCTTTTTCGTGCTGTTCAATATCCCATCTCTGGGATATTTCTATTTACTACTAAAATTATTAGCTTACAGAAAAATTATGGAAATTCTCGTAGGAACATCTCTCGTGGCGGCATTCGTGGCCGGAGTAGCAGCTCTGTTCGCTCCATGTTGTGTGTCTGTTCTTCTGCCGTCTTACCTTGGGAACGTATTCAAAGAAAAATACAAAATTTTCTTTATGACTTTTGTATTTTTCCTCGGTATGGCAACAGTTTTCCTGCCGATCGGATTGGGAGCATCAATGTTGTCTCAAACTTTCAGCAAATACCACAGCCAAATATTCACGGTTGGCGGTATATTCCTGATGGTACTTGGGATCTTTATGCTGTTCGGTAAAAAAATGACCACACCTGCTTCTGTTAGAGATGGTATGAAAAAGCATGTTTCGTCCATCTATGTCCTTGGAATATTCTCAGCTATCGCAACTACTTGTTGCGCTCCGGTATTGGCTGGAGTGCTGACTCTCTCGGTCGCTAGTGGCACAGTTATTTGGGGAGTGATTTATACCCTTGCTTACGTCTTGGGTATGACATTGCCCCTATTCATCATTGCTGCACTTCTGGACAAATACAACCTTACGGAAAAAATAAAGGGGGCGAAAAAGATTGTGGCTATGCGGCTCGGAAGCTTTAAGTGGAGGATTACGGTCTCTGAACTCATCTCAAGCCTAATCTTCCTCGCAATGGGCGGATATATCACGTACTTGGCTTTTGCCAATAAATTGACTATGCATCCGTCCGATTATCAGCTGCAAATGAACATATACAACGCCAAATTTCTGGGTGCTATTCAGGGCTATGTAAAAATAATTCCCGAATATATTTGGGCTCTGATCTTCGTATTGATCGTGTCGTATATGTCATTTGCGTTTATCAAACTAATTAAAAAACAAAACAATGAAAAAATTTAAGGAATACATACCGCTTTTAACAGCATTCATGTTCGTTATTGGGGTCGGGGCACTCGGATTTATTTTGTATAAATCGGCTCCGCCCCAAACTGCCCAATCTGCGACAGCGACTAATGATATGTCCAGCCATCACAGCGGAGGGGCTGGAGCAGTGACGGATAATGGTCCGCTCAATTCTCTAATAGGCAAAGCATTGCCGGATATAAGTCTCCAAGATAAAGATGGTAAAACATACGCCAATGCCGACCTTAAGGGTAAATATACAGTCCTTTTCTTCAATGAGGGGCTCATGTGTTATCCCGGATGTTGGAACCAAATTGCTGCTTTTGGCAGTGACTCGAGATTCAATTCGGCCGATGTACAGGCTATATCTGTAGTAGTTGATTCGGCCAAAGATTGGCAAAAGGCTATCGCCAAAATGCCTAAACTGGCTAATGCTAGAACTATGTATGACACAGGGGCGAGCGCCTCAAAACAGCTCGGTATGCTCTCCACTGCTTCTTCGATGCATAAAGGATCACTGCCCGGACACACGTATGTTTTGGTCGATAAAGATGGAATCGTAAAGTACGTTTATGACGATCCTAATATGGCTATCGCCAACGATTCTCTCTGGGGCAAAATTCAGGAATTAAACAAATAACAATTATGGACAAAAAACCAACAATGGAGGAGCTTGTGGAAAAAATAAATAAGCTCAAAGCTACGGGCGAACTTGATCTCTCTATGGAGGAAGATTTGAGTATAGCCATTATGAATCTGATTAGTCTGGAAGAACATTTCTATTTTACCGGAGAAAAAACCGGTAAAAGCGAATATTTTGATTTGCTGGGCGAAACCAGGGAAATCAGAAAACAGCTTCTAGCTAAAATGATTGACAAAAACGAAGGAGAGACTTGGTGCATTACCAAACACTTACTCGCTACGACCATGAGGCTTATAGAGGTCGGTACCAAGCTTCAATCGTCCGGCAAAAAAGAAGAATCGCAAGATATGTTCAAAAAAGCCTATCAAATTTACTCTCTCTTTTGGGGACTTAGGCTTAAACTCATAGATTTACCTGAATTGAAAGAAGTATCAGGCGAGCCAATGACAAAAGAAGATATTATTAGCAAATTAGTAGACTGTTGCAAAGAATAGACTACACATTAAAAGTAAAATGGAAAATAAAAAAACTTTCGAAATACCTACGCCTGTGGCAATTATTATTGCTGGAGCATTGCTTTCCGGTGCTTGGATGTTCAATAATTGGCTGAATCTTCCAGTCAACCAGCAGAAGACGACTCTGGCCGCCCAAAAGAAAGTCCAGGTTCAATTATCAGATGCGGAAAAGAAAGTCATCCCCGCTGGGGGGGTGGAATTACCAGTGACTTGGGGAGAACTTGGGAAACAGTTAACTGATGTCGGGGTCATTGATAAAGAAAAATTCAAAAAGTTGTATGTAGATCGCCAAGAATGGAATGCTGAATACGATAAGCTTCTTTCTGGTAATAACACAGGAAAGATCAGGGTTACCCCTGAAAATTCACCGTTTCTATTGAACTTACTATGGGCACTCGGCTTAGCTCAAAACAATCCTATCTTGTTTGATAAAGAAGACATAATGAATCCTAAGTATGCCAACGGCAAAACTCCTGGTTCAACATTTGCTTCTACCGGAGGCTGGAATATGGCCGTTGGAAACAGTATGGACCACTATGGGAAGCACACCTTCTTTAATCTCACTCCTGAACAGCAGGCATTGGTTGATAAAATTTCTCGTGGCGTATACCGACCTTGCTGCGGCAATTCAACTCACTTCCCAGATTGCAATCACGGTATGGCCATGTTGGGGCTTCTAGAACTCATGGCCTCTCAAGACGCAAGCGAGCAAGACATGTGGAAAGCGGCTCTCGCAATCAATTCATATTGGTTTCCTGACACTTACATCACCATTGCTTCTTACATGAAAGAAAAGAAGAATATAGAGTGGAAAAATGTTAATCCTCAAGAAGTTTTGGGAGTAGATTATTCAAGCGGTCAAGGCTTTGCAAAAATTTCTGCGCAGGTGGCTCCAGTATCTGGATCAAGCAGAGGTGGCAGTGGATGCGGCATTAGTTCCGGCGCACCGGCAGAAACAGTGGCACAGCCACAGAGAAGACAGAGCGGTTGCGGATTATAAGATTAAAATAGCCACAATAAAAAATGGAAAACGAACCAGAATATGGAATTCAAAGGCAGACGAAAAAATCTGGCGACAAGTTCATGTTACCAATCTCTATCGTTATTGCTGGTATATTGATTGCCGGAGCTGTTACGTATAAATCAGGAGCCATTTCGTTACAGTCGCTGACAGCCAAGCAAGCAGTTCAAAACAGGCAAGCAACACTTATCGATGGAGGAAAAATTCTACCTCTGGAACAGGAAAAGAAAATACTTGAAACTCTAATCGCTAACGGCACTATTGATCCAAACCAGCTTTCTGAAGTGTCTGAGCTTAATCTGCTTTGGGCATTTGGCTTGGCTAATAAGAATCAGATTCTTGAGAATGGACCGATAATGGATTCTAGCTATGGCGGACCGACAAACATGGCTTCGGTTGGAGGGTGGACTGTAACAACAGGATCAGTGATGGATCACTATGACAAACACTCTTTAGTGGCACTTACAGTTGATCAACAGGCTCTTGTTGAAAAAATTGCAAAGGAAATCTATAGACCTTGTTGTGATAACTCTACCTACTTCCCTGATTGCAACCACGGAATGGCTATGTTGGGGCTTCTTGAATACCTAGCATTCCAAGGAGCAACAGAAGAGCAGATGTGGAATGCGGCCATAACGGCCAATATGAGCTGGTTCCCTGATCAATATCAGACGATCTCCCAATATTTGAAGATAAAGGGTATTGATATAAAGACAGTGACACCTCAAATGCTTCTTAGCGCAGAATATTCAAGCGGTTCAGGATTTACAAGGATTTCAGCTCAAGTTCCTCAAAACCTGCAGCAAAGAAGTAGCGGTGGTGGGTGTGGTGTGGATTCAGGTGGAACTTCGGCTACACCCCAGAAACAGCAAGGCGGATGTGGGATATAAAATTATAAATTTAGATTAAACATTAAAATTATGGACATTACGATTAGAGGTGACGAGCAAAAACCATCAAAAGCCAAAGGATCAAGGTTGATTATTATCTCCGTCAGCGCCGCAATAATAATTCTCCTTGCCAGTCTCCAATTCTCAAGAGGTCTGCTTGTAGCGGCAACCGTTAATGGTAGCCCCATAAGCAGATGGGCAGTAATAGGAAATTTGGAAAAGCAAGCTGGCAAACAGGCACTTGATTCTTTGATCACTGAAAAATTAATTGAAAGCAAACTGGGTGAAATATTTGTTTCTAAAGAAGAAATAGACGGCGAAATTAAAAAAATTGAGCAACAGGTTACTTCTCAAGGAGCAACCATGGATGCGGCTCTAAAGCAGCAAGGTATGACAATGGAACAGCTACAAGACCAGATAACGATGCGAAAAAAGCTTGAAAAATTGCTGGCTGATAAAGCCCAGATATCGGATGAAGAAGTGAACACCTACATTAAAGATAACAAAGTTACACCTAAAAATGGCGAAAAGCCGGAAGATTTCAAGGTTCAAGTTAAACTGGAATTACAACAGCAGAAGTTTGACCAAGTAGCTGGGCAATGGATGAGTGATTTAAAAACTAACGCAAAAATAAATTATTATGTAAATTATTAAAGAATAACATGTGACGTTTTCATATTAATAGTCCTGTCCGAGCAATTGGATGGGGCTATTATCTCAAAACTCTCCCAAAATTCCTTTCAATTTAGTCTCATGGTCTCGAATACCAGCATCGTCTGGTTCAATTGAATCAATATCGATAATAAAATTATCCTCAAAATGCAGGATCTCTTTTTGCTTGAAAATGCCACGTCTAGTTTTCTTTAGGTCATCTTTGGCTGCGTTGGTAGCGATCAAAATCGATTCGTTATATAGCCTAATACAATCCTTTAAAAATTGTATCCTCTCGGCCACATGATAGGTAAAATCGGTCTCGTAAATTTTGACTAGTCTCTTGAATAGTTTTTCAAAAGCCAAAAGAGCGGCATAATTTTTAATCAGATTTTCTCGTCTTTCCTTAAACAATTTGTAAATCTGTTGGCTCCTGAACTTTATGATCGCTTTTCCATCCTCCCGCTCCTCTTTAAACACAGATTGTCCCTTGTGAATATTTGAGAGAAGGGTGATTGAGAGACCATAAACACTGAAAATATTTGGTTCACCCTTGCCGTTGTGGTCGCAGATAAGAAATTCTCTGTCCAGGTTTTCTCCATTTTCAGGATCGTCATTGGTATAAACGATGCCTAGATTTGGATCATATTTATCTGTTCTTTCTCTGAATTCTTTAACGAATTTGTAATCTGCTTTTAAATTATATAAACTTTTGCCAGTTATGACAGAGCCATCAAATGTCTCAAAGCATACTCTTTCGTCGGCTTCGCACTTAATTGGTTCGAGGCCGGCATTCTCCAGAACTTTGCGAGCGTTTTCAAGCTCTTTGTCGTATAAACCTTTGCTGTACAATTTTTCATTTCTGGTTTCTCTCTCGCTTCTCTCGCTCAATTTCAATTCTCCTTTTTTGACGTGATCTAGTAAAATTTTTCTGGCTTCCTTTTTAATCTCAAGCCACCTTTGGAAAAGATCGAAGCTATTACTCAAAACAAGAGGGGTATAGTCATCAAAGAGCCCATCATCGAACCACTTGAGGCAAGCTTCCTTTAGCATAGCTTTTATATTTGTGTCGTTTTTGGTCGCGTACTCTTCCATTAGTTTAGAGACCTCTTCGTAGGTATTGCTCTGCTCATCATCAGCTTCTTGATTTTGAGACATGGACTTGCCCTTAATTTCAATTCCCTTGTCTTTCAAAAAATATCTGGCAACTTCGGTCAGAGGGATGCAAGCGAAATAATGATAGAGCTGGTATTCGTGGGCAAATTTGTTGTAACTTTGCTCAGCCACCAGCTCTGCCAGTTTTTCTTTGCCGTCTTGGTTGAGTTCATCTTTGTCGCCAAAGAGATTGGCGATAATTTCCTCTTGATCTAAATACTGGTGGTCATATTCAATTTCAACATACAGCTCCTTAAGTTGCTCTTTTTCCGCTTCACTTAATCTTTCGAGAGCTAGTTGGTACACAGCATAATCAAAATCAATTCCTTCTCGCAGCTTCATTTGTTTTTGCTTTTCGGCAATTTCCGCGGCTTCTTCAATGGTGACCATCTTTGTGCTCTTCAGGTTTTCGATGTACCTTTTCATTTCTCGGTGAGCTGGATATTGGGCCATGTCGGTAAGAATGGGAAGTTGAGCAAGGTATGCGGTCTGGCCGTCTTTGAAATGGAATTCGACTTCGATTTCCATCCTACCTACATGTTTCCAGCCTTCATTCATACGGTTCCACTCTTTGGCTTCCCAGTTCTCTTTTGACTCCCAATTTTCAAGAGCCGCTTTATCGGCAGGAGTGAGAGATTCTTTTCCCGTTCTTTCTCTTTGGATGTCGTTTTGAATGAGGAGAATATACCTCTCCTTTGGAGTTAAGTTACTTCGGCCCAACATATTTGAAATATTTTTCATATTTTTCTCTTTTTTAACATCTGTTCAAGAAATTCGACCCGGTCTTTGAGGTCTCTGACTTCTATAAGTTTAGATAACGCCAAAGCCAAGCGGGAAATAGTGGCTGCCCGACGCAAAGAAGTTTTTCTCTCAGCCACATCCTGCAAAGTCTCTGAAAGAATGGCTGCCGCCTCTTCAGCACTCATGTAATTTTTCTTTTGTAAATCTTTTTCGTCCATATTTTTACATTCCTTCAATTATTTCCATCCAAGCTTTGACCTCGGCAGCCCTGCCGGTTTTGGTAGCTTCGCGATACAGAGCAGAGACGACATTTGGAGTTAGCTTCTTGGCCCAGGAATGGATAGATTTCATAAGGCCACCTGATTTCTCAATCCTCTTGTTCCATTCGGAAAGAGTGCCCAAATCCTTGATTCCAAACTTCTTGGCAAACTCTGTTTGGTTTTTAATTTCCAAAAGAGACATCGCCAGCTCGTCATCCACACCCAATTTTTCGACCACATGCCTCGGCTGTCCGCGCAGGATAGAAGGCATCGATCGCCAAAGAACATAGGATTCAAATTCCTGTTTTTTGTAGATGGTCGCATATTTTGAGTTATCATCCTCGTCTGGCATATAACTTGGGTCATTTTAAAATTTCAGCTTTTTTGTCGCTGAGTTTCTCCCACCTTTCGACTATGGTGTTGCAATACGACTCCTCCATCTCAATCGCAAAACACCTTCGACCAAGATGTTCGCAAGCGATCAAAGTTGAACCCGATCCGGCAAATGGATCAAAAACTATATCTTCTGGCTTGGTACTGTGGTATACGAGGCGACGCAATAGAGCCGGTGGCTTCATGGTTGGATGCAACTTGCTTTTGTGTGGTTTGGGATAGAAGAGGGCGGTTTTGTCTCGGTTACCGAAATATTCGTGCCTGCCGTACCAGCCATATATGATGAGCTCATGTTGGGGATGAAAATCTTTGCGGCCGACTATGTGATTGTTTTTAAGCCAAATGAGAAGAGAGGATTTGGTGTAGCTAGTGTCGTGTAGAGCATTCAAAAGTTCTCGCAACTTCATGTCACTGTTGAAAATATAGAAGGCATTTTTGTCTTTAAGATATGGCCTCATCGGTTCAAGCCATTTTTTACAAAAACTATAATAATCCTGCTCAACCTCGTCTCCTTTTATGGCCGAGAATTTTTGATTGCTATTATCCTTATGAATTTTCTCCAAAAATTCCTGCTTGCCTTCGACGTAGCCAACTCCGTACGGGGGATCTGTTAAAACCAGAGTCGCTTTTTCTTTTTCAAAAAGCTGTTTTACATCCTCCACTTTTGTAGAGTCTCCAAGCATGAGCCTGTGCTCACCAAGTTTCCAGATTTTAGTTAAGTTTTTTTGCATGGTTGCCGGTGAAATGCTCATAACGTCGAATGATGAGGTCGCAAAATGTCGGGTCGAGTTCGACCAAAAACGCTCGCCGCTTTAACTGCTCTGCCGCAATTAAGGTACTGCCACTGCCACCGAAGAGATCGAGGATAATTTCGCCGGGAGCAGAGCATCTTTTTATTGGTTTCTCATTTAAGGTAATTGGCTTTTGAGTTGGATGCTCGTAATCAGCAGAGTTGTCTCTCTTTACCAGCCAGAGTTGGACAATGCTCATGAGATCATCGTATAGGCCGATTGAGTTCACTTCTTTGTTTAGAACTTCGGATAGATTTTTAAGAGCCGGATTCAGAGAGGGAGTGCCTCGAGTGCCGTAAATGCAGGGCTCGATGACTTTGTTAAAAGCTACTTGTGGTGTTGGGTCAAAGTTATTTTTAACCCAAAAACAAATTCGGCGGTTGGTGACTTTATTCTGCCCGTAAAGTTGCTGGATTAGCCAGACATATTTTTCGTCACACCAGTAGAAGAGGTGGACATCGGGGTGGCTTACTGCTAGAGCATTTTGTATCGACTGTTCCAAAAATGTCTCGTACTCCTTGGCACTCTTGCTGTCATTCACCATTTTTTCAGGCGTATATTTTCCTTTGGAGCCAATGCCTTTTCTATAGTCCAAACCAATGTTATATGGTGGATCGCAGTACACCATATTGGCTTTGTGCTCTCCCATGAGCTTCTGCACATTTTTCAAATCAAGGCAGTCTCCACAAAGAAGTCTGTGGTCTCCAAGTTCATACAGGTCGCCTGGCTTGCTTTCAGGAGTGACAATTTTTTCGAGTTCCTCTGCAACATTAAAATCGTCGTCTGTTATATCTAACACATCATCAAAAAATCCGTTAAGCTCGTCGGGAGTGAAGCCGACATCAAGGAGAAGGCCGGTATCAAAAGCTCTTAAAAGTTCCTCATCCCAGCTGCCCAAATTTTTGTTGAGCCGTAGGTTTAACTCCTGCTCTCGCTCAAGCTCTGGAATAATGAGGTATACAACAGGCACTTCTGTAAAGCCCATCATTTTGGCGACCTTAAGGCGAAGGTGACCACCGATCAGGATATTTTTTCTTTCTGGCGCACCATTCACTATTAGGGGATCGCATAGGCCAAATCGCTTTATACTCTCGGTCATATCGGCGATTGTTTTCTCATTCCATTTTCTGGGATTGTAGACCGAGGGTTTTAATTCACTCACTTTAACTTGTTCTATTTTCATAAAATTGGGTTAATTTTTAATTGTTTCTTTAATAATGCTTACTTGCGACATATAGTAACTATTTTAGGCAAAAAAATTAGAATGATATCCCGGGCATCATGCGGAAGGGTAAATCGAGGTGTTCAAGCTGAATCCTGGCTACTGGTTTGGACACTCGGAACAATTTGGCGATGTCTTCAACAAATGGAAATGGTTCGTATTGATACACGTTTCTAACTGCCGGTTCCGGCATCAAAATATCCCCGGCAAAGCGGTCGCAGAGTCTCTCTACCCAACTATCATTGTCATCGGAATGGTACATTATGGCTGGTTCATTTGGAACGAGTACAATGTGAGCCAGTTCATGAGCGGCGGAGAATCTTTGCCTGACGATGCTTTCGTTTCCGTTAAGTATGATGAACCAACCTCTCTCCATGTCTCGGGTAGAGAAGGCGGAGACTCCTTTCTCGAATGGAAAATCGGTCCTCGAGTGAACTTCTGCATCGCCCAAGTACTTGGTTATAACCTCCTTGATCACCACCGGAAGATTCAAAGATTCGCCATATACCTCTTTCAGTATCGCGTTGGCTTTATATTTAGAAACGTTTTTCCATTGCTCCGGGATCTCCATTGTCTTTTACTTAACTTTTAATTCCTTCTTGAGGTAGCCGATATAGTTTTCCACCATTTTCGACTGCTCCTCATTGAAGTTGTATTTGGCTCGGAGGAAGGTCGGGGTATCGGCCGATTTGATATAATCCTCTTGAGTGATGCCCGCTTTGTTCAAAATGAATTCAAGCGGCTCACTTAACCCATCAGCTATTTTTCTTAATGTACTTACCGAGGGTGACTCATCTGGGTACTCACCTTGCTCTAAGCGGGAAATGTAGCCTCTGGTTAAACCAGAATTTTCGGCCAATTTCTCCTGCGTTAGTTCCTTATCCTCGCGCAAACTTTTTATGACCTCAGCTAATTTCATATTTTTTCCTATTATTACTTTTCTATTCTAAGTCGACTGGAGATAGTATAGCATAAGTCGCTAAGATGTGAAGTATAGTTACTATAAAAGTTGTGGATAACTGATTGTTTTTCATATCACAAAACAGAATTTAGCATTTGTCCAGAAAACCCAAAAGAATTTTGGCCTGTGCCAAAGTACCTTTATTTTGCTTCATTTTCCGAATTTACTCTTTCACAGATTTGGCATTGTTTGGGTTTTCAAGACCCCGACCCGAACACTTCAATTCCACTTCTGGAAATGTGCTAAAATACCCTTATGGTTACTAACCTAATGGGTACTTAACCCGAATACACCGCCTTCGGTCCGCAGTAGCAGACCTTCGGCGTGACGAAGTCCGCCAGAAGGGGTGCGAAGGCGACCTTAGCCAAAATGAATTACGTATACTCACTAAAATGCAAAGACGGCTTCTACATAGGATGTACTAATGATTTGAAAGACAGAATCAAAAGACACGAAGCAGGACAGGTTGGTGCAACAAAAGATAGATTGCCTATTGAATTAGATTTTTATATAGCTCTTGATAATCAATACAAGGCCTTCAACTTCGAAAAATATTTGAAATCTGGTTCGGGTAGGACTTTTATAAAAAAGCATTTTGTTTAAAAAACATAAAATTATGATTCCAATTTTGATGTAAAAAAGAGCCGCCCAGAGAGCGACGGCTCTCCGAGGCGGCGTTTGTGAAGAACTATTTCGGCGGATCGGGTGGAGGTGTCCACGACTTCGGACAATACAGTCCGGCCCTTAGTTTTGCGCTGGGCTTAAGCACTTCGTGGAACGCAATCATGTCGAACTTACCATAGCCCCAATGACGACGCACCACTTGGTACAATTGGCCGGTGTATTCAAAGGAAAGGTACCAATTGCGTAACCAAGTCGGCATCGAAACTTCGTGGGAGATGTCCTTCTGAAGAAAGAGAGCCAGGGGTTGGTTCATTTTCCAGAAGAAAAATCGGTCGGCATAAGGCGGAATCCAGTTAATCTCTGCGACATCAAGCTCTTCGGGAAGTCCGAGCGATGACTGGAATGAGCGAACGCTCTTACCAACATCGCAATGACCCCAATCAATGAGGTAGAGTTCGCCGACATACTCGATACCTTTCCCTTTAAGGTAAGCTGAGGTCTTGCGGTTGATATCGGTCTCCGAGAGTTTAAGCGACAGCAACTGCTGAAGCTGCTCCGGCTCTGGGAGAGTGTTTTGTTTCGGTATGGCAGCAAGTAGCCGGTTCTCCTTGAAAAACTGGAGAGAAGAAAGAAGGGCATGCACTTGTTGAGGTGAACGCTCTCCTCTCTCAACGAAACCAACGGCTTGTGCGTAAAGACTGGCCAGATTCGCCAGCTCCTTGTTCCTCTCAAGTCTGGTATTTGCAGACATTGTCAAAGTCCTTTCAATGAATTTTCTCTTTGCAGTGTTAGTGCAACGAGTGTCCCCAGACGAACCTGCTTGGTATTCGCAAACAGATTTTAATCGTTTTGGGTAAGGTTAGTCTAAATATATTTAATCATAATGTAAGTAATTTAGCAAATTGACGAATATCTCATAGTATGTTATCTTTTGCACAGGAAAGGAGGCTAGTGTGCACGGAAAAAACATTGCTCGCGGTTTGTTGGGAGCAGTAGGTATCTGGCTCACAGCCGGTCTCGCTCTCCCATTCGTCAATGTTTTGAAGTCTTTTACTCCCGAGCAGCTCATGTTTGCTCGCGGAATAATGACAGCCATCTTCGCGATTCTCATCATGAGAGGAAAAGTGTTTCCGATTGATCGGTACACTCTCCTTTCAGGAGTCGGATTTGCATTCGGTTGCTTAGGACTGTACCACGGCATCCGAGAACTTGGACCGAGCTTGGCGATCATCATTATCACCACCGCCCCAGTAGTTAATTTCTTGTTCGCTTGGGGCAGAGGCCGGCATGTTTCTTTTGCTGCCATCGGTAGTTTGGTGATCATGCTTGCAGGAGTAGTGTTTGCTCTCCATCCGTGGAATAGCACGACAACCCTCACGTTCAAAGGAGTGGCTTGGAGCATTTTCGGAGCAACTTCCGGAGCGCTGTATTATGAAGCACTGTCCAAAGCCAAAGGAAGTCGCTTAACTCGCTGCTTCTGGCAAGCTTTGGTGGTAGCTCTAATTGCGATCTCGGGAAATATGGTTACAGGATCTGTAGTCCATATCCCTGAATTCAAAACCATGCTTCTCCTGGTCGCCTTCGCTCTCATGGGTGGTTTCTTGTACTTTATCGCCAACATCGAAGCTTTCGACAACCTGCCGACTGAAGTTGCAAGTGTGCTCGCTCAGGGAGAAACTCCGGCAGTCATTATCATGGCCGGGGTACTTCTCGGAGAGAAGCTCAGTTTGTCTCAATGGCTCGGGGTCGGAATTGCTCTTCTTGGTGCAGGATATCTCTCTCGCTGGATTTCTAACCAGCAAAAGGTCTCGTGATACGCGTCACGGGACCTGCTTTTTTATTAATTTTCGATCTTGACTACCCCTAAAGTTTGAATCGCCAAAACATCGTCAAATAAATTAGCTTTATTTTTATCCAAATTTCAATTAAACTGGTAATAATGAAATTCGTAATTGGCTCGGGAAGTAAAAGAAAAATTGATATTGCTGAAAAAGTAATAAAGCAGTTTTTTAATGGAGAGATTTCAATTGATAGTTTTGGAGCCAAATCCCAAATGCCAGACATCCCGTGGGACAAACAAACTTTTGATGGAGCAAGAAATAGAGCTTTGGACAGCAAATCTAATATAGCCGAAGGAGATTATTATATCGGTTTAGAAAGTGGTCTCATTGAGCGTTATGGGCATATTTATGAGGAGGCTTGGGCAGTTGTCGTTACTAAAGATGATACAGAATATAACGGCTACTCCAGTGGCCTCAAAGTCCCAGATTTTATACTCAAAAAGATGGATGAGCTCAAAATGGAACATTCTGATGTTATGACTATCATTGAAAAAGAATACGGCAAGTTACCTAATGATACTTGGGGTACATATTCTGGCGGAACGATTTTACGAGAAGTGAGTCTGGAAGAAGCTCTGCGAAATGTTTTTATTCAAATCACTGCCCCAGAAAACAGTTTTTACAAAAAATAATATGGAAAATATAAATAATAATTGGACTGTATTACTTATTGGCGGTAGTTCTGGATTGGGCAAAACATATCTTGCTCAACAAATTGCGGAAAGGTATCGCATATCGCATATGGAAGCCGATGACCTTCGGGTGGCATTGAGAACAGTTACTAACCGAGAAGCACATCCTGAACTTTTTACATTCGTTGACCATCAAAATTATCTTGAAGAATTTGCGGAGGAGGAATTTGTAGAAAAGCACATTGCTGTTGGAGAAACCATTTGGCTTGCCATCAACGACATCATAACGAAGCATATAGGATTTAATGAACGGCTAATAATAGACGGGGATAGCGTTATTCCAACTTCGCTCGCAAAGCGAGACCAAACAGGTATAAAATCTGTTTTCCTATACGATGACCTTGAAGGTATTCGAGAGAGACAGATTAAAAGAAATCGCAATAAAAAACGAACTCCCGAAAAAATGGAAACTAACGCTCAGTTTTCTTTTGCTTACAGTGAAGCCATCCGAAAACAAGCAGAGGAGTGCGGACTTATCACCTGCAAAGTTTCTCCCATTGAAACCCTGTTTGACCGTGTGGTTGATATTATTGAGGAATAAAAAAGAAGGTTTACTTTGAAATAAAATGAAAATAATTTCTCTCAACATCTGGGATGCTCGTATATTTGAGCCGCTTATGGGTTTCTTTGAACACAACCAAGATATTGATATTTTTTGTTTGCAAGAAGTGTTTAATGGTACAGAACCAGTTTTTTTAGGAGAGGAGAGAAAAGAGTAAACGGTTTTTCGGAGATTGCATCAAAACTACCAAACTATAATGGATTTTTTATACCAGCAGAGGAAGCTCTTGATGATGAACCTCCGAGAGGAATATCTGTTCCTTATGGATTAGCAATTTTTGTGAAGAAAAACATAAAAATACTTTCACACCACCACGACTATATTTTTGGTACTGGTAACGAATCATTGAGTGATGACGCGAGAACTCATAAGAGATTAATACAGACCGTGTGCATTTCTCATAATGGCTCGCCTGTGGCTATTTCAAATGTTCACGGACTATGGAATGGGCAGGGAAAAACAGACACCACAGACAGAATTGAACAATCTAATAAAATAAAAACCCACATAAAAAAATTTGAGCACCCAGTAATACTTGTTGGGGATTTTAATCTTCTACCAGATACAGAAAGTTTGGCAATTATCAGACACGAAATGAGAGATTTGATTAAGGAATACAATATAACTTCTACACGAAGCAAACTTTATACTAAACACGAAAAACCTGTGCTTTTTGCAGATTATATTTTTACTTCACCAGAAATTAAGGTGGATGACTTCAAAGTTTTGCCAGATGTCGTCTCGGACCATTTACCTTTGTTATTAGATTTTAGCTAGTTACTAAGTGTTCACAATGTTGAATTTGGTGTAATCTGAAAGCATTAACGAGGTTCTCACTTCGTCTAATACCCTCCGCAATGATCCGCAAGGATAGCTTTGAATAGCTATGATTTTGATTCTGTGGTTTAATATTCTTATGACAAGGTAGCTCATCGGTAGAGCACCGCTATCACATAGCGGAGGTAGTGGGTTCAATTCCTACCCTTGTTACTATGTCCACAAGTGATTGGTATAACCAAATAGAAACTTCAGTCGCAAATCTTACTTCAAAAGGATTATTAAACGCCCTTGAGAAATTTGACGGCAAAGACAAGGAGGTTTTATCCAATCTTTTCATTAAGAAAATAGAGAAAAATAAAAATTTTAGACCCTTAGTTTTTTATATTGGATACTGTCTCGCAAAAGGTAAATTCATTCCGATTGATAGTTTATCTGATGAGGAAAAATCTATTATAGGTGATGTTACGGCTTCAATAGAAGCGGAAAACATATCCACATATTATGTTAACCACTATATTGACCAGAAAGGTGATATTAAAGACAAGCAGGACGAGAAAAACAGGGTGCTGGCGGGTATTTTGAGCAATACTATTGCACAGAACGTAATTGAGAATACAAGTCTTAGTCTTGATATAAAAGCTGAACTGATACGTTTGATAAACCAGATTGATATGGACATAGCAAAAGCACAAATCTACGAAGTAAATGTGGGTCTTTTTAGTAACCTTGAGGATTTCAAAAACGAGGAGGACTTTTTGAAAATTTATTTTGAAAGATGCAGAAAAATAAGTGGGCAGTTCTATGGTCGTTCAGCAGAAATGGGCTACATTGTCGGCTCCAGAAATATAAAAGAAACGAACGACAGAAAAAAAATAGAACAGTTTTATACTGAAATGGTAACGCTTCTTCAATATGCAAATGATATTGGAGATTACGCTCTCCCTAATATGCATTCTGGAACAGCAGAGAAGAATTTTTATAAGGATTATGGTAGTGATTTCAAGAATCAACGGTTAACATATCCGAATTATTTACTCCTAAAAAGAGTGGAGGATTTGAACGATAAAGAATTAATAAAGAGCATTCTTTCAGAAGGTTTTGACACACACAGGATGAAAGATTTTATGGCACTGATGAATAAATTGGAAATATTCAAAGATTGTTTCAGTCTACTTAATTCAAAATTTAACCAAGAAAAGAAGAAGCTCTGGTTACGGAACTCTGAATTGAGGAAGCTTATTTCAAGTTCCGTCATCATTATAAGGTCAAACAAATTATTAACCTCAATAAAGAAAGTTATGGTCTAATTGATTTTAGCAGTAGCAAACTGATTAAAAATTACTGGCTTTATTTTTATCCAAGTTTCAATTAAACTGGGGGTATGAAGATTGTTAAATTTAGACCACATTTAACCTCTGATATTATCCGGAGAGAAAAATTCTACTTGGAGATTATTTGATGATAAAGATTTATCTTTAAATGACGAGTTTATTATTCAAGAATGGGGTACGGGGGAAAATTTCGGTAAGGCGTTGATAATTAAAGTTGAAGAAAAGAAACTTAAAGATTTGCAAGATAGTGATTTTGAAGGGCATGAGAAATATGAGAGTGAAGAAAAAATGTATGAGAATTACAGGAAATATTATGGAGACAAAGTGACCCCCGACACTGTTGTAAAAATGATCGATTTTAAACTTAATTAGTAGTAGAAAATAATTTTCTAACGAATTACTTCTTTTCAAAAAAATCTTTTTTGGATTTTTGGGTAAATAGAAAGAGGGCGGCCGCTTGGGTCGCCCCCATAAGGATGCGGAGTTTTTCTCAATTTTCGCAGATCGAACATCGCGCTGGAATGAGAACTTGTACCACCCGCACCTCAGCATCATCCGGAATCTCAATGTCGTTTCGAAGGTGTACCGACTCCGGCGGTAGCGACCCGAATGTGCACCCATTGAGCAACTTCACACACCCTCGAAGTGTCTGGTCTGATGGGTTGCTGAGTGCCGGATAGGCTAGGGTCTGCCCGATAAATACTCCATTTTTGTAGAAATGGAGCAAAAACATGAAGCTGTTGACCTCGGCCTCCAACGGGCTTCTATCCGGTTGAACCTCTTTTTTAATCTCGGTCGTGGCATCGATGAAGGCCGCTATCACGATCCAGCCCACAAAAAACAACATAATCTCGAGCCACATTTTAGTGGGAGAAAACATCGTAAAAGTGTAGCGTCCCACCATGAAGGCGAGAGCTATGAGCAAAGAAACCGCAGCAGTGTTCACATCAAACTCCTTTTAATCTGTGTATAAGTATATCAAACTACGCATACAAAGTCAATGATTGTAAAGTAGTAGAGAGAATAAACTCATAGCGGAGCTTTTAAAAGCAATAAACTTATTTCAAAGCCAAAAATGCGTTGACGTAATGGATAGCGATACCGCCAAAATTTGGATTAGAATTAAAAGCTTTGTTTATTTTACTGATTTGACCAGAGAGATAGTTTTTGGAAGTCCTGTGGAAAGTGATGTATGGAGGCATCACATCGCCAGTCTCTTGAGCGATGACCACTTGAGTATTGTATTTGCCATTTTTTGCAGTTTGCATTTCATTATTGGAAATTTCTATAGACCCGTCATAACCTTCGGCAAAACTTCGATAAGACATAATAATGATAGAGCTATCGGGCTTCCTGTCCAAAATGTTTAGCAGATGTTTGAATGTGTAATCTTTTTTGCCGTTGTATGCAATTTTGGGAGTCATTTGGTCTTCTTTGTCATAAAAATCCGGTATAACTATGCTGAATTTCAATGAGCTGTCTTGCATGAAATTTTCAGTTTGGTCAATCAATTGGATGAAATTTTTTAGAACAACGCTTTTATTTTTTTCGTAAGAAGCCAAGAGATAAGGTTCTACATCGTATTGAAAGCCTCTGAATTTATTGGCTCTAGTGTTATTGAAATTTTTGACATAATTTACGATAGCAAAAGCTTTGTAAGTGTTGCCTTCTTCAGCCCAATTTTGCCAACCTGCTTCAGCATCTACTGCTATGCCCCTACTATTTGCAGAAACGATGAAGTTTTCTAATTTATCCGAGAATGCCTTTTTGGCTTGTTCTCTTTTTTCACCTTTGGGCATTACAAATACGTCGAGGTAGGTATCAATAGAAATGTATATGGTGTTTACCCTGTTAACTTGGGCTTGAGAAAGGGTCGACTCGATATATTCTGGGGTCATGATCATGATAGGTGTCCAGATCCAAATGCCATGTTCTTTTGTATTTTGTTTGGGTTCAGTTGGATTAGTACCCAAAGTTTTGATGCTTTTGATTACGCTAGCAATTTGATTGGTAAAAAAATAAGACTTTTTTTGAGGTACTGCGTCAAAAGTGATTTTTTGAAATTCGGGATTAGAGGCGATAGCGTTTGGAGTTATGATTTTGTTTGAATATTGCGATATTTGAGTGTCTATCGGATTGCGATGGGGGATATACTCTGTTTTTATGATCGAAGCAAACATCATAATACCTATACCTAGTATCACACATCCTAGGAACATATTTCTTTTGGTTGTTTTGTTTTGCTTTTTATTTTTCACTTTTAATTATTATAACACTGTTTGAAAAATAAAAAATTTCTGCTATATTTACGATGTTCCATAACATGCGCGGTTAGCTCAGTTGGTAGAGCGCGTCATTGACGTTGACGATGTCAGAGGTTCGAGCCCTCTATCGCGCACCAGACAAAATATCTCCACTTTTATTTTAAGATTTTTCGGTTTACAGATATTATATAGTATGTTTATATATGTTAGTAAAAGTTCTTGAAAGGAGTCAGTATGGCCGTTAAAGTTTTGGTGGTGGAAGACGAAGAGGACTTCCACAGATTATGGAAGGAAGAGGTAGGGAACAACGTGGAAATTCTCAGTGCCTATAGCATTCAGGATGCTATAGCTCTGTTCAATTCCAATCCGGACATATCCATGATAGTCATGGACGCATGTGTACCTGGGAACCAACAAAATACAGCCCCTTTAGTAAAGTGGCTGAGGGAAAAATTCAAGGGCCCACTCATTGCAACCTCGAGCGTGCCCTGTTTCAGGGTCGAACTCCTGAAGGCTGGATGCAGTCATGAGTCCCAGAAGCGACACGTACCCAAGAAGGTGCTGGAACTTCTGGAATCTGGAATTGTGTCCGGGCATTGAGTGAGGTCTGCCCATCAGGGCCAGTCTGCGATAACATCAATGGCTGGCTCTTTCTTTTTGTTTAATTCACATTTTTTAAATACAAAATAGCCGCAGGGGTGCGTGGAGCGCCCCTGCGGCTGTTGTGGAGCGTTAGCTCCTACTGTTGCGTTGACGACGGGCGATAAGCCCGACGAGAAAAAGTCCGAGAGTCGCCGTGCCGTAGGTGGCCGGTTCGGGCACCTGACTGCCCGTGACCTGCAGCTCACTGGCGATCCCGTTGGAGTCGCCAAAGAGCTGGAATGAAGTTATTTTCAGAACGTTCGTTCCAGACTGGAACCATGCCGGGTTCAGGGAACCCGAGAACATGGTGCTGGAAACGCATCCTGGCGTCCCCAACACGCAGTGTTCAGCCGGGTTGGTGTCCGTCGGTGAGACGGCCAGTTGCCCGTTCAGGGTGGCCGAAGCGGTGTCGTCGGCCAGAAGCTTCAATGTTGCCGATGTGACCATGAAGCCAGCCGGCAGAGTGAAGGTTTGGGTGAACTCCTGCACGGTCCCGTTGGGGACCTGGAAGTATTCCGCGTTGTGAGCACCAGACTGCCAATGGGAGATCCACGGCACTCCGGGCATCGAATACCACGCCGAGTTGGCCGGAATGGCCAGAACCGAACCGTCGCCCTTGTCGACCCAGATTGAGTCATCGGCAGTGTTTGTGGCCGAAGAATGCGACTGGAAAGTCAGGGTAGTGACGGGTGTCGCGCCGGCCGTGATGGCCAACACGAAAATCAAAAAAGCTGCCGTAAGGTAGCCGTTGTACTTCACTTCTTTTTCCTCCAAAGATCAATTTTTGGGTTACCTCAGGGGCAACCTCTAGAACTGCTTATATAGTAAACAAATATAAAAGATTTGTCAATAAAGTATATCCTAATCTATATTTGGGTGTTCGAGATCTTTATTATGCACCGGTATTACACCAAAATATACTTGACAAGTATTGGGGTGGGCGTAAAATCTCTAACATAGTGTTAGGTGCTAGGAATTTATTAAGTGTTTATTAATTTTAATACTATGAAAAACAAATATTTTGAAGCCGGGCTTTCAAAATTAGCCTTGGCATTTTTGGCGTTGATAATAGCGCTACCGATGACATTTATGCCGTCAGTGGCAAATGCGATTAGTCCTACAACTATTTTTTCTGATGGATTTGAAGCCCCAACTGGTGTAGGTAATTGGATAGAATCTGGGTGGAGTTCAAGTAGTGACGGTCATGGTGTTGGTAAATCAGCAAAATTGGTTGGAGCAGAAAATGCCCAGACAATGCAAAAAAATATATCAACATCAGGTTATGAAAATATCTCTTTGAGTTTCTGGTATAAGGCATATGATCTTGATACTTCTGGTCATCTTGACAAGGTTGAGGTATTTTACACACTAGATGGTTCTAGCTGGGTTGAAGTGTCTGGCGCTCAAATTGATGACAATGATGATGATAATAATTGGCACCAATTTTCTTTCTCTAGTTTTCCATCTGGAGCAAACAATAATCTAAATTTTGGCGTAAAATTTGATGGGGATTTGAATTCTGATAATGATAAAGTTTGGGTGGATGACGTTTCTTTAACTGGCGCCTCAATTCCAGTTCCTGTAAACGGTGGTTGGTCAGAGTGGTCTCCATCTTCTTGCCCAACAGCTCCGGGTTCTCCCGAATCTCAGTTGGTACGTACATGCACAAATCCAACTCCCGCTAATGGGGGCAGAGAGTGTCAAGGAGAAGCTACTCAAGTCTGTGCTGCTGTGCCAGCTGATACAGATCAGGATGGTGTGCCAGATTATACAGACAATTGCCCTTCAACAGCAAATTCTAATCAAGAAGACAGAGACGGTGATGGTGTAGGCGATGCTTGTGATAACTGCATATCAAACGCAAACGCTAATCAGGCCGATGAAAATCAAAATGGTGTAGGTGATATTTGTGAGGTTCCAGATGAACCAACAACAGGAACAATTAAAATTACAAAATATGCATGTCCTGCAGATACTTCTGTAGTTAGATCTGCAAATGGTGTTGAGGGAACAGTTCCTCCTTTGTGTGAACTTCAATCAGGAGCAACATTTGGATTTGTCCACGGCACACAAACAGATGCAAATGCTCCATATCCGGAATTGACTGCGAATCTTACTGCGGGCGGTACAACTGATGGTAGTGGTGTATTAAATATTACTGATTTACCAGCAGATGGGAGATATTTGGTAGTAGAAACCGATGGTAATAATACAAAAATCCCGGATGGAGATATTTTAGGACTATATTGTGTAGGAGATGGTGATACGTCAAATAATAATGATAACCAAGAGCTAACTTTTGTTTCTGCGGGTGGTACAGTAAATTGTGTTGCTTATAACAAAGCTAAAGAAGTGCCTGCACCTGTCTGTGATCCAGAAAAAAATCTTATTGCAAATGGTGGTTTTGAGAATCCACTTGTTGAGACCCCAGAAAAATGGAATACGTTTGCTTCTGGATTTACTGGTCTTGAGTGGATTGTAAATTGGTTAAATCCTGATGGGGCACCAACGGTTGCAAATCTAGAACTTCATAAAACTGGTATCATATCAGGATGGAATGCTCTAGAAGGTGTTCAATATGCAGAATTAGATACCGATTTTGGAGCACCTCCATCAAATCCAGGTGGAGCGGCTTCCGTTTCTATCGCACAAGAAATACAAACTATTCCAGGCAAAAATTACAAACTTACTTTTGATTTTTCACCACGACCAAATAGAGATACAACAGAAAATGTTTTAGGAGTATTTTGGGGTGGAGAGCAGGTACCAGGTAGCCCAGTTTCAGCTGCTGGCAATGGTACTAATAATGTTTGGGCACCTTATACTTTCAATTTTTCCGCGACAACCTCTCTTACAACCTTGATGTTTAAAGATTTGGGTATTTCTAATTCAGAAGGAACATTTTTGGATAATGTCAGTTTGACTTGCCAAAACGAAGCAGAAGATCCTTGTACTTATTTTGATGAAGTTGTCGTTTCTGATGAGACCAATATGGTTGGCGAAAATCCTGCTCAATTGACGTGGACTCATGAATTATGGGTCTCTACTACTACTTCCGCCAAATGGATATGGAGTGATGCCACAGTTCAAAATCCTACCCAATACGAGGTAAAAACATTTACCAAAACTTTCACTTTGAACGGTAATCCGACATCTGATGCTCTGCTTTCTATCGCTTCTGACAATACATACAAAGTGCTCGTAAATGGTAATGAAATTGCTTCTACCACCAATGAAGCAAATTATGCAGCCTTTACTGATTATGTAGTCCCTGCGTCTGCTCTGATTTATGGTGAAAATACGATTACTGTCGAAGTCCACAATTGGGCATTAGAAGGAGCTACTCCAGAGACCAACCCAGCCGGAGTTATTTATGCACTTTATGTCAATACCAAAAACTGCCCTGGTGACAATCCTCAAGAACCGGACAAATTACAGGTGAAGATATACAAATATCTTGATGGTGTTCAGGCGACGGCTCAATCTGTAAACAATTACGAATTCCCAATGCATGCGGTTTGGAGTTGGCCAGCAAGTGAACAACTTCAAGGAAGTGAAGGGGCTGGTGATTATTTGTTGGGGCTCAGCGGCCATGGTGGCTCAGGTTCTTATGAAGCTTTCACTTCGACTATGAACGCGCCTGCCATATATCAAACCTACGAAAGGACTAGTGATATGTATGCGGAAAGTAATGTATTGCCGATAGATAGCCAGTGTGTTGAGGGTAAATATAGATTGAAGGGTTACAGATGGGGAAATTCTCCAACTGAAGCGCAATCGGCCTCACTTTCTACGACTTATCCTGACTTCACCAATTTGACAGCTGATAAGTATGTAATCGTTGAGAACGAAACCTGTCCTGAGGTTATTGAGCCTCTACGATGTGAACAGGGATATCATGAAGAGGAAAACGTGTGTGTACTAGATGAAAGAGAAGAACAACAACAAGATCCAGCTCCAACCATAACTCAAACCTCTGGTGGTAGAAGACATGATGTGAGCGGTTTATTCGGAGGAGGATCAGTTTTGGGAGCTTCAACTGAAGGCAGTTTGTTATGCGAACCATATTTAAAAGATTATATTAAATTTGGAGGCAATAATAATTCAGAAGAAGTCAAAAAACTTCAAATATTCCTAAATCAATTCTTTGAGACCAATAATCCGGTTACTGGATTTTACGGCCAGATCACTTATGATATGGTGAAAAAATTCCAGGCCCATCAAGAAGCAGGCACTCTCACTCCTTGGGCTTCTGCAGGAGTACCAACAGATGGACCAACAGGTTATGTTTATAAAACCACCAAGAGATGGATAAATATCTTGAAGTGTCCTGATATGATCGCAAGTACTCCTGTTCCACAACTTCCATAAGCTAACAAAGTAGCTAAAATAAAAAACACCCCATACGATACAGGGGGGTGTTTTTTATTTTATTGTTTAATGTGGTATTATGTAAATTAAGATGAATAATAAAAAAGAAATTATGAGACTAAAAATATTTACTGCAATTTTAGTAGTGTTGGTCCTTTTGATGGGGACGGTGCCCTCTTTTAGAGCACCTATCTTTGACTCACTTTCTGCTATTTATGCTTCTGTGCTTGTAAATTTGACCAATAAAGACAGAGTATCGGCCAATCTCTCCGAACTTAAAGTCAATGCTTTGCTAGAAAAAGCGGCTCAAATGAAAGCCGATGATATGGCTACCAAAGGTTATTTTGCTCACAATACACCCGAAGGTTTTACCCCGTGGTATTGGCTTGGCAAAGCTGGTTATGAATATATTTATGCCGGCGAAAATCTAGCTGTCAATTTTGAAGAAAGTAGCCAAGTAGAAACCGCTTGGATGAATTCTCGTGGTCACTTTCTAAACATAATGAACCCCAAATATACCGAAATTGGCATAGCTACTTCTACCGGCATGTACAAGGGTCGCCAAGCCGTGTTTGTAGTCCAAATGTTCGGCACACCTGTTAAATAATAAATAGTTTTTTATTTTATTTTCTGTAACTCTAGATAAATATCTTCTAGGGCTTTGATGGCGTCGCCGACGGCGATGTTGTTTTGGTGGTAAAGACCATCGGTGCAATCTCCAGATGCCCAAATGCCTTTGATGTTGGTCCTTTGATTTTTATGGTCTACTATAATATTTTTAAACTCATTCATTTTTATGCCGATTGGTTCCGCGAAACCAGTAGAAGGTATGTGGCCGATTTCTACAAAAATGCCGTCCACTTCGATCTCTACATTTTTGGCAGAAGCTTCATTTTTTTTGTAAATTAAAGATTTTACAAAATTATCACCTTTTATTTCTATTGGTGTAGTGTTGGCCAGAGCGGTCATCTTGGGATTGGCCAATACTTTTTCTATTGTTACGGGGTCTGCTCTGAAATCACCACGACTCATGAGGGTGACGCTTTTGCAGTAAGCGAGCAGTTGAGCGGCCGACTCAAATCCGGCGTTACCTCCACCTATTATGGCCACATTTTTGTCGGCAAAAAACAACCCATCACAAGATGCACAATAACTTATACCTTTGCCTTCAAATTCAGAAGCTCCTGCAATATCCAACTTTTTTCTAGAACTGCCACTAGATATCAAAATAGTTTTGGTATCGTAAGTCTCTTTGTTTGTTTTTACAGAAAATCCTTGGTCTGTCTTTTCTACTTCTTCCGCTCGTTCTCCTTCTTTTATTTCTACAAACTTACCGGCATAAAATTTAACATGCTCCTTCAATTTTTTGGCAAGTTCGATACCAGAAATAGCGGGTGTGCCTATCCAGTTTTGGATTTCTTCTGATTCTACACTTTGACCGCCAAAAGACTCGGCTACGAGTAATGTTTTTATTTGTTTGCGGGCTGCATAAACCCCGGCAGCCGCTCCGGCTGGTCCACCGCCTATAATAATTAAATCATATTCCATAAAATTATTGTATCATATAGCTACCTCATTTTGAAATTACTACCTCACCCCTAACCCCTCCCCTTGCAAAGGGGAGGGGAAAGAGACAAAAACAATGTCAAAAATTCATAATAATAAAATTTTCATAGAAAGAAGAGTAGAATTACGAAAGAATCAAACTCCGACAGAAGAAAAATTGTGGTTCTTTCTTCGAGGTAATAAACTTAACGGAGTAAAATTTAAAAGACAGCATAGTATAGGAGGTTATATTCCGGATTTTTATTGCGCCAAAAAGAAATTGATTATTGAACTTGATGGAGAAATACATAACACAACTGAAGCTCGAGAATATGACGAAGTAAGAGATAAGTTTTTTAAGGAACTTGGATATACAACACTCAGATTTTTGAATAGGGAAATAGAGAATGATATTGATGAGGTTTTGGACAAAATATCAAAATTTTTGTAACAGAAAACCCGCCCATCGCACGAGCAGGAATTCCTGTCGCCAATGGCGGGTTAGCGAGAAACCACAATCTCGCCGGTCCGAAGGTCTACGATATGGGACCAGTCGTAACCGTCGAAGCCGGTGGTCTTGGGCAACTTCTCAGTTGCTTCCTCGGTGGTGTTGAAGGACATTACTCGGCCGTCTTCTTTGCGAAGAACAGATTTCCACCCCTCGTGTTCGTCGCCATCGTTAATACAGCCTGCGAAAATGATATATCTCAGCATACTCAATCTCCTCTGTCTTAATTATACACCCATTCAATATATATGTCAAGCAAGAAAGAGTAAAAATGTTTTAAAATAAGGAGATTTTGGTATTTAGCCCCTCCACTTTGCAAGGGGAGGGGCAATCCGACGCAAGTCGGATGGGGTGAGGTAGTTTTTGAAGTGGGGGAAAATTACTTGAGTTTTGACCTTCGCAGGAAAGCTGGCACAGCGCCCCATTCGTCATCATCGTCTATAATGTTTTGTTTTTTTTCTTCTTCGGGCTCAGCTACTTCATCCTTTTTTTCTACCTTGTCGTTTCGGAAAACGGAATTGAAAATCTTACCTTTGGTGTCTTCGGTTTCTTCTGTGGTTCTATCATTGAATACGTTTTTTTTGGCATAACCATCTGGGAAGCCTGAAGCGATAACGGTGATTTTGATCTCACCTTTTTTGAGTTTTTCATCATGGACTGTTCCAAAAATGATTTTGGCATTTGGATCAACTGATTCAGTTATGAATTTGGCCGCATCATGAATTTCAAACATGGTTAAGTCGCCTCCACCGGCGATAGAAAATAATACACCTTTGGCACCGTTTATTGAAACATCCAAAAGAGGGGAGTTGATAGCCATTTTAGCGGCTTCTTCGGCTCTTTTTTCGCCTGAAGCTCGCCCTATACCCATCAATGCCCCACCGGCGCCTTCCATGACCGCTCGGACATCGGCGAAGTCTATGTTGATGATACCGGGCATAGTGATGAGGTCGGAGATACCTTCAACCGCTTGTTTCAAAATATCATCACACATCGCAAAAGCATTTTTGGCTAAGGTTTCTTTGTCGATGGTCGCAAGTAGTCGGTCGTTTGGTATAACGATCAAGGCGTCAACTGATTGTCTGAGTTCTTCTAAGCCCGCTTCAGCGATGCGCATTCTTTGTTGGCCTTCAAATGAAAATGGTTTGGTAACTACACCGACAGTGAGTGCCCCCAATTCTTTGGCGGTACGAGCGATGACGGGGCCAGCTCCGGTGCCGGTACCACCACCTGGTCCATAAGCGATGAAAACCATATCAGCACCTTTTAAAGCTTCTTGTATTTCTTCTTTGGTTTCTTCTACCGCTCGCTTACCCATTTCAGGGTTCATACCGGTACCCAAACCTTTGGTTAAATTTTTGCCAATGTGGATTTTCTTCTTAGCTTCTGAATGATGTAAATCTTGAGCGTCTGTATTGACAGCGATGAATTCTACCCCTCTAACTTTGGAGTTTATCATATGGTTTACGGCGTTTTTACCAGAACCACCAACGCCGACAACCTTTATTCGAGCAAATACTTCTACGTCTGATTTTATTTGAGGCATAGGTATAGTCTACAAAAAATTGCCAAAAAAGCAAAGTTTGCAGTTGGCTTTAAATGTGTCGTAAATTAGGGCAGAAACTGCTTTAAAGTTTCAAAAATATTTTTGATGAGATTGGTGCCGTGCTTTTTGAGGCCCAATCTTTTTTCCTCATCTGGCAAATTGCTTATGATACAAAGTCCGTAAGCTACAGACCAAGAAGAATCTTTGATTTGGAATTTGCCAGTTTGAGCGGTCGTATTACTTTCAATATTTAAAGAAGCGATACGGCTAGGTAATCTCAAATAACTTCGGGCTAGATCTTCTATCGGGCCAACTGATGATGAGCCACCGGTGATGATGATGCCGGCCGGCAAAACTCCAGACTTACCGTTTTTTTTGAGATGAGTTTCTATCAATTCAAAAATGTCTCCAAGTCTGGCAGAGATAATATCTTCCAATTTTTTTCGAGAATAACTGGTGCTGGTCACTCCACCTAGTTTGATAGCCTCAGCTTCTTCCAAAGAAATTTTTAAACCCAATGCGATATCGTTGGTGATGTCTGACCCGCCGATAGGGAAAACTTCAAGAGATATTGGTATGCTATTTTCAAAAACTACGATCGAAACTGTCTCTGCGCCAATGTTTGCCAAAACACAACCGGCGATTTTTTGGCTTTTGGTGAGAGTGACGAAACTAGCGGCGATAGGTGAGGCAACTACGTCGATCACTATCACCCCAGTGGCTTCTACGGCTTCCACCAAATCATCTAAATGTGATTCAATACAGCTTACAAACAAGGCTTTGCTCTCGAGTTTGATGCCTTTCAGACCGACTACTCTACCCAAAACCTGTTTGCCGTCTACTTTCCATGAGGTGGGAATTGAATATATGATTTTTCGATTTTGCATTAAAACTCCAGGGATAGATTCTTCAGCAGCGAGGAGAGCTTGCTCAGTGTCTGCTTCGGTGATTTCTTGATCAGCCTTGGAAACCATAGTTGATCCGTTGGAATTAACTCCAGATAGACCGATACCACCAATAGAAATAAAAGCCTTTTTTATTTTAATACCAGAAGTTTTTTCAGCTTGTTTGACGGCGAGGTCTACACTTTTGGCTACATCAGCAGTGTTGATGATATAACCGTGTCTCAAACCTTTTGAACTTGCTCTGCCAGTACCGAGAATGATCGGCAAAGTATTTTCATCGTTTTGCTGCGCCACTACTACACGTACTTCATAAGTTCCTACGTCTATACCGGCTGTAATACGTGAGCTCATATTTTTCCATTTTATCACTATGTTCTAAGCCTTTCAAATGTAAATTTCCGTGGATAACTAAAAATAACAGATAATCGGCGAAAGTCATGCCAAATTTTTTTGATTTTATTTTTGCAATTTCTTTGCAGATCAAAATTTCTCCACTTTTTTTATCAAGCGGAAAAGACAAAATGTCAGTAGCTTCATTTTTTTGTCTATAAGTTTTATTTAAAAATTTTATACGTGCTTTGTTTACAAAAGCAAAAGAAAGCTCGTAACGCTTTCCTAAAATGTCTTCTTTTATTTGTTCGATAGGTAAGTTTTTCATTATTAAACAAATCAAATTAAAAATTTGATTTGCTCAAGATATTATTCAATAGTACCGGTCATTTTGCCCATCTTGATAAGCTCGTGGATTTTGGCTTTTTCGCCAAGTCTTTTTAAAGTTTTTTTCTTGGTAACGTATTCTGAAAGTTTCCTGACACTGTATCTTCGGCCACGGAGACGCGATAAAATACCAGAGCCTTGTACTCTTTTGGTAAACTTCCTTATAAGTCCCAAATTGTTATCTTTTTCGCCTTTGGTTATTTCTACGTTTATTGCCATATGCAATATCCTAACATACCTTATAATTTTGTGCAAAAGAACCTCACCCCTAACCCCTCTCCTAGATGCAGGAGAGGGGAAAATGTCAAAGGTGCCCTTTGACATTTGGAGATGTGTTGTAATTTTTCTCTGATCATCCCACATCTGGCCGATCGGCCAAATAGGGGGTGAAAACAGTTAAGGGAGATTTGTTTTTTTAATATTTAAAAAAAGAAAGCCCTGCACGATGGCGCGGGGCCAATCTTGCGGGGCTGGGGGAGGAAGAACAGATGTTTTACTCGTTTGCGATACGAGCTCGTACATGATCGTACGAATATTTGATGTCCCAAGAATCCAAACGGAAGCCACCATCAACTTCCTTACGAAATGCAATGCCTGCCACCGAAAGTCCTTTTGGGTCTTGGGGACCACCGGCACAGAGAGTTACACTCTGATGGTCAAGGTGATTCCCGTTTGAAGCTTCGTTGTATTGAAGTTCAAGTATGAGTCGCTCGCGAAGTGTGATGCAACGGTCTAGTAGACTCTTCTCTTTCAAGTTTTCCACCGAAAGATTTTTGTATTCTTCGTCGCTTTCGATGTTGGGAACGAAGGTTCTTTCTGTTACAGAGGATGGTTGAGGGAATATCTCATCCAACATATCCCATTCCCAATAACTACTAAACGGGTAATCTCTAAGCATCAACTCCCATGCAAGTTCTGAAGTCTTGGGTTTTTCAGGGCCGTCTGAGACTACATTCCACATTGATTTTAACTCCTTTATTCTGCCATAAGTATAGCACAATCACAGAATTTGTCAAGCAGATTTAGATTTTATTTAGCTAGTTCTTTGGCACGGGCGGCGAGGTTACCAATGAGCACAGTTTCTTGAGCGCGAGTAGAAGTATTCCTGATCACCACTGAATTGTCTAAAGCTTCTTTTTGACCGATCAAAATAATGTAAGGGGCCTCCGAATTTTCTGCAGTAGTCATCTGCCCACCCAATTTATCTTTGGCGATGGTATGCACGACGTTGACGCCGGCTTTATAAAGTTCTTTCAAAATCAAAAAACTTTTTAATTTGGCTTCGGGACCAAACTGGATCAAATAAAACTGCGGTTTAGTATTTTTGACTTTAACTTTCTTTAAACTCTTTTTTGCTTTGTCCGCCGTAGTTTTAGCGGAGGATGGAAGTTTAGCTGAAATATCTAATATGGTGGCGGGTAAATCTTTTTTGCAACCCAATTTTTTGGCCAATCTATTGAAACGGAAACCATAAGCTAGTTCCTCACCGTCATTTTTAATAGCAAATACCGTTTCTGAACCGATATCCAAATCACCGACTAAATGCGGATTGATCTGATAAGGGATATCCAAAACTTCCAAAAATTCGATTACTTCTTTGAAATGTAAACGACTGGTTTCTGATAAAAAATCAATAGATTTTGGACATTCTGTATCAAAATTTGCGCACTCATCTTTTTTTTCTTTGAAAATCGCGCACAAATCTTTTTTGACGGCTTGTCTCAAATTGGCTGAAAACGAATTGATATTTTTGCGGACGAATACAGCCAGTTTTTTTTGGAACTCATTCATGGACTCTTTGTCGCCGATAGAATTGATTTCAACTTCTAAATTTTTGTAGCCTAGACTGTTTAATATGGTGATGCCGGTTTCTATAGAAAGACATTCGCAGATACTTTTGGAAGAACCTAACGAAACGATAGAGCAATCAAGTTTGGAAGCTTTGTGAGATTTTTCACAATAAAACATATTTGGTTGAGGCGATGCCATCATTCTTTCTTCAAAATATATACGGATGAAAGCTTCTTTGAGGCCCTCCTTTTCTAAATTGGGAGCGATAATAGGTTTGAAACCATAAAATTTGGCTATTTTACCGACTTCATTTATTTCTTTGACCGATCGGTCTGGGATTGGTTTTTGTTCCATAATTTTAAAATAGGCCGGGCCAAAATGCTATTTGGTTTAATGGTAAAAGTCGGACGATTGGCCTGCCTATAATGTATTTTCTAGGTACTGGGCCCCATATCCGAGAATCAGAACTACCAGCTCGGTTGTCACCCATGACGAAATATTCATCTGTGCCTAATTTTATAGAAAAATTATCATATTTTGGGTAAACGACATAAGGCTCATTTAATTTGATGCCGTCTTTGTTTTGATTATTATATATAGTGACTACGCCTTTTTTGATATCGACGGTTTCTCCGGGGAAACCAATCATCCTTTTTATAAAAAATTTTGAAGGATCTTTGGGGTATCTTATAATGACTACCGATTCTCTTTTGGGTTCTTCAAATCTTTTGGAGAGTTGATCCACGATGAGGTAATCAGCATCTTTGAAAGTCGGATCCATAGACAAACCAGATACAATATAAGGTTGAGCTATAAAGATACGGAAAGGCACCACTATGAGCAAAGCGATGATGGCATATCTCACGAATTCCCAAATAGAGCTTGGCTTTTTAATTTGAATTTCTTCATTCATTCTGCCATTTTATTATATAAATCTCTTTAACACAAATTTTGAATTATGAAGCAAGAATTATGAATTATGCAAGTCATTATTTTTTGTGTATTATTATTCCATGATTCATTATTCATAATTCTTAATTCATGTTCTATATCGTAGGTTTGGGCAATCCTGGAGAAGAATATATAAATACTCGACACAACACTGGACGTATGGCGATTTTGAAATTGGCCAAAGACTTGGAGGCTCCAGAATTTGTTTTTAACAAAAAAGCCAACGCTTTAATTTCTGAAACCAAAATAGGAAAAGAAAAATTAACTTTAATTTTGCCCGAAACCTTCATGAACAAATCTGGCAACGCAGTTTCTTATTTTGTTAAGCCTTTGGTTAAAGTCAAAGCCGCCTCCGCCAAAGCTACGTCGAGCCAAAGGAAAGGTTTAGAAAATTTGATAGTTGTACATGATGATTTGGATTTGCCACTAGAAACTTTAAAAATTTCTTACAATAAAGGTGTGGGGGGGCATAGAGGACTCGATTCAGTCAGAAAAGCGGTTAAAACTTTAGAGTTTGTGAGAGTGCGTATCGGCATCTCACCTGCAACTAGCAAAGGCCGAGCCAAAAAACCAGAAGGGGAGCAAAAAGTCTTGGATTTTATTTTAGGTAAATTCAAACCAACCGAAACGGATACGATGAAAAAGATTTTTAAAAAAAGTAGCGAAGCTATGCAATCAATAATCGCAGATGGTCGCGATAGGGCTATGAATGTTTACAATTCTTAATTTAAGAGCCGGAGGATTTCATGTCCTCCGGCCCCTGGCTTATCGACCATGCATCACAATGATGTTGGTCAGTCCTTGCAGGCTCGTTTTCCAATGCACGCAGTAGCCAGCGGCATTGTAAAGTCGTTGAAGCAAATCATGAACTTCATGGGGGATCTTCTCCCTCGGAGAAAAAACTTGCAGTCCGTGGTCC
The DNA here is from genome assembly GCA_041664625.1 of Minisyncoccota bacterium. GTDB lineage: Bacteria > Patescibacteriota > Minisyncoccia > Phycocordibacterales > WO2-35-19 > WO2-35-19. The sequence continues at coordinate 63,507 of JBAYKK010000001.1, forward strand.
GTGTTGAACCAGCCATTGATGGTTAAGGCTTCGTCAATAATTTTCTCACCTTCTTCTATCTTTTGTATGATAGTTGAAGGTTGCTGTGAGATAGTTTTTTTCACCACCTTCAAAGCCCGGTCTTGATTCGTGAGTGCCATAAGAACTCCTTCCTCAAAAAATATACTCTATTTTTCTATAAAACTCAAAGCCATCTTTTGGTCTTTAGGATCAAAGACGTTGATTTTGAAATTGTAAGTTTTGCCGAGTTCTAGTTTCTCGCGGAGTTTGTCTTCGGTACCAAATTCAGAAACATGAACCAAACCAGCTACTCCTTCTTCGATAGAAGCCAAAGCGCCGTGTTTGTTGAATTTGATAACTACCCCAGTCACGATGTCATCTTTTTTGTATTTTTTGGAAGCTTCAGTCCAAGGGTTATCCCTCAAAGCTTTGATAGAAAGGGAAATTTTACCATCTTTGACTTCTATCACTTTTACTTTGATTTTATCTCCGACTTTAGCAAATTTGTGTGGGTCATCTACCAAGCCCCAATCGATTTCTGAAATATGAACTAATCCCTCCAAACCTTCTTCTATTTTGACAAAGATACCGAAGTCTACGATACCTGTGACATCACCCATCAATTCATCACCCAAGACATATTTGTCTATGATTTTGCCTTTTTCGTCGCTGTTTGGATCTTTTTCAGAGAAAATCAGTTTACCTTCTTTGGCGTTTACACCAATGATTGCTACTGATATCTTTTGGCCGACTAATTTGCGTAATTCTTCAAGTATTTTGTCTTTGTCGCCATCAGCGATACGAGGGTAGTGCTCGGTTTTCAATTGAGAAGCTGGCAAAAATCCGGTGATGCCTTGCCATATCATCATGAGACCACCTTTGTTGGCTTCTTTGACTGGTAATTCAAATACTTTTTTGTCTCTGATAGCTTCTTCGGCGTCGCTCCAGATCAAAGCTTGTTTAGCTTCTTTCAATGAAATTTCTATATAACCTTCTTTGTTGTCATTGCCGACTATTTTACCAGTGATTTTGTCACCAATATTTATTTTTTTTATTAAATCACGAGCGTTGATGTATTCTTTACCAAAAATCACCCCAGTACCCCAAGGTGCTAAATCTACGAATATAGAATTTTTAGCAATCGCGATGACGGTCCCGTCTACGATCGCTTCTTTGATCGGTGGCAAAACAGAATTATCCAAAAATTTGGACATTTTGCTTTCTTTTACTACTTCGCCTTCAATAATTTTTTTAACCATACAATGAAAAAACCGCAAGCTTTTCTACATATCTGGCTTGCCCGCCGTAACTTCAGTGAAGGCTGGGCCATTTCGGTATTGTAGAAGGTTAGACTTCGGATTTCTTCTAATAATGCTCAAGTTGAGCCCACCCATATTAACACCTTGACTTTTAGAACGCAAGGGTATATACTTATAGGGTAAGTGTTAAGTTCTATTTGTTTGTTTTGTGGCTTTAAACCCAAACGAGCAAGCGGAACTCGCTTGGTCGTTTAATCGCAATGTAATTTAAAGCAACGCAATGAAAAAGCTTTTCGTAGGCAACTTGCCATACAAAGCCACCGATGCCGATTTGAGAGACATGTTCTCTAAAAACGGTGAAGTCACCGAAGCTGTCGTTATTATGGACAGAGAAAGAGGTGTCTCCAAAGGTTTTGGTTTTGTAACTATGACAAATGATGCCGAGGCAAATGCCGCTATCGATGCTTGGAATGGTAAAGACGTTGAAGGTAGAGCTCTCACAGTAAATGAAGCTCGCCCTCAAGAAGCTCGACCTCCTCGTAGAGATTCTTTCCGAAGATAAAGTGCTCCGCATTTTGTTCCGGAATAACAAAAAACCACTCACTCGAGTGGTTTTTTGTTTATCCCTAGAAGCTTTAGCGGAGGAGGGTTATAATGATGTAGTGAAAAAAAATATTTTTATACTAATGATAGTTTTTGTGGGTATTTTGGTAGTTTTGGTTATAAAAAATCAAAAAATAGAGCCAAATGAGCAAAAAGTAAGCATAGAAAGCGTTAAAACTTTAAAAATAGGTGATGCGACATTAAATATTGAAGTGGCTGATACTGATGCAAAAAGAGTGCAGGGCCTTTCGGGCAAGGTGGGGTTAGCCCAAAATGAAGCAATGCTCTTTGTTTTTGATGCAGAAGGTTACCACAGCATTTGGATGAAAGACATGAATTTTGCTATCGATATAGTTTGGTTAAATAAGGATAAAAAAATAATTTACATAGAAAAAAATGTCTCGCCAGACACTTATCCCAAAGTTTTTTATGCCAAAAAGGCAGACCTGCCGATTTTAAGTTTTTATGTTTTGGAAACTCCATCAGGATTTTTGGCGGAAAATAACATCCAAATCGGGGACATTGTTGCTTTTTGATTTGTTATGTTTTGAACTGATATTTTTGAAACTTATCCACAGTTTTTTTGAGGTAAAAAATTGTAGAATGAATGAACCGAAATTTTCATTTTTTATTAAAATTTAACAAAAATATTACAAAAAATTAATTTTTTTATAAAAATATGCCTCAAAAATCAAAAAAAACTTCAATAATTAAAAAAAGTGAAGGTAAAAAATACGCGATGGAAAATTTTATAAAAAAAGTCCAAAAAAGAGATGGTTCCATGGCGGATTTTGATTTTGAAAGGATTGTGGTGGCTATAAATAAGGCTATGATGGCTTCTCATGAAGGCTCTTTGCCAGAAGCTCGGATGGTGGCCAATAAAGTATTGGCTGATTTGGTAAGGATTTCCAAAAAATACAAAAATTTTGTGCCGACAGTTGAGGGTATACAGGACAGTGTTGAAAAAGAATTGATGTTTTCAGAGTATGTGAATACCGCCAAGTCCTACATTATATATAGAGAAGAACGCACCAAAGTCCGTGAACAAAACGCTATGATCCCTCAGGAAGTGAAAAACAAAATTGCCGAAAGTAGTAAGTATTTCGTCAGTTCATACCAAGAATTTATTTTTTATCAGTTTTATTCTAGGTGGCGTGATGAACTTGGTCGTCGAGAAACCTGGGTTGAGGCTATCGATCGTTTTATGGAATTCATGAAAGAAAATATGGGTTCCAAATTTACAATTGCAGAATATACTGAAGTGAGGGATGCCATCCTCAATCAAGAAGTATGCCCATCCATGCGCTTGCTTTGGTCATCTGGTAAAGCCGCTCGAAACACCAATGTCACCGCTTACAATTGCGCTTATATCGCACCGGTCTCATGGAGAGATTTGTCCGAAATCATGTATGTATCAATGTGTGGGGCGGGTTGTGGGTTTTCGGTTGAGCCTGAAAATGTCGGCAAATTCCCTCAGATTGTCAAACAAACCGGTAAGATGGCACCAAAAATCGTAGTAGCAGATAGCAAAGTAGGCTGGTGTGAAAGTTTCGTGAGCGCTTGCAAAGCTTGGGAAGAGGGTTTTGATGTAGAAATTGATTATTCCAAAGTTCGTCCGGCAGGGGCCAAACTTCAAACTATGGGTGGCAGAGCTTCAGGGCCAGCTCCACTTATGGAACTCATGCAGTTCACTCGTGGCAAAATATTGGCCAAACAAGGTCGCAGGCTTTCTACTTTGGACTTGCACGATATCATTTGTCAGATTGGTTTGATTGTGGTGGCTGGTGGAGTCAGGCGTTCGGCCTTGATTTCTCTCTCCGCTTTTGATGATAAAGAAATGCGTGACGCTAAATCTGGTGCTTTTTGGCAGACCAACGGTCAGCGTTCTATGGCCAACAACTCAGCCGTTTACGAAAGTAAACCCTCAGCTGAAGAATTTTTGGAAGAATGGACTGCTTTGGTCACTTCTCACGCAGGGGAGCGAGGTATATTCAATCGTGGTGGTTTGGAATCTCAATTACCGGCTCGTCGTTGGGAGCAATTGAAAGACGCCAAACAACCCGGCATGAACCCTTGTGGTGAAATTTATTTGCAATCCAAACAGTTTTGTAACTTGACTTCTATCGTCATCCGACCAAAAGATGATATGGAAAGCCTGAAGAGAAAAATGCGGATCGCTACTCTTTTGGGCACTTACCAAGCCACTCTGACTGATTTTGAATACCTCTCAAAAGAATGGAAAGAAAATTGTGAAAAAGAACAATTATTGGGGGTATCGCTTACTGGTTATTATGACAACAAAATTATTCGTAATGATCAAAATCTCCGCACCTTGCGTGACGAGGCGATCAAAACCAACAAAAAATACGCTAAACGTTTGAGAGTAAATGAATCAACCGCTATTACTTGTGTCAAACCGCACGGCAACTCGGGTCAACTTTTGGGTGTGGGGTCAGGTATGCATACATGGTATTCAAACTATTATATTCGTCGTGTTCGTATTTCCGCCAATGACCCACTTTTGAAACTGGTAGAAAACCAAGGTGTGCCAGTCAAACCAGAAGTTGGGTATTCCACTTCAAACGCTTCCACTATGGTTTTGGAATTCCCATGCAAAGCTCCAGAAGGAGCGATGACCAACAAAGATGTGACTGCTCTTGAAATGTTGGAAGAATGGAAACGCTTAAAAGTAAATTTCACTGAACACAATCCATCGGCTACCATCCACGTAGGGGATGATGAATGGATTGCAGTAGCAGATTTCGTTTACAAAAACTGGGATATCGTCGGCGGGCTTTCATTCTTGCCAAGAAACAATCACGTCTATCAGCTTGCGCCTTATGAAGAAATCACCAAAGAAGAATACGAAAAAAGATTAAAAATGTTGGGCCATATCGATTTCTCCAAACTTTTGCTTTACGAAAAACACGATCAGACCATCGGGGCCAAAGAAGCGGCTTGTGTCGGTGGTACTTGCGAAGTGGACTACATCGCCGTCCCCACCGAATCCAAAAGCTCTTAAAATCACAAAATTTCATTAGTATCACAAAATAGCCTTATAAATAGGGCTATTTTGATTTTGTTTTTAATACTATTGACATTTACATTCTAACATGATAATATATAAGTAGGAGGCCACAAGATGGCATTAACACCTGGAGATCTGGTTCTCAGTATCGCTGAGGTTTCCGAAGCCGATCGGCTGGAAGTCTTGATTGACAAACGGCTGAAGGCCGAATATGTGGCCGGCTGCAAAATTTCTGTCCCTATGGGTTCAACACCCATCCGGGTGAGAAATGAACTCATCCGGCGATACAAGATCGCTGGATGGAAAAAGATCGAGTATTCTCCCTTCTACAACAAGATCGAATTCGAAAACTAAACTGCCGGCCAAGTTCGCCCGCCCCGCACAGAGAAGCCCCGCGCTTCACTTGTGCGGGGCTTCTTTTTTTATAAAAATTAGATACACCGATTGTTCACGGTCGTGAAAAATGCGTGTATGAGCTTTATAAATATTTTGTGCACAATATTGTTTACTAAAACTTGGCAGTGGGTGATATAATTATATTGAAATTTAGTCGGTATAATTTCTTTAAATCAAATGCCAGACAAAAAAATTAGAGTAGCTATAAATGGAGTTGGGAGGATCGGCAGAGCTTTTATAAGGCTCGCTCAGAATTTTTCTGATTTAGAAATCGTGGCAGTCAATGATTTGGGTGATATCGAAAACATCGCTTATCTTTTGAAATATGATACGGCTTACGGCTCAGCTCAATTTGATGTGAAAGTGAGTGAGGATAAGAAAAAAATATTGATCAGTAAGTCCCACTTCGCATCTCCTGATAGTCGAGCTACGCGGGACACTCAAGAAATTTCATTCTTGAGTGAAAAAGAACTTGCCAATTTACCTTGGCGAGATTTGAATATAGATGTAGTGATCGAAGCGACTGGCGCTTTCACCAAATTTGAAAAAGCCAAAGGTCATATTGATGCAGGTGCCAAAAGGGTCGTCATCACTGCACCAGCCAAAGATGCTCCAGCTGACGAGACTCAAGCTACCATCCTCATGGGTATCAATGAAAATGTTTTAGAAAAATGCCAGATTAGTTCCAATGCTTCCTGTACTACCAACGCTGGCGCACCCCTCATCCAAATTTTGCATGAAAAAATCGGTATTGAAAAAGCGATATTAAACACAGTGCATGGTTATACAGCGAGTCAGTCTGTGGTAGATGGGCCAAACAAAAAAGATTGGAAAGAGGGTAGAGCGGCTGCTCAAAATATCATCCCGACGACCACCGGTGCAGCTATCGCGGTGACCAAAGTCATCACTGAGTTGGAAGGTAAGTTTGATGGTTTATCTATGCGGGTACCTATCGTCGCTGGCTCTATCGTTGATATTACTTTCATCGCCAAACGCGAAACCAGTGTTGACGAAATAAATCAAATTTTGAAAGAAGCATCAACAGAAGAAAGGTGGCAAGGGGTTTTTACAGTGACGGAAGACAAAATAGTTTCTTCCGATATTGTCGGTTCACTTTTTGGCTCTATTGCTGATTTGGGTTTAACCAAAGTGGTTGATAAAAATCTAGTCAAAGTTTGCGCTTGGTATGACAATGAGATGGGCTACACCGCTACCTTGATCAAACATGTTCAAAAAATAGGAGAGTTTTTATAATATGAAAATATATTTTGCATCGGATCATGCTGGATTTGAAATGAAAAATGCTCTAATTGAGTATGTTAAAGATTTAGGATTCGAGACAGAAGATTGCGGGGCTTTTGCATTAAATCCTGATGACGATTATCCGCAGTTTATAAAAAAGGCCGCTGAGGCAGTCTCTGACAAGCCAGGAGAGACAAGGGCGATAGTTTTGGGAGGTAGTGGTCAGGGAGAGGACATGGTGGCTGACAAGTTTCCAAATGTACGATCGGCAGAATATTATGGTGGAAATTTGGAAATAGTGAAGCTCTCAAGAGAACACAACGACGCCAATGTTTTATCTTTGGGGGCGCGATTTTTGTCTCTAGATGAAGCCAAAAAAGCTGTCGATCTTTGGCTCAAAACGCCTTTTTCAGGAGAACAGAGACACGCGAGAAGAATTTCTGAAATTTAAAATTAAATCATATATTTAAAATTACAAAATTAAAAATTGAAAATTATTTAGCATGATCGAATTAATACCCGCTATAATTCCTCAAAACCTCAATGTTGTCAGAGAACAATTTGGCAGAGTTTTGGGTTTGGTCAAAAAAGTGCAACTGGACATCGTCGATGGTCAATATGCTCCAGTCAAAACTTGGCCATTTATAGAAAAAAATTCGGACGATTTGATGAAATTGGCTAGGGGTGAAGAAAAGTTCCCATACATAAATGATTTCATTTTGGAGGTAGACATGATGGTTTTGCATCCGATTGAATATTTGAATGATTTTATTTCTCTGGGTGCTAAAAGTTTCGTTATCCATATTGATTCTACTGATCATATCAAACAATGTATTGATACTATCAAAAATTTAGAATGCGAAGTCGGTTTGGGTATCAGGCCTTCAGTTGATGTAGATTTGTTACAACCTTTTTTGCCTCAAATTGATTTCGTGCAGTTTATGGGTAACGACAAAATTGGTCACAACGGGATAGAGCTTGATCAGTCGGTTATAAATAAAATCAAATATTTCCACGGAAAACATCCAGCCATCACTATCCAAATAGATATCGGAGTAAACGAAGAAACTATTCCTAAATTAAAAGAAGTGGGTGTTTCTCGTTTTATTTCTAGCTCTTCGATTTTTAGTGCGTCCAATATCAAAGAAGAAATAATCAAACTCCAAAGTTTTTAATACCATGGTTAAGAAATTTCTAGAATGGATAAGATTGAAAGAAAAACTTCATAATAATATTTATAAATCACAAACTTTTTATTAATGATAAATAAAATAGACAACAAAATTCCCCCTTGCGGGGGCCGTGGGAAAATCCCAAAAGTAAATATAGTATACACCCTGTATAAAAATTGTCAATAACTTATTCACAACTAAAAATTAATTATAAAATATGCCTCCACAAATTGAAAATCAAATAAAATCTAAAATAGAACCGGAAATTGTCGAGTCAAAACCAAGATTTCCAAAATGGGTTAAATATACATTGGTTATTGTTTTTTCTATTATTTTTCTTGTTTTAATTACTCTTAGCACTTTGTGGGCTTATTTCACATACAAAAGTAATTACAGTTTTATATATACGCCATCACTACCTATCATTGATCAAGATGTTGTTGTTACTACAAATAAATTTCCGGATTGGAAGACGTATAGGGATGAAAAGAATAAATTTAAAGTTAAATATCCTCCAAATTCGATTGACACTGAACATTCTTACGGTCTCGATGTTTTTCAAGTAAAAACAGAAAATAGAATGTATAATTTTTTTATCCAAAAAAATGAAGTCGGAGGCAACGATCCATTAAACAGTCCAAGTTGTTACAAAGAAATAAGTAAAAAAACATTCAATAATTCGCTTAGTTATGCAGATTGGTCAATTAACGAGGAATTATGTGGTGAAAATACTGCTATTTCTGCTTTTTCTTATAAAAACGGTCTGGTTTACAGAATCTTATATGAAGTTAGAGGTGGTTTGGTAAAAGATACGGATGAATTTTATGACATTCTCTCTACATTCGAGTTTATTATCCCTCCTCCGACAACCAAATAAAAATGCAACAACTTACTGATGAAAAAATAATATGGCTGAAAGAAAAAGCTAACGAAATACGGCAGTCGGTCATTGAGTCGTTGGTTGAAGCAAAGAGTGGGCATCCGGCTGGAGCTTTGGGTATGGCTGATATTTTTACCGCTCTTTATTTTTTCATATTAAAACATGACCCAACAAACCCAATGTGGGAAAACAGAGATCGTCTAGTACTTTCTAATGGTCACATCTGCCCAGTTTATTATGCTACTCTGGCTCACAGTGGATATTTCAAACTAGAAGAATTAAAAACTTTAAGGAAATTTGGCTCTAGACTTCAGGGCCACCCCGATCGCAGATTCCTGAATTTTTTGGAAACATCATCTGGCCCTTTGGGTTGTGGACTTTCTCAAGTTGTTGGTATGTGTCTGGCTGATCGCATCGACAATGGCAAATATTCGTCCAAACAATTTTATTGTTTGTTGAGCGATGGAGAATTGCAAGAAGGTAATACTTGGGAAGCGATCATGCTTGGAGCCAAAGAAAGATTGCAAAACTTAACAGTAATAATAGATAGGAACAATATCCAAATAGAAGGTAATACCGAAAACATAATGCCTTTGGAGCCATTGCGACAAAAACTAGAATCTTTCAATTGGCATGTCCAAACTATAGATGGCCATGATTTTGAACAAATTATCGGGGCGATAGACAATGCTCAAAATGTTTCTAATATGCCCTCTATCATCATCGCTAATACTACGCCAGGCAAAGGGGTTTCTTTCATGGAAAATAATTTCAAATGGCACGGTAAAGCACCAAATAAAGAAGAAGGAGATAGAGCAGTAAATGAATTAAGAAGTATGAAGTAAGAATTATGGGGGAAATTAATATGCATAATTCATAATTCAAAAATAAAATGTTAAACAATAACTTAAAATTAAATCCAAAAATATTCGATGGTGATGTTGAGAAAATATCAACTCGGGTTGGTTTTGGCGAAGGTTTAGTTTTGGCTGCTGATAGCGACAAAAATGTAGTGGGACTTTGTGCTGATTTGAATGAATCTACTCAGATGCATTTGTTTGCCAAAAAATATCCAGAAAGGTTTGTGCAAGTGGGAGTAGCTGAACAAAATTTGGTAACAGTCGCCTCAGGTATGGCCGCTATGGGCAAGATCCCTTTCGCAGCTTCTTATGCCATATTTAGTCCAGGCCGGAACTGGGAACAAATCCGCACAACTATCGCTTACAACAATAGACCAGTCAAAATCGTCGGCTCTCATGCTGGTATTTCAGTGGGGCCAGACGGTGGCAGTCATCAAGCTTTAGAAGATTTGGCTTTGATGCGGGTTTTGCCAAATATGATCGTGTTTTCTCCTTGCGATAGCATAGAAGCTAAAAAAGCCACTTTGGCGGCGGCCAAAATAGATAAGCCAGTTTATATAAGATTGGCTCGCGAAAGGACTCCTATCATAACTACCATTGATACGCCATTTGAAATCGGTAAGGCTCAGGTTTTGTTTGCTCCGCCCATGACGGCTCAAGTAGGTATCGTCGCTACTGGTCCACTTGTTTATAATGCTATTTTGGTTGCTCAAAATTTCGCCCAAAAAGGAGTTTCAATAAAAGTTATAAATATTTCTAGTGTGAGGCCTTTGGATTTTGAAGCTATTATAAATTTGGCTAAAGAAACAGGGGCGATAGTGAGTGTTGAAGATCATCAAGTAGTCGGTGGATTGGGTTCGGCTGTCGCAGAAGTTTTGGTTCAAAATTTCCCTGTACCGATGGAACTTATCGGGGTGCACGATAGATTTGGTGAATCCGGTACTGCTCAAGAACTTATTGAAAATTATAATATGAGTGTCTCAGCTATCGAAAAAGCAGTGGACAGGGTGATGGGGAGGAAAATCTAATCCACAGGCGCGCTTGCAATTTTTTTATAAAGGAGTAAGTTGACAATGAGCGTGAAGAAGGGAGGTGATCCAGATGGGTTCGCTCACAGTTCGCGGGGGGATCACTTCAATTCAGAGCATTCGCGCTCTAGGGGGCCAGTCACATGACTAGGTCCCCACTTTTTTATATAATTTTTTGAGGTCTGAAATCTTGTGGAGCTTGAGCTAGGAATTTTAATATTTCTTCTTGGGTGAGTAAACCTTTTTGAGCGCCAACGTATTGAACGACCGACATAGAGTTGACTGGCGCCCACAAGAAAGCATCAAAAAGAGATTTGCCTGAAGCAACCGCAGATGTGAAAGTGGCCGAAAAAGCATCCCCCGCACCAGTACGATCATAAGGGGGTTTGATATCGGGGAAAGGTCGCATAAAAAAACCTTCGTAACCATCATAAGCGTAAGCGCCTTTAGGCCCGTCAGTTATCACCACTACGTTGGGACCAATTTCATGCATAGCTTTCAGTAAATTTTTAATATCAGCCTCGTCTGGTTTGTTCAAAATACTTTTGACTTCTTCAACATTACAAAAAAATATATCACAGCGAGCATAAAGATCTTTCAATATTTCTGTGCCCATTTTCATTTGGAAAGTTCCAGGTTGAAAAGCAAATTTCACTTCTTGGTGTCCTCTAAGATATTCAGCTATTTGTTTGTGATAATCTACAGAACTTTCACCGATAGAAGTGAGATAAATCCATTTGGGATTGCCGATATCGGGCAATTTGTAATCGTATTCGTGGTGTTTGACCAAAATAGTGCGGTCGTCTTCAAACCACAAAACATAGTGGTAATTGGTTTCTTTGTCTTTTTCTACAGTTACAAAATCAGTAGCTACTCCGTTTTTGTTTAAAGTGGCCATGCATTCATGACCGTTGTGATCGTCGCCTAGATTGGTGACTATAGCTGAGCTGAGCCCTAATCGATGAGCACAAACTGCTGCATTGGCGCCGTTGCCGACAGCTCGCACTTCTTCCATGAATTCGTAAGGTACTTTGTCGCCAAATCTTAAGATGAGTTCAGATTTTTTACCACTTTGGTCGCGGATAGCTTTGGCGTCCTTCAATCTAATGAAAGCATCGGTAGCGATATCACCAATAGCGATGAAATCAAAATTTTTATTTTCTCTAAAAATATTCATTTAATTTAGTAAAATCAATAACTTTATTATACACCAAAAAATTATAAACAATCCAAAAAAATTGTTTATAATTCAAATTCGAAATCCGAAGCACGAAATCCGAAAATTTTAGACATTTGAATTTAAATATTGTTTCGGATTTCGTATTTAGAATTTCGGATTTTTAAATTAAATTATGATAATATATTAGTTATGAATACATTAAAGGAATATATCAATCAAGCAGAAAATACAAAAACTGCAATCGGTCATTTCAATATTTCCAACAGTGATGGAGTATGGGCAGTGTTTCGCGGAGCACAATCTTTAAATTTACCGATTGTGATCGGGGTCTCAGAAGGCGAACGTGATTTTATAGGAGTGAGACAAATCGCTAGTATGGTCAAAAGTATCCGCGAACAATACGATTACCCGATTTTTTTGAATGCTGATCACACTTATTCTTTTGAAAGAGTCAAAGAGGTTATAGATGCCGGTTTTGATTCTGTTATTTTTGATGGTGCCAATATTTCTTTTGAAGAAAATATTGATCTGACCAAAAAATGCGTCGAGTATGCCAAAAATTGTGGCCGAGAAGTTTTAATAGAAGGCGAGCTAGGCTTCATTGGTCAGTCTTCAAAATTATTGGATGAAATACCCGAAGGAGTAAGTTTGGATTCTGGTAGTTTGACCGATCCAGAAAAAGCCCGAGAGTTTGTAGAAAAAACAGGAGTAGATCTGCTCGCTCCGGCTGTGGGCAATATGCACGGTATGTTGCGAAGCGGAGTAGACCCCAAATTAAATATAGAGCGAGTCAAAGCGATCCGCGAAGCTTGCGGGGTGCCTTTGGTGCTCCACGGTGGTTCAGGTAATTCCGAAGAAGACTTCAAAGAGGCCATCAAAAATGGAGTAGCGATCGTCCACATAAATACTGAGATCCGTTTGGCTTACAGACAGGGTATCATGAAATCTTTCTCCGAAAATCCAGATGAAGTAGCGCCTTACAAATTCCTCAAGTCGGCGGTGCAAGCCGTCGAAGACGTGGTCATCAAAAAACTCAAAATTTTCAATAATTTGTAAAATAAAATAACCTCACTCCTTTTTAAAACCTCACCCCAAATGCCTTACGGCATTTTGCCCCTCCCCTAGATGCAGGGGAGGGGCTAGGAAGGAAAAAATATGAAATGGGTTCACAATACAACCGAATTAAAAGATAGAAGAAAAGAATTAAGAAAAAATTCTACCGAAACTGAACAAAAAATTTGGTTTGAATTAAGAGGAAATAAATTAGGAGTGAAATTCAAAAGACAACATAGTATCGGTGGCTATATTGTCGATTTTTATTGTCAAAAGTATAGATTAATCATCGAACTTGACGGAGAAATCCATAATACCAAAGAAGCTCAAGAATATGACGCAGTGAGAGATAAATATTTTAAAGAATTAGATTACAAAATTTTGAGATTTCAAAATAGGGAAGTAGAAAATGGTGAGGGGAGAGTTTTGGAAAAAATTAGTGGTATTTTAAATTAAATTTGACTTTTTTAATATTTTGATATATTCTTTTAGACAGGAAAGGAGACAAAATGTCTCTACTAGAAGCTGATCTTGAAGAACGAGAGAAAAAATACAGAAAGAATTTTCAAAAAAGTGGAATCATTTTGGCCATGGTTGTACCAGCTGCCCTAGGCTGTGTTTTCCCATTTTTCTTTATTGGCTGGTTGGGATTGTCCGGAGCAATTTGTTTTTGGCTCGATGCCCCGTCAGCTTTTCCTTTGGTACTTGGGGCCATTTATCTCCTTGCTTCGGCAATTGTTTGGGTTGCCTTAGAATTTTGTAGTCGCCGAATTTATCGGCACTACTAGCTCACTAAACAGAAAATTCTGCTGGTGAGTTTTCTGTTTTTTACCCTCCCCTGCATCTAGGGGAGGGTCACTCCGCTTGCGGAGTGGGGTGAGGTTATGTTATCCTTGTTTTTATGACCATAAATATAAAAGCAGAAAAAAGAACAAAAATAGGGAAGTTAGAAGCCCTCAGAAAAACCGGTTTAATGCCAGCGGTCTTTTATGGCCACAAAAAAGAAGCTACCGCTATTCAAATCAAAAAAAGTGATTTCATAAAAGCTTGGAAAAATGCCGGAGAGTCTACTGTTATCAAATTGGAAACTCCAGAAGGAGCAGTCGAAGTCCTTATTCATGAAGTCGATTTTGATCCTTTAACTTCAGAGCCTCGACACGCTGACTTTTACGTTTTTGAAAAAGGTCATAAAGTAGAGGTATCTGTACCTTTGGAATTCATTGGTATTTCGCCCGCAGTCAAAGATCTGGCCGGTGTACTTATGAAAATAATGCACGAAATAAAAGTAGAAGCTGAACCTGCAAACTTGCCACATCAAATCGAAGTTGATATTTCTGTTATTACTGAGCTCGAAGGCCAGATTTTGGCAAAAGATGTTGTATTACCTAAAAGTGTGACTCTTATAGAAAACCCGGAAGAAGTAGTAGTCACAGTAGCTACTCCACAAGCTGAAAAAGTAGAAGAAGCACCAGCTGATCTCTCCCAAATAGAAGTTGAAAAGAAAGGTAAGAAAGAAGAAGATGGGGAAGAAGTAGCAAGCATCTAGGTTTCTGATATAATAAACTTGTATGAAATTTTCAAAACGCAGGTTTTTTCTTGTTATTTTTTTCTTTCTGGCTACTTGCTACTTACTACTTGCTACTTCTGTAAAAGCCGAAATGACTGAAGCTCAAATTCAAGAACAAGAAGCCAAGTGGAAATCAGAGCTAGCTGCTACTGAAAAAGAAATAGCCCAATGGGAAACCATACTGTCACAAACCAAGACTGGCACCGCTTCGCTTGAACGAGACGCTTCTATTTTGCAGGCCAAAATAAATGAAGCCAAAGCTTTTATCAAAAAAAGACAAATTCAAATAGAACAATTGACTCGCGACATAGGAGTAAAAACTCAGACTATCAACGAGCTTGAAGCCAAAATAAATAGGGGCAAAGAATCTTTGGCAGGGATAATCCGATCAACTAATGAATTGGATTCGTATTCTTTGGTTGAAGCTATGTTTTCCAATAAAAATCTGTCTGAATTTTTTGAAGATTTTGATTCTTATCGTTCTATCAAAATTTCTTTAGCAAACCAATTTAATGAAATAAGAATTTTGCAGGGTAAAACTGATGTGGAAAGAAAAGTTTTGGATGAAAAAAGGATAAAAGAAGCTGACACCAAAGCTCAAGTAGAAGCTCAAAAGAAAAAAGTAGAATTAGATGAAAAAGAAAAACAAAAACTTATCACCATAAACAAAACTCAAGAAAAAACCTACGCTCAAGTGATAGCCGAAAAACAAAAAAAAGCCGCGCAAATCAGAGCCGCTTTGTTTGCCTTGCGCGATACCGAGGGTATCGCTTTTGGTGATGCTTTGAAATACGCAACGCTGGCTTCGCAAAAAACCGGTGTGCGCCCCGCCCTTATTTTGGCCATTCTCACTCAAGAGTCTGATTTAGGTAAAAATCAAGGTTCTTGCCTTTTAAATAATATAGAAACTGGTGACGGAGCGGGCAAAAATACTGGTACTTTGTTTGAAAAAGTAATGAAATCACCGAGAGATACTGTGCCTTTCAAAGATATAACCGACCGATTGGGTAAAGATTGGAAGATGACCCCGGTCTCTTGCCCGCCAGGCACCATATGGACTGCTAACCGAGGGTACGGTGGAGCGATGGGGCCTTCGCAATTTATCCCTTCTACTTGGGAACTTTTCAAAAATAGATTAGGCAGTAGTTTAGGATTAGATGCTAATAGTGTAAACCCTTGGAACCCAGAACATGCGATTTTGGCGACTGCTGTTTATATGGCAGATTTGGGTGCTTCAAGTAGTAGTTATACTGCTGAGCGCAACGCGGCTTGTAAATATTATTCTGGTCGATCGTGCGGTGTTGGCACTGGGCCAAAAAATACTTTTTATGGTGATCAGGTTATTGCTAAAGCCGAAAACATACAACTTACCATGATTGACCCTCTAGAGGGTTTCTAAAAAAGCCTAAATATAAGGTTATTTTGACTTATCCCCAGTTTAAATTGTTTCAATGTAACATTTGCTTGACAAGAAAGGTGGACGGGTGCATGCTTAAATACAGGTGAAGGGCGAGAGAAGACCAAATAAGACTCAGTGTCTTCTTCCCTTCGTTGTTCACAACGCTGTCCGCAAGGAGCCATAATTCCCATGATGGTGATCCTTGCCGGGGATCTCACCGGCGCTTAGCAATCCTGCCCTCCTCAAGGAGGGACTGCCGTGTCTCAGGGCTAGGTGTATTCTGAGGTAAAAAAGGCCACTTTGTGGCCCGGGTCCTAGAGACCCAAAACGAAATAAGGCCGTGCAGTAAGCTTTCGAGCTCAACTGACTACGGCCTTTTCCTTTTACCAATTTTTGGAATATTGCAAAAAATTAACCTTTCTGATATATTAAACGAGTCGCACTCCAATCGAAATATCGTGCGACATGATTTCGCTAAATCAAATAAAATTTTATGAAAACCGAAATACACCCAGAATATTATACAGACGCCAAAGTGAGCTGCTCTTGCGGTAATAAATTCGCAGTTGGTTCTACTCAAAAAGAAATCAAAGTAGAAATCTGTAGCGCCTGCCACCCATTCTTCACTGGTAACGAAAAAGTGATCGATGCTGCTGGTCGTGTAGAAAGATTCAAAACTAGAAAGGCTGCTGCTACCAAAGTTAAAAAATAAGATACCAATATACAAATTGTACGAATGATACGAATATATACAAATAAGACAATTCGTATTCATTTGTTGCATTTGTATCATTAGTATATTTGTATCGATATGGACATAACTAAGTATAAACAAAACGATAAGACCAAATATTTAGCTGAGAATTTAGAAAGGCTTTTGAAAGAAGAAGCTGATATTTTGTTGTTAAAAAATGAAGAAGGTATGGCTGAAATGGCAGAAGTGGATTACCAAAATATATTAATTCAAAAAGAAGCTTTGCTGAAACAGATGGATGAAATTTTGGAAGAAGAAATCCGCAAAGAAAAAGAAGAGGAGGAGTTTCCAAATGAAATAGTCCTGGAAGTGCGAGCTGGTGTGGGCGGTGAAGAAGCGGCTCTTTTTGCCGAAGAATTGGCCAACATGTACCGCCGTTATGCCGATACCAAAGGTTGGAGCGTTTCTATTATAGACGAAGCCGAATCTCCACTTGGAGGTTACAAAGAAGCCAGTTTTGAAATAAAAGGCAAAGATGTTTACAAAGAAA
>JBAYKK010000002.1:0-75333 GCA_041664625.1 Minisyncoccota bacterium
AAAGAAATTGGTAAGAAAAAAATAGAAATCAAAAAAACTGAGGTGGCTCCGGAATTACAAAAAGCTTTTGAATCTCAAGTTTTAACAAAAATGAAAGATTTGATGGGTGAAGCTGGTAAACACAAAATTTATGCACTCGAGGATGAATGGTTTAGTTATTTGAAAGAGAATATGCCGGAAGCTGATCAAAAAATAGCTAAAAAACTTTTCCATGGGGCTATTGATGATTTTGTCCATAAAATTTCTCTAGAAGAAAACAAAAGAATAGACGGCCGAGGTTTTGATGATTTGCGAGGTCTGTTTGCTAAAGCTGGAGGAGTCTCTCCTATGTTGCATGGGTCTGGCATATTTTATCGTGGTGGCACTCATGTGCTTTCAGCTCTGACTTTGGGTGCTCCAGGTGATTCTCAAATAATAGACGGTATGGAAGCTCACACCGACAAAAGATTTATGCATCACTACAATTTCCCACCATTTTCAGTAGGTGAAGTTGGTAGAGTGGGCGGTATGAATCGTCGGATGATAGGTCACGGAGCTTTGGCCGAAAAATCTTTGATTCCAATTTTGCCTTCCAAAGAAGATTTCCCTTACACCATCAGGATTGTTTCTGAGGTTCTATCTTCAAATGGTTCAAGTTCTATGGGTTCAGTTTGTGGAAGCTCGCTAGCTTTGATGGATGCAGGTGTGCCTATCAAAAAACCAGTAGCCGGTATTGCTTCGGGACTAATGTTGGGCAAAGATAATTATAAAGTACTCACCGATATCCAAGGTCCAGAAGACGAACATGGTGATATGGATTTTAAAGTAGCAGGTACTCGAGATGGTGTGACCGCAGTGCAGATGGATGTCAAAGTAGCCGGTATTCCGTTACCTATACTTAAAGAAGCTTTTGAAAAAGCCAAAATGGCTAGAATGCAAATCTTGGATGTGATTGAGGCAGAAATAAAAGAACCTCGTCAAGAATTATCACCTAAAGCCCCTAGGATTATTTCTATCAAAATTAAACCTGAACAAATCGGTATGGTTATCGGTAGTGGTGGTAAAGTTATAAATGAAATCAAAGATACTACCGGAGTAGAAATTGATATAGAAGAGGACGGCATGGTTTATATAACCGGCGAAGCAGTAGGGGCTCAAAAAGCCAAAGCTTTAGTTGAAGCGATTGTTAAAGAATTTAAGGCGGGCGACCGAACGACGGGCACAGTGGTGAGAGTTGCGGATTTTGGTGTTATCGTAGAACTTGGTCCAAAAATTGACGGCATGGTACACGTCTCGGAAATTGCTAATTTCAGAATAGATAAAGTAGAATCTTATATGAAAGTTGGTATGCAGGTGCCGATTCTTGTCAAAGGCTTAGACGAAAAGGGACGCCTCAAACTCTCCATCAAAGATGCTGATCCCAATTTTGTTCAGAAAAAATAATTTAAGTTCTCAAAAAAGATAGTATAATGTAAATATGGATCCTGAAGAAAATAAGGAAGATAATTCTAAAGAATTTGGAAAGGTAATAGACGCTCTGCACAACAAAAGCAAGCTTTCTTCTTTGCGTACCTATCAGGGTGATATGGCTGAGTTTATAAAGAGCAAAAATGAGTCCGTGATTTCGGTGGCAGTCAAAGAAAAAGAGAGACAGCAAGAAAAAGAAAAAGAAGTTAAAAAATTTGAACTAGCTATAAAACCCAAAGAATCAAATAAATCTGGTTTTCAAGTAAACTTCACGATGCTTTTTTTGAGTGTTTTGCTTATTGCGGGTGGAGGTTTTGCTGGTTTTTATATTTTCCAATATGTGACCAAAGAGCCCTCAGTGGTGACCGTTTTAAAAGAAGAAATTATTCCTTATAATAATTATGCCACTTTAAATAACATCACGAGTGATAATTTTCAGTCAGAGCTTTCGAAATTGGCTTTTACTAACGGGATTAGTATTTTAAAAATATCAGATGCAAATAGTTTGCCCATTTTAAAAACTAAAGATTTATTTGATCTATTAAAAATATCAGTTCCTGCTTCTCTCTCTAGAATTTTAAAAGATCAGTATGTGATCGGGAGCCTTTCAAAAGACCAACAAAATTATTATTTCTTGGTAATAACTGTAGATGATTTTGGGGGAGCTTTTTCTGGGATGCTTGAATGGGAAAATAGTATGCCCAAAGATTTGGTTTTTCTTGGTAATGAAAACAGGGTTTTAGGTGTGGCGATCAGCACTAGCGCTACCACCACTCAAACTATTAAAAACAATATCAGCAATACTGCCAGCACTACAGTAGTCCAAATACCTTTTAAACCAGAAGTTTTTAGTTGGAAAGATCTCATTATTAAAAATAAAGATACTAGGGCTTTTGTAAATGAAAAAGGCAAAAGCCAGATTGCTTATACTTTTCTTGATAAAAACACCGTTCTCATTACTGGTGATATTTCGATTATAGGAGACATAGCTTCGACCTACGCTTCGCGCTCGTTTACTAGGTAATTAAATTATGCTAGTATTAATATACGAGTCTCGTAGTGAATTTTGGCTATAATTCCTACGGAATCGGTTACAAAGTAACATAGCCAAAATCTACTACGAGATGAGAGAAGATATAGATATAAATTATTTTAAAGATAAATTAGAAGAAGAACTGCTTTTGGTAGAAAAGGAGTTGAATAGTATTGGTAGGAAAAATCCTGATAACAAAAACGACTGGGAAGCAGAACCAACTTTAATGAATGAAGACAGTGCCGATGAAAATGAAGTAGCTGACAATATGGAAGAATTTGAAGAAAACACAGCCATTCTCAAAGTTTTGGAAATCAGATATAACGATATAAAAAAAGCTTTGGCTAAAATTGCCAACAATGAATACGGTTTTTGTGAAGTCTGCAAAGCTCCTATAGAAGAAGATCGTCTTATCGCTAATCAATCAGCCCGCACCTGTAAATTGCACATGGAATAATCAGAAGTATTTGTGTTAGAATATTTCTAACATGTCTTACGCTAAAGTTCACAGTGCTCAAGCCAATCTCTTAAAACCCTATATTGTTGATGTGGAAGCAGACCTCTCACGAGGTCTTAATGCTTTTTCTATTGTGGGTTTGGGAGATAAGGCGGTAGATCAGGCCAAAGATAGGATCAGTGCAGCGGTCAAAAATAGCGGTTTTGAATCACCTAAATCCAAAAATCATAAAGTAGTTATTTCTTTGGCACCGGCCGAAATTAAAAAAGAAGGCTCGGGCTTGGATATGGCGATAGCACTTTCGTATTTATTGGCCAGTGGAGATATTGTTTTTGATGCTAAAGATAAAATATTTTTAGGCGAGCTTTCGCTTGACGGCTCTCTTAGACCTGTAAAAGGTGCTTTGGCTTTTGCTCGTAAAGCCAAAGAAAAAGGTTTTAGAGAAATATATTTACCATTAGAAAATGCTTCCGAAGCTGCAATGGTAGACGGTATCGCAGTTTTTGGAGCGGAAACTTTGAATGAAATTATAAATCATATTGCTTCTGATGCTGATATAAATCAAAAGTTAAAAATAGAAAAAAAGAAAGAAATAAAAAATTTACATAATATTTCTCTTGATCTTTCTGATATAAAAGGTCAAGAATCGGCCAAGAGGGCATTAGAGATAGCCGCCGCTGGCGGACACAATATCGCCCTTTATGGTCCACCAGGTACTGGCAAAAGTATGCTGGCCAAAGCTTTGCCGGGGATATTGCCACCGCTTTCTTTTGATGAGATTTTGGAAGTAACCGAGATCCATTCTATGTCAGGAACTTTGGATGACGCTTTGTTGGCTGAAAGACCTTTCCGCTCGCCTCATCATACGGCTTCGCATGTGGCCATCATTGGTGGAGGGACCAATCCGAGACCTGGAGAAGTGACTTTGGCTCATAAAGGAGTTTTGTTTTTGGACGAATTCCCAGAATTTGAAAACAAAGCTATTGAGTCTTTGCGAGAACCGCTTGAAGAAAGAGTAGTCTCTATCTCGCGTGCTCGGGGTACAGTCAAATTCCCAGCTCATTTTATATTGGTGGCCGCTATGAATCCTTGCCCTTGTGGAAATTTTGGTATCAAAGGTAAACCCTGCACCTGCGCACCTCTCCAAATAGAAAGGTACAAAAGGAAAATTTCCGGCCCTATTATTGATCGTATTGATATCTGGACCGAAGTTTCCAAAGTCGATCATGACAAGCTCACGGAAAAAGCTGAAAGGAGCGAAAGTTTGCCGGCCAGAGATCGCATAATGAAAGCCAGGGGCATTCAAGAAAAAAGATTTAAAGAAGCAGGTAGGAAAATAAGCACCAATGCTGAGATGAGCGCCCGAGATATAACTTTGGTTTTGTGGATATCAGATGAGGTTAAAGAAATTTTAAATAAATCAGCTCGCACTCTGGATTTGTCGGCTCGCTCTTATCACAAAATTATCAAACTCGCCCGTACTATTGCCGATCTCGACTCTTCTTTAGAAATTTCTCCTTCTCATATCCTTGAAGCTATATCATATCGCCCCAAACAAGCACAATACTAAATTTGCTTTTTATTTGGGTGTAAGTAATATCTAGACAGAGGTGTACCTTATGGAAACGGAATCCAAGCCGAGGATAGTGATGCACGGTGGGGATAGTATGACTATTGATGGTATTCTCCATGAAGACCAGCAAAAAGTTCTGGCATCGTTCAATGCTGGGGCCTACTGGATCAGGGTCAAAGATGGCAATTTGGAGATCGTGCCATCGTGGGAAAATCTCCCGGACCCGATCAAAGACAAAAAGATGTTGCCTTTTTGGAGAAAGGCGACTGTTGCTGAAACTGCTCAGCTCAAGCTTTTTGAATTGGAAGGGGTTCACGAAAATGATTCCCCATCAATTTCAATTCAAAGTTTGTGTGGGTATTCCTATTCGCCTGAAAACTATCAGTTCCTGGCTGAAAAGCTGGAATCTTACGGATTCCAGTGTATGAGATCGCGCAGGGGAGCAGGTGCCAGATATTGGGAAATCTGGTTCTTGCCTGGGTTGTGGGCAGCCGAAGGCGATCTTAAAGAAAAGATTGGTAGGCACAAGGGCAAGAATGCCATGAAAGCTGCCACCAGCTTTTTGGCTCAAAATATCGAGTTTGGCACGCTGGATGTTTCAGTCCAGCGTATGTGTGCAGTTTTAGACTAGCTTTTCGCCACCGAAATTTCGCGTTTCGGTGGCATCGCTTTTTTATATTATAATTAAATAATGAAAAAAATTTATATATTTATTTTGGTTCTGGTTATATTTTTTGTTGGAATTTTTTCATACCAAAGAAATAAAGAAGCAAAAATTTTGTTTGTGGGTGATATGAATTTTGATCGTTATATAAGACAGGTGGGGGAGAATAAAGGTGAGGATTTTGTTTTTTCTTGCCTCAGTAATTTTTTGAAAGATTCCGATGTGGTGGTAGGTAATTTGGAAGGGCCGATCACCGACAACCCCTCGGTTAGTTTGGGAAGTGTTATAGATACTCCACAAAATTATACTTTCACTTTCCCCCCAAGTATAGCCAAGGTTTTAGCCGAAAATAATATAAAAATAGTTAATTTGGGTAATAATCATATAAGTAATTTCGGCCAAGCGGGGATAGCTTCAACTAAAAAATATCTCAAAGCCTCTGGGGTAAATTATTTATATGATGATGTTTATCGTACCAAATTGGCCGGTCAAAATATTTCTTTTATTTCTTACAATGAATTTGGAGGAGAATCGGCAGAAAAAATAGCTCAAAAAATATTAACAGAAAAAAATAATGGTCAAATGGTTTTGCTTTATACTCACTGGGGAGATGAATATGTAGAAGCACCACAAAGAGTTAAAAATATAGCCAAACTTTTTGCTAAATCTGGTGCTGATTTGATCGTCGGCTCGCACCCACATGTTATTTTGCCAAGCGAAAAAATAACCTCATCCCAACCCTCTCCTTACCCTAAGGAGAGGGAGACTGTTGTCTATTATTCTCTCGGCAATTTCATATTTGACCAATATTGGAACAAAGCAGTTTCTACTGGGCTAGTTTTGGAAGTAAATATAAAAGCTGGGACGATAAATATCGTCGAACATAAAGTGTCTTTAAATCGAGATGGTAGAACTTGCTTAATAAATTAAAACTTAAGCGTCGACGAAAAACTTATTCGTCGACGCTTGCTCGGAATCTATTTTTGTGTTACTCCTCGCTATGCTCGGAGTCCTACAAAAATATAATCACTACGTTCCTTATTTTTGTGGACATACCCCCCGAAACTTGGAACCTACTTACTGGCTACGTATTAGAATGGGGCGAAGCGGTAAGGGAAATTAACAAAAAAGAAAACCCCACCGAAGTGGGGCGTGAGATTGAGGATGTTGGGCTCAGGTTTTAATCCCCGATGTACCTTATGATGCCGTCCTCGCATTTTACATGATGGAGTCCGTATGGCCACGGGTCTTTGTTCAAGATCTCTTCCTGCTTCTTTTTGACCACCAGAACTCTGGTTTGGGAGTCGAAAGACACGAATTCCAGCACTTGTGCGATGGCCTCAGGGTCTCTCATTGTAGGATAGGGCAGCTGTTTGAGCTGGAGGCCAGCCAAAGCGGCGGCATCGCCGAAAGTATCGTAAGTGTTTTCAACCCCAACCTGCATGGAGGGGCCGTTCTCGAACTGAACTGTTAGGCAATTAATGCCAAGAGGCACCAGTGTTTCCAGAAAAGGGGGTTCCATATTGTCTCCTTCTGGAAGAAAAGTATCACACAGATTATAAAAAATCAATTTTTGTGTTACTCCTCGTTATGCTCGGAGTCCTACAAACATTTTGTGTTACTCCTCGTTATGCTCGGAGTCCTACAAAAATATAGTCACTACGTTCCTTATTTTTGTGGAGATGCCGATATTGAAACCGGATGCAAACAAGTTTTGATAATGCTTCTACGCGGTGTATTCAACTTCCTTCTACTCGAAAGTAGAAATTTGGTAATTATCCTGTGAAGTTGAAGAAAAAAATAATTACCTAGTTTCTTATTTCAAAAATGAAGCGAAACACTTTTCATTTTCTAGTCCGGAGTTATTACAATTCCTTTCTCTAACAGACTTCAAGAGGGAACCGTCGCTTAGGAGAGTTTAATAAATTAAGCTCTAGCGTAAGCGAAAGCAAAATCGTTGACTCCAAAATATGGAGAAACAACAGACTGTGCCCGTGCAACAATGGTTTTAGCATTTATGCTTTCCAACCTTTTTAAGAGTTATTGGAGCTCTACCACGCGCATTGTCAAAGAATCTCATTTGTCTAAACCTGTCATCCCCGCCAAATTTGCCTACGCGTAGCGTAGCTACAAATTTGAGCGTCCCGCCGTAGCTCCGATGTAATCGGAGCGAAGGAGGACCAAGACAAACTTGGCACGAATGACACTATTTTAAACTTCTTCGTATTTCACGGTCAGTATCTCTTTTTTTGATACTTTCGCGTTTGTCGTATTTTTTCTTACCTTTCACGACGGCGATCTCTAATTTCAGTTTCTTACCCTTATTATACACCGAAATAGGTATTATTGTCAATCCTTTTTGGCCTTCTTCTTTACTAAGTCGTTCTACCTCCTTTTTGGTTACAAGGAGACGGCGAGTACGAGTAGGGTCGTAATCTTTGGGGGTATTAGACGGCTGATAAGGTGGAATCTGCATATTGATGACAAAAGCCTCAAAGCCTCGCACTGCCACGTAGGCACCGTCCAAAGAGCCTTGGCCATTCTTTAAGGCTTTTACTTCAAAACCGAGTAATTCAATACCGGCCTCGATTTTTTCGAGGATTTCGAAGTTAAAATAAGCTTTTTTGTTTTGAATTAAGGACATATTCTAATAATAGCAGTTTTGTGATAAAATATTAACTTCAACAGATTAAATAAATCAATATGTCAAAACCAAAACCCACTAAAAAAAATATAGAAAAAAAGCCAAATGGAGTAATTAAAAATTCTTTTTTTGCTAATTTTGCTATCAGTATTTTGATATTATTTTTCGTAGTCTCTATTTATTCTTTGGTATCAAATAACAAAAATAAACCAGAAATCAGTATTTCTGAGTTAGCCAAAGCGGTACAAGTGGGGGATGTGAAAGAAATCGCTGTTAAAAGTACTTCCATAGAAGCCACATTTAAAGATGGGGTTATAAAAACTTCAAAAAAAGAAGATGGGACAAACATTATCGAGACTTTAGCGGCTTATGGTGTAACGACCGAAGAGATTAGTAAATTAAAAGTCAGTGTCAATCAAGGTGGTGGATTTTTCTATTGGTTGGTCAATCTCTCCCCTATAATTTTCCCCGTACTTTTTATTGCTATTTTTATATGGATGATGACCCGCCAGATCAAAGGGGCTGGTATGCAAGCTTTTTCTTTTGGTCAATCAAGAGCCAGACTCACCAATCCTGATGATCAAAAACAAAAAGTAACTTTCAAAGATGTGGCTGGCTGTAAAGAAGCCAAAGAAGAACTTTCAGAAATTGTAGATTTTCTTAAAAACCCTAAAAAGTTTTTTGAAATTGGCGCAAGAATTCCCAAAGGCATACTTCTTATGGGTGCACCGGGTACTGGCAAAACGCTTTTGGCTAGAGCAGTGGCTGGTGAAGCGGGGGTAGCTTTCTTTTCGATCTCCGGTTCTGAGTTTGTGGAAATGTTTGTAGGAGTGGGAGCTTCGCGGGTCCGTGATCTTTTTGATCTTGCCAAAAAAACCGCCCCAGCCATTATTTTCATGGACGAGATTGACGCCGTGGGTAGAGTGCGTGGGGGTGGTATGGGTGGCGGGAACGATGAAAGAGAACAAACTCTTAATCAGATTTTGGTAGAGATGGATGGTTTCGAACCAGCCGAAAAAGTGGTGGTCATGGCTGCTACCAACCGGCCTGATGTTTTGGACCCAGCTCTTTTACGCCCCGGTAGATTTGATAGACGGGTGACTATTGATTTACCTGATAGAGCCGACAGGGAAGAAATATTAAAAATTCATTCCAAAACCAAACCTTTTGCTGAAGATGTCAATTTGGTGATCATAGCTGAACGCACCCCTGGGTTTTCGGGTGCTGATCTTTATTCTCTTATGAACGAAGCGGCTATTTTGGCCGCTCGAGAAAATCGTACCAAAGTGGCCCAGTTTGACTTAGTGCGTTCTATTGAGAAAGTAATGCTTGGTCCAGAGCGAAGAAGTCATATTTTATCTAAAAAAGAAAAGGAAATCACTGCTTATCACGAAGCGGGGCATGCTTTGGTAGCTTCAGTTTTGCCTTATGCTGACCCGGTACACAAGATTTCTATTATTTCCCGTGGTCGTGCGGCTGGCTATACTCTGAAATTACCAATCGAAGATCACAGGTTGCAATCCAAAAATGAATTTTTGGATGATATTGCTATGTCTTTAGGTGGCTTTGTTACTGAAAAAATGATTTTTGGCGATTTGACTACCGGTCCATCCAATGATTTGCAGGTTTCTACGGCTCTGGCTCGTGATATGGTGACCAAATATGGTATGTCTGAAAGCCTAGGGCCCATAGCTTTGGAAGGGTCAGAAGGCAAAGCTCTCTTTGGTCGAGGAGTAAATGATAAAGAATATTCTGAAGAAGTAGGAGCTCTCATAGACAAAGAAGTTTCTAAAATAATGAAAGAAGCACATGATAAAGCTGAAAAGATTCTCACCGAGCATAGGCCGTTACTTGATATAATAGCCAAAAGATTGATGGAAACTGAATCAATTGAAAGGGAAGAATTCGAAAATATGTTAGTTGCTAACGGTATAGAACTTAAGAAAAAAGAGGTTTTGAATTAAAAGTTATTAACATAAAATATTGCCCGGTTTTTTGATTGGTCTAAAATGAAATTATGAATAATAATCTATATTTTAGATCGGGCTTTACTTTAATAGAATTATTAGTGGTCATCGCTATCATAGGTGTCCTTTCTTCTATGGTTTTAGCTTCCTTAAATAATTCTCGAGTTAAGGCTAATGATGCTAAGATAAAAACCCAACTTTCTTCTTTGCGTGGGGCTGCTGAATTATATTATGGCGAAACCAACAGTACTTACGGTACTGCTGTGGTAGGGTCTGAAGCAGTAGGATTATCTATCGGTACTGGTTGTGCTTCAAATATGTTTGGTAATGCTAGAGTTTCTCCTTATACTCTCCTGGCCAATTACCCCTCTTATTCAAATGGTGGTAAGTGCACAACAAATGGGACAGATTATGCAGTTTCTGCTGAACTCAACGACGGCACGTTTTGGTGCGTTGATAGCAAAGGCAAATCAAGACCCGAAGCTGCTCTGCAAGCCAATTCGGTTTACGTCTGTTCTTAATTTTAAATTTTCAAACTTATTTTTTTGTGCACGCGGTAGGGATCTCTCGCCTTACAGGCGCAGTGCATCTTTTATATTTTTTCGTAGCGAAGCTACTCAAAAATTTATTCAAGATTTTCTCATCCTACCCGCAAGCAAAGCAGTTTGCTTGCTCGCGTGCACAAAAAACACCAGCAAAGCTGGGTTTTATTTTGTGCACGCGGTAGGGCTCGAACCTACGACCACCGAGGTATAAGCTCGGCGCTCTACCAACTGAGCTACGCGTGCGATGGTAATCTTAGAATAATACATATGGGCTAAAATTTCAATTTTACTCCATATGAACTACGTTTTTTGAAGCTATGTATTTGGCTAGGATCGGGTAGTTTTTTAATTCAAAATCTTCTTCAATTAAAGATCGGGCTTCGGTGCGAGCCGCCTCTACCATTTTGATGTTACGAAGCGCTTCCATGGCCAAATCCGAAACACCCCACTGTTTGGCACCAGCCAAATCGCCAGTTCCTCTTTGTTGTAAATCAGCTTCAGCTAATTCAAAACCATTGCTGGAAGTGCTAAAAGATTTTAATCTGGCGATGGTTTTGGCCGATTTGCTATCAGCAAAAACAAAACAATATGGTTTGAAAGAGCTTCGCAAGACTCGGCCTCGCAGTTGGTGGAGTTGAGCCAAGCCAAATCGCTCGGCATTTTCAATGATAATGACGGTGGCGTTGGGCACGTTGACCCCCACTTCTATCACTGATGTGGCCACTAGTATATCTGTTTTGTGATCTTTGAAATCTCGCATTATTTTTTCTTTATCGGCCGGTTTCATTTGCCCAGTGATGGCCGATACTTTGAATTCTGGGAAAACTTTATCTTGTAGTCTTTCGGTTTCTGATTTTACAGATTTGGCGTTCAAAGTATTTTCTTTGTCTGGATCAGGATCATTCACTCGCGGGCAAATGACGAAAACTTGCCGACCAGTTTGAAGCTCTAATCGTACTTTTTCGTAAGTTTCGGCTCTTTCGTGAGGTAAAACTATTTTGGTTTGGGGTAGTTGTCTACCAGGAGGCAATTCATCAAGTAGAGATAAATCTAGGTCTCCAAAAATAGTTAGAGCTAAGGTGCGAGGTATTGGTGTAGCGGTCATGGAGAGC
Source organism: Minisyncoccota bacterium (assembly GCA_041664625.1). Lineage (GTDB taxonomy): Bacteria > Patescibacteriota > Minisyncoccia > Phycocordibacterales > WO2-35-19 > WO2-35-19. Next base: position 11,442 of record JBAYKK010000002.1, read on the forward strand.
AAGTGGGGAGCGATGTCATGTTTGCGTCTGAGTTGCATACGTTGTTTGACCCCAAACCGATGTTGTTCATCAATTATTATAAGCGCCAAATTTTTAAATTTAACTGTTTTTTGGATAAGTGAATGGGTGCCGATAAGGATAGGGATTTCACCGTTTTCTACCCATTTCAAAAGTTGAGGTTTTGATATTTTGGTCCAAGTTTCTCTGTTGGTTTTGGAAGGGAATTTTTTGGCACCACTGCCAGTTATAAGCCCGATTGGCATTTTGTATTTAGCGAAATATTCTATAAAAGATTCAAAATGCTGTTCGGCTAGTATTTCAGTAGGGGCCATGTAAGCCACTTGCAGATTGCCGAATTCGCGGTTTGGGGGCAAGGTGGAAATAGCGGCGAAACTAGCAGTGGCAGCTACGGCAGTTTTGCCACTACCCACATCTCCTTCCAAAAGTCGAGACATGGGTGGCCCAGCTTTGAAATCATTTAATACTGCTTCTATTGATTTATTTTGAGCAGAAGTGAGTGGAAAAGGAAAAGTTTTTACAAATTCTTTTATTTCTTCTGGTTTTTTTGAAATTAAAAAAGATTTTTCTTTGGTTGCTAAATATTTTTCTTTCTGGCGATCAAGTTGGATGAAAAATATTTCTTCAAAAGCAAATCTTTTCCTCGCAATCTCGGCGTCTTCTTTTTTTCTAGGTGAGTGTATCCAGATCAAAGCGGTTTTCAAAGATGGTAGGCTATATTTTTTTAAAATATCAGCAGGGATAGGGTCTTCTATATTTTCTAACACTTCACTCCTGAATATTTTTTGCAAACAATGATAAATCCAATTGGAAGAAATCCCTCGGCTTTCTGGATAAACCGGAGAAAGATTGAAATTGTCTTCGCCGGGGAACAACGAATCAGAAGTGCCTTCAGGTATTTCCGTGACTTTTTCTATTTTGGGATTAGAAAAATTAAGACTACCGTCTTTTTTGGCTGAAACTCGGCCTTCTACTCTCACCAACATACCCTCAAAAAACATTTTGGCGATATAAGGTTGGGAAAACCAAATGATGTTTATTTTACCGGTAGAATCTTCTACTTCGGCTGTTGAAATCGCCACTCTGGATTTGAAAGTTTTGCCGGTTTTTAATTTTGATATTTTACCAAAAACCACCACGTCTTCGCCGGCATTTAAAAATTCAATAGCTTTCACACTGCCAGCTTCACCGTATCTGGTAGGGAAGTGCCTTAAAATATCGCTTACTTTTTTGAGAGACATTTTGGCTAATGCCTTTTTTTGAAAAAGTGAGAGTTTTTGGATTGATTCGATAGGAGTATCTAAATTAATGATCATTGTAGATTTGAACTAGTGGCGTTTATGGTGCCATCTTCAAATATTGTGCCGGGTGGTATTGGGCAAGCTTCAAAATCGCAGTTTGGTCCACTACGGCCCACGTAGCTCCCATCGGGGCAAAGCATCGCTTCCATGGTGCAGGCTACTGGTTTTTGTTCGTTAGGATTTTGGTATTCGGTAGGTGCCGGATTATATATATAAAGCAGGCCCCCAAAAATGAAGACCACTATGATAAACACAAATACGAAATTTTTATTCATAAGAGTATTTTAGCATATTTTCAATGTCTTACTAAAACATTGGGTATGATTTTTTAACAAAAAATTTGCAACTTTATTTATATATTGTATAATATAGTTTAGGTGATCTGGTTGCCAAAAGCGCCAGACAAAAGAACCTTATAAGGAGAATGCTTGTGATGAGCGAAGACCGAAAGAAGTTTCTTCTTGATCAGCGTTTAGCAAACGGATTAAGCCTGATCGTAGTGTGTAGTACAGTATATGCTACACTTGGTGGCAAGACTCACATCTTGACCAACCGGAACGGCATTATTTCCAAGAAACACGGCAGTATCGATTTGCGTTACGCAGAAGATAGCTGGGGCGTCGTCAGACATCGCACAGTAAGTCGCTGTGCCACACAGATTCTTTTCATTCCGCCTAAAAAACGGATGAATGTCAGCAATGGCGCTTTCAAGGTTATGGACGTGAATTACCAGAGCTTTGTTGAGGCTCACCACGCCGGAATTATCACAAACCCGCAGGACAAAACGGGAAAAGATCGTGTGGAATTCGGCCACAAATTCGTGTGGTGCTCGCAATTCGGATGCTGGGAATGTAACAAGGGAAACACTAAAGTCTTTGTTTCTTGTCATCCAGAAGAACCTTTTTGGAGAGTCAGCGATCCGGCCGATTCCTCCAATAGCACGGTGTGCGGTTTCAAGTGTATCTACATGATAGGCGGAAACAGCATCAAGTCGGAATACAAAGCGTTTGAAGGGGCCGTAAAATACTTAGAGAATAAGTGACGGCCCAAAGGTCCCGCAGAACACTGCGGGACCTTCGTTTTATGTTATAAACTTTTGTGGTATAAATTAAGTATGAAAAATGAGGTTATATTTGATTATTCCGTGCAAGATGAGTGTGCCCGAGTAATAAAAACTCTCAAAAGGAGTGCTTGGTACAAAGAGCAGGGATACAAACCCAAATACCCTGATTTATTACAGAAAAAACTGGAAAAAGATGAAAAAATAAATGATCAAGATGTGCTGGAAGCCGTTTCGGCAGAATTCGATGAAAAATTTTATGCTAATGAAGTTGCAAAAATAAAAAACGATTGGGACCTAATAGAAGAAAAATTTTTTGAAAACCTCAAAAATCTCGGACAACCATTACAAGAAAAATATTATGTTTGTTTGACTAAATATGGCACCGTTGGTAGCTATGGCTGGCCAAGCGATATTCAAATAAATATAAATCAAAATAGGAGTAATTCAGCATCAAAAACATTGGCTCACGAAATTGTTCACCTGACTATAGAGCCGTTTATCAAACAATATAATATTGAACATTGGACAAAAGAGAGATTGGTAAACCTAACCATGAATAAATTTTTTCCTGAAACTCCAATATTACAGAGAGACCCTGAAAATGCAGAAAAAATTAACGAGGTTTTTGAAAGAGAATTTCCTAATATAGAAAATATAATAATTGGGATATCAACATTATAAATACCTCAAAAAAGCAATTTGGGGCTTCTGATTCCAAAAACTAAAGGCGGGGGGGAGGGAATTTCGGTCATTACATGACCAGTATCCCGATTGGATAATTTGTTTCGCGTAGCTCACAAATTATGCTCAATCGGGCTTCGAATCCCCCACGAAAGTGCTCCCAGCACTTTCTCCTCTCCGCAGATTTTTCACTGCGTTTAAAATCTGCGGAGGGGGAGGGATTCGAACCCTCGGTACCTTTTAAAGGGTACGCATCTTTAGCAAAGATGCACGATAGACCACTCTGACACCCCTCCATCGGATGGCCAAAGCTTTAGCGAAGGCATCCAGTGGCTTATATTCTTACATAAGCCAGAGCTTTTATCAAAGGATTTCTAACATTTGACCCAGTAGTGAATTTTGGCATTAGTTTCACTATGCACTTTGTGCCATGCCAAAATCTACTACTGGGTTTGACTATTTTGTTTGTATTTGGTAGCTTTAGAGAAGCCCGTCAGAGGGCTTTTTAATAGAATTATATATGGCAAAAACTTCAGTAAAAGCAAGAGCTCTCAAAAAACCGAAATTTAGCACTCGGGCAGTTAAACGCTGTTTTAAGTGCGGTAGAGGCAGAGCTTATATGGGAGATTTCGGTCTTTGCCGAATTTGTTTCAGAGAACTTGCCAATGACGGCAAGATTCCCGGAGTTAAAAAATCATCATGGTAACAGACTCAATAGGAGATTTAATAATAAGGATCAAAAATGCAGGAAACACTGGTAAACAAAATGTTTCGGTGCCTTTTTCTAAAATGAAATTTGCTGTAGCCGAATTGCTTTCGGCTAAAGGTTTTGTTGGTGAAGTTTCTAAAAAGGGCAAAGGGGAAGTCTTTAGAACAATCGATATAGACTTGCTTTATACCAAAGACGGGGAGCCCATAATTTCCGGTGTCAAAAGAATATCAAAACCTTCTAGAAGACTTTATGAGAATTCTAAAAATCTCAAAGCTTTCCGCAAGGGTTATGGTATGTCAGTTTTGTCTACTCCCAAAGGGATTATGGCTGATGTAGATGCTAAAAAAGGCAACTTAGGAGGAGAATTGTTATTTAATATTTGGTAGTTAAAGATACAAATATGCGAATGTTACAAATGCAACAAATGAATACAAATAAGAAAAATAGATTCGTAGCTATTAGTATAATTAGTACAATTCGTATATTGGTATCATAATATTATGTCAAGAATAGGAAAAAAAGGAATAGTAATACCGGACAAAACAGAAGTCACTATGAATTCTGGTGTTATTTTGGTGAAAGGACCAAAAGGTTCTTTGGAGAAGATTTTTCGTTCTGATATTTTGGTTACTATAAATGAAAAAGATATTTCTTTGACTCTAGCTAAAGAAAACAAACAAACCAGGGCTTTGTGGGGAACTTACGCTTCTCATTTGAAAAATATGGTCAAAGGAGTAACTGAAGGCTTCGAAAAGAAATTGATTTTGGAAGGAGTGGGTTTCAAATCTCAAGTGACTGGCAACAAACTGATTTTGGCTCTCGGATTTTCTCATCCAGTAGAGGTGGAGATACCAGAAGGATTGAGCGTAAAAGCCGAAAAAAACATAGTAACCGTATCAGGTATTGATAAAGAATTGGTTGGTAGTTTCTCTGCTAAAACTAGAGCATTGAAAAAACCAGAACCATATAAAGGCAAAGGTTTTCGTTATTTTGATGAAGTTATAAGGAGAAAACAAGGTAAACGATCAGTATAATTGAAAATTAAAAAACATGGATACCAAAGTTAAAAAAATACAAAGAGAAAGAAGGAAAAAGCGCATCAGAGCCAAGGTTTTTGGTGTGAACGCTAAACCTAGACTTTCGGTATTTAGATCAAACAAATACATCACCGCCCAACTTATAGATGACACAAAAGGTTTGACTTTGGCTTCTGCTACTAGTAAGAATATGAAAGGCAAAAGTGTATTAGAAAAAGCCAAAGCGGTAGGTTCGAGTGTCGCCGAACAAGCCAAAACCAAAAAAATTGAAACAGCAGTGTTTGATAGAGGCGGTTATCTTTATACTGGTTCAGTCAAAGCGGTGGCTGATGGGGCTAGAGAATCTGGTCTTAAATTTTAATTAAATAATATTATGCCTAACGAAGAAGAAAAAAAAGAAATAGAAGGAATAGAAGAAGCGGTTGAGGAAACCATCATACCTTCTGAAATAGTGAAAGAAGCTTCTCCTGTAGCTCCTATTAATTTTACGCCAAACAACCGAGATAGACGCAAAAATGAACGCCGACCTTCTCGAAGACCAGAGCGAGCCAGACAAGAATTTGATAATAAAATCATAAGTGTAAGGAGAGTGACTCGTGTGGTTGCCGGAGGTCGTAGATTCAGTTTCAGTATCGCTATAGTTATCGGTGACAAAAAGGGCCGAGTAGGTGTAGGTATCGGCAAAGCGACAGATACTCCAATCGCTATTGAAAAAGCTACTCAAGCAGCCAAAAAAAGCATGATCACTGTACGTTTGAACAAGAAAAATTCTATCAGCCACCCAGTCGAAGCCAAATACTCAAGCGCAATAGTTTCTATAATGCCGGCTCCAGGGAAGGGGGTGATCGCTGGAAGCGCTACTCGTGTAGTCTTGGAATTGGCTGGAGTGAAAGAAGTTTCTTCTAAAATCCTTTCCAGATCCAAAAACAAATTGAATATAGCTAGAGCTACCATCCAAGCTCTTCAGCAATTAAAAAATTTAAAGATTGAAAAATTAAAAAATTAAACAAAATCATTCAATCTTTTAATATTTCAATTATTTAATCAAAAGTATGCAACTCAACAATTTAAAAAAGAATAAATCAAACAGGAAAGCCAAACAAGTTGGCCGAGGTGGTGCCCGTGGCAAAACTTCTGGTCGTGGGACCAAAGGTCAAAATGCTAGAGCTGGTAGAAAGAAAAGACCAGAAATGCGAGACATCATTAAAAGATTGCCAAAATTAAGAGGTAGAGGAAAAAACTTCTTAAAATCTAGATTAGAAGAAAATACAGTCGTTAAATTCTCAGCTCTGGTTGAAGCTTTCAAAGTTGGCGAAACTGTCAGCCCTAAAGTTTTGCTTGAAAAAGGTCTCGTAAAAATAAGAAATGGTAAGATTCCAAAAATAAAAATCTTGGCCGATAACCAAGTCAAAAAATCTTTTATCTTTGAAGGAGTTAAGGTTTCAGAAAATGTCAAAAAATTGGTGGTTTAATTTATAACATAATGAATAATTTTATTCATAAAACAAAGTTAGTATTTGGAGATAAGATTTTAAGGGGTAGGATAATGTTCACCCTCTTAGTTTTGGTATTGTTTCGTTTGATGGCGGTGATCCCTATCCCTGGTATAGATACTTTGAGACTTGAGCAATTTTTGACTGGTAATGACTTCTTTGGCTTACTCAACATATTTTCTGGTGGTGGTCTTTCCAACTTGTCTATCATAATGCTCGGAGTGAGCCCTTACATCACTTCTTCTATCATCATGCAACTTATGACGGTCATGTTCCCTAAACTCAAAGCTATGTATCAAGAAGAAGGGGACGCTGGTCGCAAGAAGTTTTCACAATATTCCAGACTTCTGACTGTGCCTTTGGCATTGATGCAAGGTTTTGCTTTTATCACTTTGCTTCAAAGTCAGGGTATTTTGGCTAAACTTTCTACTTTTGATTTGGTTACCAACTTGGTAGTTATAAGCACCGGTTCTATATTGCTTATGTGGTTGGGTGAACTTATTTCTGAATTTGGTATCGGCAACGGTGTCTCGCTTATCATCTTCGCGGGTATCGTTTCGGTTTTGCCAGGTTCTATAAGCAAGCTTATCGTAGCTTTTGACCCATCACAATTGCCAGCTTACCTTGGTTTCTTGGTAGCGGCTTTGGTAGTTATCTGGGGTGTGGTGGTGATCACTGAAGCGGAAAGACCAATACCAGTCACTTATGCCAAACAAGTCAGAGGCAACAAAGTCTATGGTGGAGTTTCTACTTATTTGCCACTGAGAGTGAACCAAGCGGGCGTGATACCTATCATCTTCGCTCTCTCTATTTTGCTTTTCCCTCAAATGATAATGAAGTTTTTGGTCAATATTAATATTGCTATCGTACAATCTATCTCTAATTTCTTGTTAGCTCTTTTGGAAAATCAGTTGTTTTATGGAGTTGCTTATTTCCTTTTGGTTTTCATTTTTACTTATTTTTACACCGCGATCACTTTTGATCCAGATTCAATTTCCAAAAACTTGCAAAGGAGCGGAGCCTTTATACCTGGCATTCGCCCTGGTGTTCCTACTTCTCAATACATTGCCAACACTCTTTTCCGTTTGACTATGGTTGGGGCACTTTTCCTCGGTATCATCGCGGTCTTGCCGTTGGTGGTCAAATACTTCACTGGTATCAGCGCGGTGGCTATCGGTGGTACAAGCCTCCTCATCGTAGTTTCAGTTGTGATTGATCTCATCAAAAAAGTTGACGCCCAAATTTCCGCTAGGGAATATTAAAAACAAAAATAAAAAACAAATTCTTCCTCCCTAAAGGGTTCCCACAGAATTTGTTTTTTATTTTTGTTTTTACTTACTTATTTGCTATACTGTGAAAGAATTCGGTCGTGCTCCAATGGACGTATCGCACGACATGATTTCGCTAAATCATATGACACCACAAACATTTATATTTTTTGGACCATCGGGTTCAGGTAAAGGCACTCAAGCCAAACTTTTACAAGACGAAATTAAAAAAAGAGATCCAGAACGCAATATCCTTTATATAGAAACTGGCCAAAAATTTAGAGAGTTGGCTCAGGGTGATTCTTTCACGGCTCAAAAAATAAAAGAAGTGATAGAAACCGGCGGGCTTTTGCCTGAGTTTTTGCCAGTCTGGGTGTGGACGGGGATTATGATTGAAAACATCAAAGGCGATGAGCACATTTTCACAGATGGACTTTCTCGTCAGCCCAAAGAAGCACCGGTTTTGGATTCGGCTATGAAATTTTATAAAAGAGAAAGACCAAAAGTTATTTCCATTGAAGTTTCCGACGAGTGGGCTACCAAACTTTTGAAAGGCCGAGGTCGCGGGGATGATAATGACGCCGAAATAACCAAGAGATTGGGTTGGTACAAAGAAAATGTGATGCCTGCCATAGAATATTTCAAAAACAATGATTATTATGAGTTTATAGCTATCGACGGCGAGCATACTATCGAAGAAGTGCATCAAGATATAATGACAAAAGTAGGTCTATGATTAAATACAAAAAAGAGGAAGAGATAGCCATAATGAGAGAAGGAGGCAAGATCCATGCGCGCATTTTGCAAGAGGTGGCTAAAAAGGTTAAGCCAGGAGTCAAAACTGATGCTTTGAATACTTACGCTGAACAACTTATCGATGAGGTCGGAGGCGTAGCTTCTTTCCTTGGTTACCAACCATATGACGCCAAAAGACCTTACCCTGCAGCGCTTTGCGTCTCTATCAATGAAGAAATCGTGCATGGTATCCCCAACGATGGTAACGAAAGGATTTTGTTTGAAGGTGATATTGTGACTTTGGATTTGGGTTTAACTTACAAAGGCTTCATTACTGATGCGGCTATCACTGTGCCGGTCGGTAAAATAACCAAAGAGGTTGAGACTTTGGTTAGGGCTACCAAAGAAGCGTTGGACAGGGGCATAAAAGCTATGCGTCTGCATGGTCACATCGGAGATATCGGAGACGCTATCATGCAGGTAGCAATGAAGTATGATTTTGGTATTATAGAAGGGCTCTCGGGTCATGGAGTGGGTTATAGTGTACATGAAGAGCCTTATGTGCCCAATAAAGCTAAGCGTGGCGAAGGCCCGGAGCTCAAAGAAGGTTTAGTTATCGCGATTGAACCGATGCTTTCGATGGGTAGTCGGGATATCAAAAGATTGTCAGATGGTTATACTTTCATCACACGTGACAAATCGCTTTCGGCGCATTTTGAACACACGGTGGTAATGACTAAAAGTGGTGTGGAAATATTAACAAAATTATAATTAATAGTTCGCTAAAAATGAATGAATTAACTTTCATTACAGGTAATGCTGGCAAAGCTAAATATCTTAGTGACTATTTTCATATTTCAATCGAACATCAAAAGCTCGATCTGATAGAAATACAATCTCTAAATTTAAAAGAAATTGTGGAAGATAAAGCAAGGAGAGCTTACGAAATAATAAAAAGTCCTGTGATTGTAGAAGATGTTTCTTTAATTTTTAATGGAATGAAAAAGCTTCCAGGACCTCTTATAAAATGGTTTTTTGAAACTCTGGGTAATGATGGATTGATAAAATTAGTTGACTCATTAGATACTAGAGATGCTTTTGCAGAAGTTGAGTTTGCTATTTGTGATGAGTCTGGAGTGTATACGTTTAGTGGTTCAATGGAAGGAGTCATTTCAGATTTTCCTAGAGGAGAAATGGGATTTGGTTGGGACCCTATATTTATTCCTAAAGGCTATAACAAAACTTGGGCTGAAATGACAGATGATGAAAAGCATAAGACTTCTATGCGAAAAATTGCATTAGAAAAAATGTCAGAATTTTTAAAAAATTAAGTGAAAATAATTAGATTATTTGCTTTTCGATCTATATTAATATAGTATAAAAAATATAATTCAATTAAAATTATGCAACATCCAAAAGAAGAACGTACATATGTAATGTTAAAACCAGACGGAGTCCGAAAGGGTCTTATCGGAGAAGTGATTAAACGTCTTGAGCAACGCGATTTGAAGATCGTGGCACTTGAGATGTTTCAACCAACACTTGATCAAATTGATAATCATTATCCAAAAAATAAAGAATGGGTTACTAGATTAGGCACCAAAACTTTGGGTACTTATGAAAAATATGGTTATGATGCGATGGCCGATTTTGGTACTATTGATCCAGCGTTAATTGGTCCTGAAATTCGTAAATGGTTACTTGATTACATGATGTCTGCTCCCTTGGTTAAGGTGGTGGTACAAGGTATACATGCCGTAGATGTCGTCCGTAAGATTGCTGGGCCAACTTTGCCATATTTGGCTGATATGGGTACTATCCGTGGAGATTTTTCTATTGATTCCCCAGCTTTAGCAAATGCAGAAAAACGGGCAGTTATGAATATAATGCATTGTTCTGAAACTCCAGAAGAAGCCGAACACGAAATTAAACACTGGTTTGGCGATCAAAAAACCTTTAATTACAAACGATTCGGAGTTGATGAATAAAAACTGGTAATTTGGTATAATACAAGCAGGGTTACTTGGATATTTTCTAACTTGCACATATTCAGGGAGGCTAACTTTTTTCGACGTAAAGTCGTAATCGAGGCCACCCACCTAATATTTTTCAATTAGGGAATAAGTCCGGGTAGCCCTATGGAGAATCCGTCTCGTTTGTGCGAGACGGATTTTGCTTGTCTCGCCGAAGCTCGAGCGTAGCGAGAAGCGGAGGAGGATGTTAAAATAACTTTATGTTTAGAAAGCCGCTTTTTTTGGAAACTTTTATTTTACTTGCGACTGTTGGTATTCTTAATTATTTCGCTACCCGTTATCATCTCTACTGGTCAACTTACGAATTTGATTCTCTAGTCCATTTTTTGGGTGGAGCCACTTTGTCTGCCTTTTTCTTGTGGGCTTACTTTTTTTCTGGTTTTTTTGATCCGCAAAAAAGAAAACTCAAAAACTTTTTGTTGGTCGCTTTTTTGGGGGCAATGTCGGTGGCTATAATTTGGGAGATTTATGAAATTTTTCTAGGCGAAGTGGCCGTGAGTGGAGCCGAATATCCGTACGATACTATGATGGATTTGATTATGGATTTTTTGGGTATTATGGCTTTTTGTTTTTACGGTTACATGAGAGAGTATAATCAAAAAATGATTATAAAAAATCAAAATGAATAATTTAAAAATCACATTTTTTGGTGGGGCCGGTTCTACTACTGGGGCTAACATAATGCTTGAAGTTGGAAGTAATCCCACTTCGCCAAAGCTTCGCGGGACAAGAATTTTGGTGGATTGCGGACTTTTGCAAGGTGCTCGATTCGCTGAAGATAAAAATTTTGAAAATTTCAAATATAACCCAGCTGAAATTGATTTTCTTTTGATTACTCATGCTCATATGGATCATATAGGCAAAGTGCCCAAATTGGTGCGTGATGGTTTCAAAGGCAAAATAATATCTACGGTGGAAACTATGGAACTGGCTCGACCGATGCTCGTAGATGCTCTGAAAGTGATGCAAGCTCGTCACCCCAACCAAACTCTTTTTGAAGAAGCTGATATAAACAAATCTTTTGCTTTGTGGGAAGGCCGAAGTTATGAAGAGAAAATAAATCTTTTTGAAAATTGTAGTTTATTTATGCAAGATGCTGGGCATATATTGGGTTCGGCTATTTGCAATGTCACTTGTGGAGTGGGGGAAGAATCAAAGACCATAGCCTTCACTGGGGACTTGGGTAATTCGCCTTCGCCTATTTTGCCAGATACCGAGACCCCAAAAGGAGTTGATTATTTGGTTATGGAGAGTGTCTATGGAGATAGGAATCATGAAAGCAAAGACGAAAGAAGACAAAAATTAAAACAAGCTATTTTGAATGGCCAAGAAAGAGGGGGTACTATAGTGATCCCGGCTTTTTCCATAGAGCGGACTCAGGTTTTGCTTTATGAGTTGAATAATATGATTGAAGATCAAGAGATCCCCAAGGTGCCAGTTTTTTTGGACTCTCCTTTAGCTCTCAAAGTAACTGATATTTATAAAAAATATCAAAAAGATTTCAAACCATCAGTCCAACAAGAAATACAATCGGGCGATGATATTTTTGATTTCCCTGGTTTACAAATAGTGAGGAATACCAGAGAGTCAGAAGAAATAGAAAAATTGGCCGGGCCTAAAATAATTTTGGCCGGTTCAGGTATGTCTGAAGGGGGGAGAGTGGTCAGTCATGAAGCTCGATTTTTGCCCGATCCTACGGCTACTATTATTTTAGTCGGTTATCAGTCAGTCGGTTCATTGGGTAGAGCGATTCAAGATGGAGTCAAAGAGGTTTTCATAGAGACTGATGGTGACAAGAGCAACGGTAAAGAAAAAGTAAAAGTCAGAGCCACTATTGAAAACATAACTGGTTATTCATCGCACAAAGATTCGGAGCATTTGCTGGAGTTCGTCGAAAAAGTAAATGACTCGACCTCACCCCCAACCCCTCTCCTTGCGAAGGAGAGGGGAGAAGGAAAAAAAGGATTGAAGAGGGTTTTCGTTATAATGGGCGAACCCAAATCATCCCTTTTCCTCACTCAACGCATCCGCGATTATCTCGATATTGACGCAGTTTATCCAGAAGAAAATAAAGAATACGAATTAAAATAACCTCACCCCGTTTTCCTTACGGAAAACTGCCCCTCTCCTAGACGCAGGGGAGGGGAAAAATAAAAAATAAAACAGAAAAACCCGCCGAGAGGGCAGAGATTTCTGCCGCCGTAGGCGGGTTCTAGCTAGAGCAGGCTTCTGCCAGAGAAACTGTGGAAGCCGAGGAGTTCGCCATTGAGTTTGTCTTCGATTTCCTCACGGCCTAGAAATCTTTCAAAGTCTCCAGACCAGATATTGTTGTATTCAATACCAGAGTCATTATACCTGGCAGGCCCTCGTCCTCCATTGAAAATTTCCATTTCATAGGATTGACGTATGGCACTTTTCAAAAACGGGATAACGTTTTTGTAGTAAAAGCCATTGTATTCCATCCACCATACCGGAACCCAAATCAGGTTCACTCGGTAAAAAATCGTGGTGGTGCCAGCCGACCAGTCGGAGAGTGGGGTGGTGCAATAACGATCCACTACCCTGTACTTACTATCTTCGGTGGTGTAAGTGATGGTCGTATAACCATCGTTACCGCTTGTTTTGATGGACTTACGGTTTTCGCCGCCGGCGTAACCGTCGAGCATGGCTTCGAAGAAAGCGGCCTTAGCCCCTTTCAAAATATCCACTTTCAAAACATCTGCTTTTTCCTGATATGTCATGAGAACCTTCCTGGGCAAAATACTACCACAACATTACTTATCTCGCAAATTCAATAGTTCGAGATTCACGAATAACAACCACGCGGATTTCACCTGGGTATTTGAGTTCGTTTTCGATGCGGACGGCGATGTCGCGGGCCATACTTTTGGCTTCAACATCATTGACTTGAGAAGGGGTGACAAACACTCTGAGCTCTCTACCAGCTTGTAGAGCGTAAGCTTTTTCTACACCAGTTACAGTAGTAGCGATGGCTTCTAGGTCACCCAAGCGTTTCAAGTAATTTTCTACGCTATCGCGTCTCGCTCCAGGTCTAGCACCAGAAATCGCATCAGCCGATTGGACGATATAAGATTCCAAAGTAGAGTAGGGGTATTCACCGTGGTGGGATTCCATGGCTCTGATTATTTTTTCATCAGCACCAAATTTCTGAAGGATGCGACGACCGATGTCTACGTGGGTACCAGCTATTTCATGATCTACCGCTTTGCCGATATCATGGAGCAATGCTCCGGCTTTGGCGACGGCTACATTGGCACCGATCTCGGTAGCGAGCATACCAGCGATGTGGGACATTTCAATTGAGTGTTGCAAAACGTTTTGACCGTAAGAAGTCCGGAAATGTAATCGGCCCAAAATAGAAACTATGCGTGAGTCGAGGTTGAAAACTCCACACTCGTAAGCCGCCGCTTCGCCTTTTTCTCTCATTATTTTATTGATGTCTTGTTTGGCTTTTTCTATCATTTCTTCAATTTTGGCAGGTTGAATACGCCCGTCGGAAATTAAGTTTTCTAAAGCTACTCTAGCTATTTGTCTACGAACTGAATCGTAAGAAGAGATAGTGATAAGTCCTGGAGTATCGTCCACGATGACTTCTACTCCGGAAGCTCTCTCAAAAGCTTTGATGTTTCGGCCTTCTTTACCGATGATTTTACCTTTGATTTCATCGGAAGGGATGGTGACAGTAGTAGAAAATACTTCGGAAGATACTGAGTTGGCCAATCTTTGGATAGAAGTGGTGAGTATTTCTTTGGCTTTGGCCTCAATCTTTTCGCTACCATCTTTTTCTAATTTCTGCATTCTCACTACGATATCTTCCTCGTGTTTTTTGGCTATTTCTCTGAGTAAGACTTCTTTGGCTTCTTCTTCGGTGAGGTTGGAGATTTTTTGTAACTCGTTAGATTTTTGTTTTTCCAAATTTTCTACCTTTTCTTTGATAGTTTTTACTTCGGAAACTTTTTCTTTAACTTGTTCTATTTCCTTGTCTATATCTACTTGTCTTTTATCCAAAAATTCCTCTTTTTTGATGAGGCGGTCTTCGGTTTTTTTAATTTTGTCTTCTTTTTCTTTAAACTCTACTCGGGTTTCTTTCAAAGTTTCTTCGGCTTTTTTCTCGGCTTCTTCGGTGATTTTCTTGGCTTCTTCCCTCGCGTGGAGCTCCATCTGCTTGATACGAAGTTCTACTGAACCGCGTTGACCTAAAGAGATTATCCATCGCAAGAAATAACCGAAACCGACTCCAACCAAAGCAGCTAATCCAGCTAGGAGTACTGCTAATTTTAATGACATATATTTTGTTGTAATTCCGTCTTAGTTTAGACGAGTGCGGAGGCCTTTTTCTTTGTTTTTTGGAAAATTTAGGTTCATTTTGTTTAAAAATTGGGCATTCTTCACTGTTTATATAACGAAATTACTTGTTTAATAGTAATGCCTTAATTATACAGAATTTGCCTAAAATACGCAAATCAAAAACCTCACCCCACTTTCCTTCGGAAAGTTGCCCCTCTCTTATATTAAGAGAGGGGAGTTCCGCCATAAATGAGTTTTATAGTATTTTATCAACTATACCATAACGTTTAGCTTCATCGGCGGTCATGAAGAAGTCGCGTTCAACGTCGGCAGAAATTTTGGAGATTGTCTGGCCAGTATTTTCGGCGAGCATTTTGTTTAAATTTTCTCGAGTTTTCAAAATATGTTTGGCACGGATAGCGATGTCGGTAGCTTGACCTTCGGCTCCGCCAATAGGTTGGTGGATCATCACTTCGGCATTTTTCAAAATAAATCTTTTACCTTTGGTACCAGCTGAAAGTACGATGGCGGCACCCGATGCGGCGATACCCACACAAAAAGTCGAGACATCTGGTTTGATGAATTTCATAGTGTCTACGATAGCTAAGGTAGAGGTGACTGAGCCACCAGGGGAGTTTATATAAAGCGAAATTTCTTTTTTGGAATCTTCAGATTGCAAGAAAAGGAGTTGGGCGATGATGAGGTTGGCCATCGTGTCTTCGATTTCACCACCCAAAAATATGATGCGGTCTTTGAGAAGTCTTGAATAAATATCATAAGCTCGCTCACCGTTGTGAGTTTTTTCTATAACGGTGGGGACTAATATTGAGTTTTTTTCTGTGTTTTTCATATTTTTATTAGTTTTCTAATAATTTGAGTACTTCAGAATTGATGAGGATGGTAGAAACATAAATACGGGCATTGGTTTCGGAAGCGCTAGGGTAGTGCTTCATAACTTCTTTAACTTCGTTTTCCAAAATTTCTTTGTTTGGCTCTAGTTTTTCTGCTTCAGCGATTTTATTAAATATGAGTTGGATTTTGGCCTTTTTTTCAGAACTGTCCTTCAAATCTTTTTTCAAGTCATCTTCACTCTTTTTGATCTGGGTCAAATAATCGGCAAATTTACCACCCGCTCTTTCTATTTCATCTTTCATTTGGGCCAAAGATTTTTCGGTCTCGCTCTCTACTAATATATTAGGCAATTCGATATCGGTTTTTTTGACCAAAGCTTCCATGATTTGAGCTCTAGTTTTTTCTATGTTTCTGGCCTTCTTTTCGGCTACTATGTTTTCTTTTACTTTTTCTTTGAGTTCAGCCAAACTTTTAAAATTACCAGCTACTTTGGCGAATTCATCATCCAAAGCTGGTAAATCCTCATCTTTGATTTCTGGGTGGTTGTGGCCCGTCTCATCTTTATGAGCTTCATGCCAATCAAAATGCGCCTTGTTCCTTCGGATTTGCAAAAGTACATCTTCTAATTCTTTGTCTGTTGCCTCAGTTTTTTCTTCCTTGCTTGCTACTTGCTGCTTGCTACTTGCTGCTATTTTCTTATAGTCTGGCAATGTGAATTCTGGCATCACAGCAAAAACTACTTTGAATTCAACTGGATTGCCCAAGGCCAATTTGGTGATAGAAACTTTAGGTTGGCCGATTATGTCCAATTTGGCCTCGCTTATGATTTTAGGGAAGTGTTCTTTGAGTAATATATCAGCCGCTTCTCCCAATATTTCTCCTTCGTCTATTTTTTCAATTACTACGTTTTCTGGTATATGGCCTTTTCTAAAACCGGGGACGTCTAGAGATACACCAAACATATTTATGGCTTTTTTGCGGGCGGATACCAAAAAATCAGCGGGTATGGATACTTCCATTTCCACTTCTGATTTTGGTAATTTTTTTATTTTGAATTCGTACGACATCCCGTAGTAGATTTTGGCTATGTTATCACGATTCCGTAGGAATTATAGCCAAAATTCACTACGGGAACACCGCACTAGTCTATCAAAATATGATTATTCCGACAAGTTATTGCAACTGTGCGTCGATGACTGCGGCGCCTTGGTCCAAATTGTTTATGTCGGTGGCGTTGAGGTCGGCTTGAATTGAGTCTAATTGATCAGAAGTGCTTTGAGTATTTAATGAAGCGGTTACAGAATCGATATTATTTGTTTCTGAGACAGGCATGTAGGGGGTAGCTGGAGTCCTTTGTTTAAGGAAATACAAACCGGCAATTATTATAAGGGCCAAGATAATAATTACTGCTATGAGTGGTCCAACTGATTTTTTTTCTACGACCTCTCCAGACATTGGGGGCATTTGATTTGGATTGAATGTGTCCATTTTTTTTAATTAAATTTATAATTTGTTTTTTTAATCTTCAATTTTATTAGTGGTTGTGGCAGTAGAAGTAGCTGAAGCGTGTTCTTTTTCAAATTTGTTTTGCCCCCTTTTAAGATTTTCAACTACGTTCACTAATGCCTCATGAGCTTTTTTGATATCTTCTTTGACTTTTTCAATTTGTTTTTTGAGAGCTTCAAAATCTTTTTTTATGGTTTGGACTGTGGTTGAAGCGGCTGATACTGTCGTAGAAGCTGTGCTGGTAGAAATACCAATCAAACTAATACTGGTTTTGGCTATTTCTATTTTGGCCCTGGCTACAGTCATGAGTTCTTTGGCTTTAGCCACATCAATTTTTTCGGCTTCCATTTTTGTTATCCTGGAATCTATACGATCGGCCAATTTCACTAATCTGTTTAAGGCGGCGCCAAACCTCTCTTGTGTGTTTTTAAAAAATTTGTCTACCTGTTCTTTTATTTTACCTACGACGTTTTGTCTTCTTTCTTCAATTGTGTTTTTAACTTCCTCTTTTTTTTGTTCCACTTCTTGTTTCAAATTTTCTCTTTGAGCTTCTATACCATCTTTGATGGTCTCTCTCTTTTGTTCCATTTCTTGTTTTCTGATTTCATTTTGTTCTTGGTTATCGTCGGTAGAAGTGCTAGTTTCACCGAAAGTTAAAACAGGTGATACTAATAAAGCCATAAAAACTAAAAATGTTATTTTTTTAATCATTTTATTTTTGTTAGATAATAAAGTTCTACGCTGAACATGTTCAATTATACTACAAAAACAAAATTGCAAAAATAAAATGTGTTTATTCGGCCACTTCCAGTTCTTCGCCTTTGGTAGATTTTATATCTATTCTCCAGCCGGTGAGTTTGGCTGCCAGTCTCACGTTTTGACCACCTTTACCGATTGCAAGTGATTGCTGATCTTCAGAGACCACTACATTGGCTTGGTGGCTTTCTTCGTCCACTTCAATTGATGAGATTTTGGCAGGGGAGAGAGCGTCTTCAATGAATTCCATTGGGTTTTCTGACCACTCTATGATGTCTATCTTTTCGCCGCCCAACTCAGATGTCACGGTTGCTACTCTTACGCCACGTTGGCCAACTAGTGAGCCGACTGGATCAATGTAGTTATCGTTTGAACCGACTGCTACTTTAGAACGTGAACCGGCTTCTCTGGCTACTGATTTTATTTCAATTGTGCCGTTGGCAAGTTCAGGAGCTTCGTTTTCAAAAAGTTTTATAAGGAATTTCGGATGTGAACGAGAAAGGCGCAAAGAAACACCTTTTGGACCATCTTCTACTCGATACAAATAAGCTCTGACTCTTTCTCCTTGAGCGAATCTTTCGCCAGGCATCTGTTCTTCGTAAGGCAAAATACCGACCGATCGGCCGACATCTACAAAAATATTTCCTCGTTCTACTCTCTGGACTGTGCCAGAAATAATTTCTCCTTCTCGGGCACCAAATTCTTTCAATACAGAAGATCTCTCGGCTTCTCGTATTTTTTGCATGATAACTTGTTTGGCAGTTTGGCTTGCGATGCGACCGTAATCTCCTTTGGATTCAATTGGGAAAATAATCTCATCACCCACGGAAGTACCTTTTTTAATTTTTTGAGCGTCAGGCAAAAGAATATGGTGTTCAGGGTTGAAGAGCACTCGGTCATCATCTTTAGCCTCGGCTTCTTCCAAGGCTTCTTCCAAGGCCTCTTTGTCCATGAATACTTTGGTGTCATCCACTACGATTTTGACTTGGCTCATCTCTACCCCACCACTGCGCAAATCGAAATTAGCCCGGATGATCTGGCCGCGTTTGCCGTATTCTTTTTTGTAAGCAGTCGCCAAAGCCATTTCTATAGCTTCTATAACTTTGTCTTTTGGTATACCTCGCTCTTCTTCTAATTGATCAAGGACTGAATGTATAACTTTTAAATCAAACATAATATGCGAATTAACGAATAAAATAACTCACCCCCAACCCCTCTCTTACATTAAGAGAGGGGAAAACGAATAAATAAGAAAGAAAAAATCCGCGGGTAATGCGGAGTGACAATCTTTCAGTATTAAAACCATTATATACCCAAGAGGGTAAACAGTCAACCCCGTAGTAGATTTTGGCATTGTGGCAAAGCCACCGCACGAAGTGCAATGCCAAAATTCACTACGGGGTCAAGCCTGCTTTATCTACAGGTGCGCTTTGTTATTTAAATAACCTTACCGTATAATTTGAAACATGAGTAATGAATCTCCCCAAAATCCACAACCTCAATATCCAGAAGGCTACGAAAATTGGCCTCAGGACGACAAAGAAGCTTTTGTAAAACTAAAAGAAAAGTTAGCCGATGCCGGTATAAAAATACAAATTGTAGAAGCCCAGATGAATCAGGGTATGTACAATGAAGACGAAAAAATTTTTAAGATTCGTCAAGACGCTAATGATGTCGACTACTTAACTGATTGTGCAGAAAATTCTATTTTTAAAGAACAAGATGGGGTGGATCAGCTGCCAGATCCGGGACAAGTAGAAGATATTCACGAAGATCAAGAAGAAGAAACTGAAAAAGAAGATGATGAAGTAGAAGAAAATCGCGTGTTTGGTGGTGAAAAAGACGATGGGAGTATTGATAATAAAGTTTCTCCAGAACCAGCGATCGTTTCAGCCCCAGCCCCAGCCCCAGCCTCAACTCCGGAACTCCAAACAGAACCAAACACGAATCCAACTATTGAAGAATCAGGACTGGAAGGAGAAAAATTAGATAATTTTTTAAAAAAAATAGGTATTGCTTTTTTTGTTCACGGAGACGAGTTAGAAAATTTTAAAAAACTGTATCCTGGTCTTTTGGGAGAAAAATACAAAGAAATAAGAGAAGCATTTGAAGCTTTCTCTGGTAATGAAACTTTAAGAGAAAAGTTTTCCACGGTAGTTTTGACTTATCCAAAGGAGTTGTATTATCCAAAAGTTTCTATTGAGCAAGAGATTAGGTTGTATGTAGATCTCAGGGCAACCAAAGAAGATATAAGTGATTATCTCAATAATTTACCAGCTGAGGTACCGGGATCCCCAGAGCCGGGTCCATCAGAAATAAAAGAGGCTCTTGGTAAAAATGGAGAAACCATAAAAGTGGGTGATAAAGTTGAGTGGGACAGTTTTACGGGTGAAGGGGTGGGTATGCTGGTTTCTTTTGAGAAAACCCCAGGCTCGCACATAAAAGCAATTATTGATATCGGCTCAGATCGACAAATGGAAGTGTATGCAGACGAACTTTCTATTGTCAAAGATAATCCAGAGTTTGGGGCTGTGGTTCTGAGGTTGGTAGAAGAGGGCACAGAAAAAGAAAAACTTTTTGTAAGTCTCGACGAAATAAAAAGTATTATTAGTATTCAGCTTGGTCAGAGTGCAAAAATTGAAGAATTAAATTTATCAGAAACTACTGAGGGTTTGCAATTAATGGTTAAACTGAATGCTGGAATGATGGGAGGTAAAATATCAATGGAAGGTAAAATAGTTAATATTGGAAATGATATCGCGGTTCAGGATTTGAATATTCAGGCTCGGGGTTATGTTAAATCTCAGATTGAAAGTAATGTTGCAAGCTTTAGTTCGATAATAAAAACATATTTTGAAAAACAAAAAGGAAAATCTGTATCAGGCCTACAAATAAGTGGTTCAGGATTAGTTGTAGAATTTGAAAATAAAAAAGCTCTAAAACCAACAGCAGTTACTTCTGAGTCTGATATTCCACCAGCCGCAGTTTCTACTGGAGAGAATCAGCCTGGTAATGGAGAGGAGTGGCAAAACTGGGAAGATTGGACGGAGTTTGAAAAAACGAGAGCTAGGAGAGCTAAAGGAGAAGTTGAGCATAGTCAAATAAGTGAAATCATAGATGGTATATATAAATCCCAAAAAAATAATATTGCTAAAAAAATAGAAGAAACTCTTAGGAAAAATGCCGGAGAAAATTTGACACCCGAACAAGAATTGGAACTGCGATCAAAAATAAACGACAAGATTTTTGAAGAGTTGGTCCAAAAGGAAAATGAGGCGTACTTAACGGTTTTGAAAGAAGCTCGAGGCGAAACTAAGATGGGTAAAGTGCTTGAAGGTGCCAAAAGTTTGCTCAGCACCAAAGCGGTGCAGTGGTATTTGGGGCTTTCTAAGACGCAGAGAATAGGGGTAAGTTTGGCGATTGGTGGTTTTGCTGGTTTTGCTATTGGTGGAGCGACTATAGGTGCGCTGGGGGTGGGAGGTTATTTAGGAAAAAGAGCTCTCACTGCTGTCACTGGTGCTGGAATGGGAGAATTGGTAAACAAAAAAAAGAGCTGGTCATTGGAAGAAATAAATAAAAATGAAGCAGAAGAAATTGAAGGTTTAAAAAAATCAGATTTTGATTTGGAAAAAAAATCAGAAAAATCTGCTGAAATAGATAAAAAATATAAAAAAGCAAGATTGAAAGCGGCTGCTTGGAAATTTGGTTTAACTGTCGCAGCTGGTGCTGGCACGAGTCTTTTGGCTAATCTTGCTGAAGGTGCATTTGTGGGTGTTGGTAGTGGTGGTGCTACCAAATCGGCTTTGGAATCAAAAGGTGGTAAATCTGCTCCTATTCAAGAAAGATTACCAAGAAAAGGTTTTGAACCAGGCCAAAAAACAGCTTCAGCTCCTGAAGGTTCTGTCTCAAAAACAACTGAATCTGTCGAGCCAACAAAATCATCTAGCCCTAGACCAGCCGAGGCCGTTATGCCAGAACCACAAATTGTGGCTAGACCAATACCATTCAAAGAAGTGCCAACTGAATCGGTGGTGATAAAGACACCAGCCGTATTGGAAATGTCAGAGCCATCAGCTCCAGAACCTGTGGTTTTAGAAAAAATATTTGATAATCCAGAAGTTTTGATACACGAAGTGAAAGCGGGGGATTCCACTTGGAATATTTTGAAAGAAACGCTGAATAATAACGAACAATTTAAAGGGTTAACCGAAGCCCAGCAGACTTATGTTTTGAGTAGTTTAACCAATAAAGTACTCCAAAATCCGCAGGATTACGGTTTGGGTGATGAGGGGGCTATCCAAATTGGAGATAAAACAGATTTCACTAAACTTTTTGAAAATACCAAAGAAGTAAATGCGATTTTTGAAAAAGCTAGTCAGACCATAACAGCCGGTGGCCCACAAGAAGTTTCTATTTTAGCCAACAATGCAAAGATCGCCAATTGGGTCAACGCTCATCCAAATGAAGCTCTTACTGAAGACAAAGTAACTGAAATTTTAAGTACCAAAGAAATTTTGAGAGCCAAATATATAAATATGCCAATGCCAGAAGTTGCGACTGAACCATCGGTCACACAGACACCGGAAGTGCTAGAATTTTCAAAAGAACCAGATATTTTGCCAGAAGCCCTGGGGACACCAGAGGCACCATTAGGGAAACCAACAGTAGATATGAATCCGGGGGAAACTGTCATGGCGGGGACCGGCTTAGCTGCCATGGGGCTTCTAAATAAAAACAATAGAAATCAATTAGAGGAGGAAATCAGGCAAGCCAAAGATAGATTGGGCGTACTTGAGGGCGGAAGAGCTAAAAACCCTAATTTGGAAAGGACTATGATGTCAGATTCTAAATTTAACCAAGAGTTAGAAATGGCCTTTTTGGGCGAAATAGACAGTATATATGGCAAAAGTGGTTTGTTGGGTATAGGCCGAACACCGGGGATAAAGACCAAAGAATGGGCAGAAATGGCCAAAATTCCGGCTGTTAAGTTGGTAGAATATTATACCGGCGATTCTACAAAGGCTGGGCTTGCTCCAGACATTATCAAAAAACTCACTATGAAAAATCATCAAACTTTGATGAGACAAATGGCGGGTCTCATGGAACAATCAAATGGAGCGGTCAAGCCGTTTGAAAATGAAAACGTAGAACAATTTATTAGAAGATTGGGGGGCTATGTTTTGAGGACTCATTCTCAAAATTTAGCCAAAGCGGCATAAATTAAAAAATAACTCAAAAATAGAGATGAACGAAGAATTTAACAAAAAAATAATCGAAGATTTTGGGCTGAGTAGCATGGATTCTAGGGAACAGGAGCGGATGATCGAAAAAATAGGCAATTTGCTTTTTGAATCTGTGGTAGAAAGGGCGGTGGATGTCATGGATGAAAATACCATGAATGATTTTGACGAGGCTGTGGGCAATGCTGGCAGTGATTATCAAAAAATTATTGGTTTTCTCAAATCTCGTGTTTCTGGCTTTGATACTATAGTTTCCCAAGAGCTTTCCCGCCTCAAACGGGCTACTTCAGGTATTTTTGCTTGACACTCTATTTTTGTTTGCTATGATATAAAATATTGTAAATAAGCAGGTTTTTAATTGCCTGCAAAAATTTATTATTTAATTTAATCAAAATATTATGGCAGAAGCTTTTGATCGTTCTAAACCTCACGTAAACGTCGGTACCATTGGTCACGTCGACCATGGTAAGACTACTTTGACCGCATCAATTTTGAGAATCCTCGATATGAAAAAAGGCGAGGGTTATGGTGCTCGCGTTGAAGCCGTCGATAACATTGACAACGCTCCTGAAGAAAAGGCCCGAGGGATTACCATCGCCTTGCACCACAGTGAATATTGGACTCCTACTAGACATTACGCTCACATCGACGCTCCAGGTCACGCCGACTACATTAAAAACATGATTACTGGTGCTGCTCAGATGGATGGTGCCGTGCTCGTCGTTGCCGCTACTGATGGTGTGATGCCTCAAACTCGTGAACACATCCTTTTGGCTCACCAAGTGGGTGTGCCTAAGATTATCGTTTTCTTGAACAAATGCGATATGGTACCCGAACAAGATCTTATTGATTTGGTGGAAGAAGAAATTCGTGAACTTTTGACCAAAAACCATTATGACGGTGCTGCCACTCCTATCATCCGTGGTTCAGGTCTCAAAGCTTTGGAAGCTAAAGATTTGGAAGACCCTTACGCTAAAGCGGTAGTAGAATTGGTCAACGCTCTCGATACTTACATCCCAATGCCAGATCGTGAACTTGATAAACCTTTCCTTATGCCAATTGAAGACATCTTCTCCATTGAAGGTAGAGGAACTGTGGTTACTGGTAAAATCGAAAGGGGTGTCGTAAAAGTCGGTGAAGACGTAGACGTCATCGGTTTGCATGATGCTCAAAAAACTACTGTTACCGGTATTGAAATGTTCAATAAACAACTTGAAAGAGGAGAAGCGGGGGATAACGCCGGCATCTTGCTCCGAGGTTTGAAAAAAGACGACGTGCATCGTGGTCAGGTTATTGCTAAACCAGGAAGCGTCACCCCTCATACAGACTTTGAATCAGAAGTTTACATTTTGAAGAAAGAAGAAGGTGGTAGACACACTCCATTTTTCACTGGTTACAAACCTCAGTTCTACATCAGAACTACTGACGTGACTGGTGAAGTGACTTTGAAAGAAGGAGTAGAAATGGTTATGCCTGGAGACACCGCAACCTTCAAAGTCAAATTGGTAGCCCCAGTGGCCCTTGAAGAAAAACAAAAGTTTGCTATCCGCGAAGGAGGCAAGACTGTGGGAGCGGGTTTCGTAACCAAAATAGTTGCATAAAAACACCTCACCCCTAGCCCCTCTTCATCGTCTGTTCGATTCTGCTGAATCGCCTAGATTAGGAGAGGGGAAAAGGAAAGGAACAAAAGATAATATGACAGAGAGTACATTAAAAAAAGAAAAGAAAACAACAAAGGCTAAGGTCAAAAAAGAAGACCCTATCTCTAAGTTGCGCATCAGAGTCATGGCCTATGAATATAAAGTGCTTGATATTTCGGTCAAGCAAATCATAGACACGGCTATGCGTTATGATGCCAAGATCGTCGGCCCGATACCTTTGCCAACTGAAATCAAAAAATGGACAGTCAACCGTTCACCTTTCGTTTACAAAAATGCTCGTGAGCAGTTTGAAATGAGAGTCCATCGCCGAGTGATTGATATAGTGAACCCAAGCCCAAAAATAATGGATTCACTGACCAATCTTTCTCTACCAAGTGGTGTGAGTATCGACGTGAAAATCATCTAATACGAAGTAACGAATAGATTACGAATTGCAACGAAAATTACTACGAATCAAATCAAAAAACCGCTGAGAGGCGGTTTTTGGTTATCAACAGCGGGTCTTGCGCTTATTTGGGGTTTGTGATATACTTAATTATGTGAGTGTGGGAAAGCAATTTTCAGCACAAATGAATGTCTGCGAAAGCGCCACCCTCGGGTGGCATTTTCGTTGGTTTTTGGCTATAAATTTGACCCGGTAGTAGATTTTGATATCGCACTTAAAGTGCCGGCAAGGCCAATATCAAAATTCACTACTGGGTTGACTTTATTTTTTGAGGGAGTATAATTAAAGCACAGTTTAAAAGATCCCCCGAAAGGGGTTTTTTCTAAACAAAATTTTATTTTATAATATAAATAAATTAACAAACCATTATGTCATTAATAAATTATTTTAAAGAAACTAAAGTTGAGCTTACTCATGTCAATTGGCCAACCAGGAAACAGTCGATAGTCTTTTCTATCGTGGTGGTTATCATCTCAATTTTGACTGCTTTCTTTTTGGGACTATTTGATTTTATTTTTTCTAGGATTTTGAATTTATTCATTTAAGTAAGATACAAATATACGAATGGTGCGAATGAAACAAATAGTTAAATCATACGAATCAAAAAATTTTATTTGTAGTCATTAGTATCATTTGTATAATTAGTATATTAGTATCATTATGTCAAAACAACAAACACAAGAAAGTCGAAATTGGTATGCTATCCATACCTACTCTGGCTATGAAAATGCCGTTTTAAGGAACTTGAAACAGCGCATTGAATCTTTGGGCATGGAAGACAAAATCTTCAATGTTTTGGTGCCAGTGGAGAAAAAAATAAAAATAAAAGGTAATAAACGAGTAGAAGAAGAGGAAAAAATCTATCCGGGTTATGTCTTGGTAGATATGATAGTGACTGATGATTCTTGGTATGTCGTCCGTAACACTCCTCGTGTGACTGGTTTCGTCGGAGCGGGAGTTTTCCCAGTGCCACTTGATCCCAAAGAAGTAGAAGAACTTTTCAAGAGGATGAGTTCTGAGAAGGTCAAACACAACATTGATCTTTCGCTTGATGATGCGGTAAAGATTGTTGATGGGCCATTCAAAGATTTGGAGGGCAAAGTTGGGGAAGTAGATGAGGAACGAGGCAAGGTCAAAGTCTTGGTGCCTATGTTTGGCCGTGAGACTCCGGTAGAATTGGACTTCTTGCAAGTTAAAAAGATTTAAGGTAAGGTATAACCCGTATGGCAAAAAAAATAACAAAAAAAATAAAATTGGTTATAACGGCTAAAAAGGCCACTCCAGCACCTCCAGTAGGTACTGCGCTTGGTCCAGCTGGTATAAACATTGGTGAATTCGTCACCAAATTCAACGAGGCCACCAAAGACATGGAAGGTTTGGTGCCAGCCGAAATTACTGTTTATGAAGACCGAACTTTTGATTTCGTATTGAAAACTCCTCCGGCTTCGAGCCTCATAATGAAAGCTTTGGGTATCGAAAAAGGAGCTGGTAAAGCACCTAGTCAAAAAGTGGGCACTATCACTAAAAAACAACTAGAAGAAATCGCTCAAATAAAAATGGTGGATTTAAACGCTAACGACTTAGAGGCAGCTGTCAAAATAATCGCTGGTCAGTGTAGGAGTATGGGCGTTGAGGTGAAATAGGCAACCTCTATAAAAGATATTTTTCTATATCTAATAAATTATTTAATTGTAGACATTCTACGTTTGAATCGGGAGTTTTTAGGTTTACCAAAATGCTTTGAATCCCAAGTTTTCTGGGTTGTTCGTAGTCGGAAGACACTCGATCACCAATATAAAGAAAATTTTCTGTTTTATAATCTGAATAAAAACTGAACCATAAATTAAACGCAGAAAGATCAGATTTTGATCCGTTATCTGCTGTAATAACATTTGAAAAAGTTTGTTTGGGAATTTCTAATTTCTCTAATTTAATTGTTGCATTGCTTTTATTTGATCCAGTAATCAAATCAATAAATTTATATTTGGTTTTTAGATTATTTAGCAAATCAAGCACTTTTTTATTTGGTTTCAGAAATTTGGCAATTGGAGCGTTTTCCAATGCTTCCTGAATTATTTCTCCGGCTCTTTCAATAGGGAATCCAAGGACAACAAGACTCTTGCTTCCACTCAAACCTTTTCCTTTTTTATATAAACCATCAAATTTTTTTCTCGCAGTTTCTTTATCCATTTTAAAATTTTTAGCAATTTGATCATAAATATATGTTTGTATAGCATCATCTATTTCTGGTGATTTTGGATAAAGTGTTTGATCAAGATCAAAACCGATTATTTTTATTTCATTAAAATCTTTCATTTATTTAAGTATTTTGCCATAAATATTGAGTATAATCTAGTTTTACATTTAATTGTTAAACAGGTAATCTGTGGGCAGAGAGGAAAATATATGCAAATCATTAAACATGAGCTTTTGTCTAAAACTGAGTTATTGAGACGTCTCAAAGAAACTCGATTGAGAGGTTTTGATAAATTTCCTGTGTATCAAAATGCCACCTTGGAAGTTTTGGAGCAGGTTGATACGGAATTGTTGGTTCCCCCACAAAAGTATGTGTTGGTGGAAGGGGTCAAGACCATTTTGGATTTAGCCAGAAAATTTGCCGAAAGAGGAGTAGACATTTTTTCTTTGCAGGGAGCTCTTTTGTTTTGGCTTGAAGGATCTGATC
This sequence comes from Minisyncoccota bacterium, assembly GCA_041664625.1. Taxonomy (GTDB): domain Bacteria; phylum Patescibacteriota; class Minisyncoccia; order Phycocordibacterales; family WO2-35-19; genus WO2-35-19. Next base: position 39,234 of record JBAYKK010000002.1, read on the forward strand.
CAGACAATGATCCACCCATTCCGTTTCTCCCGCCGGTGGTGGAAGAATCTTGGGAAAAAGATGAGCGAATGGTACCGCTCATTAACGATGGTATGCACCGAGTGTATACTGCTCGTAAGTTGGGGCGAAAGATCAACATTGTTTTGGTCAGAAATGTTCCAAAGGAATATCCTTACTACGCCTATGCGTTGGCGGATGGTTGGTCTCAGGTGGAGGAAATTCCAGAGCTTACGGATGGATACAAGAAAAAAGAGTATCGTAATCCGGATAATTACAAAGCTTTGTTCAGGGATTTCAACGCTGTGTTTGAAGGGGTTCAGAAGGATCGGAAAAAAACCAATCCGATTGAAATCAAGGCGTGAGTGCTTGTGTGTGGGGTCGTATCATACGGCCCCACTTTCTTTTTATATAAAAAAATGTAAGCTAGTACTCAGAGGAGAACTTTATGGGATTTCAACGACCATCTTGGGACGAAATGTTTATGCTCAACGCGATTCTTGCTGGAGTGAGATCGTCGTGTCTTGTTCGGCAAGTTGGAGCTTCACTCGTGAAAGGAAAGAGGATTGTCGCTTCTGGATACAATGGCGCACCAAAGAATGTAATCACTTGTCTTGATAAGGGAGAGTGTTACTATCAGCGCCTTGCCTACGACGATTCGCTAAAGGGGCACGGAGACTTCACTGTTCTTAAAGAAGAGCGGAAACAATTTTGTAGTGCTATCCATGCAGAACAGAATGCTCTGAACCAGTGTCTGGAACACGGGGTGGAACCAAAAGGATCAACTCTATTTGTGACTAACGATCCTTGTCCGGGGTGTACGAAAAACATCATTCAAGCAGAAGTTGCTAAGGTTGTTGTTTGGAAAGATTATCTTCGTAATAAATTACTCACGGAAGATGAGTATAGTGTATCTCGGTACTGGCTAGCTCAAGCAGGTGTGGCGGTGACCAAACTGGATCTTTCAAGAGAAAGAATTCAGGAAATATTTTCTCTTGCACTGTCAGTTGGTGATCGGACCTTGTATCAATTTGTTGGTATGCTCACACCTCCCCAATCTTAATGATTGCGGGAGGTGGTTTTTTTATAATATAAAAAGTGGTATAAACAATCAGGGAGGATCTTTGATTATGAAATTTGAACCACTGTATTATGAGGGGCGTCTCAGGGTGGTAAACCCTGAAGGTGATGTGGGCGTAGTAACTCTGTGGTCTAAGGTTGATTCGGCTATTCAAGTAATGTTGGAAGCTGGAGTCGACCTCTGTGAACAAACTTCGCGGGTTGCGATAGTGGCTAACCTATACGGTAATGGGTTGCAACAAATGCTTCGTAACTTGCTATGGAATCCGCAGATTCAGCATATCTTAATTTTGGGGAAGAATCTGTCAGGCTCGCAGGAATCGCTCGTCAACTTTTTCGCATATGGTCTGGAGGAAGTTGAATTTTTGGGAGCAAAGGCCTTTCAGATTCGTAATACCACCAGAAAAATTGATGGAGAACTGCAGGCAGACCGTTTCAAATCGGTTCCAAAGTTTTCTGTCTTGGGAGACTTGGGGAGTTCTGAAACTAAGGATGGGTTGGTGAAGTATTTCCAAAATCTTCTGACCCGTTTTCAAGGTGAAATGGTACGCATTGAACCGCCACCAATTCCTGAGCCCGTTATTACTCGTTTTCCGTCTGAAGTTCGGTCACAGACGATTGTTCGGCGGACACCAATGGAGGCATGGTCGGAACTGATTTTCCGTCTGTATCGTTTTGGTCATCGCAATAAAGTGACCAAAAGGACGGGAGAAGAGACTCGGATCGAACTTCTGAACACTCATGTGGTAGTGGAAGAACCATTTGAGGAGACGGAAAAATGTCTTTCTGAGTATGGTTTTAGTTTGGAAAAGTTTAGAGAATATCAGGATCGTTTCTTGGATTCTCAAAAACCTTCCGATCTTGACTACACTTACGGCAATCGATTGCGTGGACATTTCCATCGGGGCGATGTGATCGTTGATTCGCCACTCATTGTCGCTGATCGGCTTCGAGAGTCGCCAGACTCTCGTCACTGTTATATTGCTCTTTGGGATAATCGACTAGATTTGCCCGAAGGCACTAAGTGTCCATGTTTCGTTTCTGCTTTCTTTCGTCATTTTGATGGCAAGCTCAACTTGACGGCAAACTTTCGAACTCACAACGCTATGGATGCTTGGCCAGAAAACCTTTATGGTCTGATGGCATTACAGCGTTTCGTGGCTGGGCATGCTTCAATGCAAGTTGGACCCATCACAGTGATTAGCCACTCCATCAGCATTGATCCTATTGCTTTGGAAAAAGCGAAAGGAGTGGTTGAAAACAAAAAGACAGATGAGGTTATGGATCCTTCGATCGGAAAGTATGGTCCAAGAATGGATCCAAACGGGGAATTTACAGTTACTTTGGACACCATTTCATTTGAAATAGTTGTCGAACATTCCTACGGTGGAATGAAAATCGGAGAGTATAGAGGCAAAACTTCCGAAGAAATCGAACGACAGCTGGCTCGAGATGTGGCACTTTCTCAAATTTCCCATGCTCTTTACTTGGGGCGAGAATTGGCTCGTAAACAAATCCAGCTGGATGCAATACGAGCAAAAAAGCTTCTTTAAAATGGTCCGTCGCTTCTATTTGGAGTGACGGGCCTTCTTTTTTAAAATAGAAAAAAATCAATTATGTGGTATATTTTGGGCATGAAAGATACACAAATTAAAAAACTAATAGAAAGTGAAAAGAAGAGACAAAAGCAAGTCATAAACCTTATTGCCTCCGAAAATTATGTCTCCAAAGATGTGCTGGAAGCGTTGGGCTCAGAGTTGACCAACAAATATGCCGAAGGTTATGCGGGCGCTAGATATTATGGGGGGAATGGGTTTGTGGATAAAATAGAAAATTTGTGTAAAGAAAGAGCACTCAAACTTTTTGGGCTATCAAATAAAAAATGGCATGTGAACGTCCAACCACTTTCTGGTTCACCGGCTAATTTGGCAGTTTATTTGGGCCTAGTGCCAGTGGGGGGCAAAATCATGGGTATGAATTTACAAGATGGAGGGCATTTAACACATGGCTACAAAGTTTCGATTACTGGTAAAGTCTGGCAACAAGTCCCTTTTGGAGTAGACAGTAAGACTGAGGTTATTGATTATGATGAATTGAAAAAAATGGCAATAAAAGAAAAACCTCAGATTATCGTGGCTGGGTTTACGGCTTATCCAAGAATAGTTGATTTCAAAAAGTTTAGAGAGATAGCAGACTTGTCACGCCGAAGCGATGCGAAGGCGGATGCGCCGTATCTCATGGTGGATATGTCGCATTTTGCTGGATTGGTGGCTGGCGGAGTCTACCCGACACCTTTCAAATATGCCGATGTGGTCACGACTACTACCCACAAAACTTTGCGTGGGCCAAGATCTGCCATGATTTTTTCTAAAATTGATGAGAGAGAAATTTATAAAAAAATAGACAAAGCGGTTTTCCCAGGGATTCAAGGCGGTCCACATTTAAATCAGATAGCAGGTATCGCAGTTGCTTTGAAAGAGGCTTCTGGCCCAAGTTTTCAAAAATACGCCAAGCAAATTATAAAAAATGCCGATACTCTAGCCAAAGAATTAAAAAAATTGGGTTGGCGAATAGTCTCTGGTGGGACTGATACGCACTTGATATTGGTAGACACTTGGATGGATGGGAAGGGGATCGGAGGCAAAGAGGCAAGTGATAAGTTGGAAGCAGCTGGGATTATAGTCAATAAAAATACTATCCCAGGGGATACGCGGTCACCGGTTGATCCATCTGGTATCCGACTTGGTACTGCCGCCGAAACTACTCGTGGCAAAAAAGAAAAAGACTTCGTAGTGATAGCTCAAAAAATCGATAAGGTTTTGAGATCAAAAATGGTAAAATAAAAGAATGAAAATGAACGAAAGGAAAATTGCGATGGTTGATTTGGAAACCAGTGGGGACGTTTTTGGGGTGCATGAAATATTAGAGATCGGCCTGGTAGTTTTTGATCAAAATACTTTTGAAATAACAGATACTTTGAATGTAAAAGTTAAACCGCTTAATATCGAAAATGCAGTGCCAGCCGCTATTGCTAAAAATGGTTATAAAGCAGAAGATTGGCAGGATGCAATTGATTTGAAAGAAGCAGTACAAATGTTTGCTGACAAAACTCACGATGCTATTTTTTGTGCTTACAACGCTACTTTTGATTGGGGTTTTATGAATGATGCTTTTAGGAAGACTGGGGTCAAAGATATGATGGATTATCACCGTTTAGATTTGCTCTCCATCGCTTGGGATAAAGGCTTAGCTAAAAATGAAAGTTGGAGTCTCAAAACCGCTTGCGATATGTTTGGTATTTCGCCTGAACCTGCTGTCCATAGAGCTTTGAATGGTGCCATGATAGCGTATGAGCTTTATAAAAAACTCATGCAGTGATGTAAAATAAATATATGAAAATTCAAGAAAAAATTAAAAAATGGATAAAAGAAACTTTGGAGATAGAAGGGGATTTTGTGTTGGCTCATCCCAAAGATTTGAAAAATGGTGATTATTCTTTCTTTGCTACGTCGAAGCTTTCAGCGAAAGCGAGTACTCCAGAAGAAGCGGTAAATATTTTAAATGAAAATAAAATTCCAGAAATAGAAAAAATAGAAGTAGTGGGCAAGTTTATAAATTTTTATTTATCCAAAGGTTTTTTTGTCGATTCGGTTAAAGAAATTTTAGATAAAAAAGAAAATTATGGCAAAAATAATTTGCTTGAGGGTCAAAAAATCTTGATTGAGCATACTCAACCCAATCCGTTCAAAGAATTTCATATTGGGCATTTGATGAACAATGCAGTAGGAGAATCAGTTTTTAGAATTTTGGATGCAAACGGAGCAGAGATTACGGCCGTTGGTTATCATGGGGATGTGGGGCTTCACGTAGCCAAAACTATTTGGGGCAAAATGCAAAAACCGGAACTCTCTTGGGGAGAGGCTTATGCCTATGGTTCTCAAAATTTTGACGATCATAAAATAGAGATAACCGAAATAAACAAAAAAGTTTACGAAAAATCAGATCAGGAAATAAATAAATTATATGAAAATGGTAAAAAAGATTGTTTAGATTATTTTGAATCGCTTTATAAAAGATTAGACAGTCATTTTGATTTTCATTTTTTTGAAAGTGAAACTGGGGAAGTAGGGCAGGCTTTGGTAATGCAAAATGTGGGTAAAGTTTTTGAAAATGGTGAGGGCGGGGCGGTGATTTTCAAAGGTGAAAATTTTCAGCCCCAGACTCATACTCGAGTCTTCATAAATTCAGAAGGTATTCCCACTTATGAAGCCAAAGAAGTAGGTTTGGCTAAAATTAAAAAGGAAAAATATGATTATGATAAATCCATTACTGTCACCGCTAACGAACAGGATGCATTTTTTGATGTGACTGAGGTGGCGATCGGTGAAGTGAGGCCAGAACTCAAAGGCAAACTCAAACATCTTTCACATGGTATGTTGCGATTACCGAGTGGTAAAATGTCTAGTCGCACTGGAGAGGTGATTACTGCGGAAAATTTGATTGAGCAGGTGAAAGAAAAAGTTTTTGAAAAAATAAAAGATCGGGAATTTGATGAGAATGAAAAACAAGAGATTGCGGAGATAGTGGCGGTCGGTGCCATTAAGTATTCCGTCTTAAGGCAAGCTATCGGGGGAGACATTATTTTTGATTTTGATAAATCAATTTCATTCGAAGGGGATTCGGGCCCTTATCTGCAGTATGCTTGTGTGCGCGCTAATTCGGTTTTGGAAAAAGCTAAAGCAGCCAAAATGATTTCTTCTGTCGGCTTCGCTGATTTTCCTTCGGAAAATACGACTCTAGAAATCATTTTGGCTGCTTCCGCGACTGAATTAGAAAAAATATTGTATCGATTTGAAGAAGTAGTAGAGCGAGCAGGGCAGGAGTATGCTCCACATCATATCGTGACTTACTTGACCGAGCTCGCCAGTGTTTTCAATAGTTTTTATGCTAATAATAAAATTATAGACGGGAGTGACACGACTTCACCTTATAAAATTGCTCTGACTACCGCAGTAGCTCATACTCTCAGATCCGGTCTCCATATTTTGGGTATCAAAGTGCCGGAGAAAATGTGATTTTGCCACCAGCAAAATCATCCTGAGCTAAACAAATAATTTTGATTATTTTTTAGCGAAGGGTAAATTTTGCCACCAGCAAAATCATCCTGAGCTAAACAAATAATTTTGATTATTTTTTAGCGAAGGGTAAATTTTGCCACCAGCAATAAAAATATGAAAATATTAGTTAAAGCCAAGACGGGAGCCAAGGAAAGCAAAATAAAAAAACTGAAAGATTCTCAAAATCTTTTTGGTGAAATTAAGTCTGAGTTAGATACATATGCTGTTTGGGTCAAAGAGCGGCCAGTGGCCGGCCAGGCCAATCTGGCCATAATTAAGCTTTTGGCTGAATATTTTGAAATCTCTCAATCTGAGGTGGTTTTGGTTTCTGGCGCTTCAACCAAAACCAAGGTGTTTGATATAGTCAGTTTGCTAAGATAGTCTCATTTGATCCAGTAGTAGATTTTGACATTACACTTCATGCTGTGGCTTTGCCACGATGTCAAAATTCACTACTGGATTGACAATAAAACGTTATTTGGTAGTATATTACCTATCCGCCCCAGGCGGATTAAATTTGTAATAATATGTCACGATCACTCAAAAAAGGCCCTTACGTTGACCCAAGGGTTATCAAAAAAATAGAAGGCAAAAAGCCTCAGGATACTGGGGTTATTAAGACTTGGTCTAGAGCTTGTACTATTTCACCAGAGATGGTGGGTTTCACTTTTGGCGTGCACAATGGCCGAGATCATATCGAAGTTTTCGTCACTGAAGATTTGGTAGGTCACAAATTGGGTGAATTTTCTTTGACTCGCAAATTTATAAAACACGGAGGAAAGATGCAAAAAGATTTGGAGGCTAAGAAAAAAGACGATGAAATAAACGCTGCTAAAGCTGCTAAAGCTTCGGTGGATGCCAAGAAAAAATAAAATACTCAAAACAAAATGAACGAAATAACCGCACAGCTAAATAGTTACAGACAATCACCAAGAAAAGTGAGAGTAGTCGCAGATGCACTGAGGGGTAAGTCTATAAAAGAAGCCAAAAGTAGATTGGATTTTATAATCAAACGCGCTACTGGCCCATTGCACAAACTGCTCAATTCAGCTGTCGCTAATGCCAAAAATTTGGGAGCCGATGTTGATAAACTTTTTGTTAAATCTATTTCAGTAGATGCCGGTAAAATTTTATACAGAAGGATGCCAGTTTCTCATGGTTCAGCCCACACTATCCATAAACGCACTTCTCATATCAAAATAGTTTTGGCTGAGAAATTTAAAGCAGTAAAAAATAAAGATAATAAGAAAAAATAATTTTATGACACACACAGTACATCCATATGCTCATAGATTAGGTATCATTCGTGACTGGAAGTCACGTTGGTTTAGTGTCAAAGACAAATACCGAGAAAATTTGAAAAGTGATGTTTTGGTTTTTGAATATTTAAAAAAGAGATTAAAAAATTGTTTTGTTAATACTACTGAAATAGAAAGAAGCGCCAAAGTTTTTAGAATCATCATCGAAACTTCTCGTCCTGGTTTTATAATCGGCCGAAGCGGTGAGGGGATGGTGAAGCTCAGAGAAGATATCATCCGTTTTATGAAAAGACGCAAGTTGAATTTGGCCGAAGAGCTCAAAATAGACGTCAAAGAAGTTAAATCTCCAGAATCCAGCTCTATGATCGCGGCTCAGATGGTGGCCGAAGGATTGGAAAAAAGATTGCCTTTCCGCCGAGTCATCAAGACTATGATCGAAAAAGCTTATGCTAACCGTGATGTCAAAGGAGTGAAGATTACTCTTTCCGGTATTATGGGCGGTTCGGCTATGGCGAGGATAGAGACCAAAAAGGTAGGGCGTATCCCTTTGCAGACTTTGCGTGCTGATATTGACTATGCACTTTATGAAGCTCATCTACCGCTTGGTAAAATTGGTATAAAAGTTTGGATTTATAAAGGCGATATTTTCGAAAAAGATAAAAGTGTAAAATCATAATTTAATATCATGTTATTCCCAAAAAAAGTTAAATACAGAAAATGGCATACCATGCGCGAAAATCCTGACAAAGTGAGTCCGGCTACTCGTGGTATCAAAGTGTCTTTTGGTTCTCATGGCCTCAAAGCCATGGTACCCGGCAGGATCACTTCCAAACAAATCGAAGCGGCTAGAAAAGCCATCACTCACAATTTGGGTAAAACTGGTAGAGTTTGGATACGTATTTTCCCAGATATGCCTTTCACCAAAAAGCCAGCCGAAGTGAAAATGGGTAAAGGTAAAGGTGATATAGAAGGTTACTTGGTCAGAGTTTTGGCTGGGCAAGTGATGTTTGAAGTAGATGGAGCAGTTGATGCTGTGGCCGTAGAATCATTGCGCAAAGGCGGTACCAAGATGCCAGTGAAGACTAAGATTGTGGCTAGAATATAACACCCCCCAACCCCCCTCTTACATTAAGAGGGGGAGAGAAAAGAAAAAACAAAACAAAAAAATGAAAAAAGAATTAGCAAAAAAGAATAAAGCAGATTTGCAAAAAGAACTTGACGAAAAGCGAGTAGCAGTTCATAGTATACGCTTTAACATGGCTGGTAGTAAAAGTAAAAATGTTAAGGAACAAAAGAACATCAAAAAAGATATAGCCAGAATCAAGACTGAATTAAGAATTATGAATTAAGAATTATGGATAAAAAGAAAGAAAAAAAGAATACAGAAGCAACAGAGACTATTTCCAGAGCCAAGACTTTGACTGGGGTAGTGGTATCAGACAAGATGAAAGACACTTGCGTGGTTTCTATCACTCGATTTGTTAAACACACCAAATACAAAAAATATTATAAAGTTAGCAAGAAATACAAAGTGCATGATGTTGGCAATATCAAAAAGATTGGCGATAAAGTAGAAATAATTTCTTGCCGACCGATTTCCAAAGATAAGCATTTCATAATTGTAAGTTAAAAACATGATTCAACCACAAACAATAGTTAAAGTAGCCGATAACTCAGGAGCCAAGATAGGTCGCGTTTTCAAGATACTCGGCAGTTCCAAAAAAAGATACGCTGGCATAGGCGAGTTGGTTATTTTTTCTGTTCAAAAAGCTGAACCCCGAAAAGAAATAAAAAAGAAAGCCGTTCTTTTGGGATTGGTGGTTCGTCAAAAAGCGCCATTACGACGCAAAGACGGTTCTTATATCCGTTTCGATGAAAACGCAGTGATCGTAGTAGATCAAAAAAAGGGTGAGATCGTACCAAAAGCCGGACGTATCTTTGGTCCAATACCTAGAGAAATTGCTGAGGCTGGTCACCAAGCTATAGTTTCGTTAGCCCCGGAAGTGATTTAAGATAACACCCCCCAACCCCCCTCTTACATTAAGAGGGGGGAGGGAAAAGAAAAAACAAATAAAAACAAAAACATGAAAATAAAAAAAGGAGACAAAGTAATGGTGATCACAGGTAAAGACAAAGGCAAATCAGGTCCTGTGGTTAAAGCTTTTCCTAAAAACGATATGGTTTTGGTAGAAGGAGTCAACAAACACAAATTACACAAAAGACCAAGGAAAAGTAATGAGAAAGGCAAGATTATAGAGCAGGCTACGCCGGTACATGTTTCCAATGTTAAGAAAGTAACCAAATAAAAACCTCACCCCCAGCCCCTCTCCTAGATGCAGGAGAGGGGAGAAGGGAGAGAAAAAATAACAAAAACAATATGAAATTAATGAAAGAAAAAACCAAAGACGCCTTCAAAGAACTCAAAGAAAAATTGGGTATGAAAAATGTCATGCAGTCTCCCAAGATTGTGAAAGTGGTAGTGAATTCCGGAGTTGGTTCTTTCAATGATAAAAAGAAAATTGATATCGTTATCGACCGATTGGCCAAAATCACTGGTCAAAAACCGATCAAAAGGGGAGCCAAACAATCAGTCGCATCTTTCAAATCTAGACAAGGTGATATCGTAGGAGTGCAGATCACTTTGCGTGGCGAAAAAATGTGGAGTTTTTTGGATCGTCTTTTTCATATCGCGTTGCCTCGTACCAAAGACTTCAGAGGGATTTCAGAGACTGCCGTAGATGAAATGGGTAACTACACACTTTCCATCAAAGAGCATGTCGTGTTCCCAGAAACTGCTGATGAAGATTTGAAAGACGTTTTTGGTTTTTCAGCTACTTTGGTCACCAATCTCAAAAACTCAAAAGATGCACTCGAATTTTTCAAAGCTCTAGATTTTCCTTTCAAAAAAACTTCTCTTAAGAAATAATTTTTTCCCAGAGGGTGACCCTTGAAGACCCTGCCCCAAAGGGTCACCCTCAGATTCTTAATAACACACCCAACCCCCTCTTATTTTAAGAGGGGGCACTGGAACACAAAAAGCTCAACGACTCTCTCGTTGAGCTTTTTCGTTAATATACGCGCAAAAACAAGGACTTTTTGCGATTTAGTTGACAATCACTTGACAATTGAATACAGATTGGTTTACAATTGACTTGTAAATGAAAAACAAGGAAAAAATACTAGAGATAATAAACAAACAAGGGAGGGTGACTTCTGCTGAAATCGCCTCTGAATTAGGCGTATCTCGCCAGTATGTAAATATGGTTATTTCTGATCTGATTGCTGATAAAAAAATTATTAAAATAGGAGGAACTCGCAATGCCTTTTACATATCTTATACATTTGCAAAAAACCATCCTGAGACATTTCCTTCTGTATTTAAAAAAACTTATAAGAATCAATCGCTTGAGGAACACAAAGTTTTGGTTGAGATGGAAGAAAAACTTCCTCAAATTTTGAACTTGCCCGAAAATTTAAAAAGTATCATTACCTTTGCATTTTCTGAAATATTTAATAATGCTATCGAGCACTCACTATCAAAAAATATTTCGGTAGAAGTGGCTATGAGAGATAATAAACTTTCTTTTATTATTTTAGATTCTGGTATTGGGGTTTTTAGAAATATTATGGAAAAAAGAGGATTACATTCAGAAATTGAAGCTATCCAAGATCTACTCAAGGGCAAAACTACTACAATGCCAAAATCACATTCAGGTGAAGGTATTTTCTTTACTTCGAAATCGGCAGATTTATTTATTTTAGACAGTTTCGGCTACCAATTAACCATAAACACAAAGACAGACGGTGTTTCGATTAAAGATGTACCTGTTCTCAAAAAGGGTACACGGGTTATATTTGAAATTGATACAAATTCAGAAAGACATCTCAATCAAGTATTCGAGAAATTCACCAATTTGGTGAATGAAGGAGAATATGGTTTTGATAAGACTGAAATCCGAGTCAAACTATACACGATGGGCGGTGTGCACATATCACGTTCGCAGGCTCGTAGAATTCTCTCCGGATTAGAAAAATTCAAAATAATATTGTTTGATTTCGAAAATGTTCCTATTGTTGGACAGGCTTTTGCAGATGAAGTATACAGAGTTTTTCAGCATAAATATCCAGATATTAAACTTGAAGAAGAAAACATGTCCGAGGGTGTCCGCTTTATGATTGAGCGAGCCAAAAACGAGGTCAAAAAGTCATTGTAAATTTGATGAATATTGGGGATACCCAAGCTGTTTTTTGTCGAGGTTAAAAATCATTCGCCTTGTAAGGAGAATGATTGGGAGTATAATTAGATTATGGTTGCGATCAATTTTAAAGAATTGGAAAAAGAATTTGAAATATTTGCTAACGAGCATCGGTTAGCGATTCTAAAATGTTTAAAAAATGGCAAAAGTAAATGTGTAGGCGGGATATCGGATGAAATAAATCTCTCTTTTAAAATTACTTCCAAACATCTGTTGTATTTGGCCGAGCAGGGGATTTTGAGTAGGCACTATGATGGGCCGTTTGTGCTCTATAGTATTTCGGATAATTTATCTAGTTTAAATAAAACGATTATTTCATATCTCTAATTCCTCAAATCATTCTCCGTGCAAGGCGAATGATTGGTTGGGCTTTCAAAATGCATAGGTTAGCCCTGTGCATTTTGATTAATGTCAGTTTGGAAAATGAGGAGAAAAGTTGTAAAATTTGGAGAGATATATTTAGGCCTGCCCGCCACGACTTCGTCATAGGCGATTCGGGTGGGTATATATTTAAATACTAATTTAAATTTTATGTTAAGAAAAACCGAAGATCAAAATATAAGGAAACTTATGCGCTTGGGCAAAACTTCGCTCGGCATCACTTTGCCGGTCGCTCTCTTAAACCAGCTCGGCTGGCGCGAGAAGCAAAAACTCGTGGTCAAAAAAGTCCGCGGTGGCCTCACCATCAAAGATTGGCGTAAATAATTCCACCTTTATTGGAATTTTCCAGAATACCCTGAAGCTTTGTTTCAGGGGTGAATGGAAATGTAAAAGAAGTGTAAGCGGAGCTTGCTCTATACCAACAAAGTTGCCCTGATGTTGCTTGCCTAATAACCCGTCTGCTTTGCGGCGGGGATTAGGACAAGTAACCAACTTTATTTTTAGGGGTAAATGTGGTAGGGTTTGGGGTATTATGATATTGGAGTGCAGACAAAAACTACATATAAAATAAAGGAGATGGATGAGGATTTCTTTGTTGAATAAATTAATATGAGCAACAATAACCACGAGATTATAATTAATAAACAAGATGTTGTTCCATACATCTATTTTGTATGCTCAATGGCTCAGCGAGGCAGGATGTATGGAGGTCTGAGTGGAAAAAGTGATTATATTGGAGGGGTATTTGATCGTTGGATTAATATAATACCTGAAAGTGTGATTTTTAATAAATATTTTCTTCCCAAGATAGCAGATAAGCTAGAAGTTATATCTGATTATTATGAATATAACCCTAAAAAATCTGGGATTGCCCCAGATGTTTTGGGTGTAAAAATTGGAACAAAAGCAATACCATTTGTTGAATATGTAAATAAATGGCAAGCACTAAATGATGCTCCGCAAATTGAAGTTAAATCATTCAAAAAAGGACAATATATGGTTAGTTTGAGAAATCAAGGTTATGACAAGCAATATCTTGTGATGGTTGAAACGAATCTTGATAGCGACTATTTATTGCCTTTTTTCGAGGAAATTGCTACTAGCGAAGATATTTATAACAAATTAAAAATGGATGATAGTGTTTTCATTAAAAAAAATGAGAATAAAGATTTATCACCAGTCACAAAGATCAGGCGAGATAACACAAATTTGGGTTCTCTAAAACTTATTACAGTTTGTTTGGCGAGTGACTTTATGCAATATTCAAACTTATGCAAAGGAGGAGAAAGTCCATTTTATATAAAAGAGATAAATATAACTCGTACTCCAAAAAAATTCCCGCGAGCATTATCTTTTTCAAATTTAGTAAATAAAAATAATAATAATGATATATATAAATGGAATGGAAAAAATATGTTAGATAAAAATATAAAACATAAATTACTTGATATTTATATTGAAAATATAGGTAAAATTCAATTTTTAAAAAATAGTAAAAGCTCGATCACAATCCACACAATTGGTAACGCGCAAATAAATAACACTGTATTAGAAGCAAATAAAACTTATATCGTGAAGCTCCAATTACTAGATAGATCCAAATCAAAGGGTGGTGAATATTTTATGCATAAATCGATCATTGATAAAATTCCAAGCAAGGAGGATATTATGATTGACAATATAAGTAAATATATAAAATAATTTTCTTACTCCATCGCTTTCATCATTTGCTTTGCTACAGCCTCAACAACAGGGACACTTACAGAATTTCCTGCTTGTTTGTATAATGATGAATCCGAAATTTTAGGTAAAATATATCCCTTAGGGAAACCTTGTATTCTAAAACATTCTAGTGGTGTGAGTTTTCTTATACCTTTTTTGTCTTTAATAATTGGCACATTATGTCCGCCAGTACCCATGTTTGCGGTTAAAGTAGGGCATACACCGCTTTTATTTTCTCTCACATACTGTCTACGCCACTGGTATACTTTACCTTCTTCTCTAACAAAATTTTTTAGTCTGTCAAAAAGTGGTTTGCCGTTATAGTAGTATTTTTCCGGAACATTTTTTTCTAGTAAATTAGTGATTTTTTTGGTTAATTCAACCGACTCTGGGAATGAAAAATTGTCCGAATGCTCCTTATTTTTAAAACCAACGATATACACACGCTCCCTGTTTTGAGGAACATTCCCATATTCCATTGTGTTTAAAACTTTATATTTAATATGATAACCAAAACCTTCCAGTGTTTCTCTGATTACTCGGAAAGTTTTCCCTTCATCATGGCTTGCTAAATTTTTTACATTTTCCAACAAAAATCCTTGTGGTTTTCTTGCCTCAATTATCCTCGCTATATCAAAAAATAAATTTCCTCTACCTTTTTCATCCTTAAAACCTTGCCTGTATCCTGCAATTGAAAATGCCTGACATGGAAATCCACCCAAAAGGAAATCAAATTCCGGTAAATCATCTATTCCTATTTTTCGTATATCCTCCACCACAAGTTTGGATGTTGGAAAATTCAAATCATATGTCTTTTTACAATTTGGCTCAAAATCATTTGAAAAAACAGTTTCAAAACCAGCTTGCTCAAATCCAAGTCTTATTCCACCAACACCAGCAAAAAGATCTATCGTTCCAAAGTTACTTTTAGATTTTGTTTTTGTTGGAGCAATTTTTAAATTATTAATATTGCGGATTACTTGAGCGACAACTCCTCGCACCTCCACCTCTTTTCTATAAATAGGGAAGAGAGTAGGGTTTGCGGGCTGGAGCCTAAATCTGCCATCTTCGCGGTACAACTTTTTTAAAGTAGTTTGATCTTCGTCAATAATAGCGACTACAGTTTGACCATTTTCGGCAACTGATTGTTTTTTAATAACGACAACATCACCATCAAAAATTCCTTCATCTATCATGCTGTCGCCTGCCACTCTCAAAGCGTAATAGCCATTCGAATTTCGAATGCTAGGATTCACAATTGAGATAGTTTCCTGATGATCCTCTATCACTTCAATTGGTTGCCCAGCAGCTATTGTCCCAATGATTGGGATTTTTACAAGTAAGTCGGTGTATTTAACATCAATTGAACGCTTCTGATTTTTTTTGTTTTTTTCTAAATGGCCAGCTTTTCTCATTTCCTCAACATGCTGGTGGATTGTAGATACAGACCGCAGTTTTAGTTTTTTCTTTATTTCTTCTAGAGAAGGGGAATAACCTTTGTTTTCAGAGTAAAGGTTTATAAAGTCCAGTATTTTCTTTTTTTGTGGAGTTAAACTTTTTTGCATATGTTTATTATAAATTCTATTTGTTTATAGACCTAAAAAATCTGTGGATAACTTTCGGTTTTCTTTCGGTATTTATATAATGATTATGGTATAATACAAAAATTACAGGTAATTAAAAAATATTTTGATACATGGAATATAATTTACAAATTGAATTTATAAGTAGAAGGGGAGGAGTATTAGGACTATTTATTAAATCAGATGTCATACAGACTTTACCTTTTGAATTTGGTTTTAGACTAAAGAATATAGGTAATGAACCTATTAAGAATATAAATGTTTCTAATATTTTTTGGAAATCAGCTAATGGACAAGATATTGTTTTTAATGCAAACAAAAAATACTATTTTGATATAATAAATCCAGGAGAAGAAATAGAGAGGTGGGTAGAAAAAGTTGGCACTTATGCTCATGGACTTTGTAATTTTAATTTGGGCGTAAAATCAATTGACCCTAAAATTCTAGTTAAAACTTTCCAGGTTGATCCTTTTACAAAGAACTCTAGTTTTTGTGCGGACAACAATTTTGTAGACTTCTTTTTTGTAAGGAGTAAAAATGAATATGAGCAAAATTCGGCTAATAATTATATGTTACTTTTCGCGGTAATAACAACTGTTCTAACTGTTTTTACTTTTTATTTAAACAAGCAACAGGTTTATTATACGGAAGTACAGAGTAGATCTGAACGAATTATCCAAGCTAGACAAGAATTAGAAGCGATTGAGCGTTGCAAACAATCGCCAGAATTAGAAGATTCTGGTCTATACGACACTTCTAGTGGAAAGCCCGCATCATGCAAAGAAGTACTTTCAGGGAGATAAAACTCTAAATAAAGTTTTTAAATATGTAGTCCGAATTTGGCTAAAATGTCATTTGACATTTTAGCCAAATTCGGACTTGAAAACAAGATTACAAGCCAACAAATTTGTGTTGAAAGTAATAATTTAGAAATAGATACCAGTGATCTTTTGGAAAACATAAAAATATTGTTACAATATATTATATCACAAAAATCTAAATTAAGAAATAAATATATGGGATTATTTGAATGGGGAGAAAAAAGATTTGCTCGTGGAATAGCAAAAGCTATGATACGAAGTTATAAATTATATAAAAAAACTTATCCAAATTTAAGTGAATTTGAATTAATAAAAAATACATTGTCTGATCGTCCTGGTGATCCGGCCAAAAAATTACTCAATGATATTGAAGATGAAAATTTTTACCAAGATATTGGTGGTAATTTTTTTGAAATCACGTATGTACTGATTCGTCTCGAATATATTGAATATATGCACGGAACATTAGATGAAGAAGATAAAAAACGAACGCAGTTTTTAGGAATGTTCTCTTAGAAGAATTAGAAAAAGCAAATTTATGAACAATACTGAAGTTTGTCCGATTTGTCAGAAACCTTACACTGATAAAAATATAAAAGTTGAGTATCACTTAAGATATAATCCCATTCCAAAAACTATACATGCTTGTCAGGCCTGTAATTATGCAGAATTTTTGACAAGACATTGGAAAAGACATCTAAAACCCTGGCAATGGTGGAGAATAGCACGAGTTAGAGAATTTAATAAAGAAAACGGATATTTATTTGATAAAATAACTACCTAAATATATATTTAAATAAAACTTATGAAATTACTACTTACATCGGGGGGATTGACCAATAAAAAAATAGTGGAGGCGCTGTTTGATTTGGTGGGGAAGAAACCAGAAGATACTTCGCTGGTTTTTATACCAACTGCCGCTAATGTGGAAAAAGGAGATAAGGGGTGGCTTATAGATGATTTGAAAAATTTGCAGAAGCAAAATTTTAAGCAAATAGATATTGCTGATATTTCCGCTGTTCCAGAAAGTGTTTGGAAGCCAAAATTTGAAGAAGCGGACGTAATGTTTTTTGAGGGTGGCAATACCTATCACCTGATGGAATGGATAAACAAATCGGGACTTGTAAAATTATTGCCGGAATATCTAAAAACAAAAGTGTGGGTGGGTTTAAGCGCCGGAAGCATGGTTACGAATCCGGATTTGGCTAGAAAAATTTCCCAAGTGGTATATGAAGAAGATTTCGATAAGGACAGAGATATGGAAGGTCTTAATTATGTAGATTTTTATTTTCTACCCCATCTAAACTCCCCATATTTTCCTCTGCTTAAGGAAAAAAATATCAGAAAAGCAACAAAGGATATGGTTAAAAAAGTTTACGCGATGGATGACCAATCGGCTTTAAAAGTGGTTGATGGAAAAATTGAAGTTGTAAGTGAGGGTAAGTGGTTTGTTATAAATTAATCTCTAACGGGATGAAAAAATTGGAAATTGGTGGATTGTATGAGCATTATAAGGGGACGAAGGTGAGGGTGATTTGCGAAGCGACACACTCGGAGACTTTGGAACCGATGGTGGTTTATATGCATCTGGAAGATGGGGGAATGTGGGCTCGGCCTAGAAAGATGTTTTTGGAAACTATTATAAAAAATGGTAAAAAAGTGGAGCGGTTTAAAAAAATAAACCAGAAGCTTTCAATAAAGCCAAATAAGAGAAAATAAATTTTTAAAATCAAACATATTTGAAGTAATTAAAAAATGAAAGTTATCAACATCTGGTACTTTTATTGGGTAGAAAATTATATAATTAAGCTAGTTAATAAGACTCAATACATATTTACAAAGCAAGTAGAATGTATTATTATATAGATGACTAATAAAAACAAAACTATGGCGGAATTAAATAAATTAAAATATAGAAATGCAATTTTGTATTTTATAAAATATTGCAACAATAAATATTTGGGGGCGACAAAACTCAATAAGCTTTTGTATTATTTAGATTTTATAAATTACCGAGACAGACAAATGTCTGTTACTGGGGATTTTTATATTCACAATAATTACGGACCGACCCCGATTGAAGTCGAAAGAATAATTTCTGAAATGAAAGACAAAGAAATAAATATAAAGGAAGATCCTTTTGAAAATTCGCGCAAGATTTCTTTTGAGTTAAAAAAAGGAGTAGATGTTGATGAAACGCTTTTTAGCGAAGAAGAAAAAGAATTATTAAAAAGTATTTGCAAAGAATTTTCAGATTGGTCTACAGAAAAAATTGTTGAGCAAACCCACTTGGAATCTCCTTGGTTTTATTCAAAACCTTTTGAAAAAGTTGATTACAAATATTCGTCTGACATAGATTTTTTTACCGAATAGACTTATGGAAATCGAATGGGATGTTATTGAAACAGAGAATTTCATTCGTTCTTGCGAACGAAACAATGTATCCCAGGAAGTGAAAGAGTCTTTGAGGGTATGGGCTAAGTCAGTGAGAAGACAGATAACACCAAGAAATGCAAGGCCATTTATTTCTCCTCGTAATATTTTTGAAATATGGATAGCGGGAATCGGAAACCCTGATACTAATAAAGGCAAAAGTGGGGGTTATCGTTTTATGTATTATATTTTGATTTCTGAAAAGAAATTGGTTATAGATATAATAGAAGAAAGGAACGATTTAAAATTTAAGGGCTCAAGCGGTAAAAAACAAAAAAATTGGGATAAGCATTTTATTGAGCTAAAAAAGGAACTTCTAAATAAATACGAAAAATTAAAATAACTACTTAAATATATATTTAAATCACATGAAAAAATTATAACTAATTAAATACAATGTTTGAAAAATTTTTTGGGCCAAAAAATGAAGAGGAAGTGGAAAGAGCTCTTTTTGAGGTGGGGAGCAAGGAATTAGAGGTTGGGGTAAATGGTCCCACAATGTTCCATGCGTTTAATGCGATGAGGGAGGAGAATAAGAAAAAAGGATATGGTTTTACTAATAACCATATCTTGAAGGTGGTCAGAGAGTGTGCTTTTGGACATGTTTCTGAAATTGAGGATTCATTAATGGGTGGGCGAGATGAAGTGTATAAAAAGATTGATTCAGAGATTGAAAGGTTGCATCAAGATTTACCAGAATCAGAGCGAGGGGTTTAAGAAAAGAAAAATTATTCTAAAAAAGGAAATAAATTTATGGTCATAGATATAGAACTCACATTGAATAGGTTTGGATTAGGAAAGATTGCCGAGAATAAATTTCAATTTTTTTGGTTGAGGTTTTCTAAGTGGCAGATCCCAGGAAAATATTCAATTTCTTTTGAAATAAACTGGAAGATGAAAGATAAATAAGAGATAAAATGCTGCTATTAGTTGGGGGAATGGTACTTGTCATGGGTCTCAAGGGAAGCATCGCTTCCCGGTGGCTGGAAACTTTCCAGCGAAGGGTTCATGCGCTTTCGGCCCGGACCTCGTGCGGCAGCAGGTGAGCCACAGCTTATCCTGCGGCATCCGAAAATTCGGCACACCCAGTTTGTGTCGGAATTCTGGATGATCGGCACACAGCCGACGATCCGCCTTGGAGTTCAATTCTCCAAGTAAATCAAAACCCCCGTCTCTTCAAGGAGAGCGGGGGTTTTCTCATTAAAATGTTATAATAAGTTTATGGAATTAAATAAATTAACTGCAGAGGAAAAGAAAGTGATAATTGATAAGGGCACTGAAGCGCCTTTTTTGGGTGAGTATGTCAACAATAAAGCCACTGGAGTATATGTTTGCAGACAGTGCGAGGCGCCTTTGTATAATTCTCAAGATAAATTTGAGAGCAGTTGCGGTTGGCCGAGTTTTGATGATGAAATAGAGGGGGCAGTCAAGCATGTGCCCGATGCAGACCAGGTGCGAACTGAGATTATTTGTGCTCGTTGCGGTGGACATTTGGGTCATGTATTTTTGGGGGAAAATTTGACTGATAAAAATATTCGACATTGTGTCAATTCGATCTCATTAAAATTTGTTAGTGGGCGATAAATAGGCCGATGATGCGGTGGGCACCGGCGTCGAGCAGGGCGCGGCGAGCTTCGTCTAGAGAGGCGCCGGTGGTGTAGACGTCGTCCAAGACGATAACGGTGGGGAGATGGCCGGCCCGCGGTAGCGGGCCGGCCATCATTGAGTCTTTAACATTTTCTTTTCTTTCTTCTTTGCTTAAGGTGGTTTGTCTTCGGGTTTCCCTCACTTTTTTCAAAGTGTTATAAGAAACGATTATGTTTTCGCCCCCTATTTTTTTAATTTCTTTAACTAATTCTTCACACTGATTAAATCCTCGCTCTCTTTTTTCTTTTTGGCTCATAGGCATAGGCACAAGCAGGGGTGGGGAGCCTTCAAAAAGAGCGATCTCTGATGAGAGTTCCATCATTTCTTCATATAAATACAAAGCTATGCGCTTCCTTAGGTTAGCGTTGTTTTTGTATTTGATAGATTTGACGATCAATCGGACGACTTGGTTTTGATAATCAAAAAGTACAAAAATATCTTTTGAATAAACTGGTGATTTGGGTAGAAGGTCTCGCAAAAGGTTGGGGTCAAGCCTCAAGAGTTTTTGGACCTTCGTGCTTTCGGGCACCAAGAGGTTTTGACAAAATTCAATCAATTGCTTCCACCACATCACTATTGTTCGGGTGAATTTCATTATGTTATAATAATACATCATGAGTCCCGTAGTAGAAAATGGCATGGGAAAGTTTTTATTGTTTAGATTAAGAATGTTATTATTAATGAATAGATTATTATGTGTTTTAACTATAAAAATGGCACTTTCCAAAAACAATGCCATTTTTCACTAACGGGATGAGTTTCATTTCTGACATTTTTGAAAAGAAAAATACGAGCGCTATTGGTATCGATATTGGCTCTTCTTCTATCAAAGTAGTTCAACTTCATAAAAAGGGTGATAAAGCTATACTTGACACTTACGGTGAGCTTTCTTTGGGTCCGTATGGGGGTGTTTCAATCGGCCAATCTACCAATTTGCCCACCGAAAAAATAGTGCAAGCGGTCAGAGATCTCTTGGCCGAAAAAGAAGTTGCCATTACTACCAAAGTTTGTGGTTTGGCCATCCCTTTCAAAGCTTCTCTGCTCTCTATTATAGAAATGCCGGCCATAGGTATGAAAGAGCTCGGTATGATGATACCGATTGAAGCTCGTAAATATATACCGGTGCCGATATCAGACGTGACCATCGATTGGTCGGTAGTACCCAAATCCGAAGTTGAAGATATCCCTGTTATGAAGGGTGAAAATAAAGTCAAAACAGTCGATATACTTTTGGTGGCTATCCATAATAATATTATCAATCAATATCGGGATGTTGTTTCCAAGGCTGGTTTAGAGGCCAAATTTTTTGAAATCGAAGTTTTCAGTTCTATGAGAGCTATTTTGGAAGGGGTGCAAGGGGCGGTCATGATTTTTGATATGGGGGCGTCAACTACCAAATTGTATATGATAGATAGAGGTTTGGTACATCATTCTCACACTATAAATCGAGGCTCTCAAGACATAACCGCCAATATCGCGAGATCTCTCAATATTTCAACTGAAGAAGCTGAGGTAATAAAAAGATCTGCTGGTTCCGGCAAAACATCAGAGGGCTTCGACCTTTCAGAATCGGTGGCCAATGTGGCAGACAGTATATTTTCTGAGGCCAATAGATTTTTGTTTGAATTTCAGAAAAAAAGAAATCAAAATATCAAATCAGTATTTTTGACTGGCGGAGGTTCGGCTCTGCGGGGTTTCAGAGATTTGGCAGCAGCCAATTTCAAAGTTGAAGTGATATCCAGTAATCCATTTGAAAAAGTAGAAGTACCAGCATTTTTGGAAAATATCCTCAAAGAAACTGGCCCAGAATTCACCGTCGCAGTCGGCGCTGCTCTGCGTTGTCTCCAAGAATTATAAAAATAAGTAATCAACAATATTTGTTTACACTGGGGTCTTGTTTTAGAGTATAATTAGTATTAATTATGGCACCCAATTTTCAATCATCATTTATTCCCAAAGAACCGGTTACCGAGGAGGTTTTTAAAAGGAAAAAAACTGGCATCGCTGGGGTCTTGGCGGTTTCTTTGTTGATTGCTTCGATCATTATTTCTATAGGTCTTTATGTTTATAAGGGTATGGTTAAAAATGAGATTCAAAATCTAGAGTCAGAATTATCGACAGCTGAACAAAACATCGATAAAAAAACTATCGCAGAAATGTCTCAGTTCAGCAAAAAACTGAGCCTTACCAAAAGTGTAGTGCTTAAACACCAAGTGCTTTCCAAATTTTTGGAGGCCCTCGCTTCTTCCACAGTCAGTTCGGTGCAGTTTACGAGTTTTGATTATGGCAATATGGAGCAAGGCAAATTAAACGTTAGTTTGAAAGGTAAGGCGACCGGCTATGCTAGTGTAGCTTTGCAAGAACAAATATTTTCCCAAAATAAATATTTTAAATCTCTATCGTTTTCCAATTTGAATTTGACTGATAAAGGCTTGGTTTCTTTTGATCTGGCTATTTCAGTTGATCCGCAAATTTCTACTTATTCCCCATAATTTATTATATGAGTAATATTTCAATAATCGCGTATTTAATAATTTCTGTTTCCATCGGGTATACTTTTGCGTACTCTTCGTTTGGAGAGGTAACTAAATTGTTAGATCAAAAACAAAAATATGAGAATTCTCTGGCCATGATCCTCAGTGTGGAAAACAAAAAAAACGAACTATTGACGGAGTTCAATGCGATATCTGATGCCGATAAAAAAAATATAGACACAGTCTTGCCAAGTTCTCTGGATTTTGTGAGATTGGTTTCTCAGATTGACGCGGTGGCTGCAAATTATGGCATATCTATAGGCAAAATATCTTCAAGAGAAGTGGGGACTTCCGCGGGTGCTTCAATAGAGACTACGGCGCCTACCAAAAGTTATGGTTCTTCGATTATTCAATTTTCTTTTGATTCGTCTTACGATAATTTCAATAAGTTTTTGACTGATTTGGAAAAAAGTTTGAGAATTTTGGACATTAGATCCATCAAATTAGAAACTCAAGACAAAGGAGTTTATGCTTATACAGTGGAGTTCGAAACTTATTGGCTTAAATAATTATGAAAAATTCAAAAAACAAAAGAACAATCGTACTAGCCGTCATTTTGTTGGGGCTTTTGGTTGTGGCTTACAAAACAATGTTTGTTTCAAGCAATAACGATCTGCTGGTTAGCGATGAAAACGTATTGGCGGGGGAGAGAGTCGAAACAATCTTGAAAGAAATCGAGGGTATAAATTTTGATTTAAGTGTAATGGAAAATGAAAGTTTCAAATCTCTTAAAAGTATTGAAACTCCGCTCGTGTCTTTGCCTGTCGGCAGACCAAATCCATTTTCTTTAGTTTCTGGTTCAAATTAGATATATAAACTATGAGTATTTTAGATGTTTTAATAAAACAAGGGGTAATTGAAACCAAAGATCTTTCTGGTATCAAAGAAAAGGTCGAAGTTTCGGGAGAAAACCTGGACGAAACTCTTTTGTCGTTTGGTATAAGTGAAGAAGATATTTTGAGAGCAAAGTCTGATTTTTATTCTATGCCTGTCAAAAAGATTGATGTTTCTTTGGTAACAAGTAAAATTCTTGATTATGTACCCGAAGAAGCGGCTGTCTATTATCAATTCGTGCCAATAGGAGTGGCCGATGGGGTTTTGGAAGTCGGAGTCATAAATCCAGACAATATTTCGGCTCGCGATGCTCTCAATTTCATATCATCAAAAATAAATTTATCTTATAAAACTTTTATTATTTCCAAAGAAGATTTTAATAAGGTTATAACTTTGTATAAAGGACTATCGGGTGAAGTGACCAAAGCTCTTTCTGAACTTGAAACTGAATTTGTATCAGATTTAAAAAAAGAAGACAAAAATGATGAAAATGAAGAAAAAAAAGTGGAAGATGAAAACGAAAACGAAAACAATCTAAACTCTTCCGAATCGGATGATACTAAGGGTACAAAAGTTATAGAGAATGCTCCAGTCACCAAAATAGTGGCTACTATTTTGAGGTACGCTATTGATGGGAGAGCTTCGGATATCCATATAGAACCAATGTCGGCCAATGTGCGTATACGTTTCAGAGTAGATGGCATCATGAACACTAGTATTGTCTTGCCTTTGAGGGTACACAGCGCCGTGGTAGCGAGGATAAAAATTATGTCCAACATGCGTCTTGATGAAAAAAGAAAACCGCAAGATGGCCGTTTCAGTGCAAAATTAGATAAGAGAAAAGTGGATTTCCGAGTTTCAACTTTCCCGACTTACTTTGGTGAAAAAGTGGTTATCCGTATTTTGGACCAAGAAAAGGGTATAAAAAAACTGAGTGAATTGGGTTTAAGCAAACAAAATCTCGAGCAGATCATGGGCGCCATTGATCGACCTTATGGACTGATTCTCATATCAGGGCCTACCGGCTCAGGTAAATCGACCACTTTGTATTCAATGATGAATGAAGTCGATAGGGATCACAAAAACGTGCTTTCTTTGGAAGATCCCATAGAATACAACATGGAGGGTATGAGTCAGTCTCAAGTGATGCCTGAAATCGGTTATACCTTTGCTTCTGGACTGCGTACTACTTTGCGTCAGGACCCCGACATCATAATGGTGGGTGAGATCCGTGATAAAGAAACCGCTCAATTGGCCATCCAAGCCGCTTTGACTGGTCACTTGGTATTTTCGACTATCCACACCAACACGGCGATAGGAGTGGTGCCCCGTTTGATTGATATGGGTGTGGACCCTTATTTGATTGCGCCTACTCTCATATTGGCTATCGCCCAAAGATTGGCCCGATCTTTTGCGCCAGGTGCTGGTAAGCCGATACCTATAGATGCAAGTATAAAAATGATGATTGATAAACAAATCCTGGATTTGCCAGAAGCTTACAAAAAAGAAATACCAATCGGCAAAGAATTTTATGGTATTTCTGCTGGGCCCAATTCACCAAGTGGCATTTCGGGCCGAGTTGCCATCATGGAAGTTTTGGAAATAGATAAAGAACTAAGACAAATTATTTTGAAGACTCCAACCGAACAAGAAATTTGGAAACATGCCAGATCAAAAGGCATGCTCACTATGAAGGATGATGCACTGATCAAAGCTTTTGGCAAAATTATACCGTATGAAGAGTTTAATTCTTTTTAATGATGGTTTAGAATCTTTATTGGTGTATAATTTATTTTATGACAGAACCAGAAAAAAAATACAAAATTATAATAGTAGATGATGACGATTTTTTGATTAACATGTATTCAACCAAATTTGGTAATAGTGGAGTTTTGGTAGATGCCTGTAAATCCGGACAAGCTTTGTTGGAAAAATTAAGTGCCGGAGCCAAAGCGGATCTCATACTCTTGGATATAATAATGCCTAACCTTAGTGGGGTAGAAACATTAAAAATGATGCGTAAACAAAAAATAGGCGCTGATATCCCCGTGATGGTACTGACCAATCAAAATGATGAAAAAGACATAGAAGAAACCAAAAAATTGGGGGTAGTTGGTTATGTGGTCAAAGCGGCGGCGACGCCAACGGAGGTTTTGGAAGAAGTAATGAAAATCATCAAAAAATAAAATGGAAGATTTAGACACACTTATAGAACTTTTGGTTAAAGAAGGAGCTTCAGATTTGCATATTTCTGAAGATCGGAATCCCCATATAAGGATTTCTGGTCAGCTCATGCCTTTACTCAAATATCCAAAATTCACTAAAGCTTTGATGCAAAATATTTTAAGCAAAACTCTTTCTGAATTGAAAAGTGCTACTTTCAAAACTTCGCAGAGTGCAGATTTTGCTTATAGTCATAAAGGCGAAAGATTCCGAGTCCATTCGTATGTTGATCAACAAAAGATTTGTATGACTTTTAGACATATTCCCAAGAAAATACCTTCTTTGTCTGACCTAAGCTTGCCTGATGCTTTGACTAATTTTGCTCGGTTAAAATCAGGTTTTTTCCTCGTGGTTGGACCAACCGGTCATGGTAAATCAACCACTCTTGCTTCGTTGGTGGAAGTTATAAATATAGAAAGATTAGAAAATATTATTACCATAGAAGATCCGGTGGAATATTTGTTTACCCCTAAAAAATCAGTGATTCATCAAAGAGAAGTCGGTATAGATACGCCAAGTTTTGCTTCTGCTTTACATGATTGTTTCCGGGCGGATGTAAACGTGATAATGGTAGGAGAAATGAGGGATGCTGATACCATCTCTACAGCAGTTTCAGCTGCCGAAACTGGGCATTTGGTATTTTCTACTTTGCACACCAACAATGCTGCTCAGACCGTAGATCGCATTATTGATTCTTTTGATCCTTCCCAACAAAATCAAATCCGCATTCAACTAGCCGCTTCTCTTTCTGGTATTTTTTCCCAAAGATTGATACCCAAAATATCAGGGGGTTTAACTCCGGCTTATGAGCTTATGTTAAATAATGTCGCCGTATCCAATCTTATAAGAGACAAGCGTACTCACGAATTAAATACTGTGATTGAGACCAGCTCCGGTGAGGGCATGATAGATTTCAATAGATGTTTAGTAGAAAAAGTAAACAAAGGTGAAATTACGGTTGAAAATGCTTATCTTTATTCCACCAATCCGAAATCTTTAGAAAAACTTTTGTAATCTTATGCTTTTTTTATACAAAACCATAAATAAAAACGGTGAAAGAGAAGAGGGTAGCGTAGAGGCTTTAAACGTGGACGTGGCTATAACTTCTTTGCAAAGGAGAGGTTTGGCAGTTTCTTCTATAAAAGCTAAAGACGGTGATGACGGCGATATTCTCAAAAAAATTCCTTTTTTAAACAAAGTTTCTAACAAAGATATTGTTATTTTGTCTAGACAGATGTCTACTCTTTTTGAAGCTCAGGTTTCGGCTCTGAGGATTTTTAAACTTATCGGAACCGAAGCCGAAAATCCTACTTTAAGAAAACATTTATTGGAGATCGTAGATGATTTGCAAGGTGGAGCTTATATATCGGCCGCTCTCTCAAAACACCCAGAAATATTTTCTGATTTTTACGTCAACATGGTTAAATCCGGAGAAGAATCTGGTCATATAGATCAGACTTTCGCTTATCTAGCCGATTATATGGATCGTAACTATGAAGTCACTTCTAAGGCTAAAAATGCTTTGATTTATCCGGCTTTTGTGATTTTCACTTTTTTGTCAGTGATGGTGCTCATGTTTACAGTTATTGTGCCAAAAATTGGCGCGATTATAAAAGAATCTGGTCAAGATGTTCCTATATATACTAAAATAGTTTTTTGGGTGAGTGACCTCTTTGTTAACAATTGGCTGGTTATGTTGGTAGGGGTGATAGCTGTGATAGGGGGTTTGATTTGGTACGGTGGGACCAAAGAAGGTAAGAGATGGATTTCTAATACTAGACTTTACGTGCCTTTCGTCGGTGATTTGTATAGAAAACTTTATCTTTCTCGTTTTTCCGACAACATGAGCACCATGGTACTTTCTGGTATACCAATGCTCAAAGCTATTGAAGTCACTTCTTCTATTATAGAAAATGAAATTTATAAAGAGATTTTGGATGGAGCTCTGGTCAAGGTCAAAGCTGGGCAAGCTCTTTCGGTAGCTTTGGCTGATAAAAAAGAGATACCCAATATTTTGATTCAAATGGTCAGAGTAGGTGAGGAGACCGGCGAGCTTGGTAATATTTTGAAAACTATGTCCAAGTTTTATCAAAGAGAAGTGATGAACGCTGTCGATACTTTGGTCAGTATGATTGAGCCTATAATGATCGTGGCCTTGGGTATTGGTGTCGGTATTTTGCTTGCTTCAGTCCTCATGCCTATTTATAATATAGCTTCATCAGCGACATGATTAAAAAAATAAAAAATAAAGGACACGTCCTGAGTTTATCGAACGGATTTTCTTTGGTTGAACTGCTCATAGTTATTTGTATTATTGGTATTTTGTCTACTATTGTGTTGAGTAGTGTTTCTAATTCTAGGGCTCGGGCCTATGATTCAAAAATAAAACAACAACTTTCTAGTTTCCGTACGGCCGCTGAAATATATTTTTCCAATCAGATTCCTCCCAATTATGGACCAACCACTTCAGTCTGCAGTAGCGGTATTTTCAATGACGTCAGTGCTGACAATGGGGCTCCGGGTTTGTATATAGCCGCTGGCAACATCCCTAGTTTTTCGGATATAAAGTGTGGTTCAAATGGAGTAGATTATGCTATTAAAGCTAGTCTTTATTCCGGTAATGAATATTGGTGTATAGACAATAAAGGTTCTTCAAGAATAATCACCGGAGCTATAGGAGACTCTGCTACTTTTTGTTTATAAAAACAGATATCCACATATTTGTTACCAAAAAATTATCCTTTGTTTATAATGTAGTTAAGGCTTGAAAGATATTAAATATTAAGGTCGATACAATCAAGCTTCTCTCTCGAGAGAGTAATTAATTAAATTCATTTAAAATTATGTTTAAAAATAAAAAAGGTTTTACACTTATTGAACTTTTGGTGGTTATAGCTATTATTGGTATTTTGTCTTCAGTTGTTTTGGCTTCCCTAAACACCGCAAGAGCAAGAGGTAATATGGCAAAAGTTAAAGCACAATTGGCTGGAGCCCGTGCAGCAGCTGAATTATATTATGACACTGCAGGTGGTTATGCAGCTGGAACTTGTGCAGCCGCTCCTACAGGGATGTTTGCCGATACAAACTCTGGTTTGAATCAATACGCGGATACGGATAATTATCCATCTGGAACAACTATGGACTGTGGTGGTTCAGGCACAGCTTATTCTATGGCGGCTGCTTTAGGAGGTAGTGTATGGTGTGTTGACAGTTTAGGTATTTCTAGAGACAAAACATCAGCTGGAGTTACTTACACAGCTCTTACTGGTGCTACAGGTGCTCATGCAGTTGCAGCAGGTACAGTTTGTCAATAGTATACAAAATTATATTTTGTCTAAAATCAAAACCCCGCTGTTGCGGGGTTTTGTGTTATTATTTAAATAATGCAATCCCGTAGTGAATTTTGACTATAATTCCTGCGGAATCAGTTAAAAATTAACATAGTCAAAATCTACTACGGGATGCAATATATTTTTGGGGTACTTATATTTTTTGTCGGTACTGCTTTGGGGAGTTTTATCGCCGTGATTGCCGATCGCTACAACACAGGGCTACCCTGGACCAAAGGCCGGTCAATTTGTTTTTCTTGTGATACTGAACTTAAAAATAAAGATCTTTTCCCTTTGTTTTCTTTTTTGTGGCTCAAGGGCAAATGCCGATATTGCCAAAGCAAAATTCCTAGAGAGACTTTTTTTGTGGAAATTTTGATGGGCGCTCTCACAGTTTTAGCTGTTTTTAAATCTGGTTTTTTGGGTTTTGATTTTTCTTCCTTAATTCTTAATTCATACTTCATAATTCAATTTTTACTTTTAACTGCTATTTTTGGAAATATCCTTCTGATTTCTATTTATGATCTTAAGCATTTCATTATTCCCGACGTTTTTTTAATTTGTTTCTTTGTTTTTGCTTTTATTCTTAATTCCTACTTCATAATTCATAATTCACTTTCTTATTTTTTCATAATTCAAAATCTGCTTTCTGGTCTTGTTTTAACTTTACCGTTTCTTCTAATATTTTTGATTTCACGAGGGGCTTGGTTTGGATTTGGGGACGTGAAGTATATTGCGGTTTTGGGGTTTTTCCTTGGTCTGGTGCAGGGTTTGTCAGCGGTAGTTTTGGCTTTTTGGATTGGAGCGGTTTTTGCTGTTTTGGCACTGGTTTTTAAAAAAATTACACCCTATATAAATTTGCCTCTGTTTAAAAATAATCTTACAATTAAGTCTGAAATACCATTTGGACCTTTCCTTTCTTTGGGGATAATAATAAGTTTTTATTTGAGTCTAGATTTATTTTACATAAATGAAATATTTAAATTTTTCTAAAAATAAAGGATTCACATTGCTTGAGTTGATGGTGGTTATCACTATAGCCACAGCAGTAATAACTTCTTTGGTCTTTCAACAAAATAAATGGAACGACAGTTTAACTGTCAATTCTCAAGCCTATGAATTAGCTTTGATGATCCGGCAATCCCAGATTTATAGTCTGGGAGTAAGAGAATATGTTGGTGGTACTGGTGATAAATTCAACATAGGTTATGGAGTTTACTTTAGTCAGAGTAATTTGAATGGATACGTGTTTTTTGCCGATAAAAATGGCAATCAAAAATATGATGCGGGAGAAAGTATAGAAACCAAAACCTTCACTAGAGGTGTAACCATAAAAGATGTTTGTGGTGAAGACACCAATGGCTGTTTCCCTGGTAGTGGGCCTTTGACAAGTGTAAGCATTTCGTTTTTTAGACCAGAGATTAAAGCTAATATGAGTCTTTTGAATGCCGGCGGAGGTTCAACTGGTGACCCTCCTGTTACCATTCGTTTGCAATCTGTGGGTGGTAAGTATTCTTCGGTCAAAGTAGATTCTAACGGCCAGGTCTCTATAATACAATGATAATTAAAAAATCTTCAATCTTCAATTTTCAATTTTCAATTCCCGCGAAGCGAAGTGGAGGCTTCACTTTGGTAGAACTTCTGGTTGCGGTCTCTTTGTTTGTGGTAGTGGCCACTATTTCTATTGGTGCTATTTTGAGTGTTTTTAATGCCAACAAAAAAGCCCAATCATCCAAAACAGTGGTAGACAATTTTAATCTTTCTATTGAAAATATGTCTAGGACCGTACGCTTTGGCAACAATTATCATTGTGGCGTTAGTGGTACAATTTCTGTGCCGAGCAGTTGCCCAGGTGGAGATACTTTTTTTGCGGTTACCTTCAATGGCAGTGTCGTAGTTTATCGCTTAAATGGTACGGCAATTCAAAAATCTGATGATGGTGGAGTTAATTATACAGACATCACTGACCCAGCAGCGGTCATAGAATATTTGAAATTTTATGTTTTTGGTACTACTGTTTCAGACAATGATCAGCCTTACGTGGTGGTAGTTATCAAAGGTAAAGTTGGGAATAAAGTAATCAATCAAACCACATTTTCCATAGAAACTTTAATGTCTCAAAGATCACTTGATTTATGATAAATAAAATTTTCAATATTCAATATTCAATTTCTAATTACTCAAGAGGTTTTACTATACTTGAATCAATAGTGGCCATTGCGGTTTTGTCACTCTCAGTTTCTGGAGCTTTTTCGGCAGTTACTCAGAGTCTTTCTCAGGCTACTATCGCCAAAGATGAAGTCAAAGCTTTTTATTTGGCTCAGGAAGCGATAGAAGTAATAAGAAACAAAAGAGATGCTAATCAACTCAGTTTATTAAATACTGGATCTGGTTTTTGGCTTGCTGGCATTGCTCAGTATGATACTGACCCTTGTTATTTTGAAAAAGTCTGTCAGATTGATGCCAATCCAATACCACCAACTTTGGTTTATTGCAACTCTTCTTCGTGGGGCAGCTGTGCTTATTTGAAACAAAACCCAACTACTTTTATGTATAATTACACTACCGGAACGGCCACCAATTTCAAAAGAGAAATAAAAATTGAATCAGTAAATGCCAATGAAGTAGCCATAATCGTCAGAGTTTCTTGGACGAAAGGTATAATAACCAGAGAATTTAAGATAAAGAGCTATTTATTTAATTGGATTTAATATGAAATTGAAAATTGAAAATTATAAATTGAAAATTCCTGCGCAGAGGGCCGGTATGACATTGTTTATAGCGATTATGATCATGAGTGTATTACTTTTTATAAGTTTTGCCGTGATTAATATAGGACTCAAAGCCACCACTTTCGCTACTTCGGGCAGAGATTCCCAGTATGCTTTTTATGCAGCTGACAGTGGAACGGAGTGTGCCGTGTATTGGGATTCTAAACCAGCTACTGGTAGTGCCTTTGCCACTTCTACTTCCGGGGATAGTTTAAATTTCACATGTGCCGGATCGGCCGATATGAATACTGGTCAAGCCATAGTCGGAACGTCTACGCTTTCAAGGATAGGGGGTGGAGGTAGCGCTAATCCTACCAGTATTTTTGGTTTTGTTATGAACCAAGGATCTGATCCAGTAAATTATTGCGCTATCGTGACAGTCACCAAAAATCTGAACGGTACTACTTATATCAAATCTCGAGGTTATAACACTTGTGATACTTCAAATACTAAAAGGGTGGAAAGAGGGGTGGAGGTTACCTACTAAAACCTCAGCTTTTTGTGATAGTATTTTGGTATGAAAACACCAAATGAGATCAAACAAAGGGTTGAAAAACTCCGTAAAATAATAGAAAAACATAGTCATCTGTATTATGTAAAAGATGCCCCCGAAATAGAGGATACGGCCTATGATTCGCTGGTTTCTGAATTGATCAAATTGGAAGAAGAATTTCCAGATCTTAAGTCCGAGACCAGCCCGACCCAAAGAGTGGGGGGCGAGCCACTTAAAGAATTCAAAAAAGTGAAGCACCGAGTGCCCCAATGGTCTTTTGGTGATGCCTTTTCAGAACAAGATATGCTGGATTTTGACAAAAGAGTAAATAGGATGCTTGAAAAGGAGTTGGGTGAAAAAGTGAATCCTACTTATGCATGTGAACTCAAAATAGACGGTCTAAAAGTAGTTTTAGAATATGAAGCAGGTTTGTTGAAAAGAGCTGCCACTCGGGGAGACGGTATCATCGGTGAAGATGTGACTAATAATATAAAAACTATCAATTCGGTGCCTCTAACACTTTTTAAACCCTTGGATATAATCGTTGAGGGTGAAATCTGGTTTGGTAAAAATAATTTTAATAAATTAAACGAAGAAAGAAAAATTAAAGCCGAACCACTTTTTGCAAATCCTAGGAACGCAGCGGCTGGTACTTTGCGTCAACTTGATCCAAAAATAGTAGCTCAAAGAAAATTGGATAGTTT
The DNA here is from genome assembly GCA_041664625.1 of Minisyncoccota bacterium. Classification (GTDB taxonomy): domain Bacteria; phylum Patescibacteriota; class Minisyncoccia; order Phycocordibacterales; family WO2-35-19; genus WO2-35-19. The sequence continues at coordinate 72,418 of JBAYKK010000002.1, forward strand.
TATATATGATGTAGCTCAAATTACCCAAGGTTTAGTCTTGGAAACACAAGAAGCAGAATTAAAATATTTGGCAGATTTGGGATTCAGGGTAAATAAAAATTTTAAAATTTGTCACGACATAAAAGCCGTCATTGAATTTTGGAAAATTTGGCAGGATAAAAAAGATAAAGAAGATTATTTGATAGATGGTATAGTGGTCAAAATAAACGAAACCAAGCATCAAAACGCCTTAGGTTTTACGGGCAAAGCCCCACGCTTCGCTATTGCTTTCAAGTTTCCAGCTGAACAAGTGACTACAGTAGTAGAAGATATAGTTTTGCAGGTCGGTCGGACAGGGGTTTTGACGCCGGTTGCTCACTTACGTCCGGTATTGGTGGCTGGTTCTACTGTCTCACGAGCCACTCTTCATAATGAAGACGAAATCAAAAGATTGGATGTACGTATTCACGATACAGTGATTTTGCAAAAAGCCGGTGACGTTATTCCTGATATCGTCTCTGTCATCAAAGAGATGCGTACCGGTAAAGAAAAAGTTTTTGTTTGGCCGACCCGGGTTCCGGCTTGTGGAGGGGGTGGTAGGATAGAGAAAATCTCTGGTCAAGTGGCTTGGCGATGTGTAGAAAAAAATTCTTTTGACCAACAAAGACGCAAGTTTTCTTATTTTGTTTCTAAACAGGCCTTTAATATTGTAGATTTGGGTCCCAAAATAATTGAAGTTTTGCTCAAAGAAAACTTAATTTCAGAATATGCTGATATTTTCACTTTAAAAAGGGGTGATCTGCTTATTTTGCCTAGATTTGCTGAAAAATCAGTAGATAATCTGCTGGTTGCGATTGAAAAAGCCAAAAACACTACTTTATCAAGATTTATAATTTCGTTGTCAATATTAAACGTGGGCGAAGAGATTGCGTACCTTTTGGCCAAAAGTTTCAATAGTATTGAAAAATTAAAAGCAGCAAAAATCGCAGATTTAGAAAAAATAGAAGGCATCGGACCAATCGTGGCCAAATCGGTTTTTGATTTTTTTGCTTCAGAAGAAAATAAAAAAATGCTAAAAAATCTTTTGCAGCATGTAACCATAGAACGATCGCTAGATAATAGCTCGGACACAGGAAATAAATTAAAAAATAAAGTTTTTGTTTTGACTGGCACACTTTTGAATATGAGTAGAGATGAAGCCAAAGAAATGATAAGGAAATCTGGAGGCAATATCTCAAGTTCAGTTTCTAAGGAAACTGATTATGTAGTAGCGGGTGAAAATCCGGGTTCTAAATACGATAAAGCTTTGGAATTGGGGGTGAAAATAATAAATGAAGTAGAGTTTCGAAATCTTTTAAAAACTTAAAAAAATGCTATTATCTAGGTATGATCCCGTAGTGAATTTTGGCAATAATTCCTACGGAATTGGTTATAAAATAACATTGCCAAAATCTACTACGGGATGATTTCTAAAGAAGAGATAAAAAAATTGGCTGATTTGGCTAGGATAGATATAACAGATGGGGATATAGAAGGCCTCAGAGGTGATATGGATGCTATTTTAGACTACGTGGGGCAAGTCAAATCCGTTCAGGAATTATCAGGAACTAAAGAAAAAACAGAAATCAAAGAAGAATTAGTTAATGTGATGCGGGCCGATGAAAATCCTACGGATCCAGGCACTTATAATCAAGCCTTAATCGCCGAATTCCCTCATAAAGATGGCGATTATTTGAAAGTGAAAAAGATACTATAACACCCCCCCAACCCCCCTCTTACATTAAGAGGGGGGCGGGAAAAAAGAAAAATGGACATATCAAAAATAACAATCAAAGAAGCGCGAGAATTACTTGATTCCAAAAAAATTACCGCTGTTGATTTGGCTAAAGAATATCTGAAAAATATTGAAGCAAAAAACAAAGAGCTCAATGTTTATCTAGAGGTTTATGACGATGTTTTACAGCAAGCTGTTGAAGCTCAAAAAATGATTGACGCTGGGCAAGCTCAAAGTTTGACCGGCATACCTCTGGCTATAAAAGATAATATTTTAATTAAAGGTAGAAAAGTCAGCAGCGCTTCAAAAATTTTGGAAAATTATACTGCTACTTATACCGCTACGGCCACTCAAAAACTGGCCGATCAAGGAGCGGTATTTTTGGGTCGGGCTAATATGGACGAGTTTGCCATGGGTAGTTCTACTGAAAACTCAGCTTTTGGAGTGACCAAAAATCCGATTGATCCTACTCGGGTAGCTGGAGGTTCTTCTGGTGGTTCAGCGGCCGCCGTGGCAGCTGATTTGGCTCTAGGGGCTCTCGGGTCAGATACGGGGGGTTCGGTACGTGAGCCAGCTAGTTTTTGTGGGGTAGTGGGTTTCAAACCGACCTATGGCAGTGTTTCTCGTTATGGCCTCATGGCCATGGGCTCTTCTTTGGATGTTATCGGCCCTATCACCAAAACCGTAAGTGATACTGAAATTATTTTCAATGCCATAAAAGGTAAAGACAAAATGGATAGTACCAGTATTGAAATTGAAAATTCTAAATTGAAAAATGAAAATTTTAAAATCGGAGTGCCGTATCATATCTTGGAACAAAAGGGTATAACCACAGAAGTCAGAAAAAATTTTGATGAATCGGTGGAAAAAATGAAAAGTTTGGGCTTTGAAATTGTTGATATAATATTACCAAATATAGATAAATCTTTGGCAGTTTATTATGTCGTTATGCCTGCCGAGGTCTCTTCAAACATGGCGAGGTATGATGGTCTTAGATATGGCTTCTCGGCTGAGGGTAAAGATCTTTTGGATGTTTATAAAAAAAGTAAAGCCTTGGGACTAGGTGATGAGGTCAGGCGAAGGATTATATTGGGTACCTATATCCTTTCTTCGGGTTATTACGATACCTATTATGGTAAAGCTATGTTGGCCAGTAAAATAAT
>JBAYKK010000003.1:0-70772 GCA_041664625.1 Minisyncoccota bacterium
AGCCGCCGGTACAGTCAATGTAGTATCTTCAAACTACACATTCCCATCAACTGGCTCATACTCAGTCCGAGCTTGCGCTGACAACAACGCCTCAATGGTCGGAGTCATCACAGAATCTCCACCAGCTGCAAATGAAAGCGACAACTGTGGCGCTTGGACTACCATTACGGTATCGGCCGCGGCGACTGCTCCACTCATTAGCTCACCAACCGCAACTGCCATCACTTCAACCGGAGCAACTCTCGGTGCCAACGTAACTTCAGACGGAGGTTCCGCAATCACTGCTCGAGGTACTTGTTGGGCAACTACTTTAAACCCAACCACCAACTGTGTAGCCACAACTGGTACAACCGGAGTATTCACTCACGCTCGTACTGGTCTCACCGCCGGCACTCTCTACCATTATCGTGGATATGCCACCAACGCAATCGGGACCACATACACCGCAGATGCCACCTTTACTACTCTCACTCGTCCCAATCTCACTGCTTCCACCATAGCCGCTCCAGTGACCGCAACGGTCGGCGTCGCTCGGAATTTCACAGCCACTATCACCAACGGCGGTCAAACTTCAACCGGTGTAGTATTCCCAAATCATTTTCAAGTCAGAAATCCAGCTTTAGTCATTTCAACCATATCAGCTCTCAATACCGCCTCAGCTTTGGCAGCCGCCGGTACAGTCAATGTAGTATCTTCAAACTACACATTCCCATCAACTGGCTCATACTCAGTCCGAGCTTGCGCTGACAACAACGCCTCAATGGTCGGAGTCATCACCGAATCAAATGAAGGTGACAACTGTGGCGCTTGGACAACTATTACTGTGTCAGCGGCGGCGACTGCGGTTGCTAATATCAAAGCTAATGGTTCTGATGGGCCAATTAATATAGCTTACAATGGTTTAGCTGATATAACTTGGACATCAACTAATGCAACTTCTTGCACAGTTACTCCGCCAAATTGGACGGGTACTAGCGCACTTGCCGGCAGTCATAATATAAATTTGATCAGCACTACTATCTATACTATTTCGTGTCTGCCTGTGGGGCCAGCGTCGTCTGATACAGTGACAGTCAACGTACCAGCTCAACCAAAAAATATTACTGTTATCAAAACAGGCCAGGGGACAATCACTAGTAGCCCAGCTGGTATTAGTTGTGGTACCGGGTGTTCAAGTCAAGCTGCCACTTTCGCAGCTAACATCAATGTGGTTTTCACAGCCACACCGGCTACGGGGAGGATATTCACTGGTTGGGTAGTTCAAGGGGGTGGTTCTTGTGGAGGTACTGGTACTTGTACAGTTCTTACCGATGCCAATAAAACCATAATTGCTAACTTCGCTGTCGATCCAAATTACAAAGAGTTCTAAGATACGAAGTAACGAATTAATTAACAAATAGCCACGAATAGGGGATAAAAGTAGCAAAATACGGCCAATTTTAGCCGTATTTTGCTTTGTGTATTTGAACACACTTTACTATTGACAGCAAGAGTGAAAAATGCTATACTATATACAAGTCCAGTAAATGCTGGATTTTGCTTTGTCAGACGAAGCTTTGGCTAAGTCGGACAAAATAGAAGTGTTTTTTGGCTCAGGCATAAATTAAAATGAAAATTTTAGGTTCGCGCTTGAGGTATTCTGAATTGCACTTCTACTTTTTTCAATCAAGAGCAGGGAAAGGCCTGCCCGACACGCCGTCAAGGCGGGCGGGGGATTGAAGGAGGATTAAAATTAAACCATTGGCTTATTTTCCAAACTACTGCTTTAGGGTTCATGATGCTCGCATCCAGTGTTACTGGTATTAACGCGACATCGTTTGTACCCTCTATGGCTCCGGAAGTTATAGAAATTCAAAAAACTTTACCTAATGAAAACCCGCTTCGACAAAGTTCTAGCGAGGCGAGCAAAAAAGTTTTGATCAAGGAAAGTATAACAGTTGAGGAATATGTTAGAAATTATTTTTCTGACATACCAGTCATGGCCGAGATCGCCAAATGTGAATCTCGTTTCCGTCAACACGACAAAGAAGGTGGCGTGCTCCGTGGAGAACAAAATAATCTTGACCGTGGCGTGATGCAAATCAACGAATTTTATCACGACGAAAATTCTGACAAGCTCGGTTATGATATCTTGACTCTAGAAGGGAACACCTCATACGCTAGATACCTTTTTGAAAAGTATGGCGTCAAGCCCTGGGCCTCCTCTTCTAAGTGTTGGAGCAAAACTTCTGCTTATTCTGAATATAAAACAGAATTAGCGATGAAGTAATCGAATATCAAATTACAAAAAACAAAAATCCCTTCTCATTTGAGAGGGGATTTTTGTTTGGGGATCTTATGAGACTTTTACTCCAAAGGGCCAAATACAGTAGGAACGTCGCACAATATATCTTTGTAGTATGTATCCCTAAGGCGACTTTGGTATTCTTTTGGGCCCACTTCCCCGCCGTTTTTTATTTTATTTTTGATGTGAGATTTTTAACAAACTCAATAACATAATTCCATACTTTGATTATGACTTCGCTGTACTTCCCCCAGCCTTGAGAACCCAAACTATAAAATTGGTCCAAAAGCTCTCTGAAGCGTCCGGCAGTCAAAAAGCCGACTACGTCTATATTGTAGACATATTTTAAAAGTACTAAAGCTCCAACCACTATGATTATTATTTGGATGAATCCTGCCTGCGCTCCGACTGTGCTCAGTCGTCCCCTTTTTTTTGAAAATTTTGTCATTGCGAATTTATTGAAAATGATAATTAATAATTGTAATTTATTAGAAGTATAACATAGGGTCAAGGTAAGCGTTGATACCCGAAACTGGGATAGTCACATTTTTGCAGTTTATACTCGAGGAATATCTTTGGATTTCTACACCTTGGCTCGCGTAGAGCGTCAGGTGGAGGTGTGGGCCAGTAGAATACCCGGTCTGACCACTATAGCCGATCACTTCGCCGGTTTCTACGGTTTGACCGGAAGTAACACTGATGAGGTCTAGATGCCCATATAAAGTAGATAAACCGTTGGGATGTTTTATAAGGACCCATTTGCCGTAAGAGTAACAACCTTTTTGCGCATCGGTATTGCCGGTTCCTTCTACTGTGCCGTTCAGAGCAGCCAAAACTCTGGTACCACGGCTCGCTCTGAAGTCTATGCCGTTGTGAGTGCCCGAAGTATAAAGCCTCTTGGCGTCAATAGTTTTACCAAAATATTGAGTTATGAATACATTGTCCAGTGGCCATGAAAGTATGCCTTTGCCGGATGATGGGAAGCTCTTGGGGTCGATCGCTCTTTTGAGTTGTGATTCAAAGGTGAAAAGTTCTTTTTCAAATCGGTCTTTTTCGGCTTGCCTATCGGCCAACATTTTTTTGTATTCAGCTTCTTTGTTTTTGGTAGTAGTAAGTAGGGTGGTTTTTTCTTTTTTATTTATAGCCAATATTTGGTTTTGGTCGCCGAGTTCGGTTTTTAAAGAAACTAATTTTTGTTTTTCAGTTTCGGTTGCGACTTTTTTGCCAGATAACTCATCTTTATAAATTTCTAATTCTTTTGATTTCTCTCTTACTTTTTGTTGAAACTGACTACTAGACTCGTATTCATTAAAAACGTCAGATAAGCTTTTGTTGTTAAGAAAGCTCTCAATCAGGGATTGATCATCGCTTTGACGCATATCATTCAATATTTTGGCTATAGCCTCGTTGTTGGCCAAAATCTTGGCTTCTATATCACCTATTTCCCCACCCAATTTTTCGATAGTGAGGTTGGTTTTTTGGATGTTGGTGCCCGTTTTTTGGATCTCGACCCCGATTTTTTTTTGGTTTATATCGAGGACTTTGACAGCATTTTGTAGGCTTTTGGCCTCAGTGCCGACTACCTCTATTTGTTTTTCGTAGACTTTTATTTCAGCGTCTAATTTTTTAATTTTGTCACTGTGACTATCGATGTTTTGTTTTAATTGGTCCACTGATTGAGCGGAAACAATACTCGTTGAGGCGAGTATTAAAAAGATTGATATTATTCCAATTTGAAAATTTGATAATTTAATCATTGATTGAAAATTAAAGAGACAGCAATGATATTGCACCTGAAATCCTCTTACTGCATTCCTCTCTACTCAATATACCTATCAAACTAAAAGGGTCTGGTGATTTTTCTCTACCCGATAGGGCATAACGCAGTGGCCAGAGCACTTCCCCTTTCCCCTCTTTTTCAGCTAGCTCTTTTACGCTTAGTTCATGATTTGTAGTTTCTGATTCAAAAATTGCCAAAACTTTCTCTAGACTTTCTTTGGCTTTTTCTTTGGTTTGAGTTTTCCAAGCGATTTTTTCTTTGTCGAGGGTTGGTTTTTCAAACAAATAATCGTATTCATTTGCTTCCAAAATTTCGCTCACTTCGCTCCACCTATGAATTTTTTCTAATATTAATTTCATAAATTTTTCCATGAAAATTTGGTCTTTTATTTTTTCATGACTCCCCCATCTGGTTTTTGAAATTTGGTTTTTGAAATTTGAAATTTTTTCTTCTTCCGGAAGTTTTTTTATGTACTCTTTGTTTAGCCAGTCTAATTTTTCTATATTGAATATACCGCCCTTCTTTTGGACTTTTTTGATATCAAATATTTTGATGAGTTCTGCCATGCTGAAAATCTCTTGCTCTGTGCCGGGGTTCCAGCCAACCATGGCCAAAAAATTTATGACAGCTTCAGGTAGGTAGCCAGCTTTTTTGTAAAAAGAAACCGAGACTTGTTCACCGTGTTTTCTTTTGGATAGTTTAGTCTGATCAGGAGCAAGCATCATAGGTAAGTGGGCATAGACAGGTCTTTGTGCTCCGATAGCTTCTTGAATCAAGATTTGTCTGGGTGTGTTGGAGATGCCGTCGTCGCCTCTTATCACATGAGTGACTCCCATTTCAAAATCATCTATAATTACCGCCAAGTGGTATATCGGTTCGTCTATACTTTTGGCTATGACAAAATCTTTGAGCTCAGTCGTATCAAATTCGATATCACCTCTAATGAGATCGTTAAATTTTATTTTTTTGTTGGGATTTCTGAATCTGATTACTTCAGCTCTCTGGCCTTCTTCAGTCACTTCTTCTTTTGATAAATAAGCTTTGTCTTCGGCTATCAATTTTTCTATATATTTTTTGTAGATGCTAGCTCTTTCCGATTGTCTGACAGTGGTCGAAAAATCAGGCTCGATCTGAAGCCATTTTAAATTTTCTATTATGTCCTGGGCGTATTCTTCTTTGGACCTTTCTTTGTCGGTATCTTCTAGTCTGAAAACGATTTGGCCGTCATTTTGTTTGGCAAAAAGATAATTGAAAAGAAAAGTGCGAGCGTTGCCTATATGGAATAGCCCCGTAGGACTGGGTGGGAATCTGACTATGACTTTTTGATTTGGCATACCCCAATCTTATCAAAAATTAGGAGTTTTTTCTACCCCAATTCTTCGTGAGAAAATACAATAGAGAGAAGTTCCCTAGCGATTTGGTCGGCTGCTTCGGGTTTGAAAAAGTTTTTGGCACTGACTGTCATTTTTTCTATTATTTCTGGGCTTTCAATAATTCTTTTTATTTCTGCTAAAAGGATATGAGGTTTTAAATTTTCTTCTTGGATCACTGAGCATGCGCCCGCTTTGGCGTAAGCAAAAGCGTTTTTGGTCTGGTGATTTTCGTTGGAATTGGTGATGGGTATTATGATAGAAGGTTTGCCCCAAGAAGCTATCTCAAATATGGTAGAACCGGCACGACTTATCACCAAACTAGACACTCCCGCTGCCATACGCATTTCCAAACTATTTAAATAACCAAAAGGTTTGTATCTTTTTTTGTTGGAATTTTCCAAGAGAATAGCCGAGGCTGATTCTTTGATCACCTCGATGTTTGCTCCCCCGGTTTGATGTATAACTTGAAAATTTTTGACCAAATCTGGCAGGATATCTAAAATAATATTGTTTATTATCTCAGCTCCTTGTGAACCGCCCATAATAAATAGAGTTGGCACACTGTTATCAAAATCAAAAAACTCAGCTGCGCCATTATCAAGAGGCGTTAATCTTTCTTGCAAAACTGGTTGCCCGGTGTAAGCGGTTTTTTCTTTGGGGAAATATTCGGCTGCTTCTTTGTATGAAAGGGCTACCCGATTGGCAAATTTACCAGCCCATTTGTTGGCTCTCCCGGGGGCCGAGTCAGATTCATGAACAAAAACAGGGATACGCAAAAGTCTGGCCGCCAAAGTCACAGGGAAACTACCATAACCGCCTTTGCTGAAAACTACATCGGGGTAAATATCAAAAATATCCAAAAGAGCACCCAAGCTCCCCCAAAGGGTTTTGAAAAAATCAGTGAAATTTAGTATCGAAAAATATTTGCGCATTTTGCCGGCAGTGATTTTTTTGAATTCGATATTATGGTCATAGAGTAGGCCGGGGTTGTAAGGAGAGGGGGCAAAGAAAAACATTTCCGGTGGTAAAAACTTTTTTTCTTTGGCAATTTTTTGGATCGATTCAGCGACAGCTATGATCGGATAAAAATGGCCTCCTGTACCTCCGCCTGTAAAAATTATTTTCATTTAGTTTCGCGAGTTATTTTTTTGTTACTTCTGGATATATTCATTATAAGTCCGGCTTCAGATAAAGTGATAAGCAGGGCTGTCCCACCATGGCTTATAAATGGCAAAGGTATGCCTGTCAAAGGTAGGACCCCGATCATCCCGCTTATGTTTATAAGCGCTTGGGATATAATAAGTATAACAATTCCCAAAGCCAAAAGTCTACCGAAGTCATCGGGCGCTTTTGATGATATTTTTAAACCTTCTAAACTAAAAATAATGAAAATGGCGATGATGCAAAAAGCTCCAACGAAACCAAATTCTTCGGCTGCTACCGCAAAAACTGAATCCCCAACTGGCTCTGGTAAGTAATGAAATTTTTGGATACTTTGACCAAATCCCCTACCCCAGATTTGGCCGGAGCCGACGGCGATGAGCGATTGATTCAATTGGTAACCACTCGTCTGACTGTTTATGCTGGGGTGGATCATCACGTCAATCCTCTGTTTGATGTAAGGTCTGGTGAAATAAAGAAGCGCCAACATTGTTATGCCTCCTATTACTATAATCAAAATGTGCCGCCACTTAGCTCCGGCTGTTATGTACATAGCCATAGATGCAAAAATAATAACGGCGTAAGTGTCAGTGTCTGGTTGAGCCAAAAGTAATATTCCCAATATGCCCATGAATATAGCAAATGGCCAAAACCCCCATGAGAGTGTCCCCACTTTTTCTTTTAACCTGGCTAGCCAAGCGGCGAAATAAACAATAAAAGCAATTTTCAAAAGCTCGGCTGGTTGAAAAGTTATAAAACCCAAATCAATCCAACGTTTGGCTCCTCCGTGCTCCATGCCTACACCGGGTATAAAAACTAGGAGAGTTAACAAAAATGAGCCTACAAAAAAAATAAAAGCGTATTTTTTCCAGATGTGGTAGTCAATTTTGGCAAAAAAGAGACAAGTCAAAGAGCCTAAAAATAAACCCCAAAAAAGTTGGGTTGAAGCTATGTTTGAAAATTTGATCTCGTCTCGAGCTAGTACTCCAAGTGAAGCCGAGCTAAAAATAAAAAAACCACCTACCGCAAGGATAATAGTTAAAATCAAAAATGGTCTGCTTATTTTGCCGGTTTTTATAGTCATATGATTTAGCGAAATCATGTCGCGTTAACGTCCATTGAAACGCGACCTTATTTTAACACAAAACACTACCCGATCAGCGCCAAGGTGATGCCGAGAATGGCACAGATGACTGAGATGATCCAATAGCGCATGGTCACTTTGTAAGCCGGCCAACCGATAGCTTCAAAATGATGATGCAGTGGAGCTACCAAAAATAATTTTTTACCTCGATATTTTTTAGAAAGTACCTGGGTAATGTTAGAAAAAACAGTGGCAACTAGAGGCAGAGCGATAATAGGTAAAACCAAAAATCCGTATCCCTCTCCCAATTTATCGGTCATAAAGGCTACGACGGTCAAAGTGATAGTGAGGCCCATGGTACCGGTTTCAGACATATAAAATCTAGCTGGCGGTATATTGAACCAAAGGAAGGCTAAAATACCACCTACTACCACGGTGCAAAAAGCAGCCAAGTCGATTTGTTGTTGGTAAAAAGCGATACCACCATAAGCGGCAAACATAGTGGCAAAAACTCCACCAGCCAAACCATCCAAACCGTCTATCACTCCCCCGGCATAAATGAAAAGTGCGGTAACCAAAAATAGTATTATAAAAAGTGGCCCTAGGAAAAACTCACCACTACCAAATAAAAATGGTAAGCCGATCCCAGCTACGCCCAGTTTAATATAAAACCAAAAAGCACAAGCCAAAGCGATAACCGATACGATAAGAAGGCGTTTTTTCAAAGAAAGACCGCCTTTACCCTTTTCTTTTCTTGAACCTTTTATTTCTAAATAATCGTCAATTAATCCGACTAAAGAACCTAATAGTAAAGTAGCCAGAGGTATCCAAGTTTGATTACGAGAAACGAAATCTAATTTGAGGGTAGTTTCGCTTGGGAAAAAATAAGCCAAAAGCCAGATGAATATCATCACTCCCACTGAGCTAAACCAGATGATGATACCGCCCATTCGGGGCGTGTTTATTTCTTTTTCTTTGTGGAGTTCATTGAAAATCTTGGCTTCAGTGCCGTCTAAGGCGGTCTTGCCAGCTTTGTGTTTCCACATCTGATGGGCGTATAAATAATTGGTTAAGATGGGCGTTATCAAAACTCCAAGTGCAAACGCTGCGATTGCTGGCAAAAATATTTTTACAATGTCTATTATCATATAATCAAAAATTATTGATTAATGTATTCTACACTAGCTTGCATCAATTTTAAAACATCCGTAAACCTACCTTCTTCGCTAGAGCCTAAAACTGAAATAATAATAGGCCGATTGAGGCCAGCATCAAAAGCCACTACCAAATTACCCCCAGCCAAATCAGTGTAGCCGGTTTTGGAAGCGATGATGTTTGGTATTTGGTCTATGATGGTGTTGGTATTTTCTGATGGATAAGTTTTTTGGCTACTTTCAAATTGTAAATTTTTGTAACGAGTGGCTTCTAAAATCTCAGGATAGTTTTTGAGAGTGTATTGAAAAAGTGTGGTCATGTCTCGAGCTGAGCCGTAAGCTCCGCCTCTATCTACTTGAGTATCTAAACCATGTTCATTAAAAAATTTACTATTGGAAAGGCCGATTTTGCTAGCGATGTCGTTCATTTCTTTTATAAATGATGAGTCCCCTTTTACCCCAGCTACTGCCGCTAAAGCAAACGCTCCATCATTGGAAGAAGTAAGTAATGTAAAATCTCTGAGGTCTTGGGCTTCCCAAGTGTCCCCCACTACCAATTTTGAATCACCTTCTGGGAGCAAATCTCCACTCGTTATTTTTATTTTTTGGTTGTTTTCTAATTTACCATTTAAAGTAACGGCCGTCATAACCTTGGTAAGTGAGGCCAAAGGCAAAGGAGTATCTGGATTTTTGGAAAATAATTCTCGGTTGTTTATCACATCCCAGACCATTACTGCTTTGGCTTCCAAACTTATGTCTTGGAAAAAGTCTGGATTTTGGACTGTCTCCGCCTTCACTTCTTTATTCAAAGCATTCTCGCCTATGATCATCAAACTAAAAATCAAAATGGAGAAAATAAATAAATAAGAAAGTACATGGACGAAGTATTTTGTCCTGTTTTCTTTGTTAAATATTTTTTTGAAATTATTCGGTGGCATTTTGGGTATCTTCGGTTGCTTTTATTTTACTTTTAAACATTTCAAATTCTGGCAATTCTTCTACTTTTTTTATTCCTAAATGAGCCAAAAGGTTTAAACTGCTCCTATATCTAAAAACCCGCAGATCTTTGGTATCTGCCTCTTTTTCTACTAAACCGCGCACACAGAGGTTTCTCAATATAAAGGTAGAATTGACCCCCCTTATAAAATCAACCTCTCTACGGCTGACTGGCCCATTATATAGCACAATGGCCAAGGTTTCGAGGCCGGCTTTGCCTATCTCTCGGCTCATTTCGTCTTTGGCTATTTTTTCTATTAAGTCTTTAGTTTCTGATGATGTCGCCAAGCTCACTTCTTTTTCGGTCTGGACCAAACATAAACCTCGGCCAGCCAAAGACTCCGAGAGTTTTTGCAAAGACTCTTTTATTTCTCCTTCTTTTGTTTCCAAAAGTTCTGCCAATTTTTTGATTTCGATTGGCTCGTTTTTATAAAAAAGTATGGCTTCTATTTGATTTTCAATTGTGATCATGTTTTTTTCTTTCTCCCCTCTCCTGCATCTAGGCGATTCACCAGAATCGAACAGGCGATGAAGAGGGGTTGGGGGTGAGGTTAATAATAAGTGGGTACTCCTGTGCTTTCACTTTCGATTTCAATATCGGCAAAATGTTTGTTTTGATTGACTCGAACCGATCCTTGTTTAACCAATTCTAGCATAGCCAAGAAGCTTACTATAACATTCACCTTTTCTGCTTTGCCCATACCAGAGAAATCGGAGAAGCTGGTTTTTAGGCTGGTCTTGATACGCTCGGTTAGTTTATCAACCATCTCTTCCAAACTGATTATTTTGCCCACTACCACTTTGGGTAACTGCTCTACTTTTTGGGGCATATTTTGCAATACCTCGTGCAAGGCATTTTGCAAAGAAATCAAAGTGATATCAGGAGTCGGTGAAAAAATCACTTTTTGGATTTTACTGTCTCTTGCGAAATACAAAAAGTTGCCAAACATATCCCCCAAACCTATCGACAATTCTTTGTATTTTTTATAACTCGTCAGTCGGTTTTCTAGATCTTCGATACTACCCTGCTCTTCTTCGGTGAGAGGTAAGTTTGGCAAAAGCGATTTGGATTTGATGAGTAGAAGCGTTGAAGCGACCAAAATAAAATCAGCCGAGTCAGACATCGGGAATTCTTCAAAAGATTTGATATGTTCAATAAACTCGTCGGCGACTTGAGAGAGCGAGATGTCGCTTATGTGAAGTTTCCTTTTTTCTATGAGCTCTAGTATGAGCTCTAATGGGCCTTCTACCTCCCCTACTTTGACTTTAAAATCTTCTGGCATAAGCATATTTTAACACAACCTCACCCCGTTTGCCTTTGGCAAACTGCCCCTCTTCATCGCCTGTTCGATTCTGGTGAATCGCCTAGATGCAGGAGAGGGGAAAAATAATGTTTGCATTTTAAAACAGAGTATGCTATAATATAAGACAGGAGAGTATAAACATGGCTAATGTTTGTCCTAACTTGGGCTGTTCAAGTACAAGTGGTGAACCGGGGTTTTGCTACCGATGCGGTAGCCTAATGATCCCGATGCCGTCGTGCAAATGGTGCAGAAAAGAACTCTGGCCTCATGAACTTTTCTGTCATCGTTGTGGTCGAGGTCGTCATGAGGCGATCAATGGCAAACCGGAGAAGGAGAAGGAGAAGGAGAAAAAGAAGAATTGGATTCAAAGAATCATTTCCAAAATCATTCACTGATCTCGTCGTCATCCGTCCCCTCTGGCTCTCGTAAGAGAGCCGGTGGGGCGATTTTTTTATTTTAATTTCATTACGCAACAAAAATTATCATATGTAAGTTGTACAATAGTTTTAGAGTAATATACTTAAAGGTGAGGAATTGTCAGACAGGTCGATCGGAGCCACTATCCGATGTCGTTAGGCTTCGTCCCCTTTCGAACTTTTCTCTAAATTTCTCACGCATGTCCCCCTTGTTTAGGCAAGTGGGGGCATTTTTTATATAATTATTTATAGCGATATATCGCATGAAATAGAATTTTTAAATTCAGGGCGTTATTCTTTTTATTTGCTTTTCTCTCTGATTTTTATGTGGAGTTCGCGGAGTTGAGCTTCGGAAATTTCAGAAGGGGCGTTCATCATAAGGTCCTTACCTTCGCCAGTTTTAGGGAAAGCAATAACTTCTCGGATGTTAGGTTCATTTTGTAAGAGCATCACAGTACGATCAATACCTGGAGCGAAACCACCATGTGGCGGTGCGCCGTAAGTGAAAGCCTCCAACATATGACCAAATTTCTTTTGAGTATCTTCGTCAGAAATATTGAGCAGTTTGAAAACTTGTTTTTGTTCGGCTTGATCATGGATCCTGATAGAGCCCGAAGAAAGTTCATAACCATTTAGAACTAAATCGTAAGAATTAGCTCTAATAGAAAACAAATCTTCGCCTTTCATAAATTTTTGTTTGTCTTCAGGTTTAATAGAACAAAATGGATGGTGGGCAGCGGCGATAGAACCATCATCTTTTTTCTCAAACATAGGGAAATCGGTAATCCAAGCGAAAGCTAGTTCATCTGGATCGTTTTTGTCTTTTCTTAAATCTGGTTTGTCAGTGCCGTATTTTTCCATCACTTGAGCAAAAGTAAAACGAGGGAAAGGTGTTGCGGTAAACTTTTTTTGGGGGTAAAGAGTTTTTACAAGTTCAATAAACATAGCCTCAGTGTATGAAAGGACGTCTTCTTGTTCAACAAATGACATTTCAAAGTCTAGTTGAGTAAATTCGGGCTGTCTGTCCCCTCTTGAGTCTTCGTCACGCATACATCTAGCAATCTGAAAATATCTTTCAAATCCGGCTACCATAGAGAGTTGTTTGAATTGTTGAGGTGATTGCGGTAGGACATAAAATTTGCCGTGGTAAAGTCTTGATGGTACTACATATTCACGAGAACCTTCCGGAGTTCCTTTCATCATGATTGGAGTTTCAATTTCGACGAAATCATTTTTGTGCATATAATCACGAAAGAAAGAAATTATTTTATCTCTCATTCTAATATTATTTTGCATCCTTTGGCTTCGTAGATCTAAGTATCTGTATTTTAATCTAGAGTCTTCGTTTATTTCTTTGGTATCTTCAGAAATATCAAAAGGTAGAGTTTCGGCTTTGTTCAAAACTTCTATATTTTTGACTTCTAGTTCAATATCGCCGTTCAAAACTCCAGCTTTGATGTTTTTTTCTGGTCTTTTGTTTACGACGCCAGTGACCGCCAAAACCCATTCGGTACGCATTTCTTTAGCAGTTTCAATCGCGAGACTTGCAGGTAGGACTACACATTGGACCAAGCCAGTCATATCACGCATATCCATAAAAACCATCTTGCCTTGGTCTCGTCTCACATTGACCCAGCCTTTTATAACCACCTCTTCGCCAACCTTTTCTTTCAAATCTTTTAAGTATGTTCTTTTCATATAATTTATCGAATCTTATAAAACTCCTATGGCTTTTTTAACTTGTAACATTTTTTGACTAGCGACTGCCCTGGCTTGTTCTTTGCCTTCGGCTAAAATCTTGTTTACAAAATCTAAATCTTGGGCGATCTCGGCTCTCCTCTCTCTTAAAGGTCCAATGAAATTTTTCAAATCTTCAATCAAAATATCTTTCAAGACTTTGTATTTGCCTTTATTTTCGGCGTAAATTTTTTGTAATTCTTCTTCCGGTCTAAAAAGTTTGTGAATGGCAAAAACATTTTTGGGTACTTCCCCATCAGAGTCGGTGACGATGCTCATCACCGCTTTTTCAATCTCGGAGTCAGTGGCAAAAAGCGGGATGGTGTTGTTGTAACTCTTGCTCATTTTTTGGCCATCAACACCGGGTACAGTTTCTACGTCTTTGATGATGTAAGCCTCGGGTAATTTAAAAGTATCACTAAAAATCCTATTGAATTTTAGAGCGGTATCACGAGTGAATTCAATATGTTGTTTTTGGTCTTGGCCTACTGGCACAATGTCGGTATCGTAAAGCAAAATATCAGCAGCCATGAGCATAGGGTAAGTGAATGTGCCGGCGCTGACGTCTTCTTCACTGCCTTTGGCTACTGCGTCTTTATAAGCGTGAGCTCTTTTCAAATATGGCACAGTGGTGATGGTGTCAAAAATCCAAGCCAACTCGGTGTGTTCAGTAACTTCTGATTGTTTGAAAATCACCGATTTTTGTGGATCCAAACCAATAGCCAAAAAATCGATAGCTACGTCCAAACTGAGTTGACGCATTTCTGTAGCATTTTGGACTAGATTCAAGGCGTGGTAATCAACGATTGAAAAATAATTAGTACCGCCTGTGTTTTCATTTTGCAAATTAACAAACTGGCGCATAGCCCCAAAATAGTTGCCTATATGTGGTCTGCCTGTTGGCTTTACTCCTGAAAATATGGTCTTCATATCTTAATAGTAGCAAATATGCCTATAAATTAAAACTGGGTAAAAATTTCATAGTTTATGAATTAAAATCTTTGTGTTGACAATTTTTGCATATGTGCTATATTCTTTAAAGAAAAGAAAGGTGTGCATGAAATTATTGATTTTGTTTTCTCTCTATCTTTCTTCGGTCTTTGCCCAAGAAGGGGTGAAGCTGAAGGACGTCACCATGTCTTACGGGGATTCGGCGTTTACGTCAGGGCTCAATATCGCCACGACGTTCTCACTGAAACCAAATCGGGATCTGGAGCTGGTCGGCAACAGTGAGCGGTTTTACACTACTGTGAACTTCAAGACGGCTAGCAATAAGCTTTCGCTCGATGCGACCGCTGGAGCTTTCAAAAAGTTGCCGTGGGTAGGGCCACGAGTGGTCTACACTCCGGTCAAGCAAGTGATGGCGATGTACTGGAGTGGGGTTTCGGCCGGACGGGTTGAGGCGATCAGGGCTGAGCCCAAATCGTTCTTTCAACAGCTCAGCTTTTATGTGTATCCGATTGAGGGGGTCTCTCTGGGGTACACAGCAATCAAAATGGATGTGTACAAAGCCACCATGTTGCCTGAGGTGGCTTACAAGTTCAAGCTGATGAAAGATCTCAAGATGGGCGTAAGCGCGACCTACGACACGGTCGCCAAGAAGCCGCTTTTTTGCGTCTTCTTGTCATACAGTCCTCCTCAAAAATAGTTTGGACAGGTTTCGGCCCCGCACTTCAGATGAAGTGTGGGGCCTCGTTTTTATATTTTTGAATGCTTTTTATTGCTCGTTTTCTGCGTCTTTCTTTTCATTCAAATGAGCGGATAGTTTCCTTAAAAGGTTAGGTATATCTCCGACTGGAGTTTCTGGAGATATGTCTCCATTTGTTAAAAAATATTCTATTAAATCAGCCGCGTTTTCTGCACTCAAAACATCATCTTTCAAATCGTCTTCTATCTTAGCTATTTCTTGTGCTATTTCTTCATCTTTTGGAGTTGCTCTTTCAATTTCTTCACCAATTGCATTTATTTTTCTGTTTATATTTTCATCTTCTAGATTCATGTTTTTTAAATTAATATTTGTAATTTATCCAAATGGCAAAAATGGACATGGGCAAAAGTTTTAAATTTTGCTGATTGATAGCTAATTCACCGACCTCGATATTACCCCGCCCGCCATTGCTACGCTCAGGCGTTAGCGGGCAGGCTCCTAAGTCCTTAGTTATTTCAGAAAGTAAATTGGCTACAGAAATTGATGAAAGCTCAGTTGAATACATATTGAAAATTATAAAGAGTGGGTTTTCACTCAAAATGGCTCGGCAAGCTTGCAGGAGTTCTGGTAGTTGTTCTTCTATTTTCCAGACCTCGTCTTTGGGTCCTTTGCCGTAACTTGGCGGATCCATGATGATCGCATCGTATTTTTTGCCGTTTTTTGCTTCTTTTTTTATAAATTTGATAACGTCATCTACGATCCATCTGATCGGCGCGTCTTGGAGGCCTGAGAGTTTTTGGTTTTCTCTTGCCCAATCCACTGATGGTTTGGAAGCATCTACATGAGTGACTTTGGCTCCCCACTTCGCTGAAGCTTCGCGGGACAGGCCCGCTTTGGCGGCAACTAAACTTGCAATTCCGGTGTAGCCAAATAGATTTAAAATATTTAATTCTTTTTTTTCTTTCCCCTCCTTTTCATTCATACTTCTTAATTCATAATTCATAATTCTCTCCTCTATCCATTTCCATTGTGGGAATTGCTCTGGGAAAATGCCGATATGTTTGGAAGTATTTTTGAATTTAATTTTGGCTTTGATTCCCCCAATTCCAATATCTACTACTGTTTCCAGTTCTTTTTTGCATAATTCATGATTCCATATTCTTGCGTCATTTTTCTGCCACCAAGCTCTAGGCTCATTCCTCACGATTTTGACGCCGTTAATTTCTTCTAGTTTTTGCTTGTTGCCCGAGTCCAATAGTTTGTAACCTCCCATCTCCCCTGTCCATATTTTTATATCTTTCATGATTTTACAATACCACAAAATTT
This sequence comes from Minisyncoccota bacterium, assembly GCA_041664625.1. Lineage (GTDB taxonomy): Bacteria > Patescibacteriota > Minisyncoccia > Phycocordibacterales > WO2-35-19 > WO2-35-19. The sequence goes on from JBAYKK010000003.1 coordinate 16,264, forward strand.
CAAACTATGGTATTGTTATATTATGAAAACTGAATTCGAGACTAGATTTTTGGAAATAGATAAGGAGAAGCTTATTGCTAAATTAAAAAACTCGGAGCATTTGATGGTGGGGAGACCAGATTGGATGAAGAAATATTTTATGACCAGAAATTGGACTGGCTGAATCAAAATAAATTTGTAAGACTCAGAAAAAAAGAAGATAAGGTAATACTCACCTATAAACATAATTCTAAACAGAAAGTAGACAGTGCTCAAGAGATTGAATTTGAAATATTAAATATAAATGCAGCTAGACTTTTTTTGGAAGCTTTAGATTTGATTAGGTACAGACAAATTCAAAAGTACAGACATACTTTCAAATTGGATGGGGTGACTTTTGATATAGATACTTGGCCCAAAATCCCTGTGTATGTTGAATTAGAAGGAGATTCGGTCGAAGAAATAAAAGTGGTTGCTGAAAAGGTTGGCTTTGATTGGGAAAAGAGATTTGATAAAGATGCCAGGTATGTTTTTAAGCATTATGGTTACGATTTTGATAAATTAAAAAATGTGACTTTTGATAAATTTGAATAGAATGGAAAATATAAGAAATAATCAAGAAGAAAGGAAGCAAATAGAGACTATAAATGAGCCTGAAAATCTAGCTGTGGTGGTTATAAAACCTGATGCGGTAGATAGAGCAGATGAAGTCGTCAGAAGATTGGAACATGAAGGATTTTCAATTCAAAAAAGGGTAAGAAAAATATTGCCAGAAAAATTTGTTGATTCAAGATCAGAAAACTTTCCTCTCGACATCCAAAAAGAAACTGGCAAGTATTTGACCACTGCATCTTCAGAAATAATCTTACTCAAAGGCGGTGATGATATTGTGGAAAAACTCAAGTTTGTCACTGGAGAAAATACGAATCCTGGCAAATCTGATAAAGGCAGTATCAGGGCTATTTTTGGGGAACACTTCCCCAGGAAAACTGATGATGGGAATGATTTTTTTAGAAATGCCATACATCGCCCAGCAAACGAAGAAGAAAGAAAATCAGATCTCGAGCAATTTAGAGATATTTTATAAACAAAAATCTCGTCGTCTACATTAGACCCTGGGCATCTAGTATAAATTATTTACAAAAATAAGCGGACGAGGCGGAGGTCTTCGTAGGAGTATTTGGCACCGAGGATTTCTTTGACTGGAGCCAGTCTGTAGCCCTCGCCTTCACCTATGCCGATTTTGCGGAAAGCGTTATAAATCTCTTTAAACTTATTTTTGGTCAAGTTGTCTCTGAGATTGTAGATATTATAATTTGGGTCTTTCTCTTTTATTTTTTCTATATGATCTAAAATACTGCCGAGCTTGAGTCCCCTCTCTTTGGCTATCTCTTTGAGACTTTTGCCATCATCTAGCATTTTTTTGGTTTCGCTCACTGTGTCTAACTTCTTTTCTTTTTTATTTTTACTTTCACCGCTTACTTTTTTAGCAAAAGTCTCATGCATTTCGGATAGTTTTTTGTCGCCCATAGTTTTGATATGAAAAGCGGATGTTTCTGAAAGTTCTCTAAATTTTTTATCAAATTCCAAAACCTCTTCGTTCACTTTCAAAGCCATCTCGTTCAAACCTTTGAGGAAAAGCCCTGCTAGTGAGCGTACCCGAGAAAGGGCGACATAACCCATACCTCTCTCAAAAGAGGCTGATAAGTCGATCTCAGCTGAGTCCAATGACATTCCTTGGCTTTTGTGGACAGTGATTGCCCAAGCCAAACGTAGGGGGTATTGAGTTATTTCTGCTTTACTCTTACCTTCTTCCTCTATGCGCCAACTTTCTTGTTCTACTTCGATTACTTTGCCAGAGACAGTTTTCACGTGTATTTCATCATGAGTACATTTCACTACTACCCCCAAAGTGCCGTTGACGAAACCTTCTTCAAAATTATTTTTTACAAACATTATTTTAGCGCCAACTTTTAGACGCAAAATTTTGGGAGCCAAACAACTTTTTTGTAAATTCTCTATCATGTATGGTCGGCCTTTTTCTTGCATTTCGTATTCAAAAACTTTACCTGAAATTTTTTCAAGTTCGGTTTCGTTTTCACTGTTCACATCTCGGTTGTGTGAATAGAGTTTGGTCGGTTCAAATTCTGGTTTTTTGTTAAATCGAGTGTTTAAGATTTCTAAAATTTCATTTGAAACTTTGGCATCTCTAACTGCGTTTAATATTTTCAAATATTCCAAATCATTTTGCCTGTGTTGTTCAGAAAGGTAGCAGATTTTGAGGTCAAGCTTTTTCCAAGTCTCTGAATGATAAGCAAAGAAAACTTCTGGTTCAAAAGACTTCCTAACTGGTGGTAACTGAAAAAAATCTCCACAAAAAACCACTTGCATGCCACCAAAAGGTTCGTCTGAATTTTTTATTTTTTTTATTATTTTTTCTATCAGATCTAGTCGGAAATGATGCAACATTGATATCTCGTCTATCACCAAAACTTTTGCTTCAGAGATGTTTTTCTTTATGTGTTTTTTTTCAGCTATTTCTTCTATATCGCTTTTACTCAAATTGTCTCTGATACCAACTCCACTCCAAGAGTGGATAGTGGTCCCGCCCATATGAGTCGCGGCTATGCCGGTTGAAGCTGTAATGCCGATCTGGGCATTGAGGTCTCGCAGATAGTTTATGTATTCTCTTAAAATATGAGTTTTGCCACTACCAGCAGCACCAGTCAAAAATACATTTCGGCCAGTCTTCAATATATTCAAAGCTTCTTTTTGGGTCATCCCGTAGTAGATTTTGGCAATGTTATTTAATAACCAATTCCGTAGGAATTATTGCCAAAATTCACTACGGGATCATAGGGACATTCTAGCAGATTTTTACACATTTCCTTTTTTTAAATATGGGAGTATGCTGTTGATAGAAAAAGAAAGAGAGGTGGTTTTTGAGAAGAAAAAAGAGCCCACCTGGTTTCAATATACACCACCGCAAACCTCGGAGGTTTGGTGGTCAGACTACTGAAGAAAATATCTCGGTAGTGCGTCGGGTCGAGCATAAGGCCTGGAACATTCTCTTTGACAATCTCCCAGCTCATGATGTGGTCAGATTATTCAGGGAATATTGGGAAATATTTGGAAACGAATCTCGAGTAACCCATGAGATTCGGCAGATCGGTCTTTCGGTACTTGGGGAAATGGAAAATTTCCAAAAATACAAAGACTTGCTCTCTGAAGCGGAACTGAATCGCATCAAGAGAACTTTGAGTACGGAAAGGTCTAAACTGAGAAAGAGCCGAGCCTGGGGGGTGCTCTTTAGTGGCCTTTCTTTGGAGCAGATATTAGTCAAAATCAACGGGGTCTGGATTGATCCAGATTACAAGTTGGTTGCTGAAGTCACCCAAGCCACTAACGTAAAGTTAGAGGCGAGATTTTAAAGAAGTATCTACAAAAAAGGAGCGCTGGGGTGAGGCGCTTCTTTTCATTTTACCTAAATGCTTTTTAGTTTAGTTAGTTTTGGGTAGTTCAATGATAAATGTAGTGCCTTTGCCCACACCTTCGGAAGAAACTTTTATATCACCACCATGAGCCTCTACCATTTTTTTGGCAATATAAAGACCTAGGCCGGTACCAGTAACATTGGTCTTGCCTGCATCTTTGGTCCTAGAAAATTTTTCAAAAAGTTTATTCATTTCGCTTGGGTCGATGCCAACTCCAGTGTCTTTGACGGCAATCTTTACTTTGCCCGCCGTAGCTTCATGTGAGGACTGAGCTTTGTCTATTTCGTTTGATACGGAGATTTTCAAACTACCTTTGAGAGTATATTTGAGAGAATTATCAATGATGTTACCGATCACTTGTTTTATTTTGTTTCGGTCGGCGTTAATTTTTGTGTCTAAGCCCTGAGGTATGTCAACTTCCAAATTCAATCCCGAGTTTTCAATATTTGGTTTTAATTCGTTGATGACTTCTAAGGTTAATTCAGCTAAATCAAAATTACTTTTTTCGTATACCATCCGACCTTGTTCAATACGGGAAATATTTAAAAAGTCAGCCACTATGTTTATCAAATTTTGGCAAGATTTCATAATGGTCTGGACTGAGTCGGTTGCTTTTTGAGGCAAGACTCCAAAATCCCCTTCTAAAAGCATTGAGGAATAGCCCTTGATAGCCGTAAGTGGCGCTCGTATCTGATGACTGGCTAACGACAAAAATTCTGACTTCATTTGGTCCAGTTCTTTTAACTTCTCATTGGACTCGGCCAAATCTTGCGCCAACCTTTCAATCTCCTCTCTTTGGGCAACTTCTTTTTTTACTGAGCGGATGAGAAATACTCCAAATACTATTGATGATACTAGCGTGATGCCAGTGAGTATTTGGTTTGTATTTGTTTTGATGAAGAAAAATTGAGAACCGATTAAGATCATTAATCCCATCATAAGGATTTGAGCACCAAAAATTTTGATCTTAAAGGTTTTGTATTTCACTATTACATAAGTCAGAAATACTAAAAAGATTGGAATACCAAAAATACCATATTGCCCCACTGTCCAACTATAATCTCCAAATATCGAATTAGCATCAAACAAACTGCCGATTACATTCCCAAAAGAGAAAGCAATAAGGAACCCTAAACTTCCAAAAGTAATTAACGCTATTTTTGGGCGTTTTTCTTTTAATTTATTTTTTATGTAACTTTTGATGGCAAAGAAAAGCATCCAGAGTATGAATATACATTCAATAAAATAGCCATAGTATACGAGAGGCCCTTCTACTGCATCCCTATCGCAGTTTGATATATCGTAGCCCAATAATGTAAATTTGGTGGAAGCCAAGATTACAGTGGGCGTCAATAGTGTAATGATGATTGCCTTTTTTATAAAAGATATATCTTTTTCGTCAATAAATAAATAAAGAAAATAAAGTAAGCCCGCATAGACCATCGGTTCAACCATATTTATAATTGTCCAAACATACATAGTGACTGAGGGTTTGTCGGTAGCCCAAAGTATTAAATCCCCCAAAAGCCATATACCTAAAGTAAATACGGTGGCTAAAAGTATTTTTGTGGCTGGAGTTTTATTGCTTTTGACATACAAAAATATCACTAAAATAAGGGAAGATATCAAAGGGAAAAGGTGTGAATAGTAAATAATCGGGTCAAAAACATTAGTAGAAAAAATCAAAAATTTACTTGATCCCCATTCGCAGGCCGAAATTAAATTTTGTATCTCGTTCATTATATTTTGGTAAAAATATTTTTTATAGGGTCAAAACTACCGGGAATGTTTTCTGGGTCAGTGAAAAAGTTTATATCCTCTAAATATATATATTTATAAAAAGAAAAAGATATAGAAAATAATATCAATAAAATAAAACACACAAACAAAACTTTAGACTTTTTGTCCATATTGGTATTATAACATATTTTATTTTGTAGTTTGTTAAATAAGAAATCCCCCCGCGCGAATCGCAGGGGGACTCTGGTTGCTTAGTTGTCCTTGTCGTCGCTGTCAGCATCGCTATCAGCGTCGTAATTACCGGACACAACAGAATCGTCGTCGCCACAACGGTAGATGATACAACGATCGTCTGGCACAGTGGAATCACCGTACATATTTTTCTCCTTTCCTCAAGAAGAGCCTAGCTAGCTGCTCTCCCATCCAAAGTACTGGGTTTGCCTGTCTGTGTTTAGTATGGTCTTAAAATACTTTTTGTCAATAGTGTGGTATTCTTAGGGGTATGTTATTCCCTGAAATAAAAATTGAAAAAAATACAATTAATGGTGCTATTGTGTATAAACTTTATAAAAAAGATGCTCCTTTGGCCATAAGGTTTACTTTTTTTGCTGGTTCTCGTTTTGATGAAAAACCCGGAGTGGCTCATTGTCTAGAACATTTATTTGTAGCTTCTACTTCTTTTTTTAAATCAAAAGATCAGATAGCTAAATATTTGGAACAATTTGGTGGAAATTTTTCAGCGACAACAGGTAATGATGTTTTAAGAGTAAATATTGAAATTTCTGATAAAGAAGATATTGAAAAAGCTCTTTTGTTAATGAAAAGTTTTTTAGATAGAAGAATATTTGATAATAATGTTTTTGAAAATGAAAGGAAATCTATTTTGTCAGAATTTCTAGAAAAGAAAAGTAATCCGTCTAAATTTGTTTGGGAATTACGAAGGAAAAATTCTTTTGCAGGAACACCTCTAGAGAACTCTATAATTGGTACAGAACAGGAGGTATTAAATATAACTGTTGACGATGTGATTAAACATCATGATAAAAATATAACATCAGGAAAACTAAACATAGTAATTGCTGGAGATTTTGAAGAAAATATTGTTGATAACATAAAACAAAATTTACCTGAAATAAAAATTGAAAAATACTTAGGTCTGGATAATATTTTTTTTCCAAAAATGTTGCCAAATAAAAATCGCAATAAAATAATTGAAAAAAATATAGCCGACGGAAAACAGGCGTACACCGTTTGTAGTTTGGCTATATTTGACAAATTATCTGTAAAAGAAAAAATAGCTTTAAAGATATTCAATAATATATTTGGAGTGGGTCGCGGTTCTGTTTTGTTATCAAACCTTAGATACAAAGAGTCTTTTGTATATTCAGCTTTTTCATCGTTAAATGGGGGCTATGATTGGAGTATTTTTGATATTTATTTTTCTTCAAATTATCAAGACATTAATAAGTGTATTGAGATAATAAAGCAACAAGTAATAGAAATAAAAAATGGTAAAATCAGTAAAGAAGAATTTGAAAATGAAAAAAATAGAATTATTAAAAATTTAAAAAGAGAATTGCAGACAACAAATGATCTGGTCAATTTTTGTGAACAGCTTTTTATATTTGAAGAAAATCTTAGTCTTAAAATGTATAAAGACGCATTCGATGATTTAAAATTGGAGGATTTCTTGATTGTTATTAATAAATTTGTTAAAGAAGATCAATTTAACGTTGCAATTTGTAGATAATTAAGGAAGCCCCTCAAACTGCAAGGGGCTTCTGTTGGGTTATTTCGGCAATTAGTCGTCCCCGTCCTCGTCGTCGTCGCATGGTTCGTCTGGGTAATCATCGCTTCCCGCACGAAAAACAATACAACGATAATCGGGAATAGGTTCCTGGATTTTTTCCAGTGTTTGCATGGTATTATCCCTTTCCTCAAGGAAAGCTCAGCTGGTGCTCTCCTATCTAAAGTACAGGGGGTTGCCTGTCTGTGTTTAGTATGGTATTAAAATATTTTTTGTCAACTATGTATACTCTGGTTTTATTTTGTGGTTTTTGAGGTATAAGGTCCTAAAGTAAGTTGGTATGTATGGAAAATAACGAGAAAATTGTTTAGTTGGCAAAAATTGAATAGATTTGATTATTTTTCGGCAATTTTTTTCTCCACAAGCGCATTTCATGGACCATAATTGATCAGCTTCTATTATAGAATAATCAGTGGTTGTCTCGTCACCTTTTTTGATATCTTTTAGAGCAACAACTTCGACTTTTCCTTTTATACCGCAATTTGGATTGCAAGAATGATTTAAATATTTATAGGGTGGGATAGGGTCAACCCAATTATTCATCTTGAAACCAACCCAGTCAGGATGTGATAGTGCGTCTTTTTTGCCGTTGTTTACCTTAAACATTCTAGGGCCTTTTATTATAAAAACAATCTCTCCTTTCGCTATATCTCTAGTTGCAAATATTCCTTTGCCATGAATTCCGCTTTTACTAACCGTTACTTTAGTCGACATAAATTTATTTTTTTATATTAATTTTTCTAAATAAAAGTCCTGTTATTACCCCGTCTATTAGGAATGTGTAGACTGGGTATATTATAACACCAAATATAATCTTGTCAATCGCAAACAAATTAAACAAATTACCGGTCTGGGTGAGTGACCAAGCGAAACGGTCCTCTTCTTCTGGGGTGGTCCATGATTTTTTTATTGTAGGTATGGCCGCAAAAAAATCTATAGCCAAATTAGCGACCAGAGCTACCACTGGTGAGCCAAAAACCCACCAAAGAACCAGGCTGAATAAAGCTCCTACGAAGGCAATGATGTCTATTTTTTCAGTTCCACCCACGCCGTATTTTATGGCAAGCAAGGCGATGATCGTAGGTGCGATCGCTTCACTAACCGCTACCCAAATAGTATCTTCGGCACCGGAAGCTCGGTAGCTTATAGCCAAGATGATGCCGATTATGGCCCAAATGAACCAAGTGGCTCGGCTGGGTTTGGTTTTGCCTTTGAGTATTGCGACTATATAAAATAAATAAGCAGAGAAAGAAAGTATCCCGGCCATTATTCCAAAAATTCCAGTAAAGCCAAACATGGTGTGATTATACTACAAATTTTGAAATACAAATATTAAATGCCCTCTTCGCGGAGTTTGGTGATAGCTTCACGAGCAGATTTGGAAAGTTTTTTGGGTAAAGCCACTTTGATATGGATCAAGATGTCACCTCGGCTTCGGTTTTGATCAGGCACCCCTTTACCCTTAATCTGTAAAATATCGCCAGTATTTATACCTTCTGGAATATTGAGAGTAGAAAGTCCGTCCAAAGTTTGGATGTCTATTTTGGCCCCCAGTAAAGCGTCTGACAATTTAACGTCTAATTTCATTATCAAATTGTTACCTTCTTTGCTGAAAGTTTTGTGTTTTTTGACATGGGTTTTGATATAAAGATCGCCCGATGCCCCGCCCTTTACGGCTTCACCTCCACCAGAGAGACGGATCATTTCACCGTTTTCTATGCCGGCGGGGATTTTTATTTTTATTTCCTCTTCTTTTTTGAGGACTCCTAAGCCATCACAAAAATTGCATTTTTCTTTGGGTATTTTGCCAGTGCCTGCACAAGTTTCGCAAGTTTTGGAAACTTCAATGGAACCAAAAATAGTCCTTTTCATTTCTCTGATCTTGCCTTTGCCGTTGCAGGTTTGGCAGTTTATGTTTTCAGTCCCTTTTTTGCCACCAGTGCCATTACAAACTTGGCAAACTGATATTTTGTTTAAAAGAATATTTCGATCTACTCCGAAAACTGCCTCTTCAAAATTAAGCTCTATGTCGATGGATATGTCGCGACCCCTTTTGGCTTTACTTCCACGGTTACCGCCAAAGAATTCACCAAAAATATCTCCCAAATCAAAACCTTCGGCTCCAAAATCAAAACCGTTTTGACCGGCAAAATCTTGCCAATTACCTTGAAAACCATTGAATCCTTGACCAGGGTTTGCTCCAGCAAAATTTTGACCATACATATCGTACTGAGCTCTTTTTTGATCGTCAGAAAGTACGCTATAAGCCTCGCTAGCTTCTTTGAATTTTTCAGCGTTTCCGCCTTTTTTGTCTGGGTGGTATTTGTGAGCTAACGCTCTAAAAGCCTTCTTTATATCGTCTTTTGAGGCTTTTTTGTCTATACCAAGTATGTCGTAGTAGTTTTTCATGGCGTGATACCAATATACGAATTCATTCAAATGATGCGAATGACTACGAATATTGAATTTAACTCAATTATATCAGAAATTTAGCTCTTTGTCTCGCCTGTATTTTCTCCAGAATTTTCTTCTTTTGGTTCTTCTGGTTTCTTTTTCTCACTACTTGATGCTGACTGCTGGCTACTATTCTTCTGCATATACTCCCCTATTTTTTGAATTTCTTTGGAAAGGTTTTCGGTTGCGGTTTTTATTGCACTCATGTCGTCTTTATCTTTTACTTCTTTTAGTTCTTTCACTTTTTCTTCTACCCCTTTTTTGATTTCGTCTGAGATTTTACCTTCTGCATCTTTTAGGGCTTTTTCGGTAGTGTAAATGATTTGCTCGGCTAGGTTTTTGGTCTCCAATAATTCTTTTTTCTTGGCGTCGTCGCTAGCGTGAGTTTCAGCGTCTTTTTGCATTTTTTCAATTTCTTCTTTTGAAAGACCACTTGAACCTTCTATCTTGATAGATTGTTCTTTGCCCGATGATTTATCTTTGGCTTTGACACTCAAAATACCGTTGGCGTCTATGTCAAAAGTAACTTCAATCTGAGGTACTCCTCTTGATGCTGGAGGGATGCCGTCCAAAATAAACCGACCGAGAGTGCGGTTGTCTGTTACCAATGCTCTTTCGCCTTGAACTACATGTATCTCTACACTAGTCTGATTATCAGCGGCAGTTGAAAAGGTCTGAGATTTGGAAGATGGGATCGTGGTGTTGCGATCAATGAGTTTGGTGGCTACTCCACCCATAGTTTCTATACCAAGAGAAAGTGGTATGACATCCAAAAGCAAAATATCTTTGACATCGCCACCGATGATACCGCCCTGGATGGCCGCACCGAGAGCCACCACTTCGTCTGGGTTGATACTCTTATTTGGTTCTTTGCCAAAAAACTTTTTGACTTCTTCGATTATTTTTGGCATACGAGTTTGGCCACCGACCAATACGATTTCTTCTATCTCATTAACTTTGAAAGGTGAAGATTCTATGGCACGTTTGGTGATCTCCATCGCTCTTTGGATGAATTCATCAGAGAGTTCTTCCAATTTGGCGCGGTTCATTTTGATAAGTAAATGGCGAGGGCCAGAAGAGTCAGAAGTGATGAAAGGGATGTTTACTTCAGTGTCGGTAGCTGTAGAGAGCTCAATCTTGGCTTTTTCAGCGGCTTCATCCAATCTTTGTAATGCCAATGAATCTTTGGTGATATCTATACCCGATTCTTTTTTAAATTCGTTAGCCAACCAATGTATAATCTTTTGATCAATGTCTTTACCGCCCAAGTGTGAATCTCCATCAGTAGCTTTGACTTCAACTACGTCATCCCCTACTTCCAAAATAGAGATATCAAAAGTTCCGCCTCCAAAATCGAAGACCGCTATTTGTTCGTTTTTCTTTTTGTTGAATCCATAAGCGAGAGCGGCGGCTGTCGGTTCGTTTATGATTCTCAAAACATCCAAACCAGCGATTTGACCAGCGTCTTTGGTGGCTTTCCTTTGGGCGTCGTTGAAATAAGCTGGGACGGTGATGATGGCTTGAGTCACTTTTTCGCCCAATTTGGCTTCAGCGTCAGCTTTGAGTTTAGAAAGTATCATAGCCGATATTTCTTCTGGTCGGTAAATATGATCGTTCATTTTGACTTGGACACTGCCAGTCGAGGATGCTGAAATTTCAAAAGGCACTGTGTCTTTATCTTTTTGGACTGCTTCTTCTTTGAAATCGTGACCGATAAATCTTTTGATACCAAAAACTGTGTTGGTTGGGTTGGTGACGGCTTGTCTCCTTGCCAAAAGTCCCACTAGTCTTTCGCCGGTTTTTGAAATAGCTACGATAGAAGGTGTGGTCCTTGCCCCCTCGATGTTTTCGATTATTTTAGGGTTTCCACTCTCCATGACAGCGACAGCGCAGTTGGTAGTTCCTAAATCTATTCCTATGATTTTTGACATAAGTTTGAAAGTTAAATAATAAAAGTTTTAATTTCGCGTCCCCAATTATACATCCGCTCCTCTCTTTTGTGCACTTGACAAAAATAGTTTTAGCTTTTATTTGTCAGACTTACCTACTTTGACTTTAGGTGCTCTGATTATTTTGTTTTGCAATTTGTAGCCGACACTTAGGACTTCAACTATTTTACCGTCTTCTTTTTCATTTTCAATTGCTACATTTTCTATAGCATCATCACGATTAGGATCAAACGCTTCACCAAGTGGGTTTATGACTGAAACTCCATGGTTAGCTAAGACGTTTATAAGTTGGGCATGGATGTACTCTACTCCTTTGCGCCAATTTGCATCAACTTTCTCCCAAGCTTCTTTGTTTTTGAAAGCCGAATCAAATGAATCTAATACGGTTATGATCTCGGTAGCGATGTCTTCTTTGGCGAATTTGGCAAAATCCTTTTTTTCTTCTTCCAATCTTTTCCTCAAATTTACCCCGTCGGCTCTCTCTTTTTGCCAACCTGTCAAATATTCCTGATTTTTTTCTGTCAATTCTTTTATTTTTGCTCGTAGTTTTTTGACCAATCCGGCTTGATTGGTTTGCCCTTCTTCATCTATCTCTTCATCAAAAGAGACTTCATCAGTCTCTTCTAATTCCTCATTTTTGTTTTCGTCCTCGTTCATAGGGCTCATTATAGTGATTTTTGAGGAAAAATCAATAATTTAATAAAAGAAAAGGGCGAAGGAAAATCCATCGCACCTTTTTATAAATAGATCTTATCGAGGACGCCTTCGTGGTTTTTTTCGATCCAGAAAGGCAGATCATCGATGGACCGCAGTATGTTGCCGAGCTTTATGGGGTATTGATTCACATGCTCGATCATATACGGACCAGTCTGGACCACTAGTGTCTCCAATCCGGCCGCGTGACCGGCTTGAGTGTCACTCGGAGTATCTCCAACGAAAATACAATTTTCCTTGGCGATCCCCAACTCCTCGAGGCGCTCTAGAGCATACCTGAAAACTCTTGGGTCCGGTTTGTGGTGCGGGCAATCCTCTTTGGCCGTTATCACTTCGAACTTGTTTAACAGGTCGATCTCGTCTAGAAGCTCGGTGAGCCACTTTTTGTGTCTTGAAGTGATGAGAGCCAGCTTAAACTTGTTATGTCTAAGCCACAGCAATACTTCACGAGCACCCGGTATGAGTTGCGGCCTTTGAGAAGTGTCTAGGGTTTCCCATACTCGATTCATTTCTTTTGCCAGCGATTGATTCACTCCCAAACAATGCGTTAGAAGTTCAATGGCTGGCATGCCCCAAGCGTTGGTAAGTTTGGTGCGAGTTTCTCGACCGTACGGTACCTCATGCATGGCGCAGAGTATGTGTATTTTTTGAAGACCGCTCCGGAATGTATCCAGGAGGACTCCATCGAGATCACACAGAACCGCTTTAACTATCACAAGCCCTCCTTTCTAGGATTTTCGGTCTGCCACATTTATACACCAAACAAAACCCTTTGTAAAGCTTTACAAAAGATTTTGTTAATTGTGTAAATTTAATGAGAAATCCCTACCTCTTGCTCCATTGTGGAGATTTGCGGGCTTTTTTGAGGCCGAATTTACGTCTTTCTTTGGAGCGAGGGTCGCGCTTCAAGAAGCCGGCGGTTTTCATTTTGGTTTTGGTGGAATCATCGTATTTAACCAAAGTTCTGGCTATGCCATGACGGACAGCTTCTGCCTGAGAATGTATGCCGCCCCCTTTGACGTGTATAGTAATTTCAAAAGTGCCCTCTTTCAATTTGGCAGTGGCTTCTTCTACGATCTTGCGAAGTTCTGCGGTTGGGAAATATGAGGCCAAATCTCGGCCATTTACTTTGAAACTATTTTTGGAAGCCGGAGTGATGCGTACTCTAGCTGATGCAGTTTTTCTTCGGCCGACGGCTTCGGTGTATCTCCCATCATTTTTTTCGGTTTTTTCTTTTGTGACTGGCATTTTAGTTTCCATTATTTCGTAATTAATAAATTTTTCATCATTCGGTCTCTTAATTTGTTTTTTGGCAACATACCTTTGATGGCAATCCTCAAAACCTCTTTCATACCAAAATCTTCTACCACTTTTTTCATGGTTCTTTCTCTCAAACCACCTGGATAGCCAGAATAATTTTTGTAAACTTTTTCCAACATTTTTTTGTTGCTGGTCTCTATTTTGGAAGAATTTGTTATTTTCAATTTTACTTCTGGGATAGCGTTCCGCACAAAATCAACTCTATTTTTGCCCATCAAGATAGTTGCCGCTTCCGATGCGAGTCTACCTAATTTTTTACCTTGTGCGTCTATAATGTATTCCATAAATTTTATTTTACAAATTCAATAATTGCCATTTTACTGCCGTCTGACATTCTTCTTCCTGATTTTATGATCCTAGTGAATCCGCCTTTTCGGTTTTCGTATTTTTTTGAAAGTGTGTCAACCAAAATTTTTGAAGCTTTGGGGCCGATTTTTTCGCTCACTGATCTTCTGGCTGCCACAGTTTGCAACTTGCCTTTGGTTATGAGTTTTTCTATGAAAGGTCTCAATTCTTTGGCTTTTGGTTCGGTAGTTTCCATTTTTTCATGCAATACCAAAGATCGAGCTAGAGAATTAATCAAAGCTTTTCTAACTTTAGTCACTCTGCCAAATTTTCTGTTGTGGTTGTTGTGTCTCATCTTACTTCAATGTTATACCATGTTCTCCTAAAACTCTTTTGATTTCGGCTACACCTTTAGCTCCAAGGCCTTCTACTTCCAAGATGTCTTTTTCTTTCTTTCGGGCCAAACCACCGATGGTTCTGATATTGGCACTTGATAAGGCGTTTAGGGTTCTGGCTGAAAGGTTTAGGTTTTCGATACGAGTTTTGAGGAATTCTGGGTCTAATTTTTGGTTTTCTTCATTGTTTTCTCCTTGCATTTCTTCATCTGAAATATTTGAGTCTACTGAGCTCTCTTTTTCTTCAAAACCGGTTATAGCTTTCAATTGGCCGATCATTATGTTGATAGATTTTTCAAGAGATTCTTTTGGGCTCAGGCTGCCATCGGTTTCTATAAGGATTCTTAGACGATTAAAATCAGTTCGGTCACCAACTCGCATGTTTTCTACTTCGTAACTAACTCTTCTGATTGGGGTGAAATTGGCGTCCAAAACAATAGTACCAATATCAACTTTGTTTTTACCAAGACTGTCTCGGCTCACGAATCCCAAACCTTTTTCTACTGTCATTTCGATATTTAGATTTGAATCTTTATCTGTAAGGGTGGCGATGACTAACTCTGGGTTTATGACTTCTACTTGGCCAGGAGTCTCGATATCTTTTGCGGTTACTGTCTTTACACCTTTGGTTTTGATAGTCAAAATCTGAGGTTCGTCAGAAAGTATTTTGAGTCTTAATCTTTTGATATTAAGCATTATCATTACTACATCTTCTTTGACTCCTTTGATTGAAGAAAATTCGTGCTCTACACCGTCAATTTTGACTGAGGTTATAGCTGCTCCAGGCAAGGAAGATAAAATAATGCGACGTAAACTATTGCCTATAGTAAATCCGTAGCCAGGATAAAACCCGTCAATTTCATAAACACCTCTGTTGCCTTCTTCGGAGACTATCCTAGGTTTTGAAGGTAATACGATTGTTTTATCAAAATTTTCCATTGTCATAATATTAAAAGTTAGAATTAAATTTTTTTGTATAAAATTATCTTTGGTAATATTCAATAACTTGACCAAGATCAAACATCAAATCAGATTTTTCAGCGAAAGAGCTGTTTTTTATGGTAAGCTCTTTGGTTTGGCTGTTCCACGCGATCCATTCTGGTGATTTGGTTTCTATTATTTTATTATCTAATTCGGTAAACATTTTGCTGTTTTTGCTACCTTCTCTGATTGTGATTTTATCGCCAGCTTTTACATTAAAAGAAGGCACGTAAACTTTTTTGTTGTTTACCAAAAAGTGGCCGTGACTGACTGCTTGTCTGGCGTAAAGGTGGGTTGGCAAAATGCCTGCTCTCCAAATAACATTATCAAGACGGTGTTCTAAAGATTTCAGAAGAGTTGTTTTTGGGGAATCTGTTTTTCTTTCTAGAGCTTGTCTTACATATTTGGCAAATTGTTTTTCAGTAACGCAATAAAACATCCTAGCTTTTTGTTTTTCATTCAATTGAATACCAAAATCAGTCTTGGGTTTATTAAAAGATTTCTTATTTTTTTTGCGGTCTTCTCGAAGTGCATATTTTTGAGTTTGGGTTTTTTCAAAAATTGGAGCTTTGAGACGACGTGCTATTTTGTATTTTGAGCCTATTTTCATATATTTTTAAAATTATACTCTTCTTGGTTTTTTGGGTTTTGGACCGTTATGTGGTACTGGTGTTGCGTCTTTTATAGAAGTTATGTTTACCCCTTTGGATATAAAACCTCTTATACCCGACTCTCTACCTGAACCTACTCCTTTGACCACGACTGACACTTCTTTGACTCCCAAGGTCTGGGCTTTGATAGCCAAGGTTTCGCCCACTTTGGCAGCTGCGAATGGAGTACCTTTTTTGGCGCCCTTGAAACCTAGTTTACCGCTTGATTCAACTGCCATGACGTTACCTTTTTTGTCGGTCAATATTAATTCGGTGTTGTTGTATGTTGAACGAACAAAAAGTATGCCAGCGTCTAATCTTTTTCTATTAGAAATATTCTCTGTGTTTGTTTTGACACCTTCTGCTTTTGTCTCATCTTCTGTTTTTACAATTCTTTTTTTACCCATTTTTGATATTTAAATATTTAAAATTTTATTTCTTTTCTACTGCTCTCCTGCCTGTACCCATAGTCTTCCTGGTGTTACCTCTGCGTGTTCGGGAATTGGTTTTGGTCCGCTGACCTCTGACCGGTAATGATCTGCTGTGTCTGACTCCTCGATAGCATTTGATATCTTTGAGCCTTTTTATGTTACCAGAAACCTCTCTTTTCAAATCCCCCTCGATTTTTAATGCTTCTATGATTTTCTTTATTTCGTTTTCTTTTTCTGGGCTTAAGTTTTCTGCGGTAGTAGCCCAATCCACTTTGGCTTTATCTAAAATCTTTTGAGCGCGTGATCTACCAACACCAAAAAGGAAAGTCAGCCCGATTTCGAGTCTCTTTTTTTCTGGTATTGTAATGCCTAAAATTCTCATTTTATTATTTTTTATTTATATATTTATCCTTGTCTTTGTTTG
Organism: Minisyncoccota bacterium; assembly: GCA_041664625.1. Taxonomy (GTDB): domain Bacteria; phylum Patescibacteriota; class Minisyncoccia; order Phycocordibacterales; family WO2-35-19; genus WO2-35-19. Next base: position 32,887 of record JBAYKK010000003.1, read on the forward strand.
TGTTTTGGGTTTCCACTGCAAACCACAAATAAAACGCCTCCTCGTCGGACCATTTTACATTTTGGGCACATTGTTTTTATTGAAGCTTTTACTTTCATTTTTTCTATTTATATTGTTTTTCTACTATCCAGTCTTCGGATGATTCGGCCCTTGCCCCCATATGGATCAAGCACTACTTCCACAGAATCACCAATGATGACTTTGATTCTGTTTAATCGCATCTTGCCCGATAAATAGGCCAACAACTCTTCATCTTTTAATTTGACACGAAAAAACGCATTCGGAAGCGCTTCCGTTATCAGACCAATTTTTGTTTCCAACCTCTCTTTATCTGTCATTTGAACAATAGGAAAAGGTTAGCATATAAGCCGTATAAGTGTCAAGTTTATTTATGGGTGACGGTTTGCACGTAGATTTTGGAAGGACTGGTTGGGAAAGATTGCTTCCAAATAGGTTTTATAATAGATGTTATACCCGAAATACCATTGTACTCTTTGATAAGTTGGGCAGCGTCTTTTTTGGGAGCGCCTAGTAATCTGGTTTTTATGGCATCTGTATCAATATCAGCTATGACTTCTGCTGGACCGATTATTTCAAGATTTAACCTTGTATTGTTATCAAAATTTTGAGGAGGGGTTTTTATTTTTAAAAGAGAGAAGTCGCTCACTATAGATCTGATATTTTGCCAATCAGGAGATTTGGAAATGTATTGTTCGGTTATTATTTTTGATAAATCTTGTTTATTTAACATTATTGCGTAAGCTGTTATTTCTTTGCCTACCACTACTGATGAAGATTCGTCTTTGGTTGCTAACTCTTTGGAATTGAACACGATAGAACCTTCTATCACTGTAAGCCCTTCAGGTATTTTAGCAGTTAAACTTTTTTTGAGGTTGATTTGAGCTTCGGAATCTATATTGGTCAAAGCGGCTTGTTTCGCGGTTGGATCAGCGATTTTCTTTTTGCCTATAAAACCGCCAGTCATGTCGGTAGTGGATTTGGCATAAAACTTTTTGAAACGTGTAGCATCGCTTTTAAAACCTGGGATAGTGAAATCAGTCTTTTTGATATTATATTTTTCTCCGGCTTCATCGGCAAAGATCTCTACCTCGATGCTTCCTGGGGTCTCAACCCCCGCTTTGATAGTTTTACCTGGAATGATGACGGATTCTGCTATTCTGAAAATAAAACCATCTGGATTTTCAAATCTAGTGCGAACTATAAGTCTTTGTGGTTCGGCAGAAAAATCATTGTAAATTATGATTTTGCCCGAAGCTTTTAATTCCACGGCTTGTTCGTCAGTAGTAGGTATTGATGCGGTTTTTGATTCTGATAATTTGAGGATTTCGTATCTCACTGTGTTTTCTGCCAGCTCCCCTGCCACTCCCACTATCTGTGTATCTACTTCAACAGTTTGAGATTTGGGAGTTATACTTATGGTTGCTGAAGCAAAAACCGTCATCATCAAAACAACAAAAACCCCTACCAGAGCGACGGTCAGTGCTCCAAAAAATAAAGGTTTTTTGGATTTTTTAGGAAAATTGTCGATTTGTTTGGGTTCAGTTTTTTCCTTTGGGTAGTAATACTCGTATGGGCCTGTCTCTGTGCTATCAACTGGTTTAATCTGTTCTGGTTCTTTCTGAAAAACTGGCTCAATTTTGGTTATGTTTATTGATCCAGGTTTATTGACCGGAGTTGGGACTTTCCTTTTGCCACTATTTGGGATAGGAATATCGCGGATACTTCTTCTGTTGTCGGGTGGAGTGACATCGCTAAATTGTATTCTAGGCATACATATATTATACACCTACTCTTTGCATTTTGCGCAAGAAATATGTGGAAAAATGGGTTATTATTGGAGTACAGCTTTTATGCGGCGGACGCCGGCCGAGACCGCTTCTTCTTTTATTATTTTGAAAACTCTTTTTTTACTCTTATCCCTTGGGTTCTCCTCTGGACCTTCAATACTGGCTAAGTCGCCAGTATTTACGGCATGAGGTCCACCACAAAACTCTCGACTGAAAGGAGATCCTGAGGTATCCGAAGGGTTTGGACCAATTACATAAATACTTACTTCATCGCCATACTTATCACCAAAAGCATGTACTGCTCCAGTTTTTTCGGCATCAATTTTTTTCATCACTAGTTTGATCACTGGTAGTTTCTCGGCAATTTTTTGATTGACTAGGTCCTCTACTTTTTGTTTTTGTTCATCAGTGAGTTTGCTGTCGTGGTTGAAATCAAACCTTAGTCGTTCAGCGGTGATGTTGCTACCCTTTTGCATGACTTTTTCTCCCAAGACAATTTCTAGGGCTTGACGCAAAAGATGAGTAGCGGTGTGGAGTTTTTTGGTTTCTTCACCAGCGTCTGATAGCCCACCTTTAAACATACCACTACCTGCGGTGCGAGAAAGTTCTTGGTGTTTTTTTAGTTCTTCATTAAATTTGTTTTCGTCTATCTCGGTCCCATTTTCTTTGGCTAATTCTTTTGTTAATTCTAGAGGAAAACCGTAAGAAGTGAAAAGAGTGAACGGGTCGACACCTTTCTCAAATTCTTTCAGACCATTCTCCAAAGTTTTTTCAAATTTTTCTTCTTCTTGTTGCAAGTTATTAAAAATAAAATCTTGGTTCCTTTCTAATTCTGGATAAACTGTTTTGTATATTTCTATCACCACTTTTGTTATTTCTTTGGTGAAATTTTTAATACCTAGTTGTTTGCCGTACCTAACCGCCCTACGGATAAGTCTACGCAAAACATAACCCTGACCGGTGTTGCTTGGAGCGATACCCTTTTCGTCTCCCAAAATAAAGACGCTCGCTTTCAAATGGTCAGCGATGATACGCATAGCTTTCAAATTTTCTTCATATTTTTTGCCCGAAAGTTCTTCTACTTTTTTTATAATTGGCCAAAAGAGCTCGGTTTTGTAATTGTCGTCTAAACCGTTTATGACGGCGAGAGTGCGTTCAAGTCCCATACCAGTATCTACATTTTTTTGGGTGAGTGGTACAAATTTGCTCTCGGCTGTTTTGTTGTATTGCATGAAAACATCGTTCCAGATTTCCAACCATTTTGAATTATCGTCATTGAAACTTTCTGGGGTTTCTTTGGGGTCGCCCGTCCAATAAAACATCTCGGTATCTGGTCCGCAAGGTCCGGTCTCACCGGCAGGTCCCCACCAATTATTTTTCTTTGGTAATTTAGCTATTCTTTTTTCTGAAATTCCAAGAGATTGCCATTTTGCAAAAGCTTCTTTGTCTTCGTTAGCATCTTCATCTCCTATAAATATAGAGACAGCTAGTCGGTCTTTGTCGAGGTCTAGCCACTCTTTGGAAGTTAAAAATTCAAAGCTATATTCAATGGCTTCTTTTTTGAAATACCCGCCTAGCGTCGACGAGTCTCCGTTAGTCGAGGCTGGACCTCCCAGAGACCAGTTGCCGAGCATTTCAAAAAAAGTATGATGGCAATAATCCCCCACTTCATCTATGTCTCCCGTGCGGATACATTTTTGAACATTGGTCAGTCTGGAACCTAATGGGTGTTTTTCACCAAGTAAGTAAGGTACCAACGGGTGCATCCCCGCCGTAGTGAAAAGTACCGAAGGATCGTTTTCGGGTATGAGCGAAGCGCTCGGCATCACCTTATGCCCTTTGCTCTCAAAAAATGCCAAATATTTTTTTCTAATTTCGTTTGAGGTCATATATATAAATTAACATATTTAATCACTATTTTGGACTTGACATAATCTGTAGATTTGCTATACTTATGACATAAGTGCCTTCGGGCTCGCCTCCGCAAGGGGTCAAAAAGACAAAAACCATCAAAGATTTATTTTGATGGTTTTTGTTATCTTGTTAAAAATATCTTTATCCAAAAAACCTAAATAAAGTTTACTTTCTCCATTTTCGTGGATTATTTTTTTATTTTTATTCCAACTATCAAAATCCTTTTGCATTTTGTTCAAAATCTAAAAATAGTGGTGCGTAACATCAACTCCATATTGTTATTTTATATATTTTTCTTTGTTAAGTATTTTAGCGAAGGCAATTTGAATTGCTTGCGAAAGAATATCTTCTCTTTTAATCATTCCTCCAGAAAAATATTTTCCAGTATCTTTTTCGGAGTCACCAGATAATCTTTTGGTTATTTCTCCACCTTCTGTGTCTCTTTCTTTTATTTCCTCTATTACCCAATCTGGTATAGAAATCCCTGAGCTAAAAGTTATGGATTCATCATTCGCTTTCGTTTTGATATAAATACAAGCAATATCAAAATAATTTCCCTCAATTTCAACTAATCCATTTTCTATACCGACTGTAAAATCTGAGCTCGTTTCGTCGAGAGCTTGTTGTGCTCTGTTTTTGGCCCCTATTATCATTTCTCCATAACCGAATGGCTGTTTTGATATACCAGAGTCAGCCTTTACAGGTAAAACATTGGCTTCTATTTGGATATTATCAAGAGCATTTTTCAACGCCCGCACTTTTAATCCACTTGTTGTACCTACGGCAATTTTCATTTTGTTTGATTTTTAATATTTTCTAAATCTCCATGAAGGCAAATTGGGTCCATTGCTATTATTTCATCAGAATAGCTCAAATCCATCGGTATGTCATTAAACAAAAAAATCTTTTTATCGTTTACAAACGCTTGACCCATTTCTATTAAAACATTTCCACCAATATAATTTTTTATGTCTTTTTTCTCATTATTTATAACAAGAATAGCATCACTTTCCAGTATATTTTTATAATGGGCTCGGAAGTAGTCGTTCTTTCTTCTATGTTCTGAATCGTCCCCTGGATTAATAGTTTCAACAAAAGCTAATTTTTCTCCTCTGACATGAGCTTCATAATCTGGGTGTATGTGGCCTTCATATCCTAGTTTGCACAAAAGGTTTTTGGATTCAACCATATGATTTACAAAACTATTGCTTCCTAAGACATATATTTTCATTCATCCATTTTACAACAAAGAAGGTTGGTTTCCAATTTGATTTTAGGGGAATTTAAGGTTATATTTGTGGAACTATTACTTTAAATTTATAAAAATGAATTACAAAAAAAAGGTCTTAAAAAATGGTTTGCGGGTTATAGCTGTGCCGATCAAAGGCTCACCTTCAGTCACAGTGATGAGTTTGGTAGAAGCTGGCTCAAAATATGAAAACAAACAAAACAATGGTATCTCCCATTTTTTGGAGCATATGTGTTTTAAGGGTACAAACAAAAGACTTAAGGCTATAGATATTTCTAGAGAGTTTGATGCTATGGGTGCTCAAAACAACGCTTTCACTTCTGAGGAAGTGACGGGTTATTGGGGCAAAGCTTCCAATAAACACACTGATAAACTTTTGGACATTATTGCTGATATGTATTTGAACCCAACTTTGCCGGCTGATGATTTGGAAATTGAAAAAGGCGTGATCATAGAAGAAATAAATATGTATGAAGATTTGCCTCAAAGATTGGTGCAAGAAGTTTTTAATGGGCTCTTATACGGTGATCAGCCAGCTGGTTGGTCTGTGGCCGGCACCAAAGAAAATGTGCGCGGTTTTAAACGTGAGGATTTTGTAAATTATAGAAAACAAAATTACGTAGCTTCGGCCACTACTATCGTCATAGCTGGAGACGTTGAAGCTTCTGATATTTTCAAAAAAGTAGCAAAAGCTTTTGCTGGTATACCGACTACCAAAAAATTGGCTAAGAAAAAAGTGATAGAAAAGCAAAGTGAACCGCAAGTTAAATTGAAATTTAAAGAAACCGATCAAACTCATTTGGTTATTGGGGTGAGAAGTTTTGATTTGTATGACAAAAGAGCACCAGCTTTGAGATTGCTTTCAGTGGTGCTTGGTAATGGCATGAGTTCTCGACTTTTCCAAAAAATGAGAGAGGAACTTGGTATTTGTTATTACGTGAGATGTTCGGCTGATAGTCTGACTGATCATGGAGTGTTTGCAATCTCAGCCGGAGTTGATTCAAATAGAGTAGAGCAAGGTATCAAAGGTATTTTGGAAGAGCTTATAAGAATCAGAGATGAAAAAATACCAGAAGCAGAGTTGCGCAAAGCCAAAGATTATTTGATTGGTAATATGTATTTGGGTTTGGAGTCCTCCGATGCGCAGGCCAACTTTTTTGGTTTTCAAGAAATAATGAAAGAAAAAATAAAAACTCCTAAAGAAATAGAAAAAGAAATTGAAAAAATCACGGCTTCTGATATTGCCAAATTAGCCAAACAAATTATCGTAAACAAAAATCTCAATATGGCGATCGTCGGCAAGTATCAAGACGATTCTCGTTTCAAAAATATCTTGAAGGTTTAATTACAAATCTTTCAAAATTTCAAAGTCGGCTTTGAGGATGTCTAAAGTGTGAGAGTTGTAGACGGCTACACAAGGGTGGTAGAGCGGTATCACTTTTATTTCACGATTTTTCCATCCCCACTTCGCTAAAGCTTCGTGGGGCATAGCAAAAACTCGGCCGTGCATTTTGCCTATCGGAAGTAGCTCTGACTCCAAACCGAGTTTTGGCATGATATAACTCATGGCGTAGCGACCGAGAGTGGCTATCACTTGCGGTTGGACTATTTCAATTTGCCTATCCAAAAATGGTCCGTAAATTTCTATTTCTTCGGGTAGTGGGTCTCGGTTTTTGGGTGGGCGATCTTTGACTATGTTGGTGATGTAAATCTCTTCTCTTTTTAAACCAGTAGAATTTAAAAGTTCGTCCAATATTTGCCCTGCCCGACCGCAAAAAGGTCGACCGGTCTTGGCTTCGTTTTTACCGGGAGCTTCACCTATAAACATTATTTTGGCGGAGTGGCTACCATCACCGATGACTGGTAGATTTTTATTTTCAATCCTGAATTTATAAAGTGGCGAATTTTTCAAGGCCACCACTTCATCTTTTATTTGCCTCATCATTTCTTTTCGCTCATCTATATCTCGTGACATAAGGCAATAATATCACAGAGCTGACTGGTTACTTAATCTTGTTTTATATCAAATATTTATTATAATACGAAACTGGGAGTTGCTATGAGAAATGAATTGTTAGTAGCCCTAGTTAGAGCGGATGCGTCTCTGTATCATGATGCCAAAAGAGGGCTCGCAGTGCCGAAGACCAAACCCTGCAGGCTCCTTGCGTATGAAATCAGATTTTCCAACAAGAAAAATCATAGATTTACTGCGAGGAGTGACCAAGAAGCTCGGTTTTTCGCCAAGGATATCATGGGTATCAACAACAATTTAACGGTGGAAAAATTCCACAAAAAAGGTGGTGTCGCTATCTTTTGTGGCGATAGACAGATTTTCCCACCGTTGAGGAAATAAAAACAGAAACAGAATAAGAATTAAAACAGAAATTGTTTTGAGGCGGGGGCCTTCCCCCGCTTTTCATTTTATAGAATTATTGATGGAATTTATGTATTTACAATAATCGCAATTAGGAGAAGATTTGGGTAAGTCGTCCGAGTCCAAACACTTTTTCATATCGTGCAAAGTTTTTTCTACCCACTTGTCTGAGCCGGTATAAGGAATTATTTTTATATCAAATTCAAGTTTGCCGTCAAAAGCTTCCCTATCTCTCTTGCCATTACAATAAACAAAATAACCAGTATCAGAAACTTTTAAATCATTGTGACGCAGGAGCCACTGGTACACTTCCATCTGTCTTTTGTAACCGTTTTGCCATTCTGCGTCCAGACTTACCTCTTCGTCTTTGCTGGTGGCTTTGTAGTCTACTACTACCAGTTCACCATCTGAAGTTTGCCAAATATCATCAACTGCTCCAAAAACAATGAAGTTGGTTGGTTCGTGAAAAGCTTCTACACCGGTGAAATTTTCTCGCCATTTTTCCATTCGCGGATCGTCAAATGGCACAGCTTCTATGCCGTATGAGTCCATCAAAGGGTGTGGAGTTTTTTGTTTGCGATGGACATCAAATTCTTTTTTGAGCAAAAGGTCTACTGCACTGTTTAAGTTGAAGGGGAAACCTTGAGGTCGTGAGACCCCTACTCGCCTATCCAAATAAAAACAGCGTGGGCATTCTACAAACAAATCTATTTTGGATCTGCTGACTTTGAAAGCCTCCTCTGCTTTTGGGTCGTATAATTTTTTGCGGTAAAAAGCCGTCATAGTTTATAAATTAGGATTTTTGAATCAAATCTATTTCGGCTAACATATCGGCGATTTTTTCATCTGAGAGGCCGGCTTGTTTCAAAATATCTGGATTTTCGCGAGCTTGACGACAGAGCACGATGCCAGCTTGCATCAAAAGTCTTTCGTCGCTAGGAGTGCTTGAGTTGAGACAAGTGATGGGGTGCAAATGAGCTGCTTCAATCAAATCTTGCAAATTGCCTTGCTCGGGATAGTTCCAACCAACCAATTTCATATTGCGACATTTGGCATAATTTATAGCTGACTCAGAAAATTTGGTATTGGTCACTAGCCAACCCTCATCAAGTTTGCGTTCTTTACCAAAATCAAAAATACTGTTAATCAAATCGTCCCATCTGGCTTTGACATAAAGAGCCACTTTCAAATCAGATTTGATACCAAGTTCATTATGGAATTTGGCTTCTACCATTATGAGTTTTTCTGTATTCCAAGCAACTATATCTACTTCGTGTTCGGCGCATTCACCTTGAGCGATGAAGTCGGTAGTAGTTTCAAAACCTTTGGCGCGGAAAATTTCAGCCACGAATTGTTCAAATGGAAATCCGGTAGGTCCTAACTCCATCACTGCTCTACGAAGCGAGTATCTAGCTGCGGCTGGTATTTCTTCTTTGCCTAAAAGCATGAAGGCTCGACGATAAATGTCTTTAGTTGTGTCCCCTTCTTTAAGTTCATCTTCTATTTGGCTGATTACTTTTTCTGATGATTCTATACTTGCGCCAGCTCTAGCCAAAGATTCTCTTAATTTTTGGGGATTGAATTCCTCTTTTTCGCCGGTCGCTTTGATTATATAAATTTGTTTTTGCATATTCCTATTTTATACTAGATGCTTGTTGCTGGCTACTTACTACTTGATAATGCCACCACCGAGGCAAGTCTCGCCATCACCTGCCTTGCCGGCAGGCAGGTATAAAACCAAAGATTGACCAGGCGCTACACCGTTTTGAGGTTTGTCAAAAGTCACTGATATTTGGTTATTTTCTTTTGAAATACGACAAGCGATTTTTTCTTGACGGTATCTCACTCGGCATTGAATCTTTTTGTTTGGGATTTCGCCACTAAGATTTACATCAGTGAGAATTACTTTTTGTGGAGTATCACTAGTGCTACGGAACTTCTCGGCAACTGTTATAGTATTTTTTTTGATATCTTTAGCTATCACATACACAGGGCTACCCTGTGCGGTTTTTTGAAGTATGGTGAAGCCGTGGCGTTCGCCAATAGTAAAAAATAAAGCACCATTATGAAAACCTATTATTTCTCCTTTTTCATTCAAGACTTTCCCTTCTTTTTGAGGCATGTAGCGAGATAAAAATTCTTTCATATCGACTTTACCCAAGAAGCAAAGGCCTTGGCTATCTTTGCGAGTTTCTTGTGGCAGGCCAAATTTACCCGCCAATTTACGGACTTCTGATTTTTGCAGATGACCTATGGGGAATAAAACATGTTTGAGCTGATCTTGGTTTAGGGTCCAGAGGAAGTAGCTTTGATCCTTGTTCGGATCAGCTCCTTCCTTAAGTAGCCAGTAGTTAGTAGCCAGTAGCCAGGGTTCTAAATTTGTTTTTTTATTTTTACTAGATGCTAGATGCTTACTACTAACTACTTTTTTACAAGCGTAGTGTCCAGTAGCGACAAAATCAGCACCATTTTTTAAAGCAAATTTCAAGAAGTGACCAAACTTGATTTCTTTGTTGCACATCACATCTGGGTTGGGAGTGCGACCGATTTTGTATTCAGCTATCATATAATCCACTACTTCTTTTTTGTATTCTTTTTCTAGGTCCAAGGTGATAAAAGGAATATCCAAAATAGCCGCTACTCTCATAGCGCTTCGGCGGTCTTCTTTCCAGGTACAAGGATAACCTTCGGGTGTCCAAGCTTTGATGAATACCCCAGTTACCTCGAAGCCTTCTTTTTGAAGCAAGGCAGCGCTCACCGCACTATCTACCCCACCCGAAAGCCCGACAAATACTTTTTGGCTGTTTGTTTTTTTGTTTTTTATGTTTTTCACTTTCAAACCTTACAACATTTTTGGTTTTACCTCAAATACGCTTCTCGGTTGGTTTGGTGGCCTTCGAAATTTTTGGCGTAATACATATTGCCGGATTTATCAGACATAAAATATAAATATTCGGTTGGAGTGGGAGTGATGGCGGCGCGGATCGAGTCTATCCCTGGGTTAGTGATAGCGGTTGGTGGTAAACCTTTGTTAAGGTAGGTGTTGTATTCGTGGTCTTGTTTCAGATCTTCTTTGGTTAAAGTGTAAGAATTTTTACCATTGTAATATTGAAAAGGCGCATCGACTTGTAAAGGCATTTTCATACGCAACCTTTTCCACAAAATTCCTGACACAATTCTTTTGGATTCCAAAGTCCTGTTGGCCTCATCTTCAATTATGGAAGCCATAATGATTATTTCGTTGAGAGGTTTTTGGAATTTTATAATATCGGCTTCATAAGGTTTGGTTTGTCTGGTGAAGTTTTCGCGCATCATTAGTATCACATCGCTTGCTTTGACGTTTGGAGTCAAAAAATAAGTATCAGGAAACAAAAATCCCTCGTAATTATTATCAGCCACTTCTTTTTTGAAATCTTCAGCATTGAAATTTGGTAATTGTTTTTTTAAAATTTCAGCCATCTCTATCGAAGAAGAACCTTCTGGCAAAGTGACTCTCAAAGCGATCAGACCGAATTCGCCTTTGTGGATCATTTTTGCCACTCTGAAAATGTTGGTAGCAGTTGGGAAATAATAATCGCCGGCAACTACTCTCTTTTCACCACCTAAAATAACGATAAAAGTTTTGAGCCAAAAATCCGAACGGATGATGTTTTTTTGTTTGAAAGAATTGGCTACTTGAGTCAAAGACTCACCCCTCTCGATAGTGATCAGGGCTTGTTCTGGGAAAGGACTCGGTGCTCGCCAACTAAAAATATAAAAAATACTAAATAAAAACAAAACCAGAGCAACTATCGCTGTTATTCGTAAAATATGATTGTCCAAAAAAATTAAAACTTTGGTTATCCGGTCTCGCCAAGCCATAAGTCTTATGTGTTGAGATTCACGCTCAAGTAAATCCGCTACCTTTTTTTTAAAGTTTAACCAAAAATTCATAAGGGTTATATAGGTAAGTTAGCCGGAGCTTTAGATTTAAGTGAAGGTACTCTTTCAAATGTTGGAGTAGAAGCGACTGATCCAGGGAAGTGGAAAATAGTGGCCAATTCTTCGACATTCAAAACGAAAGGTTTGGTATAAAACTTTTTGCCTATGTAGGGCGAATAAAAATATCGACGGAGTTTGTATTCCTCCAAAATTTTTGGTTTCAATTTTTCTTTTTTACTACCCCATTCTTGCCAAGGGTAATCAAAAATACCAAACCAACCGGCCGGTTTGAAACCGTTTAAATTGAGTGAGCCGTATTGTTTGAAACAGCCACCGATACCACCACCGCCGTTGCCCGAGTTGAATTTATCTTTGTCAGCTATGTAGATACCGCGAATGCCGACGTCAAAAGGTATTTTGGAAACGCTACGCTCTAACGCAGCTATCATATCAGCTTCACCTTTGCTTGGTATCCTAGGGAAACCACCTTCTTCTTTGGCCACTTTCAAATCTTTTAAGATTTTTTCTTTGGCGGCTTTGGCTTCATCTGTCCAAGAATCTTCTTTTTCACTAAAAACGTCGGCCACTCTTCTTTTTTTGTGAGCACGGATAAGTATTTGGATCCAAGCGTTGTGGCCAGAAGTAAGTGAGCCCAAAAATTCTATAAGCGGGGTCATTGGGTCGATTTTGAATTCTTCTTTGGGGTCCTTATCAAGTCCATAATCTATGTAAGTTTTGATTGGGAAAGGGTCAGCTTTGGTCAAAGCAAATTCACAACCCCAAAGCCCGTATTTTTCAGGATCGTAATAAAAAGGTTTGGTGTAATCTTCGGCTTCATAAATCTCTACCCCTGGGTATTGAGAATAAATTTGTGATTCTATAATGTTGCGATGTTTGGGTTTGGTCCAGATAAAAAATTTGATATTACCGCCGATCGAAACTATCTCCAAAGAAAACCAACTACGAGTTTGGCCATTCCAAATGCGGTCTACCCAAGTACCTTCGCCACCAGGTTGATGCAAAGCGTTCAAAACTATTTCCATCGCTACTGGTGATTTGGTGATTTCTCGAGGTAGCCTTATTTCCAGAAGTACTGAACCTTCTTTTTGCCAAAATTTGGTGCGTTGGTAATAAAGCCAAGCATTAAAAAGCGCCACCAAAAAGGCGACTGGCAACCATATAGGCATTCCCAAATAAACATATTTGAATGCCAAGAGTAAACCATCCCAAACTTCAGTAGGTATAAAACCAAAAACCATATCAATATTTTATCATTACTATTATAAAAAAGAAAACTGATTTTTGAACAACAAAAAATGGCCAGAGTGGGCCATTTTTTGTTTAGTTGATTTTTTTGTTTAAGCGGCTGTGTATAGTCCTTGTTTGTTTTTCTTGAAGAACTTTGGATTTTGTAAGTTGACCATCACGGTGTTGGCTTTGACGTAACGTTCTTTCATCACTTTTTCTAAAACTTGTTCTTTGGAAAGTGGGCCATCTTTTTTGATAATTTCAGCGATCACATCTCGGACTACGCCAGTTGAATAACCCCATTCTTTCAAAGCATAAAGACCACGACCAACCAAAACGAAACGAGGGTCTTTGATGAGTTCGTTGTGAGTGGTAGCGACATGGGCTTTTTTCTTGAAAACTTCACCTATGAGTTTGGCTACTTCTCTGAAGTGGATTGGTGAACCATGTTTGCGTAAAATCAAATATGCGTAATCACGAACTCCTTTGGTCTTGATATTTGAAGATTTAGATTTGCCCCATTCGCCCAATGGATTTTTGGAAATATTTTTGGAAATAGAGAGCCAACGAGTGAGTATCTCATCTTGTTTGTATTCGTCGGAAACATTTTTTAAATGTTCCAAAAAGGAATTAACAATTTCAGCTTCTGGGATTATTTCATCATCGCCCAAACCGATATAGAGTTTGCGTAAAGCCTCGTGGATTTTTTCGGCTAAGCTGCCGTCTACGTGCCAACGATGTTTGAATTCTATGTCTTCTTTGATTTTGCTGAAATCATCACCAACTACCAAAAGGAAATGGATGTATTTTTTGGTGACTGTGTCTTTACCCAAATGATTTAGCAAATCATCTTCAGAAACTACACCACCCATTTGGTTCATTATATTTTTTAATTCATCAAAAACGGCTCGCTCTTTTTCATAAGTATCAGCTTTCCTGATGTGGTTTATGGCGTAATTTTCAATCTGACGGACTCTCTCTCTGGTGATACCGTATTTTTTGCCTATTGCTTCAAGAGTCATTTCTTCGCCATTTTGATTCAAGCCAAAACGGCCCACGATCACATCTTGAGCTCGGTCTGGGAGAGAACCAAAAAGTCTCTTAACCACTTGCTTGGGGTTAAAAGAAAGGACGAATATTTTGTTTTTTGAAGCTTCTTTTATCATATAATTTATTAAATTAATTATACCCGCCCGCAACGATTCGCAAACTCATCTTGCGATTCGGGCGGGCCACATTATTATAACACATTTGACACTCTCTACAATATCACATCACACTTTTTTGTCAAATCTTGATTAGATCACGAAGTTTATTATCTTGTTTGGAATAAAAATGATTTTTTTGGGCTCTTTCCCTTCTAGCCATTTTTGGGTCTCTGGCAGGCTTAAAGCCTTTGTTTTGGCCTCATTTTCGGATATGCCCACCTCTGCTTCAAATTGAGATCTGATCTTGCCGTTTATCTGCACTACTATAACAGTATTTGTTTCTTTGATTTTTGAACTATCAAAAATAGGCCATTCTTCCAAATGAATTGAAGAGTCATGCCCCAGGTTAGACCAAATTTCTTCTGTCATATGTGGTGCAAAAGGTGCTAATAACTTCAAAAATGTCTCAAAGTTTTCTTTAGCTACTAGCTGCTGGTTGCTGGCTACTTCCTTTTCGAGTTCATTTAGCAAAATCATCATGGCCGAAATAGCAGTATTGAATTTATAATTTTCAATATCCTCGGTTACTTTCTTTATAGTTTTATGTAATAGATTTTCAAGTTTTTGGTTTGGTTTTTTTGCGTCTGATTTTTCTTCAATTAATTCATGATTCATACTTCTTAATTCATTTCCCATTTTCCACACTCTTTCCAAAAATCTTTTTATGCCCACTACCCCACCTATGTCCCACGGATACTGACCAGTCTCATTGTATGGTCCGATAAAAGCGAGGTACATCTTGACTGTATCTCCGCCAACTTTTTCTACTAATTCATCTGGGTCTATCACGTTGCCTTTACTCTTGCTCATCTTTTGACCGTCAGGTCCCAAGATCAATCCTCTGTTCATTCTTTCTGTGAATGGTTCGGCTTCGTTTACCAATCCCATATCAAAAAGAGCTTTGTGGAAAAATCTGGAATACAAAAGATGCATATTGGTATGTTCGGCACCACCCGAATATCTGGCAACTGGCATCCAGTTTTTCATTTTTGCTTTGTTGGCGAATTCTTTTGAGTTGGTTGGGTCGGTGTAGCGGTTGAAATACCAAGAAGAATCTACGAATGTGTCCATTGTGTCGTATTCAGGTGTCCAACCTTTGCCAAATATTTTTTCTACTCGGTTTTTTAATTCTTTGGAAGTAGTGAGCGGTGAATCCCCTTTTGGGCTAAAATCTACATCTTCGGGTAAAAGCCAAGGTAAGTGCTTATCGGGAATCATGTAAGCTTGACCTTGTGGATCATAAACTACCGGTATAGGGCAACCCCAGTATCTCTGGCGACTCAAGAGCCAATCACGTAATTTAAATTTAGTTACTTTTTGGCCAAACTTTTCTGTGATTTTCTCTCGCGCTTCTCCACTCGACATTCCATTAAGCTCACCAGAATTTGTGTTAATTCCCTCATCAATAAAAGCTTTATTAGAAATGTCACCACCGCTTATTACTTCAACTATTGGTAGGTTGTATTTTTTGGCAAATTCAAAATCGCGGTCGTCATGAGCGGGCACAGCCATCACTGCGCCGGTACCATAATTACCCAGCACATAATCAGCTACGAAAACTGGCACTTCCTCTTTGTTGGCTGGGTTTATAGCGGTCACTCCTTCCAATTTTACTCCCGTCTTTTCCTTCTTGGCGTCAGTCCTTTCTATTTCTGTTCTATTTTTTGTTTTTTCTGCGTATTCTTTGACTTTTTCATAATTCCTAATTCCTAATTCATGATTCAATATTTTCTTTACTATTTCGTGTTCGGGGGCTACCACTAAATAAGTAACACCAAAAAGCGTATCGGCTCTTGTGGTGAAGACTTCTATTTTTTCCCTTACTACTGTCTGCTTACTGCTTACTACTTCAAATTCCAATTCCGTCCCTTCTGACTTCCCTATCCAATTTCTTTGCGCCGTCTTTATTTCTTCCGGCCACTTCAAATCTTTCATATCAGAAATCAATCTCTCGGCGTAATCAGTAATTTTGAAAAACCATTGTTCCAAGTCTTTTTGAATAACTTCGCTATCACATCTCTCGCACTTGCCATCTTTGACTTGTTCGTTGGCCAGCACAGTTTGGCACGAAGGGCACCAATTAACAGAGGCCTTTTTTTTGTAAGCTAAATCTTTTTTATAAAATTGTAAGAATAACCATTGGGTCCATTTATAGTATTCAGGGTCGGCGGTGATGATTTTGCGGGACCAATCAAAAGAGTTGCCCATACTTTGGAGTTGTTTTTCCATGTAGGTAATATTTTCGTAAGTCCATTTTTTGGGATCCAAACCTCTTTTGATGGCAGCATTTTCGGCCGGTAGCCCAAAGGCGTCAAAACCGATTGGCAGCATGACATTGTAGCCTTGCATTCTTTTGGTACGCGCAAAAATATCTGGCAGAGCAAAAGCGTACCAATGGCCGATGTGTAAATTGCCAGATGGATAAGGGAATTCCATCAAAGCAAAAATATTTTTTTTACCAGGCACCTCGTCGGCAGTTTTGTATAAATTATCTTTTTGCCATTTTTCCTGCCACTTTTTTTCTATTTCTTTATGATTGTATGATTCCATTTTTCCTGTTTACCCAGCGTAGCTTTAGCGAAGTTGGGCATAATAAATTACCCTCTCACCTGTGTTGGGTATGTGACTGGGTCAATGACGCGAGTGAAGCACTGCCTGCCCATCTTGTGGTTCCAGTTGTCGTTTTCAATCGTTCCGATTTTGCCTGGGTAAGTGACTTGCATCATACCTTGGTATTGATTTTGGCTCATCATGTTTTCTTTATTGAAGTTAGTGCATATTTCAAAAGTCATTTCTTTAGTTTTTTTGTATTCGTAATCGGCCATGTTGATACCAGTCAAACAATAATTTTGAACACAATAAGTCTCTAATGCGGGTTGAGATTGTGGCAACATACCGTTCATCTGCCAATAACTTATGACTTGCCACTGGATATTTTGCAGGTCAGTTATTTTTTGATTGTCTGCACGTATAAGCCTCTGGGTTTGAGGTGAGCCGAGTACTACAAAGCCCCAAATTATAGTTGCCAAAATGATAACGCTTACCACTATTGGTCTCGTCTTCATACATTTAGCTGAGACTCTGTCGCGAATATCTTGGAGATAATGAGCAAAAATAGCTCCGGCTACCAAAAGTACAGCTAGCGCTTTGAGCAAGAAGGCTGCGGTCAAATCTTGGCCATCTAAAAATTTATAGAGCACTGTTACCAAATCCCCTGCCAAAAGTAGGCCAGCTACGAAAAGAGTGATGTAAGTTAGCCATTTGCGGATACCCAAATCTTTTTTAACTGGGTTTTCGATGTAAATTTTGTTTACGAAATAAGATAAGAGGATAAACAAAGGGAAAAAAATAATGAGGGTAGCTACCGGCATACTGATTTCGGATCCACCACCCCAATTATAAATATTTTGAGCGACTTCAGGGAAAGCCTTATTTATTATTTTGAAAATTAGATTTAAGAAACTGACGGTGGCGGTATATAAAGCCACCATCGCTCCCAAATGCAAAAAGAAATCTTTAGCTGTGGTTTTTTGTTCCATGTGATTTTGCGAAATCATGCCGTCCCAACGTCCATTAAGGGGCGGCTAATCCCAATTAGTATTAATAATCTAATTATACCATAAAAATCAGATTTTAAACTCTAAAATGTCGCCATCTTTTACGATGTATTCTTTGCCTTCGGTACGGAGGAGGCCCTTTTCACGAGCGGCACCATATGAGCCGACTTCAAGTAGTTTGTCCCATTCTATAACTTCGGCTCGTATAAATTTATCTTTGAAATCAGTGTGTATGGCCATACCCGCGACAGGTGCTGTCGAGCCTCTCTTCACGGTCCAACCACGAGTCTCGTCTTCACCGGTAGTGAAATAAGTGATGAGGTCCAAAGTTTCGTAAGCTTTTTGGATCAAATCGTTCAGACCTTTTTCAAAAATCGGGTCAACTTCAACATAAGGGCCTGGCAAATTTTTTTCAATTCCAGTCTGATTTTCGGAAACTTCAGAAGTATTCAAAACATATAAAACTGGCTTCATAGTCAAAAGTTGCATATTTTTAACAAATATTTTTTCTTCTTTTTCTAATTCTTCAAATATTTTTGATGCAAAATTTTCAGCCTCTAGAGTTTTGCTGACTTTTTCTAAAGCACTTTTTTCAATCAAGGCTTCCTTCACTCCTTTTTTGACATCTTTTTCTAGGCTACCTAGTCTTTTGTTTACGGTTTGTAGGTCTGCCAAAATTAATTCTAAATTTATAGTTTCAATATCCGAAAGTGGGTCCACTCGACCCTCAACATGCAAAATTTCTTTGTCTTCAAATATGCGCACTACTTGCGCGATGGCGTCGCATTCTCTTATATGTTGCAAAAAAGCGTTGCCCTTGCCCTCGCCTTTGGATGCGCCTTTGACTAGACCCGCGATATCGACGAATTCTACTACTGCCGGTACTTTTTTTTTGGACTTAGAAAATTCATTGAGTTTTTCGAGCCGTTCGTCCGGCACAGGGATGATCCCTATGCTCGGGTCTATAGTACAAAATGGGTAATTTTCGGCCGGTACACTTTTTTTGGTAAGTGCGTTGAATAGTGTGGACTTGCCCACGTTTGGTAGCCCGACGATACCGATACTTAAACTCATACTCTATTTATAACACAAAAACTCCCCGTGAGGGGAGTTTTTGGAGACAAATTTATTTTTTAATATTCAGAATATATTTGTCGATGCGAAGAAACTTGTCGCTTCATGCGACGAGCAGCTTTGCGTAGATAATGTTGGATGTCTAATCGTCGTGGCATTGAATCCACCGTCCTGCCATCACCATACATCACCCAATTCTTGTCCCTTGCGACATTTATGTCGCGTGTTTGTGTGCTCATGATATTAATTGTTAGTTATTAATACACCTTTATTTTTTATGAACTAATTTGTTTTGCCTTTGAGTTTTATCTGATATTGCCCGTCAGAAGAGAACTATTTTCAGGGTAAGTGACATTGGTATCGCTTGTTACAGATGAATTTTCAGTTGATAATGTCTGGACAGAAGTAACATTTTTTTTGATAAACAAAGAAACGATTAAAATAATTGGTAATATCACAATCATTCCTAACATGGCGATATTTTTGTTCATATTATTTTTTTTAGTCCATTAATCTCTTTTTCTAATTTTTCGATATAAACTTCCAGTTTGTTTGCTCTCTGAGCCATCGTTTCTTCAAATTGCTTGGTGTGACGAGCCAGCATTTCTGCTACATCCATCATTTCGGTGACGTCTTCCATGGCTAGTAGTATGATGGGCGGGAATGACGCCGAGCCGGTCTCTCCTTGGATATAAATTTGCCGAGCGTTGAGGATCATTATTTTATTTCCAATAAGCGGAAACTCGTGAGTAACTTCGAAACCTTTGAAAAAGGTGTCTTTTGATAATATGTCTTCCAGCAATTTTTTGAGCGAAGGAATGTTCCATTGGCCGTTTCCTAGTTGGTACACGATTTTGTTTTCGGTGTCTTTGGGTTTTACTTTGAAAGTCAGATAAAAAGGTTCATTGGCTACCATAACTCTGAAGTCTTTATCAAGAATCAAGACTGGCTCCCGTACAACATCTACTACGCTTTTGATGTATGTCCAACTTTTTTCCCATAGATGATCAACAAAACTGCTGTTAACAGATCTAAGAATTTGTTTTGCTTTATTTTTTGTTATTTCCATATAAATAAAACCGTTTGGAAATCAAAATTATTGCAAAACAAGGTTAGATTCTGTTTCGTATTGAGCTTGATCTTGCTCCATACATGCTAAACATTCTGTGAAATGCACAGGCACTTCTACCTCATCATTTTGGTCGAGGTATTTGGGTCTTTCAAGATGCCACGAATTTTTATAATAAAAGGTTAAGCATTTTTTACACATGGTTAAGCCTTTAAAATTTCGTCCGATAGATAATATTTTTTTAAACATATATTTTTTTTAATTATTAATATTATATTAAACTTAATATAATATTAATATTGTATTATCAAAAAAACATAAGTCAATACAAAATATACCTATATTGTATGAATAAGGTGTTTATAATCTGTTAGTAATTTAATGTAAGCTTAATATACGGAGTTTACACCTTATTTACTGGTAAAATAACACTAAAAACACTTCCTTTGTTTTTTATACTTTTTACGTTGACTTTGCCTCCATGAGCTTCCGCTACCCATTTCACGATGGATAATCCCAGACCCGTATTTTCATGACGACCATGAGATTTATCTGCCATATAAAATCTTTCAAATATACGAGGTAAATCTTCTTTTGCAATACCGATACCATTATCGGTTACGTTTATTATGATAAATTTGCCTGACTGTTTGGCTGAAATTTCAGTGTGTCCTCCGATCTTGCCGTAAGTGACAGAATTTTTGGTGAGATTGGTTAGCATCTTTTCCAAATACGTCTCATCTCCCCAAATCGTAATGTTTGGTATTTTTTTTACGATTATGGAAATTTTTTTCTTATAAGAAATTGTTTTAGATTTTTCAGCAACATGATTAATCAAAGATTTTAAATTTACTTCTTTAAAAATGATTTGGTCTTTCAAATTTTCGGCTCCTGAGGTTAGTATACTCAAATCGGAAATTATTTGAGATAAATGTTTTATCTCGTGGTCAATAGAGTGCAAAGCACGCTCAGGTTTTATTTTTTTAAAACCACTTTTGAGGGCTAGATCTACGTTGCCTTTTATTATGGCGATTGGGGTACGGAGTTCATGAGTGGCATTAGCGATGAATTCCGTTTTTATCTTTTCTTGCTGGAGAAGTTTCCATGTGTATTTAAACATCTCCGTTCTTTTGAGGTTATCGTATTCTTTTTGGGTAAAATCGCGGATAGTGATAGCTTGGGCTGTGATGTTACCCAACGAAATAGACAATTCTTTGTCGCCTTCAGTGAAGATATGTTTTTGTTTGTAGCATAAAATCAAATTGCCATATAAGTATTTGTTGTATGTAATAGGTATTATCACATAACTTTTCATATAGGGACTGACATCATATTTTTTTTCATAATTTTCTTTTTTTACATTTTCGACAAATATCGGAGTTCTGTTTTTCATAGCCTCAAAGTTACCACCTCTTTCTCTTGGTAATTGGGGAATGTATGGCAGATCGGCACTTTTATAAGCTAAGTGATACTCCTCGTTTTCAGTTGAAGTTTTCCACCAAGCAAAACCAAAATCTGCTTCAAAAATTTTTAAGCCGACTTCAGTAAATTTCTCAATGATTTTTAGATTATCCAATTCTGTCAATGAGTCCAACATTGTTTGATTCAGAAGAGTGATTTTTTTTAGTATTATTTGATCCATATACTACAAAATAACAAAAACTGTACCTTACTCTTTTAAAGTGAAACCTACACCTCTGATAGTGTAGATTAGGGGTTTGTTTTTTTCCCCGTCAATTTTGCGACGAAGGTATCTGATATGAACATTGAGTTCATGATTTGGTTCTTTAAAATTTGGCCCCCATGCGTAATCAATCAATCTCTTTCTGTTTATAGCTTCTCCTTGATTGGATATTAGTATATCCAAAAGTTTGTATTCTTTTGGAGAAAGAGAAATGATTTTGCCAGCTCGGGTAACTTCGTGCTTCTTTTTGTCCATTATCAAATCAGCTATTTTAACAATGTCTGAATCGGTTTTTTTACGACGACGCAAAACGGCGCGGATCCGAGCAGATAACTCTTTTAGGTCAAAAGGTTTTATAAGATAGTCGTCAGCACCAGCATCAAATCCAGCTACCCGCTCTCCTATACTATCCATGGCAGTGATCATGATAATTGGAGTGTGGATTTGGTGTTCTCTAAGTTCTTTACAGACAACAAGACCATCCTTTTTGGGGAGCATTATATCCAAGAGGATCATACTGTAATTGTTGGTCATGGCTTTTTGCAAACCGTCTTCTCCGTCGTAAGAGACATCGACAGAATAGCGCTCATTTTTTAGCGCCCTTTTTAATATATCTACCAACTTCTTTTCGTCTTCAATGATTAATATTGCCATAGGTTTAACAGTAGTGTAGCGCTTGTGGTGGAATTTGCAAGATATATTAACATAATATTAAATTATACACAATTTATAAACAACTTACAAACATTGTAGCGCAATGTTTATTTGACATTGATTAATTGTGAGATTAATATTATTAAATTATTATTAAATTCTGTAATAAGCCCATAATATTAATAGCTTATAATCTATGACTCAAAAAAAAGAAGCTCAACTAAATGCAGTATTGACCAATGCACACCGTGAATATGGCACAGGGCTTAATGCTTATGCTTTTTCCAAAGTTCATAATCAAGGAATGAGCGATGATTTAGTTCAAGATACTTTTATAAAAACTTGGCGTTTCCTTGTCAAAAAAGGCAAAGTGCATATGATGAAAGCTTTCCTTTATCACGTTTTGAACAGGTTGGTGATTGATGAATACCGGAAACGCAAGATCGCTTCTCTTGATGTCCTTACAGAAAAAGGCTTTGAACCAAGTATTGATGATTTAGAACAACATTTTGATGTTTTGGATGGGAAAATACTAATAACATTGATTGATTATTTACCAGAAAAATATCAAAAAGTCATGAAGATGCGGTATATAAAAATGTTTTCACTCAAAGAAATATCTCTTATTACTGGAGAAACCAAAAATACCATTGCTGTACAGATACACCGAGGACTTAAGAAACTCAAATTTTTATATGATAATTCCCTCTCCTCTGAAGTGGCCTCCAAGTAATTATTTTTTGTCTATCTTGGTCTGAAGGATCCTCTCGAGTATTCAAGGTATTTCTTATCATTTTTTGGATTTGTTTTCACTTAGCTCACCAGTTATGGGGTTAAACTGGATCCAAACACTTTTGCCAACCGAAGGCGAAACTGTCATGGGCTCACTGACTCCGCGTTCGGCGAAATTGGCTACCGCTTGGCCATCTATTATATTTATATTTTGAGGGGCTATACGATCACCCAAAAATAAAGCGCTGGTACCTTTGTATATACCGTTATAATTTATAGCTTCAACTACATAAAAAAACGTACCACTACCGCCAGTTTGTCGAGTAATAAACATTACTGCGTCTTCCAATTTGTCGCCCGTGAGATCTCCGTAAACCGGTTCCCCAAAAACTCTGACTACTTCTTTTGAGACTGAACCGGGGGCTCCCGGTTTTTGCACTTCACCATTTTTAAAAGTATAAATTTGTCCGTCGATGGTGAAAGAAATATTTAGTGGATCATTTTTAATGACTTTTTCTTCGGTTTGGCGCAATATAAAATTGACCAAAGGGTTTACCCAATATTTTTGAGTGAATATTAGTCCGAGCCCAATAATAATAAGTATGAGTAATATGATCTGGATAGTTTTCATTTGATTAGTCTTAGTAAAATAGGTAAAAGAAAAATTAAAAATAATTATACCACTGTTTGTAGATTTAAACATTCTACTTGTGTTAATATATTTGTATGAAATATTTTATCTCTACTTTGCCTAAAAATATTGCCAAAAGTTTTAGGGGTAAAAATCTTTATTGGCACATTTTGGCTATCATTGCTACGGCCCTGATCGTCACTTCTGGTTTTGATTGGTATTACTTTGTGGAAACCCGAGGTTTTTATTTGGAAAAGTTTTTTTCACCCGCTATCGCTATTGGTGCCATCTTGCCTATGTTTGGATTACCTATTTTGCTCTTGATTGGCTGGATTACAAAAAACAAACAGACAAGAATATTGGCTTGGGTTTTGGGTCAGGCCGCTTTCGCTGGGTGGTTCGTTTCTTCTGCTTATAAAGCTTTGACTGGGCGTATCCAACCCCCAACTTCAACTCTTTTGGATATTAGTCGTCAATTTAATTTTGGTTTTTTTAAAGAAGGGGTTTTTTGGGGTTGGCCATCGTCGCATACTACGGTTGCTTTCGCTATGGCTTTTGCTTTGATCACTCTTTATCCTAAAAATAAAGTAGTGGTAGTATCGGCTGTTCTTTATGCTCTGTATATAGGTATTGGCATCTCTTTTGATATTCATTGGTTTTCCGAATTTATAGCCGGTGCTATCATCGGTACTGTTATTGGTATAGTAGTGGGTAAAAATTTTGACTCTAAAACTTTTAGTTAATATCTTTCAAATAAGCGAGTGCGCCGTAGAGCCCACCAAAATCGCCAAGCTCTGATTTTTTGATGAGTGGCAATTCGGGGAAAATTTTTAAAATTTCTTTCAAATAATTTTCAGTTTTATCTAGAGGTATAGCTGGATTGCCAGTGATCATCGAACCACCCAAAACGATACAATCTGGTGACCACTCTACTATTATATTGTTTAATCCTATTGCCAAAAATTTAGCATGTTCTGTCCAAACATCTTGGTCAGTGATTTCTTTTGGGTGTTTGCCTGTCTTTTTTTGTAAAGCTTTACCAGAAATCATTTCTTCTAAAGTTTTGTTTACTCCGTTTTCAATATCTATGATTTGGTGCCCAGGTTCAAAACCAATAGCTCTTTCGTCTATTTTGCCATTTACAATCCTTACTCCACCAACACCAGTCGAAACCGTGATGTAAGCTACTATTTCAAAACCCTTACCAGCGCCCCAACTAGCTTCGCCCAGACCAACTATAGCCGAATCGTTTTCTATAAAAACATCGCCACCCAATCTTTTACTTAAGTCTTCTTTTAATTTTTGCTCGTTCCAATCGGCGATACTGCGACTCATACCACCCACTATTTTTTTGATTTCTCGGCCTTGAGCTAAATCTTGTGCGGTAGCTACAAACAAACTCACAATCTCTTCATAATTTTGGACAGTAGTAAAAACTTTGGGTTCTTCAAAAGTTTCGCCATCTGCTGAAAAAGCTATTCTGGTTTTAGTCGCTCCGATATCAAAGAGGATTGAGTTCATATTTTTATTGTGATTTGCTAATATTTTTTTTGTATTCTTCTACTGCGGGCTGATCGTAGGGATTAATCTCAAGTAGTTTGGCCAACTCCAAAGTCACGTTTATCATAAAAGCCATAAAAATCCCCAATTCTCTTTCGGTTATTTTGTCCATCTCATATTTCATAAATGGTAAACCGGCTTTGTCATAAGCTTCAGAAACATTTTTGTAAGCCACTGCGCTTATACTTCCCTCGATTTCATTTTTGGATTCTATAAAGACAGTGAATCTATTTTTGGGCCCACCCAAATAAAGCTCGAGCATTGAATGTAAATCAGTAGGGCCGATAGAAACTGTCGGAGTGATGAGCGACAAACTTTCGGCAATGAGTTGGCGGCACCACTTACCCAAATCTTCGAGTTCAGAATTGAAAATAAAAAAATCTAAAATATTTAAACCTTGTTTGTAGTTATCAAAAATATTTTGAGCAAGTTTTTCTTGCTCGTCCCGCGAAGCTTCAGCGGAGTGAGACCCTTCTATAAAATCTTCAATATTTAAACCCGCAATAGAGAGTACGGTAGTATGAGCTATAGTAAAAGCGCTGAAACGTCCACCCACTTCACCTTCCCCGCCTGCTATGCCAGCTTGGCGGGCAGGCCATTCCTTTTTTTCAATTTCTTTTTCTTCGGCTATTTGCCAAAGCGGACTATTTTTGGTTGTTATGATAAGGGTTTGATTTTTTATTAATTCATCAAATTTTTGGTATAAAATATCAAAAATCTTTTTAAAAGTTTCTAGAGTCTCTACGGTTTGGCCAGATTTGCTGATCGCTATTAAAACTATTTCTGACAAATCGTTTATTTCATTTTTGACAATGCTCTCTATTTCTTCATATTCACGTGTATCGGGAGATTCGAGGAAAAATAATTTTTTGTCGACTTCGGGTTTGTGCAAAGTCATCGCGTTCCATACCGCTTTGGAAGCCAAATCAGATCCACCGATACCAACTACAAATATAAATTTAGAATTTTTGTATTTTTCCATATAGTTTATAATAACTCACCCTATCATCTCTTACAACCAGAGCGGGAAAAATGAAAGGGCCGTCGCGTTAGCGACGGCCCACGGATTATGCCCTTGTATCTACTTGTTTTCCTCTCCTTTTTTGGGAGGCGAAGTTTTTTGCACGTCATCATCCGACGATGCCTGGGTTTTCGGAAATGCACTCGGCAAGTCCTGGACCCTGGTGGTCTTAATGGGGGTCGTTCTTGCCCCCCAAAACACACTGAAACTCGGCGGACTTTGCAATGAGCCTTTCATCTTCTCTTTTCCTTTCTAGTGAACACTCGAGGTGGAAACCTCGAAAAATTCGAGCTTGCCAGTCTTTGGCCGGTTCTTGATGACGATCACCTTCTCGCTCACGATCGGGCAATAGAAGAAGATCTTGAAGCTCAACCCCAAGTTTGGGAAGCGCTTCCTCAGGGCGTTGTGAATCGTATTATTGACCGATTCCTGCTCGCCTCTGTTCGTTATGCCCGGACAGAACAAGATTAGGGGCTGACCCTTCTTGTTCTCGGACAAGAACATCCGGAAGATGTCTCCCATACTGATCTCCCTCCGGTGGTTGACCACCTTCGGGACGACGGCGACCACCTCCGGCTTGAACGCCGGCAACTTGGTGGACGACCTCAAGGTCGCTCTTGAAATACCCGCTGTAAAAGTTGACACTACTCTTACCTCTTGTTTGGAATAGAACAGAACCTGAAATAAAATATTACACTCATTAAAATAGAAGTCAAGCAAGGCAAACTGGGGATTACCCAGTAGTAGATTTTGGTATTATGCTTCGCATTTGCACAAAGTGCGATACCAAAATTCACTACTGGGATTACTCAGGCTTAATTTGGGGCTATTTTTTGTATTGCATGATGCCGGCTCCCTTGATCTCAGTTTGGCCCGCTTTGCGTATAAATTTTTTATTGACTTCGGGTACGAAATTGAAATGCGGTGAACTGTCCAAAGCCTCGGCAATTTCATCCAAATCTTGTTCGGCTGTCACCCAAGCTGTGCCAAATTTTTTCCAAATATCAAATGGTTTGGAAAAAGATTTCAAAGTTTTTTCACCCGAATCTAAAAAATATTCATGATAAAAAGACAAAGCTAGTTCGCGAGGATTTTGGTAAATCGGATCACGGAAACGCAAGACTGAGTGATTGGTTTTGGAAATCGCTCCCCAAAATCCATTTATTTTGAAAACACACAAAACATGGTCGTAATCTTTTTTTAAATCCTTAACTTTCAAGTCTAGCAAATAGTTTTCTATTTTATTTTGTTGTAAACACAGGCAAGCCAAAATAGCTCCTTCAAAGCAGTGCATCCTTCCTGCTTCCAAAACTCGCTTGGGCGACATATAAGTCTCTCCCCTTTTTTCAAAATTGAAAGGGGTTTTGTCCAAAAAATCCTGCACCTTGGCCGGCGTGTTGAGTTTTTTTATTATTTTTGGCAGTTTTTTCATGTTTGTCCTCACCCCTTATCCCCTCTCCTTGGCAAGGAGAGGGGGCGAGCACTTATCGCATTATTTCAGGTATTTTATTACGAGGAATTTTTCTTACTTTAATTTTATTGTGACCCCCAAGGTAAAGCTTTGCTAGGCGATGCAATCCATCAAGAATACGCCATCTACCTTTATTCTCCATAATATCAATTGGATGGTTTATATCTGCCTCTTGTATTTTACGAAAGTGAGTTGGTTCATTTTCCGGGTATTTTATAACTTCCCAGGGCGTTAAATTAAATTCTGTTAAATTAAATTTATTTTTGCCTCCCCTGTCCCAAAATGGAATATCAAAATGCCAGATTAATTCCTGAATATCTATTTCCGTCACCGGTTCATTAAGTTTCCAAACTTTCTTTGGATTCCAAGCGGTGCCGATACCAACATCTTTTATTATTTGTGGTATTTTGTTGTTTTTATTGTTTTCCATTATTTATTTCATTATAAATCTTTTTCAATACTTTTTCTATGTCATTTTCTACCTCCTCATTTAAAAATCTAATTGTTGTGTATTCAAGTTCTTTAAAAAATTTGTCTCTCACCGCATCGTATTCTTTTGCTTCTTTGGTATTATGTATTTCTCCATCAAGCTCAATGATTAATTTTTTCTTGGCGCAATAAAAATCCAAAATATAACCACCGATGCTGTATTGTCTTTTAAATCTAAAACCTAGTTTTTGATTTCTTAATTTCTCCCACAGCAATTTTTCTTGAGGGGTAGCTCTTTTGCGTAATTCTTGTCTCCTGTCTCCTAATTCAAATATGTTGTGAATTAATCTCATAAAAATCCTCACCCCTTATCCCCTCTCCTTGACAAGGAGAGGGGACGAGCAGTATCTACATTATACTAAAATCTAGATTGGGGTGAGGACTTTTTGGAGTAAAATTATATGTTATATTATACACAATGTTATATCAAAAAATCCTAAAACCTCTGCTTTTTAAGTTTGATCCGGAAAAGGTCCATGATTTTTTTGTTTATGTCGGCGAAGCTCTTAGTAAGTTTGGATTCTCTAGGAATTTGGTGGCTCTTTCTTTTAGATATAAAGGCAAAGATATTTCCAAAACCGTAGATGGTTTGACTTACCAGACTCCTTTTTTGCTTTCAGCTGGGTTTGATTATAATGGTCAATTAATTAATATTTTGCCAGAAATTTCATTTGGTGGAGTAGAAGTGGGCTCGGTCACGGCTCGGGTCTGTAGCGGTAATCTGAAACCGCGTCTCACCCGCCTGCCCAAGTCGCACAGCATCATAGTCAACAAAGGTCTGCGTAATGATGGGGTGGAAGTTGTTATTGAGCGATTGAAAAAATATCCCGAAAAGAAAAATTTTGTCGTAGGAGTTTCTATCGCTCGCACTAATGATATAAAATGTGTTTCGGTGGAAGAAGGTATAGCTGATTATTTTCAGAGTTTCAAAAGATTGAATGAAGAAAATGTAGGTGACTACTATACTTTGAATATTTCTTGCCCCAACGCTTTTGGTGGCGAAACTTTTGCCAATCCGGAGAGGCTGGAGTCTTTGCTTACCAAAATTTCTGAAATCAAGTGTGATAAGCCGGTTTATATCAAGATGCCTATCAATTTGGAGTGGTATGAGTTTGATGGTTTACTCAAAGTGATAAAAAACTTTCTTTTAGTTAAAGGTGTGATCATTGGTAATTTAAATAAAAATTATAATGATCTGGATTATAGAGATGAAGCACCGGGAGAGTACGCTGGTGGTTTAAGTGGCAGGCCTTGCTTTGAACTTTCTAATCAGTTGATCAAAAAAACTCGAGAAAATTACGGCACAAGATTCACTATCATTGGTTGTGGCGGTGTGATGTCGGTCCAAGATTCTCGAGCAAAATTTGCAATGGGAGCAGATTTGGTTATGCTTATAACGGGCATGATTTTTAA
This sequence comes from Minisyncoccota bacterium, assembly GCA_041664625.1. Taxonomy (GTDB): domain Bacteria; phylum Patescibacteriota; class Minisyncoccia; order Phycocordibacterales; family WO2-35-19; genus WO2-35-19. Next base: position 61,964 of record JBAYKK010000003.1, read on the forward strand.
TGGCCCAGGTTTTATAAAAGAATTAGCTAAATCAGTATGAATAAAAAAATAATGCTAGTGTCTGGGATTTTAGTGGTTATTTTGGGTGTTTTTTTGGTTGTAAAAAATGTTTCTTTGGCACCAACGCCCGAAGAAAATCAAAGCAATTCTCAATCTTCCTCCACTGAAAATTCATTGGGTAAAATAAAAATTGATCCAGTCGTGAATACGCAGACTTTGCCATTTTCTGATAGTCCCAAAGATGTTGCTTGGGCGGTTTTTTCAAAATATCTGGCTTTCAATAAAGAGCAAAATTTGGCAGGAGTCAAAAGTGTAGTTTATAAAATCAATCCGGTTTGCGCTGACGAGATCACAAGTGTTGATTGCAAAGCGCGGATGGATTCGGCCTATTCTTATGGTAGTGCTTTAAAAAAAGCAGATTTTGTAAATATTTGGAGTGACGAAAAGCAAATGATTTTGACTACTGATTTTTGGTTAGAATCATCCAAAGAAATGGATCAGTACGGCCGGTTCAGAGGCATTATATTTTTTGTGAAAGGCGAGGCAGGTTGGAAACTTTTGAGTTTTTCTCCAACTAAAGGTGGTGCTACCAATAAAGGGTTGGCCAGTCAAGAAGAAATCGATACTCGAATCATCCGCTACACTGAAGACCAAGACTTTGATGGGTTAGCTGATTATGAAGAAGAGTGTTTGAACAAGCCCAACGATAATACTTGTATCAAAACCTCTCCCAAACTCCGCGACACCAATGGCAATGGCCTCTGGGATGGTGTAGAAGCTTTGATGAAATAACGTTTTGCTTGACAAAGTAGGGTGTTTGGGTGTATAATGTACACAGGAAATATACAAAGGAGTTTTTACAATGTGGCAGAGACTTGGAAACTACGAGTATGAATGCGAAGGACACACCTACACCGGTTGGTGCAGGTGTGTCAATGGCCAGATGGCCAATGGTCACTGGCCCGAATTCAACTACCGCACGGGTGAGCAAAGATAATCACTTTCCGCCACCCGGATAGCCGTCGCTCCTCCAACTACGCCGCAAGGCTTCGCTGGGCGAGCTGGGCGGCTTTCTTTTTGTAAAAAAATCACAATTACAATGGCCGTCATTGTAATTTTAAGTGTGGTGTAATTTGAAGTATTTATTTCTTCCCTGCTTTGGAGCGTTCGAGTTCGGTTAGGAGTTTTTTGCGCAAACGAGCAGATTTGGGAGTGATTTCTAGATATTCATCTTCGGCCATTATTTCCAAACCACTTTCAATGCTGATAGGAGTAGGTGGTGCCAAATATATTTTGTCATCTGAGCCGGAAGCTCGCATGTTGGTCAATTGTTTGCCTTTGGTTGGGTTCACGGTCATATCATCCCCTTTTGATGTGTTGCCGATAACCATACCCTCATAAACTTCGATAGCGGGGCCGATATAAAGTGTGCCTCGAGTTTGTAAGTTGTCCAAAGAGAAAGCCAGAACTTTGCCAGATGCCATAGCGATCATTGAACCAGTTGGTTTCTTTTGGATTTCACCGGCGTAAGGTTTGAAACCGATCACTCGACTGGCAAAAACTCCTTCACCTTTGGTGTCAACAACGAATTGATTGCGGTAACCCAAAAGTCCACGAGTTGGTCCTTCAAAAATAAATCGTAAGTGATTGTTGTGAGATTTGGTGCTAATCATTTGAGCTCCTCTTTTACCCAATTTTTCGATGACTACTCCTTGCATTTCAGATGGCACGTCGATAGTGATTTCTTCAAAAGGTTCACTCTTTTTACCGTCTATTTCTTTTATGATGACTTGAGGTTGTGACACCTGCATTTCAAAACCTTCTCTTCTCATATTTTCCAAAAGGATAGCGATATGCAATTCTCCTCGGCCAAAAACTTTCATGTTGTCGCCGTCAAAATCTACTTTGAGTCCGACGTTCACTTCCAATTCTTTGACCAATCGGTCTCTGATTTGTCGGCCAGTGACAAATTTACCTTCACGGCCAGCAAATGGTGAATTGTTAACCAAAAAATCCAAAGCGATAGTCGGTTCATCTACTTCGATGATAGGCAAACTCTCGGTGTCTTTGTCATCCGTTATGGTGTCTCCAATATAAATATTTGGTAAGCCGGCGATCATCACGATGTCTCCAGCTTGTGCCTCAGCTATTTCTTTGCGAGCGATACCTTCGAAGGTGAATATTTTGGTGATCTTGCCTTCTTCGATACCACCTCCGGTTTTTTTGACGTAAACTTTTTGTCCATCTTTGAGACTGCCTTCATAAACCCGAGCGATCGCCATACGACCCAGAAAGTTGTCGTAAGCCAAATTGAAAGGCTGAGCTTTTAGAGGTAATTCGATATTTTGTTTGGCTGGCGATACTTTTTCCAAAATAGTATCAAGTAGTGGAGTGAGATCAGTGCTTTCATCGCCCAAATTTTTCATCGCCACACCATTTTTGGCGATAGCATAAACGGTGGTGAAATCGAGCTGTTCTTCGGTGGCGCCAAGATCAAAAAATAATTCAAAAATTTCATCGTGAGCTTTTTTGGGATCAGCCGCTTTTTTGTCTATTTTATTTAAAACTACGATTGGTTTGTGGCCGATCTCCAAAGATTTTTTCAAAACGAAACGAGTTTGAGGCATCGGACCTTCTTGAGCGTCAACTACCAAAAGTACCGAATCAATAGAACGCAAAATACGTTCTACTTCTGAACCGAAATCGGCGTGCCCTGGGGTGTCTACGATATTGATTTTGGTGTCTTTGTATAAAACACTCGCATTTTTGGAATAAATAGTAATACCACGCTCTTTTTCGAGCGCGTTAGAATCCATGGAGACTCCTTCTTTTTCAAAACCGGTTTGACGCAAAATAGCGTCTGTCAGCGCTGTTTTGCCATGGTCCACATGGGCTATGATTGCTATATTGCGTATTTCCATCCTCTTAAAATTTTACGAATTAAAAATCCCCTAGGGGAAGTTCCTTAACTATACACTATTTTTTAAATAAAACAAATTTAATACTCAATCGTAAATGAGAAAGAAATAGAGGCGTCGTTTTCGGGCAGGCCGGAGGGATTGTCTTTGTGCAAAACTAAAGTGGCGGGGCCGATATAGGTCTGCGGTATCTTGATGAGAGCCTTGAAGGGCACGAAATTTTCGGTCATCCAGTTGATTTCGCCGGTTTGGGGGTCAGGCTCCGCTTGAGCTATGCCTTTGGCCAAAACTTGGCCTTTTTCATCCAATACCTCTATAGGGAAAGAAGCTTCAAAAAACCAAAATCCACGAGCCTGCCCTATTACACTAAATTCTTTGCCAGTGACAGCTCCAGGGAAAGGTAATTCTACTTTTATCAAATCGACAGTCGCATTTTTATAGGTGATGGCTTGGGCGGGTGCTTTTGGACTGTTTGAAGTAAAACGTATCGCGAATATTATGGCGATGAGAATTAGTAACATTATACTTATTAAATATACTTTTTTCATTACTTCATTTTAACACAAAACAAAACCCCACGTCTGAAGTGGAGTCTTGTTTTGAATTTAAAAAATTTAAATTAGGAAAGGTGTTTGGAGAGGTGTCCGGCCATTTTCATCATGTGGACCACTTTTTCACCGTTGAAAACTTTCAAAAGCTTTTCATCTGAATTGATGAGTCTTTTGTCTTTTGGATCTTGAAGATTGTTAGCTTTGATATATACCCACATTTTAGAAACTACTTCTGATCTAGGCATTGGGCCTTTACCTACGACTGCTTCTAATTCGGGGCTTACATTCATCGGCTTCATAAAAGCGGAATTTGTTTTTGCCATGTTTTTTATTTATCTCGAATTTAATTTATCGAGTGGTTATTAATAAATACTTGGTAATTATATCATTAAATTAAAATAATAGCTACAACAAAAAACCATCATTTTTGAGGTGATGGCTTTTTGTTGTTTTTTCTAAAATTTTTAGAATTAAGCACGAGCGACGTTTACAGCTGATGGGCCTTTGCCACCCTCTTCAGCTTCTTTGGTTTCAAAAGATACAGAGTCTCCTTCTCTCAATTCTTCAAAAGTGACACCTACTAGTGCGCTTTTGTGAAAAAAGAGATCACCGCTTTGACCTTCTTGACTGATGAAGCCAAAACCTCTCTCGTTCAATTTTTTTATTGTTCCTGTCATGATATTATTTTTTTGCTTATTTTATTTAATGTATAGATAGAACCTCGACTTTATTTGTCTTCTTCTAATACCCATCTATTATACCTTATCCAAGCTTAGTTTACAAACGTCAAAGCTTTGCCGAGTTTACCTGCTCTGCCGGTCCGGCCGATACGATGGACGTAATCGTCGTGAGTGGCTGGTATGTCGTAATTTATAACGTGGGAGACATCAGCGATATCCAGTCCCCTAGCCGCGACGTCGGTGGCTACTAGTATTTTTACGTTGTTTTCTTTGAATAATTTCAAAGCTTGTTGACGTCTGGCGTGATTTTTGTCGCCATGGATTGATTCGGCTTTGAATCCTCTTTTGCTCAAAACTTGAGAAAGTTTTTCTACGCCGTGTTTGGTGCGTCCAAAAATCAGAACTTTGGTTAGTTCTTTTTGGTTCAACAAATCATGCAAGGTGTCTATTTTTTCGCTACCCATTTTGACTCGGACGATATCTTGGTCTACGTTTTTGGAGGTGTCAGAAGTTTTGACGGAAATACGAATTGGTGAACGCAAAAATTCACTGATTAGTTTTTCAACTTCAGGCGAAAGTGTAGCTGAGAAAAATAAAGTCTGACGACTTTTGGGCATGCCGGCCATGACTGCGCGCATGTCATTTACGAAACCCATATCGAGCATACGATCAGCTTCATCCAATACGATTGTGTTAAATTCAGAAAGAATAATGAGTTTGCGATCAATCAAATCTTTCAATCTCCCAGGTGTACCGATGATGAAGTTGTATTGATATTTCAAATCTTTTATTTGTTTGCCGATCGGTGCACCACCAACACAACAAACCGAGAATATTTTCATACCTTGAGCAAATTCTTTGAGCTCGCTGTCTATTTGGATAGCGAGTTCGCGAGTTGGGACTATCACCATCACTTGTTCTTTGCGATTTTGCAAGATCTTGTGCAAGAGTGGCAAAAGGAAAGCGGCAGTTTTGCCGGTCCCGGTGTTGGCGATACCCACTAGGTCGTTACCCAAAAGTACTTGAGGGATAGCTTTGTCTTGTATCGGAGTTGGCAAAACGTAACCCTTGGCGATGATAGAAGTTTTTAATCTTTCGTCTATCAAAAAATCTTCAAATTTATTTGTGGGTACGAAATGTGCCACTTCTTCAGTCACTGTAACTTTGTTTATAAAACGTGATATATCTATCCTTTCGCTTTTTCCGCGTCTGCCTGCGCCGGCAGATCTGCCTCCTCCTCGGCTTCCACCAAAGCTTGGCCTTCGACTATTAAATGAACCACGGCTAAAACTCCCTGTTCGAGGGCTACTGTTTGGTCGCGCACCAAAGCGCGACGGTGTTCGTGTTTTTGTATACATACTATAAAAGGCCAAAAGCCTATAACTTTTGGTCTTTATATCCCGATTATATTAAGGGAGGGGCGACCAATGCGTCCCAAGTAGTGAATGTAAAACAAAAACTAGTGAGATCAGAGTTATAATATAAGTATATACCAAAACCAATATCTTGTCAAGAAAAAATATATAAAGAAAAAGCGGCCCCAATTGCATGGGGCCGCCCGGAATCGGATTACACAAAGATCTGCTTGCGGGTCAGGCGCTGATAGATCTCGCAACTTGTCGCGAGTTCTTCGTGGGTGCCTTGACCCACGATCTTGCCCTTGTCGAAAACGATCACTTTGTCCACGTTTCGGATCGTGCTGAAACGATGGGCAATGATGATGGTCGTCCGACCACGAGAGGCTCTCTCGATGGACTCTTGGATGAGACTCTCGTTCTCGGAGTCGAGGCTACTGGTCGCCTCGTCAAAGATCAGGATGTCTGGTTCTTTGATAAGCGCTCGAGCGATACCGACTCGTTGCCGTTCGCCACCACTGAGCTTCACTCCCCGCTCGCCGATATGGGTGTCAAACCCCTTTTCCAGCCGACCAAAAAATCGGTCGATGCAGGACATCTCAGCGATTCTGTGAAGTTCCCTGTCGCTGATTTCGGTCGCTCGGCCATTGAGACCGTAAGTCATGTTGTAGCGCAATGACTGATCAAAAAGCGCTACGTCTTGATCCACGATCCCGATCGATGATCGGAAATGCTTGAGATCAAGCAACCGCAGGTCATTGCCGTCTACGATGATTTGGCCAATCTCCGGATCTTGCGCCCGGATGATAGCTTTGACCAAAGTAGACTTACCGGCACCGGACTCGCCCACGAAGGCGACGGTCTGACCAGCTTCAATCACGAAGCTGACATTGTCGAGCGCTAAGTTGGCCACCTTGGGCTCGACTGGTTTGAGCTCATCATCGTCGTCGGTGACGGATCTTTGTTCCCTTCCTTTGTAGCGGAAGGTGACGTTTTTGAACTCGATCCGTCCGGCAAACTTCTCCGGTCGGACGGGGTTAGGTATGACTGTGACGTCTGGCGTGATGGCCAGCATTTCAAAGTATTTCCTAACTGAAGTGTAATGTTGGATGAACCGGCGGTGAAGCGGGCTCAAATTGCCGAGGTTCCCGAGGGCATTCCCTGCCCACGCCATAAACATCACGAATTGGCCGAGGGTGTAAGTTTTGTCTCGAACCGCACTGATGCAGATCACCAAGACGATACCCAAGGCAATCACCGAGATGGTGTTGCGGATGGCTGCCACTGTGGCGAATCGGCTCCAGACGTTTTTGGAAAAGGTGTGAGCTCCTCCTAGACTTTCTTTGCATTCTTTTTGGGCTCGCTCTTCTTGAGCGTTGGCCATGACGAGAGAGATGTATTTGACAACCTCGCCTTGGAAGTTGGAATCTTTGATGTGCAACTTCTCAAGTTTTTTCATGTCTGCACGGAAGTGGTTGTTGATCTTCACCACCACAAACGCGTAGACCAGTGCTCCGGTCAAAACCACCAAACCGATCGGCCGGCTCCAATAAAGGAGCAGTCCGGTCAAGATGACTATCTCCGCGAAAAGCGGAAAGGCTTGGTAGAGGATGATGTCGCCCAAATTGATTAGAGCGTTCTCGCCTCGGTTGATGACCGTCTGCTTCACGCCTGAGTTTTCACTGGTGTGCTGTCCAATTGAAAATCCAAACAGCTTAGCGAGTGTGACTTCTTGTATGCGTCGTGGGATCGCATAATCGAGATGGTTGAGCTCATAACGGTCACGCAACCAATCGAAGATGGTTGATTTGAAAAGCCAAATCATGATCGAAATGGCACCGTAGGCATAGATCTGGTTAGTCGGGAGATTCCCAACCAGCCCATCGATGATTTTGCTACTAAGCCAAGGCGAAACCATCCGCATGGCTTGGGCGAGGGCGATGAACCCAAAAAGCCCAAGCATCCAAAACTGCAAAGGCCGATAGGCTTTGTAGACGTCCTTTAAGAATTTTCTCAATTTGTATTCTCCTGTCAACGGACACTTTATTCCATCTTAAGTATATCATATTACACATTTTTTGTCAATCTGAAAAATGGTTTATTTTTAATCAAAAAGCCCCGCGTGGGCGGAGCTTTTTGATTACTTAGCCTTTACTTTTTTGGCTTTCTTTTTTTCTTTTTTGTGAGTTTCTCCTTTGGCCATAAAATTTAGTGAAGTTACTAATAATAAATTTATTACTTAAATTATATCAAACTTTTTTATAAGCGCCCATCAATTAATTCTAACTTCTTTTTTTTATTAAATTTTTTTATGGCCACTTCCCTTTTCCTGGCCTCGCTCAGGGTATCGAATTTTTCAAAATATTTTAATATCACTGGCCTGCGGATTTTGGTGTAATGCGCACCGGACTTCAAATGGTTGTGTTTGTGGAGTCGCTCTTCCAAATTATTGGTACAGCCAACATAAAGCGTCTGGTCAGCGCATTGTAAAATGTAAGTAAAAAATGACATGTTTCCTACTTTCGTTTTTTCAAAAGCATCACGCGTTTTGCTTCAAGACGTTTTTTGGTCTTCCTCGAACGCGAGGTTTTCATTTTGGTATTTGTTGCTTCTCTTTTTGCCATATGTGTTTAGTATATACTAATTTTATTTAAAAAGATATATACACTATAATATTTTGAAAGTAATTTAGATAACAGAAAACCCATCACAGAGAGTGAGTTTTCTGTGATGGGTTGTGCGGACACTAGAAGCGTTCGCCGTCAGTTTTGCGTTCTCCCTCGGTCCGCCAATCGAGGTATAGCTTATTTGGGCTATCGACCCCCTTGCATTTGCAACCTGGTAGCATGAGCTCAGTCAGTGTCCAAGCTTGCAACTGGGTGTGGTAGACGATGCGCAAGGCATCGCCAAAGGCGTAGCCTCGATATTTCAGAAAAGAGACCCTCTTTTCTCCCAGGACTTCGTGCCGACGGATGATTTCCTCAAAGACAGAGGCCATCACCTCCTTGTTTACTCCCGGGTAGTCGCTCCTGAACTTGACTGCTCTCAAAAAGATACGGATCTTTTGAGGGGTGTCGAGTCTGCCCGACACCAACGGGAAATTCTTGCAGAAATCTGCAGTCAGTTCGGGGTTCGGCCAGGAAGTCAGCCACTCCTCGTATATGTCGAGAAAAGCTTCGTCTTTGTCTGGGTGGTTGGCTTCGATATACTCTCGAAGCTCCTTGAGCTCCTCAACGGAGTTGATGGTGTCAAGAAAATTGACCCAAGCTCCAAAAGTCTTGTCAGCCAAAACGGCCTCGATTGCA
>JBAYKK010000004.1:0-70600 GCA_041664625.1 Minisyncoccota bacterium
ATAGAAGCTTCTATGATAGCCCCGTGACGGCCCTTTTTGATATCAAAAACCAGATCCCCATTTTTGACCGATACCGAAACCAAACCGCCCCTCATAATACCCTTAGTGATAATAAGGGAAGCAATCGGGTTTAAGATTTTATTTTGGATTACTCGTTTTAGAGGTCTGGCACCATATTGCGGATTGTAACCCTCTTTGGCCAAATATTCATAAGCCTCGGGGCTAAGCTCCAAAGAAATTTCTTTGAAAGCCAGCCTCTCACGCACCAAATTAATCTGGATTTTAACGATCTCTCGGATAGCATCAATTGGCAAAATATCGAAAATAACGATGTCATCTACTCGGTTCAAAAATTCTGGTCGGAAAAAATCTTTCATAGCTTCCATCACTTTTTCTTTGACGTTTTCATAATCTCTACCATCCTTTTCTTCATTACTTCTTTCACCGAAACCCATCTTCTCCATCTTATCAATATATTGTGCCCCAATATTGGAGGTCATTATAATAATGGTGTTTTTGAAATTAACCGTTCGGCCTTTGGCGTCAGTCAATCGGCCGTTGTCCAAAACTTGAAGAAGTACGTTGAAAACTTCAGGGTGTGCCTTCTCAATTTCATCAAACAAAACTATAGAGTAAGGTCGATGACGGACCATTTCGGTGAGTCCCCCACCTTCATCAAAACCTACATAGCCCGGAGGAGCACCGATGAGTTTCGAGACTGAATGTTTTTCCATGAATTCTGACATATCTACTCTGATCAAAGCTTTGTCATCATCAAACATAAACTCAGCCAAAGCTTTGGTGAGTTCGGTTTTACCGACTCCAGTTGGACCCAAAAATATAAACGAGCCGATTGGTTTGTTGGGATCAGAAATACCGGCACGAGAACGTTTAATGGTATCGCTGATTTTTTTGACAGCTTGATTTTGACCGACGATGCGCTTTTCCAAATCATTTTCCATTCTGGATAATTTTTCTGCTTCTGCTTCGAGCATTCTGAATACTGGTATGCCTGTCCATTTGGCGACAATATTGGCGATATCGTTTTCGGTAATTTCTTCTTTCAAAATCCGACGAGAACTTTGCAACTTTTTGAGCTTTTTGAGATTAGCATCTAATTCTTTTTCTAATGCCGGAATCTGGCCATAACGCACTTCAGCCGCTTTGCCCAAATTGGCTTGTGCTTCAAAAGCCTCTGCGTCCAATCGAGCAGATTCTAATTCTTTTTTTATTCTTTTTATTTCGCCCACACTTTCTTTTTCATTTTTCCATTTCAAATCTATCTCAGAAGTTTTTTCTTTCAGATCGGCAATTTCTTTTTCAATAATTTGCAAACGAGCTTTGGCTTTACCGTTTTTGTTTTCGGCTTCTTTTTTTAGAGCCTCTTTTTCGATTTCCAATTTCATAATTTTGGAATTGGTTTCTTGCAAAACTGGTGGCATATTTTCCAATGCAATTTTGAGATGGCTCGAGGCTTCATCGATCAAATCCACTGCCTTATCAGGCAAAAACCTATCAGCGATATAGCGCGAAGACAAATTGACAGCCGCCTTGATCGCGTCGTCAGTAATATGCACCCCATGATAAAGTTCATATTTTTCTTTGAGTCCACGTAATATAGTGATGGCATCATCTACTGATGGTTCATTAACAAAAACCGGTTGAAATCGACGAGAAAGAGCTGGATCTTTTTCTATATATTTTTGATATTCCTTGATAGTAGTCGCACCGATCGCCCGAAGTTCACCTCGAGAAAGAGCGGGTTTCAGCATATTAGAAGCATCAAGCGAACCTTCGGCCGAACCTGCTCCTACCAAAGTATGAATCTCATCAATAAAGAGGATTATTTTGCCTTCAGATTTTTCAATATCTTTTAATATATTTTTTAATCTCTCTTCAAACTCACCTCTATATTTGGTACCGGCCACCAAGAGACCCAAATCCAGAGAAACTATTTCTTTATCTTTTAATGATTCAGGAGCATTACCAGAAATCATACGCATAGCCAAACCTTCAGCAATAGCGGTTTTACCAACTCCAGCTTCACCGATCAAGATCGGATTATTTTTGGTGCGACGGGAAAGGATTTGGATAATACGAGAAATTTCTTCGTCCCGACCAATGACCGGGTCTAGTTTGTTTTCTCGAGCCATTTTAGTAAGCGACCGAGTAAACTTCACCAAAGTTTTATTTTTTTGAGAAGATTTGTTGTCAACCAACCTTCCTTGTTTTATTTCTTGAATCAAAAACAAAACTTTTTCTTTTTCTATTTTAAATCGCGCTAAGACATCTTTGGCACCACTTGGTACATCCAAACAGGCCAAAAACAAATGCTCGGTTGAAACAAATTCATCACTCATGTCGCTCGCTACTTTGGCCGAGTGTTCGATGATATGAGCAAGTTCGGGAGTCAAAAAAATCTGATAAGAAGGAGAAACCGTGTTGCTGGAAGTGACTCCCTCCATGGCTTCAAAAAGTGAATCAGTAAGCAAGATTGTATCTACTTCCATTTTATCCAAAATCGAAGCCACCATACTGTCTTCTTGCAAAATCAAAGCAGCCAAAAGATGCAGAGGGCCAACATGATTTTGGCCACGTTCAATTACCAGCTCGTGAGCTTTCCTGATGACTTCTTTGGCTTTGGTTGTGAAATTGTTAAATGGAGTCATATTAGCGCTATTATAGCAGAAAAACAGCTTAAATCAAGCCTTTCTGCTTGTATAAATTATTTAGAAAGTTCAGCTAAAGCTTTGGTGGTAGATGTTTTGACAAAGTTTATAGGTAAAAAGGAATACTCGGTTTCTGCCTCGCCTACTGGTGCTTCTAGACCAATGACTTCACCCGTTAAATTCAAAATTGGACTACCAAAATGACTTTTGGAAACCTTTATGTCAGAAAGAATATTGGTAACGGTTTTTTTGTCGGTAGCAAACGAGAGCTGAAATACTCTACCGATAGAAGCTGCATTGGAATCACGTCCACTTATTGCCACCAAAGTTTGGCCGATTTTTAAACTGTCGGAATCACCAAAAGTAGTTGGGTAAAAAGTATACTTGGCATCACTCTGAGGAACATTGGTTTTTATAAATACCAAACCATTGACGTTATCGACAAAAACCTTACCTGATGGATAAGATTTGCCGTCAAAAAATAAAATAGTAAAAGCAGATGCGGCATTGTAGCTCCTCAAATCAGCAACGATCACACCTTCAGCAGAAACCACCAAACCCAGACCAGAAAAGATTTCTGAGCCGTCAGAGCCGATAGTTTTCAATCTTACGATAGACTTTTCGTTTTTGGCTATGGATTCAAGGACTCGGTCTTCTTCGCTCACCACAACCGTAGTAGTGACTTTATCGGGTTTGCCTGGCTCGGTCACTACTCGCTCGATAGTACGTTCCACTACTCGACTGATATTTTGAGTGACTTCAACGGGCGCTTCGGAAAGTAAAGTGAAAGTAATAATACCGGTAGCAATAGAGGTCACAAAAGTTATAAGTAACACAATAAGTATGAGTTGATGTTTGGTGAGATCTTCCATTTGTTTTAATAATACCAAAATCAAAAAGTAAAAACAAATAAAATTTATAAGTGGATAATTATTATCTTATATTATTTCTTATTGACAATGTTTTTATTTCTAGCATAATATTTTAGGGAGTGTGAAGCCATGATTTATCTTTTTGTAATACTCTTCTTCGCTGTTTTTTCCACTTCTGCCCTAGGGCAGGCAGTGAAAATCGGTGAAAAACAGGTCGTTACAAACTGGAAATGGGTAGAAGTAAGAAACCCTGAACCAGTAAAAAACAGCACAAACACTTTTGACGCAGACGATCTCTGCGCTATAAAGCACGGCGGAGTGGTAACCATCGCCGGCATAGACAGAAAGCTCCTACTGGCCCATTATTCAATCAGTGGGATCCAGCACGGTCCGTCTTGTCCGACCGGAGTCCTCTTTTTTACCTCAAAAAAAGGATTTTCAAAGATGGCGATGGAATACCAAGAGGTAAACCGAGAGGAGCAGAAAAAGAAAAACCTGCTCAAAAGATTCCTGAGATACTGACGAGTATACGCCTCGTGTCACCCCAGATGTGACACGAGGCATCGTTTTTAATAAAATTTATTTAATTATTTTTTTAAGGGTAGAAATGAATTTATCTACATCAGATTTTTTGGTAGCGCGACCAAGAGTGATGCGGAGAGAAGAACTGCCACAATCTTCACGGCCCAAACTTTCAATAACATAAGAACCATTTTCGAGCGAGAGCGTATGACAAGCCGAAGCAGCTGATACTGCAAAACCCAAAGTATCGAGTTTGATGACTAGAAATTCAGAATCAATTTTAGGCAAACCCGCCTTCGCCAAAGGCTTCGGCGAGGCAAGGCAAATATTAATATTATTAGGCAAACGATTTTTCAAATCACCATTCAAAAAAGAATTTGGAATTTCTTTTAAGATTTTAGTAACCGCATAATTGCGCAAAGTAGTGAGACGCTTGGTTTCTTTTTCTCTCATATCACTCGCGATCGCCAAAGCTTTGGTTAAACCAACAGCCCCTGCCACGTTTTCGGTACCTGAACGCAAACCTCTTTCTTGTCCCCCGCCAAAGATTATGGGCGATATTTTGACATCTCGTTTAACAACCAAAACCCCTACCCCTCTTGGGCCATACATTTTGATACCGTCCAAAACCAAAATATCTGCCCCCAATCTTTCTAAAGAAACATTTTCAAAACAAACACTCTGACAAGCATCTACAAGTAAAAAAGGAAATGAATTATGAATTATGGGATATGAATTATGGAGCTCAGGAGAAGAACTTTTTTTGCTTAATTCATGATTCTTAATTCTTAATTCTCGAAAATTTCTTACAATTTTAGAAATTTTAGATACGGGTTGGATAGTGCCGATTTCGTTGTTGGCATGTTGTACCACAATTAAAACCGTATTTGCTTTTAATTCTTTTTTTATAGACTCTGGATTTATGAGACCTTTTTCGTTTGGCGAAATAAAAGAAATTTCCACTTTTTGTTCTTTAATTAAATTTTTGATGGGTTCCAAAACTGCCGGGTGTTCTATGCTAGAAACGATAATATGCGGTATTCCGTTTTCAAAATTTTTGACCACACCCGCAATAGCCAAATTTAAAGATTCAGTACCGCCACTGGTGAAAAACACCTCGTTACTACGGCAATGCAAAAATCGAGCGATATTTATTCTCGCCTCTTCCAAAATGTTTTTGGCCATTTCTCCCTCGTTGTGTAAAGAAGAAGGATTGGCCCAAAACTTCTTTTGCACTCTACTCATCTCCGCCTCGACTTTGGGGTCAAGAGGAGTAATAGAAGCATAATCCAAAAATATCCTAGGCATATTTTGTATAATATCATACTTTAGTGTATAATATTATTATGTTAATCAACTGGGACTTAGCGGTTTTTTTTATTCCTTTTATATCATTAGGGGTGGCTTTGATTTCTCTGATTTTAGCCCTGATAATACATGTGAGGATTAAAAGGATTTTTAGGAGTGCGACCTCATCTGACATCGAAAAGCTTCTAAAATTACACTCCAAAACTCTTGAAGATTTCATAAGATTCAAAGCCGAATCAGAAATCTACACCAAAGCTTTGAACGAAAGAATAAAGAAAAAAATAATTAACGCTTCAACCATAAGATTCAACCCATTTCAAGGCGAAGGTATCGGTGGCAACCAAAGCTTTTCAGTGAGCCTGGCAGATGAAGAAGGCAACGGTGTAGTCATCACCAGTATGCACACCAGAGAGCGGACCAACGTCTTTGCCAAGCCTATTCAAAACTGGAAAAGCGAATACGAACTGAGCGAAGAAGAAAAACAAGCCATAAAAAACCAACAAAAATAAATGACTCAAAACAAAAATACAGAGAAATCAAATTTGGAAGCTCGACCACCAGTAGTGGTTATCATGGGTCATATCGACCACGGCAAATCCACTTTACTTGATTACATAAGGAAAACCAACACTACCGAAAAAGAAGCTGGTGGTATCACTCAACATATTTCTGCCTACGAAGCCGAATGCAAAATCGGTGATCAAACTAGGAAAATAACTTTTTTGGACACCCCTGGGCACGAAGCTTTTTGCTCAATCAGAGCTCGAGGTGCTGACATCGCCGACATAGCAGTGCTCATAGTTTCTGCCGAAGATGGTGTCAAACCTCAGACTCTTGAAGCATTGAACTGTATCAATAAAGACGCTATGCCGTTTATAATCGCCCTAAACAAAATAGACCGCCCAGGTGCCGATATTGATAAAGTCAAAACCGCACTGGCCGAAGCTGGAGTTTTGGTAGAAGGTTGGGGTGGCAAGATACCAGTAGTCGCTATCTCTGGCAAAACCGGCGAAGGTGTGCCCGATCTTTTGGAAATAATCGCTCTGCAATCTGATATCGAAGAATTAAATGGTGACACTTCTCTCTTGGCAGAAGGTTTCGTCATCGAAAGTGATCTCAACCCCAAACAAGGTATTTCTGCCACTCTCATAATCAAAAACGGATCTTTAAAAACTGGGCTTTTTGTTTCGACTGCTGGCGCTTACGCTCCAGTCAGAGCTATCAGCAATTATAAAAACGAGAGCATCACTGAGGCAACTTTTTCGAGCCCTATCAAAATAGTAGGCTGGAACGCTCAACCCATGGCCGGTTTCGAATTCAAAACTTTTGCAAAAAAAGAAGAGGCTATAGAATTCGCTGCAAAAAACTTAGATTTGAAAGAAAAAGTTACCTCGAGAAACATACCCGAGGGTTCTGCTTTTTTGGAAGTGATCGTCAAAGCGGATACTTTTGGATCATTAAACGCTGTAGAAAATGAATTACAAAAATTGGGTAATGAAAAAATGTCAGTCAAAATAATTTCCAAAGGTATCGGCGCAATAACCGAAAAAGATCTCAAGACCGCGACTATCAAAAACACTTTGGTTTTAGGTTTCAATATAGAAGCAGACAAGAGTGCCGAGATACTAGCTCTCCGCAACAACACCGAAATAAAAACTTACAAAATAATTTATGAACTTATTGACTACGTCAAAGAAAAGATCAAACAAAATACTCCAGTAGAAACCGTCAAAACCGTCACCGGCCTAGTCAAAATAATCAGGATTTTTGGCAAAAACAAAGACAAGCAAGTGATCGGTGGCAAAATAGAAGATGGCGAAATTAAACTAGGAAGCCCAGTGGAAATAATAAGAAGAGAGGCCCTGATCGGTACCGGCAAAATCAAAGAACTGCAAGTGCAAAAAATAAAAACCGATATCGTCAAAGCTGGTAGTGAATTTGGCATGATGTTAGATTCAAAGATAGAAATCGCTCCTGGTGACATGCTCCAAGCCACTTCTTTAATCAAACAAGAATAAAATAACTCACCCCAAACCCCTCTCTTACATTAAGAGAGGGGAAAAATAAAAAATATGAAAACTCCGATCAGATTTAAAGACGAAAAAAGAAGTTCCTTACTCAACAAATTTGCAGCCGAATACTTCAGTCTAGAATCAAACAAGGATTCTTTGATGACTGTCACCAAAATAGAACTTTTGGACAAAGGCCGGAGAGCTATCGTTTATTTCACTACCCTACCAAGAGAAAAAGAAAACGAGGCTTTAGAATTTGCCAAACGTCGAGCCAGAGATTTCAGACAATTCGTGATGTCTAAAAAGTCTTTTGGTTTTGTACCAAAAATAGATTTTTGTATTGATCTTGGTGAGCTCAACCGACAAAGAATAGACGAACTTTCTAACCAATCCAACTCATCACTTAATTGAAAATTTGATTAAAAATTGTTAGTCTTAAAACGTTCGGCCTGGTAGCCAAGTAGTAAGGCATTCCTCTGCAAAAGGAATATACGCGGGTGCAATTCCCACCCAGGCCTCCGCGAAATTTTAAGGAGCAAAGTGACTATAAAATTTCAGCGCCCCGCCGAAGCTTTAGCGAAGGCGGACAAAAGCTCGGGTGGTGGAATGGTATACACGAAGGACTTAAAATCCTTTGGCCGCAAGGCCTTGCGAGTTCGAGTCTCGCCCCGAGCACCGATGAAATGGCTTAATAAAAAAATATTATTTCTTTTGGGTTATGTGATTTTGGCAGGGATAGTAGTTTTAATATTTAAACCCACTTACCTTTTATCTATCATTTTAGTTTTAGTACCGCCTAGTATCGCAAACTTCTATTGGCTCAAAAAATCAAAACTCAAAGTTTTTGTTTTTGCTTTTATAACTGGCGTAGTCATCGCTCCAGCCATCGAACTCTGTGCCAGACTCGCCAACGTCTGGGATGTGCAGTCTGTGATCTTAAGACCTTTTGGACTCATACCGATAGAAAACATGCTTTTTGCTTTCTTAAATTTCTTGTGGGTTTTGAGTTTTTATGAATATTTTGTAGATCGCGATTACAACAAAAAAATATCATGCAAATTTAAAATACTAGTGACTATCTACGTCGTGGCCGCTATCGCTATTTATGCTTTATTTTTTATAAATAAAGCATTGGTAACTTTAAACTACATCACCATTTCTATACCACTTTTGGTTTTACCGGCTATTTTGATTTTTAGCAAAAAACCAGCTCTACTCAAAAAAGTCATTTTGCCAACCATATTTTTTGCTTTGATTTTTTTCTATTACGAAATAATCTCCCTCATCATCGGCAGTTGGTGGTGGCCAGGTGAATATATTTTCAACACCACCATTTTTGGCAAAGTTTTCCCACTTGATGATGTCATCATCTGGTACCTCCTATCTACCCCAGTCCTTATCGGCGGTTATGAATTTTTCACTGACGATTGGCATTAAAATTATTTAAATTAACAATTGAATTTGATAGTTATTAACCATATTACAGTTTGGTTCTATTTCTATATAGGATATAATTGGTAGTACAATGATAATTAACTCAATCCTAAAACAAAAATCAAGGGCTCTCAGGAAAAAAGGTTTTAGTTATGGAGAAATAGCGTCCAAAATAAAAATTTCAAAAAGCACAGTAAAATATTGGTGTACTGATATAATTCTTAATCAAAAAGACCAAAAAAGACTTTACACTAAACAAATAAAGGCACTTTCAGGTGGGCCAAGAAGTAGCCACAATCGAAGACAAAAAGAAATAGAAAAAATTACTAAAAATTCCGAAAAGGAAATATCCTTACCCATCAATTTAGATACATACAAACTTTTTGGTGCTGCCCTTTACTGGGCAGAAGGAAATAAGATCAGTGATTTTACAATTACTAATTCCGATCCATTATTAATACAATTTATGTGTCAATGGTTTTGTAAAATATTTAATGTCACACCTAATGATCTAAAAGCTCATCTTAATATATATCCACAACAAAACGATTTAGAAATAAAAAAATTTTGGTCAAATATAACAGGAATACCATTAAATAGATTTGGGAAAACTTTTATCAAACCAGTGAGTAAAAATTACAAAAAAAATAATCTTTATTATGGAACAATTAAAGTCAGGGTTAGCAAAGGTACAGATTTTAGACATCGTGTATTTAGTTGGATTAATGCAATATTAAAAAATAATAAAATTAATGTTGGAATTACTGAAAGAAAATGGTATAAATTAAAGGGTGACTATATGCGCCCATAGCTCAGTCGGTAGAGCAGTCGCCTCTTAAGCGAACGGTCCTTGGTTCGAATCCAAGTGGGCGCACAAACCGACAACAGGAAGGTTTGTGCGAGTCGGAGCACGACGGTGCGAGCCGGGGTCGCGGAATTTTTTAGCAAAAAATTATCTGTGACCACTCGTAAAGTATGCCGGGGTGGTGAAATGGTATACACGCCAGTTTTAGGAACTGGTGCCGCAAGGCATGGAGGTTCAAGTCCTCTCCCCGGCACAACGCAGTGAGACCGACCGAGACCGCCCAACAGAGCGACATTTCGGTCGAGTCAAGTTTGAGACGGGTTCAGGAATGGAACCTTGTTTTTTATGATTGACTTTTCATTTAACTGGCTCATAATGCATTCATGAATGAATATGGTTTTCAAACTCAGCCCAAGGAAAAACACAATGTTTTTGTGAGTTTTCATAATAAAGATCAATATTATAGAGATCAATTTGATACTCTGTTCGGGCATCTATTCAATAGCAGATCTGTTGACGTAGGAGATATAGACCCCGAGAATGAAGACGAGTATATAAAAAAACTAATCCAAGAGAAGCACATAGAACCCTCAAGTGTCGTCTTTGCTTTGTATGGCAAAGAAACTCACCAACGCAAGCATGTTGATTGGGAAGTTTCTGCGGCTCTAAATAAAAAAGTGGGAGGCCATAAAGGTCTCGTAATTATGTTGATTCCAGGTTTCCCCATTGCTCCGTATAATGCGTTTAACCAATATGACGAAAGTGTAATATTCCCATATCTACACCCTCGCACTGCTGCAAATCTTAAAAGTGGTTATGCTGATCTTTACTATTGGCCAGGCCTCTTTACAAATTTTCCCGGAGTTCAAACATTCCCAATGGAAGATATTATCAAGAAAGCTTTCCTCAAGAGAGATAGCCACGAGCATTTGATTGATAATGGCGATATCCAATATAAAAGAAATCTATCATGGAACTAGCGAGTACAACTCTAATTAATTTATTTTCCGTATCTCTAAATAAGTATCATTTACTATTTGATGTGAACCCTTGGTTAGTAGTAGGGGTGGTTTTATTAGCGCTACTTTTTATATTTGTTCGATGGCGTTTCGGGAAAATGCGTGGCCCTAATTTTGAAATTGATGCAGCTGAGATGGGAATCGGCCCTGGTAAAATTTCCTTCAAGCCAAATCTCAAAGATCAGGAAATCGCCTACAAAATCTGGGTTGAGTTGAGTACAAGAAAGATTGGCCTTGATATTGATCTAAAACATGATGTCATTGCTGAAGTCTACGATTCATGGCACAGCTTCTTCTTGATAACTCGAGAATTGATAAAAGATATTCCAGTAAATAAGGTGAAGAATAAAAGCACAAGAGAGATTATTGCTCTGTCTATTAATGTGCTTAACAAGGGTCTCCGCCCTCACCTCACAACTTGGCAGGCACGCTTCAGGCATTGGTATGAAAGACAGATTGAAAAGAAAGAGGATAGTGATATCGATCCGCAATTTATTCAAGCAAAGTATCCGCAATTTGAAGAGTTAAAAACTGATTTATTAGAGGTAAACAAGAGGCTTATTGCTTATAGAAAAAAGATGCATGAACTTGTCCTTGGTAAATCAAAAGATGGAGAGGAGTTGTCAGAAAAAATTGTCTCCTAAATTATCTTTACCTCCCTCCCACTCACTTGAATCCTGCTCTTGAGGCAATCCAGTAGCTCTCTTTTCTCCCACATAGTACCCTCTTGGAGAAGATACTTGGCATAGTTACGAATATCTATATCGACTACCTTTATTTTCTCCACTTTTTGTCCAAGAAGACTGGATTGGAATTTTTTATATCGCCCTACTTCAACTTTAATCTTTTCCTTCATTCCAATCTCGTCCAGATCAATTTTGTCCATTAGTTTGGAGAATTGCTGAATTAAATCTTTCTCTTCTATATATTTCGCCTTGCAGTGCTTATTCTTGGATCTGGAGCATCCATAGTATATGTATTTGTGAACATTGCCATTTTGCTGATGCTTATATTTTTCGCAAGCGGTTATGCCAGAACCGCACAAGGAGCAAGTCATGAGTTTGGTAAAAGCGTACTCTTTACCGTAATCTTTCATCACATGCTCCGAAATATTTTCCTGGGTTTTGTCGAAAAGCTCTTTGGTGATAATTGGCTCATGCTTGCCTTGATACCATTTACCGCTTCCTGCCGGATATTCAAATGTACCGTAGTAGAAGTGGCAGCGAAGTGTTAAGTATATGTTACCGAGAGCCAAAAATTTGTTGTTTTTAGTTTTAAACTTGATCTCATCTTTTAGCCATTTATGCACTCGTCTGCCAGACCAGTTTTCATAAGCCACTTTTTCAAACATTTTCCTGACTATAGGTGCTCTGTAATGATCAACTTTAACCTGACATTTCTCATCTTTATTTTTGCTGTTTAGGTATCCAACTGGAGCCGGAGCTGGCCAAAGTCCCATCTCGCATCTAGCTCTCAAACCTCTTTTAACATTTTCAACCTTGTTGTCATTCTCGAGTTTGGCCTGACTTCCTAAAATCATGAGAAGAAATTTCTCGTTAGGATTGTTTGTAAATTTCTGACCTCCATTGGTTCGGATTTCTCTGAGTAATCCTTGATCCATTAGGTCCACGATTCTGCCAAGGTCTCCGGCATTTCTTGAAATCCTGTCCGGTGCCCAAGTTAAAATTCCGTCAAATTTTCCTTGTTTTATTTCCTCCACAATCTCGTTAAAAACAGGTCTCTGTCCCGCTTCTTTAGCAGAATGAGATTCTCTCTTTGTAACCACGATATCCAAACCATTTTCAGCTGCCATTCTTTCCATTTCTTTAACTTGGCTTTCTATGCTCAAAATTTGTTTATCCTCTTCCTCGGTGCTTTTACGAGAATATAAACAATATTTGATCTTTGTTGGGACTACCACTTTCGTTTGAGTTCCCAAAGGACTTTGCGTTGTTTGCATATTCCTTAAATTAGCTTGTATACCCAAGGAATGACGCTAATCTCTATAAGAGTCTAGAGCATCTCGAGTTGGTAAGGTGTTTATACTCGCTCTTCAAAATGCTTTAAAATTGTGGCTTAAAGTGATAGTATTTCAATAATGGAAATTGACCAAGATACATCTAAAAAAGTATTGGTTTTTATAAAAGAAAATCCTGGCAGTAAGGCACGGAAGATTTCATCTGTTCTTGATTTGGATAAAAAGGAAGTCAATAAATTACTCTATGGACCCCTCAAAGGCCAATGTAGACAAGATTCTGCGTACAACTGGTATCTAAAAGAAGATCTAAAAACAGAAGCGATTACATCTATCAAACAAACGGTAAATACGCCTTTAGCTAGGCTATGCAATTATTATTCATCCTGTATTGCTGAGGATACCGGAGCAAAAGTTAGAGTGTTTGCTCAAAGTAAGTATGGGTTGGATTACAAGGAACTGGAAACAATTCCATCTTCTGAAGATACAAGCGAAATTTTTGAGTCATCAGAAGTACAAAATTTTTTAAATGAATCCCGAAAAGATAAATCCCAAATGTTATATTTTGGATATCCAGTATTAATGTCCCATGCACGTTCTAGCAAATCAGATTGGGAAGGATATTTTGTCAGTCCAATATTTCTATTTCCGATAAAAGTTGAAAACGACGGAGTAAATCTGGATCTAAATTTTCCGACTATAAATCGAGAAGTCTTGGAGCGATATACAGATGCAAAAGGCGAGGAGTTGATGAAAGAACTTGTTACCCTAGAAGAGGAACTCGGTATTTCAGGAGAAGGAGAACAACCTGAACTAGATGAGTTGATTCAACGACTAAAGGTTTTACGTCCTGAATGGCAATGGGTTGAAGATCCTGATCCATACAACCTCGTGAAAGACCCTCCATTACGGGAATGTACTTCGGAAGGAATTTTTAATCGTGCAGTTGTAGTTAAAGTTCAGGAAGCTCCAAATAATTTTACGCAAGGTCTAGAATACGAATTAAGTCAATTGGCAAGGTTGTCTGAAAATGACTACAAAGACACAGCGTTGGGTCAATGGATATATAGAAATATCGGAGACGCAGGCGAGAAAAATTTAAACTCTTTGCTTGAGGTGTTCCCTATGAATCTAGAGCAACGCGAAGCTGTTCAGAATGCACTAGTAAATGATCTGACCATTATTACCGGACCACCAGGTACCGGAAAATCACAAGTAGTTACTAACTTACTTATCAATGCCGCTTGGCAAAAAAAGCGAGTGTTATTTGCAAGTAAAAATAACAAAGCTGTTGATGTAGTTGAAAGTCGTGTGAATAATATCGGAACACGTCCAATTCTTTTACGTCTTGGTGGCAAGGGTGATTATCAAGATCAATTAGTTTCCCATCTTTCAAACTTGCTTGCTACAACCGTGGATCAGCAAGATGAGCGGGAATTTGCAGAACGAAAACAAGAATTTGAAGATGTGCATGCCGAGCTGTTAAATATTGACTCGCAAATTAATGATTTAGTAATTCTTAGGAATAAAGTCGATGAATTAGATAGAGATATTAATGATGCCAGAAATGATCTATCAGAGGATATTTTTGCTCTTATAAAAAATAAAAGATTTTTAAGTGTTAAACCTGAAATTGAAATTTTGCTTAATAAATTAGAGTATGCGCTAAAGCCCAAAATTTCGTTTTTTGAAAAAATTGGAGAATTTCTTTTTGGTAGCAAAATAAGTAACGATATTATTGCAAGAACTACAGAGTTACAAGGTACTCTATCTGAACTTGATATTAGTATTCCAACACAGCCATTAAATAAGTACTCGCAGCAAGTTTGGGTTGTATTTAAAGATGAGTTACAGCATCGCTGGAATCAAACAGAGCGAGTAAGAAAATATTTTTATTCTCTAGAAGAACTGCAAAAATCTGATTCGTTGGAGACATTAACTAAACAAAGACTGAATCTTTTAAATAGGATGTCCGATAAATCTTCAGTACTTTGGAAGTTGTGGCTCAAGTTGCAAATTGGGCGATTGTCACACGATGACAGATCTCTCCTTAGCCAATATAGATCTACTTTGCAAATGGCCTCTGGCTCTAATCCTACACAAAGTGTCTGGAGAAATTACTATAGCCAATCACAAAAAATTTCTCATATTCTATCCACTTGGGCTGTAACGTCACTATCAGCAAAAGGTAGAATTCCGCTTAGTAAAAATATATTTGATCTGGTAGTTTTCGACGAATCAAGCCAGTGTGATATTGCTTCTGCACTCCCACTTCTATATAGGGCAAAGCAAGCTGTAGTTATTGGAGATCCTAAACAGCTGTCTCATATTAGTTCAATCTCTAAAAAACAAGACGAGCGTCTTTTGGAAAAATATGGTTTATTAGATACCCATAGCGATTGGGCATATTCATATAATTCTCTATTTGATCTTGCGGCTGGTCTTTCGCGCGGTACTGGTATTATTGATTTACGAGATCACTATAGGTCTCATGCAGATATTATTAATTTTTCAAATCAATTCTTTTATAAAGGCCGCCTTAGAATCGCAACTCGATACGATTCACTTAAACGGCCAAAGGACGAAAATGCAGGTATTAGGTGGATAAATGTCGAAGGTCGTGCAGAAAAAGCACCACTGGGTAGTGGATCACAAAATAAACAAGAAGCTGAGGTGGTAGTTACAGAGCTACGAAGACTTTTTGAGCAAGGATATAAAGGAACTATTGGTGTTGTTAGTCCATTTAGGGCACAAGCCAATTTGATACGTAAATTAATCAACGAGGATAGTGAACTCCTTGGATGGTTATCTACATGCGAATTTATAAGTGAGACTGTTCATAAATTCCAAGGGGATGAGCGAGATATCATTATATTTTCACCTGTCATTTCTAAAGGCATGCCTAATGGTTCAACGCTATTTCTACAGAAAACGGGGAACCTGTTTAATGTGGCTATTACTCGCGCGCGAGCAATGTTAATCGTTATTGGCGACCACGAAGCCGTACTTCACTCTGATATTTTGTACATGGAAAAGTTTGCCCAACACGTCAATGAAATTGGTAAACAAAAAGAATATAAAATAATACAAAGTACCAGTCTCGGTCCAGAGTATCCGACAGTTAAAAATCCAGAGTTAGTTTCAGATTGGGAACATATTTTTTATAAAGCTTTATACGATGCTGGGATATGTCCAATTCCTCAGTATCAGGAAGAAATGTATATTCTAGATTTTGCAATTTTTGACGGAGACAAAAAACTTAATATAGAAATAGACGGAGAACATTATCATAAAGATTGGACTGGAGAATTATGCTACAGAGATCAAATGAGAAACCAGAGAATGTATGAATTGGGTTGGGATGTGATGAGATTCTGGGTGTATGAAGTCAGGGATGATCTAGACGGTTGTATCAAAAAAATTAATGATTGGATAAGTCCAAGTAATAAGTAATCAAACACTAAATAAAAATATATTATTTAGAATTTTTATTTAAAAAAATTTATGTTCATACCAAAAAAAATTCTTTGTGCTGTCGGCGGGGTTGTAGTGTTAGTCGCTGTTTTCTTAATTGGGGTCTCGTCTGGAAATAAAAGTGAAAATTTAATATCAGAACAAACTGCGACAGTGGTAGATTCAGATACGGCTAATACCAGTATTACTCCCAAATCTGGTGAGTTGGTCAAAGTGGTCAGAGTAGTAGATGGCGATACCATTAATGTTGAAATAAATGGCAAAGTAGAGCCGGTGCGATATATAGGTATTGATACTCCAGAGACAGTTGATCCACGCAAGCCGGTACAATGCTTCGGAGTTGAAGCGTCAAAGAAAAATAAAGAATTAGTGGATGGTAAAATGGTGAGATTGGAAACTGATATCACTGATCGCGATAAATACAATCGACTACTTCGTTATGTTTGGCTTGATGACAAGCTAATAAATCAGGCGTTAGTAGAACAAGGTTACGCTAAGTCATACTCATACCCTCCAGATATTAAATACCAAGATAAATTTGTGGTAGCCGAAAAACAGGCCAGAGAAAATAAACTGGGTCTTTGGACCGCTTGTGCTTCAGAAACAACTACGACGACAGTTCCAACTCCAACACAAACATCTTCATCTACTTCCGATCCTTCCTGTACCATTAAGGGTAATATAAGTTCGTCAGGAGAGAAGATTTATCACATGCAAGGTTGTGGTTCGTATTCAAAAGCCACCATAGATGAAAGTCGTGGTGAAAAATGGTTTTGTACAGAAACAGAGGCCCAATCTGCAGGTTGGAGAAAAGCTTTAAATTGTAATTAAAATATAAAATGGATCAAGAAAACAATAAAAACAAAAAACGTCTTTGGGCTACGATTACAGGTATTGTCATTACCATATTAGCCGCATTCTTGTATTTAATATTTTTTCAAACAGCTGAATCACAAGCAGAACCGGAG
The DNA here is from genome assembly GCA_041664625.1 of Minisyncoccota bacterium. Lineage (GTDB taxonomy): Bacteria > Patescibacteriota > Minisyncoccia > Phycocordibacterales > WO2-35-19 > WO2-35-19. The sequence continues at coordinate 17,059 of JBAYKK010000004.1, forward strand.
AGGTTTGTAATGCCTCTAAAATCGGATCAAACTGCTTTCGGTTTACTAAAATCTCAAGAATTTATAAAAAATAATTTTGGTTTTGGGATAGCAAGCTTGCTAAGAGGCCTGGGAGGTGTTGATCCTGGTGGTTACAAAATTTCCAAATCAATGACCGCGTGGCAAATTGCTGGAATTTTGAATCAGGAACCGTATATGAAATGGGTGGTGATACCGGAGGGATTAAGAAAAGAAGAAATTGCTGATTTGCTTACCACTACTCTCGGTTGGTCAGAAAAAGAAAAGAGTGATTGGATAAACACTTACACTGCTATGGATTTTGATCACACAGAGGGTGTATATTTCCCCGACACTTACCTCATTCCGGTAGACGAATCTCCGCTTGATGTAGCTAAAAGATTAAGAGCGAAGTTTGAAGAAAAATTCGCTCCGTATGCAAAAGAAGCGCTAGCCGAAGATATTAAATGGACGACCCTTATAAAACTTGCTTCTATCATTCAACGAGAGGCAAACGGACATGACGATATGCCACTAATAGCAGGTATTCTATGGAATAGATTGCTCAAAAATATGAAGCTTGAGGTTGATGCCACCTTGCAGTATGCAAGGGGTGACAAAGGAGATGGTTGGTGGGCGCCAATTACACCTGCCGAAAAACAAATCGACTCACCTTACAACACTTACAAGAACACCGGCTTGCCGTTTCATCCAATCTCCAATCCCGGTCTTTCCGCGATAGAAGCAGCCCTGCATCCTACCTCCACGAATTGTTTATATTATCTCCACGACAGTTCCGGAGAAATCCATTGTTCAGATACGTTTGAGGGCCACAAGCAAAATATTACTAATTATTTAAAATAAAAATATGAAAAAACCGAAATTCATAAATCTTACAGTATTTATAATCTTTTTTGGAACAGCGCTTTTTGGAGCATTTCAGAAACAAAATTGGATAGAGGTAACACTCTATTTGGCTTTGGGCGTTCTGTTTCTTTGGGCAGATAGCCAAAGAAAAACTTGAAATAGTTCTTGGGGTTTCTTATCATGCTCGCAATTATATTCTATTTCGGATATAAGAAAGGCGAAAAACCGCGTTGGCAGTGGGGACCGTCTAAAGATAAGAAATAAACATAACAATATAAAATATGGACTCTGATGAAATTTTAGAGCTGGTAAAAGAAGGTATTATTGAACCAGACCAGGTCGAGGATTTTGAAAACCTTGACCCCGAAATTCAAGAATTGGTAGCCAATAGCGATTTAGATATAGATGAAGCTTTGGGTTTGTAGCAAAAAACTCCCGTCTCCGGAAGTTCTTTGCGGGAATAGCAAGCTACTTTGAAGGGAGAAAAGATTTCGTCGCTTGTCTCACACTTTGTTCGCTTCCCGACTCTCAATTATGCTCCTGTTATGCTCAGCCGAGCTCTTGGTACATCCGTAAACCAGTCCGTTGCTTTTTACCGCACCCTCTGTCTTTAGACAAATCCACCGCACAAGGCGAATGACGGTCTTATTACAACCCCCGTTCCAAGCTAAGCTTGAAAATACCAATTCTCGCTATTCCGCTGTAATTCTATCAAATTCATTGCCATGGCACCACTTTCAGCATGGGCCAGATATGGATCCATTTTTCTACTTTCTTCATGTATATGTCCTCGGTTATTTTCTTTTTGTTTGGTCTAACCACTAATTGCATTAGATCGTTTAATCTATAAGGAGCGTAAATTTTAAGTTCGTCATTCTCCAATCTAACTCCTACGGCAGTAGCAGTGGTTGGGTATTGAGATATTGCATCTTCGATTGAAAGAAACGGGTCAATCGGAAATCCAAAATGCTTTTCATACCACAAATGGACCCTGGCTTGATTTCGTATTTCAATAGAAATATCTCCGAATATTTTCTTGCTTTTCTTTATGAACTTATCCTCCGCCTCATATGAAAGGTCAGAGTCGTCAAAATACACTAAATCATAATCGCCAATTCCATAATTCAAATCGTATCTATGTTTATGGTTCCAAATCGTCTGAGCCAAGCAACCAGCCGTCAAATACCAGTTTTTCATTTCCAAAGAAGGCGCTCTATAAAGTATCTCTTTTATTACCTCATTTTGGAGCAAAATTTCCTTGAAATATTCCATTGACCAGAATATATCAGTTTGGGAGTGGGTAGACAAGAATCCAGCCATTGGTAATTTTTTCATACTTGCATACCACATAAGTCATTGTTTTATATTTCTGATTTTGATATTCTGATATGGACAATTGAATAAGAATGGCCTAAACCAGTGCTAAAACATTGGCATGGCAAAAAGTCCTTGGAAGATAAAGAACCCATCATGGGGTCGTCTTCCAAGGCCATATCGGGAAACCGGTATGAGAGGCTTCGATCCTCTATCCGTGGTGGGCTTTTTGTTGTTCAGATTATTAAAATATGGGAAACTTACAAAGTAAAAGAATTTGATTAATATGTACACTCTCTTTGACAATTTCAAAGAATAATGTATTATTAAATTATTCAATAATCATTAGCATTATTACCATGAAAAAGTTTAGTTTGTTTTTCTCGATTTGCCTTAGTATCTTTATGGTATTTGGCAGTTTTAGTATTCCAACTCTAGCTTACGAAAACAAGAGTGTTAATCTTGAGCAGGTCAAGACAGAAACCACACTTAACAATGATGCAAATACTCTTAATAAAATAAATTTAATATCTAGACCAGCCAACGATTTCTCACAAAATCTATTAGTGACCCAAAAAGGAAAAACTGGATTGGAAAAATCTCAACAAATAGAAGTAAAAACCAAAGATTATGTAGACGGAGAAATTTTGGTCAAGTATAAAAATAATAAAATAAATCTACAAACTATTTCAGGCAAAGCAGCCGCTCTAAATTTTATTAATTCTAAATCGTTAGAGAAAAAAGAAGATTTGATAAAAAATAATATTTCAGTTTTGAGAATTAAAGATACAAAGACAGTAGAACAGAAGATAGCCGAATTGAAAAATGATCCAAATGTAGAATATGTTGAGCCCAATTATAGGCGTTATCCAGCGGTAATAAATACAAATGATACAAACAAAAGTATTCTCTGGGGGTTAGATAATACGGGACAAACGATCAATGGAAGTTATGGAAATATTACAGGTACCAATGATGCCGACATTGACGCCCCTGAGGCCTGGGCGATAAGTGGGGCAACAACTTCTGTCCCAGTTATAGTAGCCGTGATAGACAGTGGCGTAGCCTATAACCATCCTGATTTAGTCGCAAATATGTGGGATGGATCAAATTGTAAAGATGAAAATGGTAATGCTTTAGGTGGTTGCAATTATGGGTATGATTATGAAGATAATGACAAAACTCCACTTCCATCTTTTTCTTCTCACGGAACTCATATTGCCGGAACAATAGCTGCGGCAATAAATAATGGCAAGGGTATAATCGGGGTGGCCCCAAATGCCAAAATAATGGCAATCAAATATGGTTTTAATGTTGCTTCAGAAATAAAGTCCATTGATTTTGCTATTCAAAATGGGGCGAAAGTAATCAATGCCAGTTTTGATGGTACCGAGTTTTCACAATCAGAATATGATGCTATTAACCGTTTTAAAACTGCGGGAGGAATTTTAATTGCTGCTGCTGGTAACGAGTCGACTAATAATGAAAGCGTTCATCTTTATCCTTCGGATTACAATTTGGATAATATTATTTCAACTGCGGCTACAGACCAAAATGATGCTTTGGCCACCTTTTCTAATTATGGAATAACATCTGTTGATGTTGGTGCTCCTGGAACAAATATTTATAGTACTGTTCCTTCGGAAACGGCTGTAGTATCTGAAAGTTTTGAAAGTCTAACACCACCAAATATTCCTAGTGGTTGGATTAAAGGTGGAGCCAATAATAATTGGGGAACATATTCGCTAGATAGTGGCACTTTTTGGGGTAAAGTATTGTACGGAGATCTTGCATACCCATACGCTGATAACAGAAATACTACTATTACATCTCCAGTATATAATTTAAGTATCGGGGGGGCCAATATCGATTTTTGGACTAAATGTGATACGGAATATATCACTGATGGCTGGGCTGATTATATGCAATTAGAATATAGTGCTGATGGAGTTAATTTTTCTCCAGCGGTTGACCCGTTCTTTGGGGGAGAGTTTAGATGGGATGAACCAACTCTCGATATTCTGAATGAGGAAAATCCTCTGAATAGTGCTAATGGGGCGTTATTTCATTATTCAAACATATCAATACCGGCTCAATATTTAACCAGTAATTTCAAGTTCCGTTTTCGCTGGGTGACTAATGCTTCAAATAATAATTATGACGGTTGTCTTGTTGATGATGTAAAAATTACTAAATTTAGTGATGGTTCTGATGAAAAATATGATTATAGTGACGGTACTTCAATGGCTACACCACATGTCGCCGGTCTCACCGCATTAGTTGAAGGATATAATCCTGGCCTTTCACTAATACAGGTGAAAAATATTATATTAACAATGGGTGATAGTTTATCATCTTTATCTGGTAAAACAGTTTCTGGCAAAAGAATAAATGTGCAAAAAACGCTACAAGCTGCTAATCCTGCAAAAGCTATTACCGCATTTAGTTTTGCAACCCCAGTAGCCACTGGTGTTATTGATGAAATTACCCACACAATTACATTAACCGTTCCATTTGGAACCGATGTTACTGCTCTTATTCCAACTATTGCAACTTCTACCGGATCGTCAGTTAGCCCAGCTAGTGGTGTGGTTAACAATTTTACAGCTACATCAACTTATACAGTCACGGCTGCTGATGGGTCCACTCAAGCTTATGCTGTGGCAGTAACTGTTGCACCTGCCGCAAGTCATACAATTTCTGGAATAATAAAATATTATGACGGGATAAAAGTAATTCCAAATGCTACTGTGATTTTAGAAAATAGTATTGGCACCCAAATAGCCACTACTACAACAAATACAAGTGGAGCTTATCAATTTACAGAAGTTGCGAATGGGGGTAATTATGTTGTTAGAGTTTCCAAAGATGACAATTTTTCTTCTACCGGAGTTACTGTCTCAGATTTGATAGTTATTAAAAAACATACCCTAGGAACGGAATTGACGGATATTTATGAAAAAATTGCTGCTGATTTTAATTCTAGTCAATCAATAACAGTATCCGATTTAATAATGCTTAAAAAATTTACCTTAGAACGAATAGACGGGAGACCTGCTTCTTCTTGGAGATTTTATTCATCTAATGTTACGCCAGATGCAACAAATTATTTGACCGTTGGCCAGACTAGAACTTACAGTAATTTAACGGCCAATACTCCCAACCAAGATTTTGTTGGTATAAAAATGGGAGATGTAAATAATTCGTGGGTTAGCAATTAAAAAATTAATAATAATTAGTATAAAAATAATATGAAAAACAAATTATCGAAAAATATTAAAACAATTTCAAGCTATGTGCTTGCTTTATCAATCGTCGTTTCGAGTTTTGGTTTTGTCCCGATAGCACAAGCGGACATAACATCAACATTAACGATTGGCTCTCAGACGGCTGCATATAACGATATTATAACTGTTCCCGTAACAGCAAATATTGTAAATATTCAAGGAATTCAACTTAGCATAAATTATCCTGAGTCAATGTTGAGATATGTTGGGTGTTCTTCTACTCATATTGTCTGTTCTACTGATGTGGCTTCTTCCACTAATAAAATCAATCTTACCTGGTATGATGTGTTAAATTTTTTGACTTTAAATAATGAAGATTTGTTGTCGTTACAGTTTCAAGTAGTAAGTTCTGGTGTTACCGATACAGTTTTATCTTTTACACCTGTAGAGGTAATAAATAATATTGGTACTGACATTACTGGGAACATTACCTTTAATTCAGGTACACTCACTTTAAATCCTGTCGCAACGCTCTCTAGTGTAGCCATTACTCATCCGGCGAATAAATTAACTTATACCGTCGGTGATGCATTAGACATTACGGGCTTAGTAGTTACCGGAACCTATAGTGATGCATCTACTGAAGTTGAGACTATTACAACAGCAAACGTAACCGGTTTTGACAGCTCGGTTCCAGCGACTGGTCAGGTTTTGACCATTACTGTTGAGGGGCAGACTGTGACTTATACAATTGATGTAGTTGATGCCCCCGACACCACACCGCCAACAATATCACTTTTTTATCCAGCTGATAATGCAACCAATGTATCAGTGGATGTCCAACCCACTTTGACTTTTTCTGAAGCCATTGATACCTCTACAATGAATGGAGAAAACATTGAATTGCGTGAGTATGCCACACTTTCATCTGATGCAGAAAAAGTACCTGCGGCACTAACTTATTCTATAGGAAACAAAGTGACTTTTATTTTGTCTTCTCCTCTGGAACACAACAAACAGTATTACTTTTTCGTTGGGACGGGAGTTAAAGATATTGCCGGAAACAGTTTTGCCGCTGACACATGGTACCATGCTCAAAGAGCAAATCATGAATTTACCACTGAAGCCCTGCCAGTCACACTGTCAAGTCTTACAATTACACATTTAGCAAACAAACTTTCTTATTTCGTGGGTGAACCATTAGATATCACAGGATTAGAAATTACTGGACATTATAGCGATGGCTCTACTGAGATTGTGACACCAGTTGTTGTGACAGGCTTTGATAGTTCAGCACCTGTTACTGGTCAGGTTTTGACTGCCACATTTGGAGGGAAAAGCACGACTTACATGGTTGATATTATTGTTGATGTTGGATCAATTGGTTCAACCAAAACAATCACTGCTTTTACTATTCCCGGTCAAATAGGCGAAACAATAATTAATGAGGAAGATCATACTGTTAATTTAACGATGCCTTATGGAACCGATAAGACTAATCTTATTCCGAATATTGTTATTGACGGTTCATCTATTGATCCTAATACCGGCGTTGCTCAAGACTTCACAAATCCGATTATTTACAAAGTTACTGCAGCAGATACTACAACCCAAGATTATATAGTAACGATAAATGTGGCGGCCAATTCTGCCAAAGATATTGTTTCTTTCAGTTTTCCAGAGGGTAATGGTGTTATTACTGGAACCAATATTGCAGTAACCGTTCCATTTGGTACCGATATTACTGATCTCGTGCCGACCATTGTACTTTCCGGAGGAACAATTAGCCCATTAAGCGAAGTGGCTCAAAATTTCACAAACTCGGTAACCTATACAGTTACGGCATCTGATGGTTTAACCAAAACGTATACAGTAACTGTCACTGTGGCTCCTAATAGTGCAGCAAATATTCTCTCCTTCAATTCTACCTTTCCCGTTGCAGTGGGTGTTATCAGCGGGGCCAATATTAATTTAACTTTACCTTTCGGGACAAGTTTGGTTGATCTTCCGATAACTATTTCACTTTCTACTGGTGCTTCTGTCCTTCCAGCCACCAGCAATACAACTTTTACTGATGGAGTTGCAACAATTTATACGGTTACAGCCCAAGATGGTGTAACGACACAAAATTACTCAGTGACAGTAAATGTCGCTCCTAACACCGCCAAAGAAATTACCTCATTTAATTTTGAGGGCTTAACCCCGAGTGTCACTGGTATTATTAATGGGACCAATATTACTCTGAATGTGCCTTATGGTACTGATATAACCAATCTCGTCCCTACTATAGGAATTACTGGATCATCAGTAAATCCGGTAAGTGGTATAACTCAAGATTTTACTAACCCATCAACCTATACTGTTACTGCGGCTGATGGTACAACTCAAAATTATACAGTAACGGTAGTTATCGCAGCACCATCTGACCTAACATTACTGGCTGCCGCTATTACCTCAGCACAGGCACTACACGATGCTGCCGTAGAAGGAAATTCTGTTGGTGAATATCCAGCACCTCTTAAAGCTAACTTACAAACAGCCATTAATACTGCCTCTACCATAACTCCTGCCTCTGCTCAGTCTGTCGTAGATGCTGCAGTTACCACCCTAAACGCCGCTGTTGCTACATTTGAAGCCGGTGTAGTTCTACCTGATACCACAGCACCAGTCATTACTCTTAATGGATCTTCACCTATGAATATGACCATTGGTCAAACCTATACGGAGCCGGGTGCTACTGCAACTGATAATGTAGACGCCTCTGTGTCAGTCACCGTTGGAGGAGACAATGTTGATACTTCTGTTGTTGGTACTTATGAAGTGACTTATAATGCCGTTGATGCCGCTGGCAATCATGCAACTCAAGTAGTTCGCACAGTAGTTATTTCTGATCTGGTTGTTTCTACAGAAGAAACAGCGAGTCCAACTACTGACAGCATTACTATCACTTGGACTACAAGCCACCCATCAACAAGCAGAGTAATTTATGACATCGTTTCTCATAATCCAATAATTGATCCTGCTCCAAATTACGGATATTCCAATTCTACCATTGAAGATGCAACACTTGTTACCGCACATTCAGTAACAGTAAATGGACTTTCATCTGGCACCACCTATTACTTCAGACCGGTATCTCATGGTTCGCCTGAAATTGTCGGGGATGAGGTCAGTGTTACTACAACGACACCTACTCCGGTTTCCAGCTCTTCTGGTAGTAGAAGTGGTGGAAGCAGCAGTTCATCTGGTAGCCGACATTTAGTAGTTACAACTCCGGTCGTTGCCCCAACTGTTGGAATTGTTCTTGGATCAAGTGCTTATAACTTCACTCGTAATCTTTCTGTCGGTTCTTTTGGAAATGATGTCACAGAATTACAAAACAGGTTAATTTCAGCTGGAGTTTATTCGGGTCCTATAACAGGATACTTTGGATCGCTGACTCAAGCTGCGGTTCAAGCTTTCCAAGCTAAATACGGAATCAGTTCGACCGGTTTTGTTGGACCACTCACTCTTGCTCAGCTCAACCAAGGAACTCAGGCTGTTCTCGGAGTTCAGACTACTAACTTTTCTGCCATACTTGCCCAACTTGATTTCATAAGAACTCAAGCTATGCAAATTTTGCAGACTCTCCAAAATATGCAATAAGTCAATCCAATAATAAGGGTAAAGTGCGAACCAAAAAACAACAGCAAACGCCGTTGTTTTTTGGTTCAATAATTATTTCTCCGGCTTGCCAAAAAGCTGAACTACAAAAATAGCCTCTCTCCCCTTATATATACCTGTCGAAGTTGCGATTCCAATCTCGATAAATTTGTTATTCATAATATTGGTAAAATGTTTCGGTGAATTCATCCAAGCGGTTTCTATATCATCACTATCTTCAAAATTTACAGCCAAATTTTCTCCCGCGTATTCATATTTATAACCAGCTTGCTCAAACCAATACCAAGGTGTTTTGCCATCAGGCGTATTATGTGAAAAATAACCTTTAGCTGCCATATCGTCAGCTTTCATTTGTGCCGCTTTTTCTAAAACAGGATTGACTTTGAGTTCAGAAAGATTGGCAGACGCACGATTTTTATTGGTAAGGTTGACCAAGACTGAAGCATAGACGCTTGAAAGAGCTTCAAAAACTGAGGATCTGAAATTCAATAAAAAAGAAAACCCAATTACAACCACGATCATGGTGATTGTAAGTTTTTTGTAGTTTCGCTTTGACATTATAAGTTAACTATATAGAAAAAAGGTGATTTTTCAAGTTAATTATAGAAATCCCATACTTTTCAAAATACCGATTCTATATTCGGAAGCTGGCATATCAAAATTTATCGTCTTGATTTTATTTTTCAATAATTTACGGAAATACAAAGATACGGAAAAAATATGTAATTTTTCAAATTCAGTTTTTATAGCAGAGTTATTGAAAGACTTTATAGAAACATTGAAAAATGGATCGAGCCTGTCCGACTTGGATATTGGCATCCAGTATATAAGCAGTGGCTGTGTCTTTGAATATTCTTTCGGTAATTTCATTTTGCCAAAAACTTTTGTTACTCCACTAGGGTATTTTTCATTTGAAAATTCTGTTTTCATCTGATGAGACCAATAATTATTCGTAACTTTTTTAGTTTCTTCTTCATCGGCATTTACAGCCAAGAACTTACCACCTATGGCAGTAGCCGACCAGTTTTTTATCTCGCATTGGAATAATGTCTTATTACCACCCTTATCTACTTCTATCCATCTATCCAATCTTTTCCCTTTTGAAGTCCCCGGGGTAACACAAAGAGGTTTTGAATTATCATCACAAAGGATTTTTGCCTTGCCGCCATTATTGTCTATGTAATGTTTGAAAGCACATGCATTGAGTTCCTCGCCGATCATACCAACTATTGCACTTGCGTGTCCACGCACTGAAGGATTGTCCAAAAATTCCAAACATTTTATTATATTTATTTTCATGCCTTTAATAATGCCACAATGTCTCCAATTATCCAGATGTTGGTAACTCCTCTTCGCAACCTTCTATATCTAAGCTAAGATACCCAACGATAGCAAAAAGTGCTATCATAACTTTGACAACTTAATAGCAAGAGGAAGCCTAAACCATCCAGTCGATGGCATGGCATCCGAAGCAAGAACAACGCACGACACAAGAAAACCCGTTATTAGGGCGTGTCGTGCGTTACCAGGGGAAACTCTGGTAGAGGTTACCGCAAGGTACCTTCCTAGTAGCGGGCTTTGTTGTTCTTGTTTTAATCGCACGACAAATGGAAAATGAATTAAAGTCTTCCGAGGTTAAGACTAAAAATATAACCTTAGGTTCGATTATTGGTTGGATATTTGGAGTGGTAATCGGAATCACTGGAATAATTAATATATTCAGTAATCCGCTTTCAGGTTTGTTATTTATATTAGCTACAGTCATAACTCTGCCTCCTGCAAATAAATATTTGAAGGAGAAGATGCACATCTCTCTTTCAAAAGGAGTAAAGATAGTTTTGGTACTGATACTTCTTGGGGTCGCTGGAAGTCAGGTTGGAGAAAAAGCCAAAACGGAAGCAGTTCAAACTGTCAGTCAGACAACGGAAAAAGTTGAGGAAGTGGCAGAGCTGCCAAAAATAACAGCAAAGCAGATAGTTGATGACTATAAAGCTAACGAGGTATCTGCTGATGCTAAGTACAAGGGCAAAGAATTTGAGATTTCTGGCGTAGTGGAAACTATTGGCAAAGATATTATGGATACTCCATATATAGCTCTTGAGAGTTACGAATACGCTATCATCGACAAAGTGCAGTGTATGTTCAGTAAAGGATCTGAAGCTGAATTGGCTGCAGTTTCCAAGGAGCAGAAGATAACTCTAAAAGGTGAGATATCCGGCAAGCTTGGAAATATTCTTGTGAAGAGGTGTGAGATAGTGGATTAATTCAAGTAATATATCCTTGGCACTACCGGCGGCGCTTCAATGACACTCAGAACCATATTGGCAAAAGCATCGGCCAAGTCGTCGTGTTTTTCCACTCCAAAGTGAACGATCTGTTGGATCAACTGCTCCGCTCCTTCTTTTGGAAAAAGTACTTTACCGCTTTTGATCATATTGGCTGTTAGCACCAAACGACTTCGCTTGTCTTGATTACCGGGTCGAGTCGTCATCACCTCTCTCACACCCTCGGTTTGCATTTGTTGAGGCAGAGCTTTTTGATAGCCGACATCTTCAACAACAAACGTCGGTTCCATGCCACCATGCTCATAACTTTTATCAAACAATTTACACATTTCAACCGTCTCCGGAAAATTCATTCTTTTGTTTATAATCTTGGGCAGAATATATATCCTGTAATAGTCTTCAAGTTCATAGAGCATAGCAGGTACTATGGCTGTGTAATCAGCGGCATCGTTTTTTGAAATAGCAGGGTCAACACCAATGCGTACTTCCATGTGAGAAGAATATCCACTTCTGAATTTCATAGGTTTAGGAATGGCATCATAGTACTGAATCCATTCCTTATGTATCGCCTGATCTTCCGCCGGAACGATATTTAAGAGATACTCTCTTTGCCACGCAAATTCATTAGCTGCTTTACTTTTTTCTTCATCAATTGTCGCCATGTCAGGATACTTACCCAACCAAAGTATCTCCCCATTTTGTATCAAAGGATACGACTTGAAGATTCCATTTATTTTCCCATTATCAATATCTTCTTTAAGACGCATGAGGAGAGAGTCTTCGTGCAAGAGGTTACCGATGATCACGAGTCTTGTGTTGCGATCTCCGGCAGGAATGACTTCACCAGTTAGCCACTGATACGTTTTATTCCTACCTTCTCTAGTCTTAGTAGAAGCAATATCTTCCAAGTCGTCGCCAATAATAAGGTCTGGTCGGTGCTGATCGTGACGTAGACCTCTGATACTTTGCTCAGAAGATACTGCCGTGATCCTGGCATTCAGTTTGGAGAAGACCAGAGATGATGAACCCCACTCATTGTGTTCTTCTTGGAATGGTCCAAGGTCGTTTTTGAGAAGAGTGTTACTCTCCAATTCTCGACGCAAGTTCATCATATGCTGTTTAGCTTGAGCTTGGGTTTGGCACAAAATTAGCACGAACTTCTTCTGCTGTTCTCCAAGAATTGCCCAGACAGGATATGAGGTAGTAAAGATGGTCGACTTGGCCGAGCCTCTAAAGGCAACAACGAAAAGATTCTTCACGTCCTCTCTTTCACTCAAATGGAACAACTCTTTTTGGAATGGCGCTGTCGCATATTTTACGTAGTGAGCGAAGTAGAAGTGAAAGAAGAGGAAATGGCTATGTTTAGCTATTTCGCTTCTCACCTGTCTATCTGAGAACATTTTATCCGCAAGTTCTGGAGTGAGGCCGCTGTTAGGTTTGTAATTTGAACTATCATTATTTATTTTCTTCATGATTATTTTGATTAACATTATTAATTTCTTCTAATACTGCAGTCGGCTCCTCTTCTGGAGGAGATTCCTGTGGATTTTGCGGGGCAAGAGAAGCCAGACGAAGAGCTTCTCTCACTGTTGCTTCTTGCTCTGGAGTCAGAGCGTCTTCTTTATCAAGGTGAGCCGTAATATCAATGCGATTTTTATAAGTCGCATGATTGTTTCGAAGCCAGAACATAATTCCGGACATGTTGCCTTCCTTAATGGCAGAGATGAGCTGAGATTCAGCTAGATCATTTACCAGAAGCGAGCCGTCACGCAGAGCCTCATCCGCCTTGTCCACAAACTCCTTGTCCTCCTTTCGCCAGAAGTAATATGTGGATCGACCAATGCCTAGCTTTTGGCAAGCGGTTTCCACGATGGGAGTTTTCTTTAACTGCTCTAAAAGCAATTCTTTGTTTGCATTAGTTTTCATATCTTTTTGGATTTAAAACCTGTTAATTTTTCAAAGCGGTCAATGATTGTTTGGCAGTATTCAGAATCCAACTCGACCATAAAGCACCTTCTCTTCGTCTGTTCGCAAGCGATTAAATCGGTTCCTGAACCTCCAAAACCGGAATACACCAAGTCTCCAATATCGGTACTATTTAGAATTAGATGCCTCACGAGGCCAACCGGCTTCATAGTCGGATGCAGACTGCTTTTATTCGGCTTGGGGAAACAGAGTACCGATTTGTCCTTCGACTTCTTGAAGTCATGGGTGCCATACCAACCGAAAGCAATGAGTTCGTGCATTGGAAGATAATCTTTCCTGCCGATAACCGAGTGATTTTTGACCCAGATGAGGAGTTGAGAGAATGTGATTCCAGCTTCGGCCATACCCTCCCTTAGAGCAAAAATCATTTTGTCCGAGTTGAAGATGTAGAAGCTATTTTTTCTTTCGAGATATGGCTTCACCGCTTCTATCCAGTCGTGAGTGAATCTCCTATACTCGGCATCGCTCTGGATGTGGTCATTGACGATCACTTTATTTTTCAAAAGTGTTTTGAAATTCTGTTTGCTCTCCGCGACTGCTACGCCATATGGCACATCGGTAATGACCGCTTTAATTTTCTCTTTGCCGATAAGTTTCTTTACCAATTCTTTGTCTCTTGCATCACCGCATGCAAGAAAGTGGGATCCGAGTTGGAAAATATCGTCAACTTTAATTGAGCTTTTTGGCTTTGTTGCCGCTGATTTTTTCATATCGATTGATTATTACTTGAGTAAATACTGGTTCTACTTCTGCAAGGAAAGCTTGACGCTTCAATCCTTCGCAGGCGACCATAAGACTTCCTGATCCAGCGCAGAGATCCAAAATTACGTCTCCAACTTTGCTACACCTTCGGAAGGACTTCTCATACAAACTCGGTGGCTTCATGGTCGGATGTTCGTACTGATTTCCAGGCAATCTTTTGACCAACCATATTTGGAGCATGTCCAAAACATCGTCTATCAGACGATTACCGCTACCGATTTCTCGATTCATCACTTCGTTCAGATTTTTTACATTCTCAGAAAGGAATGGCTTGCCTTTGGTGCCGTACATACACAGCTCGACCGTTCGGTTAAAAGCCACCTGAGGAGTGGGGTTGTGCGATCCTTTAATCCACATGCAGAGCCTTTTGAAATTCACTCCTGATTCTTTGAAGATGGTCTGGAAATTCCCAACATATTTTTCATCGAGCCAAGTGAAGACATGACAATTGTCCTTGCTAACCGATAGAGCGTTTAGGAGAATGCTTTTAACAAAATGTTCGTATTCTGCCTCGGATTTTTTATCATTAGTCTTACCACCATAATTCTGCCTGCCTCCAAGCCCAGCCGAATAGTCGACCCCTATGTTGTAAGGAAAATCTATATTTATAAGATCCACCTTTTCTTTACCAAGAAGCTTCTCGATATTTTTTGATTCAGTACTGTCTCCACAAAGAAGTCGGTGATGTCCAAGCTGAAAAAGATCCCCAGATTTTATAGAGGTCTTTTTTGCTTTTTCTATCTCCTCCTCAACATCTAGCTCGTCATCCTCGATTGAGAGATTCTCGTCCCAGATGTGGCTCAAATCTTCGTTTTCAAAACCGACATCAAGCAACATGTTTATATCGAAGGATTTAAGGAGATCAAAATCCCAAGCCCCCTGATTGGCATTCATGCGGAGCAGAAGCTCACGCTCTTTTTCCTCACTTGGGATATTAAGGTATATGACAGGCACGGTCTCGTATTCAAGCTCTTTCGCCATCTCTAAGCGAAAGTGGCCAGAGATCAGGCAACCCTTTCTTTTTGGAGATGAATTGACCAGAAGTGGCTCCGTTAAACCGTGCCGTTTTATACTTTCCTTTAGATCACTTCTGGCCTTTTCGCTCCAGTATCGCGGATTATTTGGAGATGGTATAATGCAACTAACAGACACATATTCTACTTTCAATTTTTGATTCATAAATTTCCTGATAAAACTAATAAAGTCGTAACGAAGTGTTACGACTTTATTGAATCAAACTCAAAAATATGTTCTGGGATTTTATTCGGTACTTTTCCCCAGATCTTTTTTGTATCTTTTTTGTCTTAGCTCTCGAAGTTCTCTTGGTACCTCGTAAACCTGATCCGATCTAATCCTTTTGCCAGTATCGCACTTAACATTTTCCGCAATTTCTTTAGCGCTTAACTTGTAATATTCCTGATCACCCTCGTTAAATACCTCTCTATTTTGGTGATAGCGATCAATCACTATTTTCGTATCAATATCTTTAAGAGGACTAAAGGACGGTAGATCTTTCCCCACTAAATCATTGATGTAATATTTAAGGTGCTTAAGATCGGCGTCGGTCAGCTTCATATAAAATTTGATGGTTACAGATTTTTCTCCCTTCCTTCTGTTTTCGTCGCGTATCTCCACAAATGGAATGATGGGCGTATTTGATATCTCGTTATATAAAATGTAGTGATAGATTGGGTTGTGATAACTTGATGGCACATTAAAATCTTTTATAATGAAATCAATTTGGCGAGTGAAATAATTGACTGGCAATGGATCATGTAATTTATATGTCATCTCGTCGTGTTGTTTTTGGTTGATTTCTCCGGCGTTAAGCTGTTGCCTCAGATTTTTTAATTTTTTCCAAAAATCATTGTCCGCCATACTTTCTGAACGGCTACACATTTCTCTATACCATTTTGCACATTTATCATCTCTATCTGGTGTTTCTTTATCAAATCCACCCAGCGGTAATTTCAAATATTCCCGTATCTTTTTGATACGGCTCTGGAACTCAAGATCCGAAAAAAGAAGCTTGATATCATCCAAGATTCTTCTTTTGGCTGGAAAGTGCATGTCCTTGTTAGATCTTTTCTTTAGCATATTTCCATTATACCGCATACAAAATTAGACACTGCACCTGATCCTTAAGGAGTGTCTAATCTGTCTAATTCTAAAATTTAGAGCTGACTGAGACCCTTAAACGTGTTATATTGAAATTACCTCAAAGGTCTTTACGGTGCCCCACCTATGGAGGTACCAGACTGGAGAGGGGCACAAATTAAATGACTGGATTTTTCCAGTCTTTTTAATTTGTGCTGGGAGAAAGCAAACTGCTTTGCTTTCGTGAGAGGACGCGAAAACCTTGAGTATATTTTCGAGAAGCTTTGCTTTGAGAAAATACGAAAGGTGTACAGATTCTGTAAGAATCAAGATTCCTCTCCCCGGCACAAAATTGTTTTTTAAAATCAAATGTGATATAATACATTTAGGTTTTCATTTCGACAACTACTATCGGGTCGCCTTCGCTCTTACAGAGCTTTGGCGGACTAATAGAGGAAAGTCCGAACACATACCAATTCTGTCTACTTATTGTAAACAAAATTGGAATAGTAGCGGGTAACACCCGTCGTCCGCGAGGATAGAGATGCGAACAGTGACGCCAAAGCCGAAAGGCAGAGGGTTCCCTGTCTGCCGACAAGGCAGGCCTAGTGGAATAATCCAATGGCAACATTGGGGTGCAACGGCTAAATTCTTACTTGTGTGCAAGGCCGTGTCGCCTACTCTTTATTTTAAAGGATAGGTGAAGTGCCGCTTGATCCGTCTGGTAACAGACGAGACAGATAAATTGTTGTTAAACCTGCCTTCGCTAAAAGCTTCGGCGTGGTAAACCAGAATTCGGCTTATGAGAATGAAAACCTGAAATATGCAAAAACCGTCCGCAAGGTCGGTTTTTGCATTTCATTAAATATCTTAGCTTGCATTTTTTTCTATATGTGATATAATTATGGACGAATTTAGATCTTTGAAAGGAACGGCAACATGATTGTAGTAACCTTCTTGTTGGTCTTTTTGGGATTTGCAGCGTTGTTTTCTCTACTCTTTTACTGGGCTGGCGCCGCCATCAAACGGCAGGCCAACAAACCCATCAAACGGTTTTTTGCTCCTGTCCCCCGTCCTGGTAGTTTCAGTTTTGTAACTAACGAGGGCAGAGTGGAAGACGTCTTCGAAAACGTCGTAGGTTGGAGCTTGGAAACGATCAAGGACAGACGCCTGTTTACGTTAGGTAAAAATAACAACGCAGGCTTTTTGGAAAAAAATCTTGGAGTGAAGTGGATAGGCCCGTATCCAACCATCAAATCATTCAGTGATTGGGAATGGTCGGAATTGCAGGAGAGAGAAGTAGAGGAAGACGGAAAGAAAGTTATAAAATACGAAATAACAACTCGTAAAGCAAACGTTTCTGATTTCTTCTTCCAGTTCTCTCACCCAATCAGGACAGAAGCCATCGAGATACTCGGCAACACTCAAGTTGCCCTGACCATGCTCATCACTGTTCTCAACTTGGATCCGGAACGGGCTCAGTTCTTGAATAAAGACCCTGCCATTCTTTTAGCTGGCATGATCCAGTCAACCATCAAGTCGTACATCTGCGACATGAGTTTTGATGAGATAAAGAGGATGACAGGAACAGCAACCAGAGGACAACAACAAGACCAAGACCAGAAACTCTGGGACAAATTGAAAGCCCTCAATGGTCTCGAGATGGGTGAAAAAGGCAACCCGATGTATGAAACTGAGGACCCACTTGGGGTCTTTGGTAAACTTGGTAAGTTCATTGTTCGTGGTGAAATTATCCAAGTCGAAGCAGTCGGGGCAGCCGCGGCCGCAATCGAGGCAGAAAAGATCGCCGAACTCAAAGGTAACGCCGACATCAAAGCGGCTGAAAAAACCGGCGACGCTTTGATAATGAGCGCTAAAAAAAGGAAGGAGGCTGCAGTGCTCGATGCTGCAGCTCAACGGACTCTGAACGAGCAGAATGCCGGATATTTTGCTTCGCTCCCTGGCGGTGACAGGATGTTTGTGGCTGCCCAACTGGCAGGCAAAGATTCTGACGTCACCACTTGGGTAGAAGGGGGGAACGACACAAAGGTGACAATACCTTTGCCTATGGCTCCACCCAAACCAAAGGAACCGGAAGGAGTTCCACCTGCAACAACGACAGAACCCCAAAACAAAAAGCCCAAAAAAGCTTGACTCATGCTGTCTATATTCGCACCCCCACTGGATTCGTCCTTTGGGGGTTGCTTTTTTATATTGAATATGATATAATTGTAAACGAATTTAGATCTTTGAAAGGAGACAACCGTATGAAGAGAGTAGCAGGTATAATCATACTACTTGCGCTAATCGGAGCGTTCGTTTTTTCTCCCTCAATCAACGACTCAATCAAAGAGAGTCAAAAAACTGAGGAAGTTCAAAAATCCGCTCAAAAAACAAATGGAACGACCACAGACACTCAGACAGAAAAAACCCCTTCGACTTTTGGTTGGGCGTTCTCCTTCTTGGTTTTGGTAGGGATACTGATCACGATCATCGTGATGACCTACAGAGACAAGCGCGGAACTGGCGCTAGTGTCCCGTGGGGCGACATTTTGTCGCAACCAGTCTTCATTGCCGTATTGGGGGTGGTGATACTCAACGCTTTGGCGAGTCTTTTCATCTACCCTACTTGGCGGTGGTTTTGGGATCATCAGACTTTGTTTTGGGGCACAAATATCGCACTTGTGATTTTTGTGCACTTCACGACGAAGAAAGAGCCCTACGCCAAATTTGTCTCTGGTGGGATTGGCTTGCTCATCCTCATGGGATTTGCGACCACTCTCTACAGAGAACACATCGATGTTTGGTGGACAAAAAAGACTCAAAAAAACACCCAGACCAAAAGTCTGGCCTCTAGCTTGACCTACAGGGTGCCGGTGGAGGTGGCCAAGAAGGTGATTTGTGAATGTGAATCTGGGTGCCGACAGTTTGAGGTCGATAAAGACGGCAAATTTATCACCGACACTAACGGCAATAAGATCCCCTACAAAAACCGGGGTATTCCTCAAAAGAATATCCCCCCATCGAGTGCGTTTGGTAAGTACCAGTTTTTGGAGGTTCATCGTGAACCAGCCAAGAAATTGGATTGGGATCTAAACACCGAAGAGGGCCAGGAACAATACTTCGAGTACCTGTACGGGAAAGAAGGTTTTGGCCCTTGGGACTTCGACGAAGAGTACGGTGGAGGCCGGGCCTGCTGGGGGCCAAAGCTCGCGGCGCTGGGGTACGGAGCTCAAGAAAGTCCCGAATTGCTCGGTGTCGTGGATGTCCCGTCCAGCGAATGGAGCGATGTGGTGGTGAACACCTATCTCTCCAAGATCGGCTGGGGCAGACTCGACACGAGCAAAGGTGGGGTCTGCGAAGTGATGATGGATGGAGACTCCCAAAAAGTCTTCGATATCAAAGGTAACCACCCAGAGATCACTCCCCGATCGGTGCAGTTCAAATGCACCGAAAAAGGAGCCATAGTTCGAGTTCGGAGAGTTCCGAACACCTAACGGGGGAGCGCAAGCTCCCCTATATTTTTTAACAGAAAAATCGGCCGTCACACGATATATCAAAAGTAGCCAAAACTAAACGCAAAATACCGTAGACACTAAACATTATGAAAAGACCGATCACTCCCCACTTCACATTGTCTCTGTTTTTGGTCAAGTCACTACTGTCGGCTTTATAAATCATCTCAGCTATACCATAAAACAAAAAAACTGTAGCAATTGTAAAACCTAAAATAATAAGTGGATTTAAAATGAGAGTAGCTATTTTTCCCAAAAGCTCGGTG
Organism: Minisyncoccota bacterium; assembly: GCA_041664625.1. GTDB lineage: Bacteria > Patescibacteriota > Minisyncoccia > Phycocordibacterales > WO2-35-19 > WO2-35-19. The sequence continues at coordinate 37,038 of JBAYKK010000004.1, forward strand.
ATTGAAAGCATAGATATATTATAACACCCCGTAGTAGATTTTTGCATAGCACTTTGTGTGCAAAACACAATGCAAAAATTCACTACGGGGTAACAAACTCCCCCAAAGCAAGCAAACTAAAGTGTGGCACAACTAAACAAAAACCCCGAGAACATCGGGGTTTTTGTTATTCAGATTTAACTAAATTAATTAGGTATAAGAGGACTTACTGAAGGCGCAGCCTCTTCGTCGATACCGACAGCTGTACCGATAAATCTCACCAAACCCCAAACTGAAGCCATGACGAATAGAGCCACAACTCCCCAAATCATAGTTTTCTTAGCAGCATCTTTGTCGTCTTCTTTGCCAAAAATGTATTTGACCAAACCGTAGAAGAAACCAAGAAGGGCCAAAGCAAACATAATCGGAATGATTTTGTTTATGATATTGCCGATATCAGTGATCAAACCATCAATGTTGCCCAAAGCGGCAAAAGAAGTAAGAGGTAAAGCCAAAGCTAAACCAGTCCACATTAATTTTTTCATCTTTTTTTTGTAATTAATAATTAATAAATTTTAATAATTAAATAAACGACCTATTTTAATTTATTTCATAATACAACTTTTTACACACAAACTCAATGAAGTAATCCACAGCTAAATATTACTACTACCACCACTACCTATAGTTGGTATTGGTATACTAGAGTTATTGGTAATATTAAATTCCTCCTGAATAAATCTTACTAAACCCCAAACTGAAGCCATGACGAAGAGAGCAACAACTCCCCAAATCATTATCTGTCTACCCTCAGCTTTGGCTGTACCTTCAGACCATATGTATTTGGCCACACCCCAGAAAAAGAAAAACAAAGCCAAAGTAAAAACGAGAGGGATGAGCACATCGGTAACCATAGTTTTTAAATTTGTAAAAAATGTGCTGGTTTCCCCTAGAGCTTCAGCAGAAGCCAAGACTGGTAAAACTGTTAAGGTTAAAACAAAATAAAACTTTTTTAACATAAATTTTAAATACTAATAATTATAATTTGTTACTGTTTGCTTACACTTCCTATACCTGGTATACCCAGCTCGACTTGTATAAATTTAATTATACCCCAGATAGAAAAAGCTACAAACAACCCGACGATGCCCCAGACCATGACTTTTTTGCCTTCTTCGGCTGCTTTGTCGCCTGCCGCCCCGCTTCTTATATATTTGGCTACGCCCCAGAAAAAATAAAACAAACACAAGGCAAAAGCCAAGGGTATTAGCACATTTTTCACTATCCCAAACGCTGCGTCTATTATATCTATAATTCCCATATTTTATTTTTTAATTATTTTTTTAAATCTTTTGGTATTTGAGGAATAAGTGGAGTGGTGCCATTTCTAAAACCAAATTCTCCTTGTAAAAAGTAAACAATCCCCCAAATCGTAACCATGACAAACATCCCTACCACCCCCCAAATAAGCAGATTTTTGCTGTCTTTGATTTCCTTTTCACTACCAGCCGAATTGATATATCTGGCCACTCCATAGACGAATGCCAAAAATGCCACCGCTCCCAAAAATGGTACGAGTTTGAGCCCGATACTGGTAAATAAATTTATGATACCTGCTAAACCATCGTTTGGATTCATTTTGTTTTATGTTTTTAATTGATCAATCGTGGTACCAATAGCTTTAGAAATAACCGAAGCCCCGAGAAGTATAGCCGCCCCGACCACTGCCCACGTCAAAGCATCAGTGGCTTTTTTGATTTGACTAGTATCGCCTCTGGCGGTCACATACATAAATCCGGCATACATGATCATCACGACCGCTACTACCCCACCCACCGGCATCAAAATATCGTTTATTATGGTCTCTATCAGGCCTTGGATACTATCAAGCTTGAAAGGATTTTTGATTATTATATTCATAGCCGGAGGTTTGCCCGCACCACCTTCATCACCACCTCCACCACCCTCTTGACCATTCACAAACAAAGGTGTAATCAAAATAGCTAGCATCAAGAAGCTTACGAAATAACTTAAAATATTTTTGGCTTTATGAGATTTAAACATATTTATATTATTTATTAATTTTATTTGACTCCTTCTACTGATGGGTTGGCCTTGAAATTTTCCCCACCATTATTACTTCCATCACTTAAAAGACTGTTGGTAATAGTGGTTACGATAATCCAAGCGGCCAAAATAGCCACGAAACCTATAAAAACTTTTTGCATCATCGCTTTGGCAGCTGATTTTTGATCCGAAATACCAGTCGTCATATAAGTGAAGCCAGCCCAAGCAAATACTCCGGCTGCCACCGGCACCGATATCATTATAATCCAATTTATAATGTTGTTTACCAATTGCATCAGATCATTATACCCACAATTTGGACTACAATTTGGTACAAAAGCTCCTTGAGCAAAAACAAAGATAGGTAGAATGATTAATGAAAAAACTAAAATATTTTTAATTAAAAACTTCATTTATTTATTTAACAGAGCAGAGATTTCTCGGCTCGTTTTAAATACCGCTTCACTGGTCCTAACCCTACCGCTTGTGATTGATTCTATCATGCTCTTAAATATAACATCGGTTTCGATTGGGGATGGGTCAAGCCAAGCTTTACTTTTGATCGCACTATCATAGAAAACACTTTGATATGCATCTACCGGTTTTTTGTTTAAAAGATCATGTCTGACCGGAGGCAAATTCAAGGTTTTGCTGAAAGCCGATACTCCCGCCGTCCCCGAAAGGACCGAGACTACAGCAAAGGCAGCCGACGGCACTTTGGAAGATTTGGTGATGGCCAAAGCATTGAAATTAGCAAAAGAAACATTGACTCCCCCTTCACGCGAAACCGGTACAGTAGTCACATCAAAATTTAAATTAGGATTTTTTAATTGTAGATTTGCTATTTCACTAGCAAAACCAAAGTACAAAGCCAAATCTCCACTCAAAAAGTAATTGGTAGAATTTGATAAGGAACGATTCCAAGAATAAGAAGGTTTGGACGGGTTGCCAAATTCGGTATAAAAATTGACAGCAGCTTCAGCTGGCACAGTGGGTTGACCGAATGTATCAGCAAAAACACTTTGTATTTTGGTACCGTTCCAAGTAGTGACCGGAGTACCCGCCTGCATAGCCAAATTTATGATGATATCTTTGGCGTGAGAGATGTTGGCATACTCACCCAAAGCTACGGCACTTTTTGAAATATTCAAAGAACCATCTTTTTTGGATATAACATTGGCTAGATTATAAAATTCATCCCAATATTTTGGTGGTTGCGTCATTTTGGCCTGAGTGAACAAAGCTCGGTTCCAATACATGACTAGTGGATCAACAGACACAGGTAAAGCCATGATACCTTCTGGAGTCATATAAATTTCAGAGCCTTCTATAAAAGCATCTTTAAATTGTCTTTGAGTAAAAACATTGTAAGGAATGACAAATATTTTGTTGCGATGTTTCAAAATCTTTTGAGATGGTAGCATAAAAATATCTGGACCAACTCCCGAAGCTAAACTTTCAACAAAACTTGAGTCAAATTCGTCTGCAGTTTTTTGAACATACTGCACAGTAAACTCCTTGCTTTGATACAAAGAAGTTTCTTTGACTACGTTATTGAAATCATTTGCAGACATGGTACCCCAGATCACCACCGTCGTTGCGTCTTGAGAATTGCCTCTGTAAGCGGAAAAAATAATAACTCCGCCGATCAAAAATAACCCAAAAACACCCATCAAAATAATTTGAAATTTATTCATAGATTTATTATACCCAAACCTTCAAACATCTGCATCTCCAAAAGTGGATGGCAAATTAGAGGCAGATGAACGAGGCGATGGAGTCACCAGGGTGAAGCTTCATGATGCGGACTCCTTGAGTAGAACGGCCAAGAGAAGGGATTTCAGAAAGACCGAGACGGATAACTTGGCTCTTTTTGGACATTGCCACAGCCTCTTCTTCTTCGCCGGTCACCACACTAGAAGCAATGATTTCGCCAGTTTTGGCGGTTACGTTGCTGGTCTTGATACCAGAACCACCGCGATTTTGAATCTTGTATTCTTTGATTGAGGTCTTTTTGCCGTAGCCATTGGCACCCATAGTAAGCAAGGCCGCATCCTTCTCGGTCTCTTTGGCAACAGGATGAGCTCCGACTACTCTGTCCCCTTTTTTGAGTTTGATAATCCTGACACCACCAGCGGTACGGCCCATTTCTCGGACGTCGTTTTCTTTGAATCTGATGGACTGACCTTGAGTAGTGACCACGATACAAGAATCGCCTTTGTTTACTCCAGAAACCGAAACTAATTTGTCACCCTCAGAAAGTTTGATCGCAATAATGCCACTAGATCTCACGTCTGTGAAGCTCGAAGCTGAAACTTTTTTGCCAGTACCATCTCCGGTCACCATCATGAGAGAAAAATCTTTATTGTCTTTCAAATCTTTGGGCCCGCCTGCATCGCGTTGCGAAGCATTGCGGGCAGGCATAGGCAAAATAGAAGTGACGCGTTCACCTTCAGAAAGAGAAATGAAGTTCATAATAGACTTGCCACGAGTAGCTCGTTTACCTTCTGGCAATTCATACATTTTTATTTGATAAGCTTTGCCTCGATCAGTGAAGAACAGCAAATCGGCATGAGTGCTGGCTGTCAAAAAATTGGTCACGAAATCTTCTTCTTTGGTATCCAAATCCACTACTCCCACTCCCCCTCTTTTTTGTTTTTTGTATTCATCAGGAGAGGTGCGTTTGACGTAACCACCTGAAGTCAAAATCAAAGTATTTTCTTCATCAGCGATCAAATCTTCCATCGACAAGACTTTGACTCCACCTTTGACTACTTTGGTACGACGCTCATCACCATATTTTTCGGAAATATCAGAAAGATCTTTTTTGATAATCGAAAGGATTTTTTTAGGATTAGCTAAAATACTTAGCAATTCGGCTATCAGTTTTTGGATTTCGATTAATTCGTCTTCTATTTTCTTTCTTTCCAAACCGGCCAACTTTTGCAAACGCATTTCCAAAATAGCGTTGGCTTGCAATTCAGAAAATCTAAAAGTTTTCATGAGGCTGGCTCGAGCATCATCTACATCTTTGGATTTTTTGATGAGTTTAATAATCTCGTCGATATGATCAAGAGCTTTTTTGAGACCAATCAAGATATGTTCACGAGCCTCTGCTTCACGCAAATCAAATTCGGTCCTTCTCTTTATGACGATTTGTCGATGTTTTATAAACTCTTCCAAGATACCCTTCATGGAAATAGTCTGGGGTACGCCCCCAACCAAAGCCACGATGTTCAAGTGGAAAGTGTCTTCCAATTGAGTATGTTTGTACAAAAAATTCAAAACTTTTTGCGGATAACTGCCATTTTTCAAATCAATCACTACACGTATATCTTTGGTTGATTCATCGCGCAAACCTTTGATACCTTCAATTTTTTTCTCTCGTACCAAATTAGCGATGGCCTCAACCAAAGTTTGTTTGTTTACTCGATAAGGTATAGAAGTGATGATTATTTGCGAAATATTTTTGTCTTCTATTATTTCAGCAACTCCACGGCAAACGATCCCACCACGACCAGTCGTATAAGCATGCAAAATATCTTTGCTATTGAAAATCACGCCCCCAAGAGGGAAATCTGGACCTTGCACAAACTGCATCAAATCTTCAGTAGTCGCGTCTTTGTTATCAATGAGGTAGGCGGTAGCGTCAATCACTTCACGGAGGTTGTGTGGAGGAATGTTGGTAGCCATACCGACAGCAATGCCCAAAGTCCCATTCAACAAAAGCTGTGGAGCGGCGGCCGGCAAAACTGCTGGTTCCTTTTTGGTAGCGTCATAGTTTGGAACCCAATCTACCGTTTCTTTGTTGATATCACGCAAAAGCTCACTCGTTACTTTACCCATCTTGGCTTCGGTATAACGCATAGCGGCAGCTGGGTCGCCATCGACTGAACCAAAGTTTCCTTGGCCGATAATCAGAGGATATCTGATGCTGAATTCTTGGGCCATTTTGACCATAGAATCATAAACCGCCACATCACCGTGTGGATGGTAATTTCCTAAAACCTCTCCCACCACAGTAGCTGATTTACGAGTTTTGGCAGCAGCCGAAAGACCCAAAGTGTGCATGGCATAAAGAATACGGCGATGCACTGGCTTCAAACCATCGCGAACGTCAGGCAAAGCACGATCAGTGATGACCGACATAGCATAATCAATGAAAGATTTCTTCATTTCACTGACAATTGAACGAGAAATAACGCTCACATGAGCGCTATTTTCTTCACTATTTGCCTGATTTTTATCTTCCTTTTTAGCCATTTATACCCCTATTATAGCAAAATTAAGCCTTATATACAAGCCAAAAAGTTTATCATCTTTGATAGACCTCAATACTAGAAATGAAAGGCACAAAAACTGTCGCCACCGAATCTGTAAGTTCTTGGTATTTTTTGCCAATTTCACCAAAAGCCGCTTCAAAAGTTTTTTTGGTATTTTGTATTGGCGAAGGGACCAAATCTGCTGATACGACGCTAGCTACTTGTTTGGGTGGAGCTACATAAATTTCTCCAAAATTCAAAAAACCGCGATAAAAAGCAAAGCTTGTGAATATAAAAATAGAACACCCGACCGAAAGACCCAGAGCCCATCCATTACGATGTTTTTCTGATTTTTCCATTATTGAATTATATTTTTTTAATAACATGATTCAAATTATTGTTCTGAAATAACAATGATTTCTCCGGCTTTATTTTCTAAATCTTTTTTCTTGATTGTGAGTTTATCCACAGGCTTCAGACCTTCAGCTCCGCCTTCTTTCAAAAAAGCTTTCAAAGAAGCACTATCAAAATGCATAGGCACGATGACTGAAGGTTCAAGAGAAACGGCAAATTTATAAGCCTCTTGAGGACTTAAAACTCCGTCGCCACCGATAGGGACAAAAAGTATATCTACTCCGTCAATGCCCTCTTTGGTTTCTTTGGGAATATCAGTATCGGCCAAAGCCCCCAAAAAACAAATATTCATATTTTCGAAATTGACTGTATATATAGTATTGATTTTTTCTTCATTATCATATTTGGAAATTGAAGAGAGGCCTTTTATAAAAACCCCTTGAATTTCGTATTCGCCAGGAGACTTGATGATAAAAGCTTGTTTATCGCCCCGGTTGACCTGATCAACCCCATTCATATCAGGATGATTCAAAGAAATCAGCGCGATATCAGCGCCAAAATTGTTGGCCTTAAATTTGGACTTTTTGGATACTGGATCAAACGCCAAAACCGTATCCCCAAATTGGACTTTGAAAGACTGCGCTCCTTGATATGAAATAATCATGCAAGCATTTTAGCACGACGGAGCTGTTTGTGGAACCCCAATGCAAACCGGTGAGTTTCGGCATTGGCCAAAAGTATTTGCTTTTCTAAATTTTCAATTTTTAAATTTTTCAATCTTGTGATTCCCAAAATCTCCTTTGGCTTATGATGCTCATCTTTGACTACTGAAACCACTGGGATTTTGGTGTTATTTGCATTCAATATTTTTTCTACTGCTCGTTTTTGGGCCAGCCCACCATCTACCACAATCAGATCTGCTTTGGGCCATTCGATATGAGCCAAACGTCGCAACAAAACTTCAGAAAGAGCTCTGGTGTCATCTACTATTTTATTATTTCCTGTGGTGAGTTTATCGAACCATTTAATTTTAAATTTTCTATAATCGGATTTTTTGATCTCTCCGTTTTCTAGCACCGTCATCGCTCCTACCATATTAGTCCCCGAAAGATGGGCAATATCATAACTTTCTATCCTGAAATTAGTGTCAAAGGTCCCCTTTGACACTTGATCTTTGATTAAAGATACATCTTGGATGTGGCCGAGAGTGAAGATAGTTTTTTTAATTTTTTGAGCTTTTTCAAATTGACGAGCTTTGGCAAAATCTCGCATTTGTTTTTCTAATTTTTTAATTAAAACTTGTTTTTTGCTCTCAAAAAACAAAATTATATTTTTGATATTTTGAGCATATTCTTTTTGAGAAATTTCGCCCATACAAACTCCGGGGCAAAGACCAATCTGACGATTGAAACAAGGTCGGCCAACCATCGGAATACACTTATCCCTAAATGGGAACATTTTGCGCACGATTTTCAAAGCTTCTTTGAGTTGTGAGCCATTGGGGAAGGGGCCAAAAGTTTTAAATATCCTTATTTTTTCTTTTTTCCCAACAAATGAAATAGATTCTGAAGCCGTATTTTTCGAAGAAAAATCAGGAACGTCGGCGAAAGAATCTATTTCAGTTGTTGGGATCTGTTCCAATTCCCTGCCTCTCATAATCAAAACTCTTGGAAAATCTTCATCAGTAATAACCACATAATTAAAACTGCGATTATCTTTTTCTTTGATATTGGCCTCGGGTTGATATTTTTTAATTAAATTGGCTTCCAAAACCAAAGCCTCCAAAACCGAATCAGTTTTTATAAATTGAATATCATCAAATTGCGAGAGCATTTTGGAGATCAGTGGACTGCGAGTGTTCACGATATCTTGATTGAAATAACTCCTGACTCGATCTTTGAGTGATGTGGCTTTACCTACATACAAAATCTTGCCCCCACGCCAGTCGCCTCCACTACGTTTCGGCGTACCAAGAAACAAATACACCCCCGGCGCATCTGGCAACTTTTTTATTATTTCTGATGCTTTCTGTTTTTCCATTTTTACAAATATGTCGCTAAGCTCTGTGTTTTTTTAAGACTTTTTTCAAATACTGACCGGTGTAAGATTTGGTATTATTGGCCACTTCTTCTGGAGTACCTTTGGCTACCAATTGCCCACCCCCAACACCTCCATCTGGCCCGATATCAAGCACATAATCACAAGACTTCACGATATCCATATTGTGTTCGATCACCAAAACCGTATTGCCTTTATTGACCAATTTTTGCAAAATTTCTATCAATTTTTTGACATCTTCATAATGCAGACCGATGGTTGGCTCATCCAAGAGATATATGGTTTTTTGCAAGTGTGGTCGGTAAAGTTCACTTGAAATTTTGACTCTTTGAGCCTCCCCACCAGAAAGCGTAGTGGCCGATTGACCCAATTCCAAATAACCCAAACCCACTTCGTCCAAAGTTTTTAACCTGTCATATATAGCCGGGATATCTTCAAAAAATTTCAAAGCTTCCTCTACTGTCATTTTCAAAATATCGTAAATATTTTTCTTTTTATATTTCACATCCAGAGTTTCTTTCATAAATCTTTTGCCGTGACAAACATCGCAAGGCACATAAACCGTCGGCAAAAAATGCATCTCCACCTCTATCATGCCGTTCCCTTGGCAGACTTCGCATCGCCCACCTTTGACATTGAAGGAAAACCGATTGGCTTGCCAACCCCGAGCTCGCGCTTCGGCAGTTTCAGCAAACAAATCTCGCACAAATGTCCACGCCCCGGTATAAGTAGCCGGATTGGACCTCGGCGTACGCCCGATGGCTGACTGATCAATCAAAATAGCTCGGCCCAAATATTCGGTCCCAGCAAATGAACCACAATTGAAAGTTTCGGCTGTGCGATATTTCTTTTCAAAACGCGCTTGTAAGTTTTTGTACAAAATTTCATAAACAAAAGAAGATTTACCAGAACCAGAAACTCCGGTCACAGCTACGAATTTACCCAAGGGCACATCGACATTTAAATTTTTGATGTTGAAAACTTTACCGCCTCTGATTTGCAAAGCGCCTTTTTCTTTTTCTCTTCTCTTTTCGGGTAATTCAACAATTTTATCACCTCGTAAATAATCCAAAGTGACCGAGTCCGAATCGTTCTTTTTGGCAGTCAGGAGTTCATTCAAATCTCCAGCGACCACCACTTCCCCGCCGTGCACTCCCGCTCCCGGACCGATATCAACTATATAATCAGAAGCATAAATAGTATCTTCATCATGTTCTACCACTATTATAGTGTTGCCTAAATCGCGCAGATCAAGCAAAGTTTGGATCAAGCGATCATTGTCTCGCGCGTGCAGTCCTATGGTTGGCTCATCGAGTACATACAAAGCTCCCACCAAACCCGAACCAAGTTGAGATGCTAGACGGATGCGTTGAGCCTCCCCGCCTGAAAGTGTATGAGCTCTGCGATTGAGCGAGAGGTATTCAATACCGACGTTGATCATGAAAATCAGTCTTGATTCGATTTCTCGCAAAACCACTTTAGAAATATTTTTTTCGCGCTCAGTCAATTTGAGTTTTTCAAAAAAATCATAAGAATCTTTGATAGACATCTCTACCAACTCTACGATATTTTTGCCTCCTATTTTCACATGCAGTGCCTCAGGCCTTAGTCTCGCACCCAAACAGACCGGACAAACCTCATTGCCGAAGAAGTGCCGAGTACCCAAACCATTACATTCTGGGCAAGCACCATATGGGGAGTTGAATGAAAAAAGACGGGGTTCAACTTCAGGATATGAATAACCGTCTTTGGGGCAAGAAAGTTTGTTGGACATTATGAAATTATCCCCCGATTCTGAAACCAAAGATTCTGAAGCTGTATTTTTCGAAGAAAAATTAGCGGAGCCAGCGGAAGAATTTTTGGTTTTAGAATTCAATCCTTTAAACATAATTTTCACTTGACCTTCAGATTCCGTCAGAGCCTTTTCCAGATCTTCAAAAAGTCGCTCTTCGGCACTTTTGGGATCATTCACAAAATCCGCCATACTTATACTATCTACTAAAACATCAATAGTATGTCTTTTGGTTTTTGAAAGTATTATCTGTTCACGCAAAGATTTACGTACTCCATCTACCAAAACGTGCGAATAACCCTTACCCAACAAATCATAAAGCAGTTGGTAGTACTCGCCCTTTCTGCCTTTGACTACCGGCGCAAAAATTTCAACAAAAACTTGCTGTTCCGCTGTCGAAGTCGCCAGCTCTACCGCATTTCCCAATTTACTTTTTTTCTTTTTATTTATATCAGACACTGTCTTGGACATATTCTTTTTGAATTCTGTTTTATGTACTGCCACTTTTTCCAAAACAAAATTTTTGATTTCTTCGTTTGAAAGTTTTTTGATTTCATCGCCACAGACCAAACAATATGGGTGGCCAACGCGAGCATACAAAATACGCAAATAATCATAAATTTCTGTGATGGTCGCCACCGTTGAACGTGGATTGTTGGAACGAGATTTTTGGTCAATAGAAATAGCCGGACTTAATCCTACAATCTCATCAACATCCGGTTTCTGAAGCTGGCGCAAAAATTGCCGAGCATAAGACGAAAGTGATTCTATATATCTGCGCTGGCCTTCGGCAAAAATAGTATCAAAAGCTAGCGATGATTTGCCAGAACCTGAAAGACCAGTGAAAACTACCATCTTGTTGCGTGGCATTTCTACGGTGATATTTTTGAGATTATGAGTCCTCGCCCCTTTGACGATGATCTTATCTCCTTGTTTTTGTTCTTTTTTAATCATTTTAATGAATGTAAATACAGAAACTCACCCAAGGTTTGCCCATAGGGTGTATATATAATCTGCATTAGCAATAATAACACAAGAGCTTATAAAAGTATACAACTACGCCAAAAGTTCCCAGGCGTTTTTGGGGTTTTTGTGTTTTTTGACTTTGGGCACAATATTTAGTTTTTCGAGTTCAAAAATTTCATCACGAAGCAGTGCCGCGGTTTCGAAGTCCAAAATTTTCACTGCCCCATCCATCTGCTTTTCTTTTTGAGCGATAAGTTTTTTAAGTTTCTTTGGATCTTTAAGCAAAATGTTTTTATCTATTTTAATTAATTCATCCACAGCTTTGCCATGTTCACTACGCAGTTGATCTGTAATATCTTGAATTTTTTTGATAATAGTTTTGGGTATGATTCCATGTTTAGTATTGTATGCGATCTGTATCGCCCTTCGACGATTGGTCTCACCTATCGCTCGCTCCATAGAACCTGTCATGGTGTCTGCATACAGGATAACTTTACCAAGTACATTGCGAGCGGCCCGACCGATAATTTGGATGAGTGATGTGTCACTGCGCAAAAAACCTTCTTTGTCCGCATCCAAAATACCGATGAGCGTCACCTCTGGTAAATCCAAACCCTCTCGAAGCAAGTTCACTCCAACCAGACAATCAAACCCACCAAGCTTCGGGCCTTTGCGTAAGTTGGTCAAAATTTCGATTCGATCAATCGTCTTGATGTCACTGTGCAAATACTCTGCCTTGATACCCTTTTCTTTCAAATACTCTGACAAATCTTCGGCCATTTTTTTGGTGAGTGTGGTGGCGATAACCCGGCCACCAGCTTTTATATTTTTTTCCGCCTCGGCTATGAAATCGGCTATCTGACCAGGGTAGTTCTCTTCTTTTTTCATAACCCCCTCTTGCTTCGCCTTGCGGATGCTTGAAATCGCATCCTCACCCCTTACCTTAAGGGGGGAATCAGAAAAACTAGACTCTATATTCTCGCGCCCCTCTCTTAATGTAAGAGAGGGGTTGGGGTGAGTTATTTTTTTTTCAGTAATCGGCCTGACTTCCACCACGGGATCAATAAGGCCGGTCGGACGGATCACTTGCTCTACCACCCGCTCACTGTGTTCACCTTCATAATGGCTAGGAGTAGCCGAAGTATAAATAACTTGACCGACTCGTTCTTCAAATTCTTTGAAAGTCAGCGGGCGATTGTCTTTGGCGCTAGGCAATCTAAAACCAAAATCTACCAGCGATTGCTTACGCGAAGCATCTCCCGCATACATCGCACCAATCTGAGGAACAGAAACATGTGATTCATCTATTATAGTCAAAAAATCTGGTTCACCATTTTCTTTATGTGGAAAATATGAAAGTAGTGTGTCTGGCGCTTCACCGGCCTTTTTACCAGAAAAATGCCTAGAATAATTTTCGATGCCGTTGCAATAACCCATTTCGCGTATCAAAGCCAGGTCGTAAGTGGTGCGTCTTTTGAGTCTCTCGGCTTCCAAAAGTTTGCCAGCCTTTTCTAATTCTTTGAGTCTAGAAGCCAACTCAGCTTTGATGGTTTTGAAAGCTTTGGCGCTTTGCTCTTTGGTAGAAATGAAATGTTTGGCCGGAAAAAGGAAAAATACTGAAACTTCTTCAATGATAGCTCGCGTGATCGCTTCTATTTTTAAAATATTTTTTATTACCCCTTCATTGATCTCGATTCTGAAAATAATTTTTTCTGAAACCGGCATGATTTCTATCATATTACCAATGACTCTGAATTGACCCGGATTCAAATCGGCGTTGGTGCGTTCAAAATGAATATCAATGAGCTTACGCAAAAAATCGCTTCGAGAAATTTTTTGGCCTTTTTCTACTTTCAAATTTACTTTTTCATATTCAACTGGAGACCCCAAACCATAAATACAAGAAACCGAGGCCACGATAATCACGTCTTTACGAGTGAGCAAAGCTTGAGTAGAAGCATGACGCAATCTTTCTATTTCTTCATTTATCATTGCCTCCTTTTCTATATATGTATCAGAGACCGGCATATAGGCTTCCGGTTGATAGTAATCATAATATGAGACGAAATAATGCACCGCGTTTTCGGGGAAAAATTCACGATATTCTTGAGCTAGTTGAGCCGCCAAAGTTTTGTTATGAGCGATGACCAAAGTTGGTTTGTTTATTTTTTCAATAACATTGGCCACTGTGAAAGTTTTGCCACTACCTGTCACGCCCAAAAGAGTCTGATGCTTCAGACCTTGTTTGATACCGTCTACCAACTTATTTATGGCCTGCGGTTGATCCCCCGCCGGCTCAAAATCTTTTTTAATCTTAAAATTCATATGCGGAAGTGGGAGGATTCGAACCCCCGATCCGCTTTCACGGATGCCGGTTTTCGAAACCGGTGCCTTCAACCACTCAGCCACACTTCCATAAATCTACTCCGCCAGTCTAACATTTTTTGCATTATTATCAAAAAATGTTATATTAATTTTGGCCTAAATCAACTTCGTTGATCGGCCGAACATTTTGCTTTGCAAAACGTTTTAGGCCCCATCGTCTAACGGTTAGGACACTGCCTTTTCAAGGCAGGAATCAGAGTTCGATTCTCTGTGGGGTCACATTCAAGGCCGACGCGGAGACATCGTTGTTTTGCAACGTATTTCGTCGACCAACATCAAAATCTAAGCCGACCCGAAGTGTCAGTTTTGCATCATTGATTTTTTATTTTAAGATTATTTAAGAATCTTTTTCTATCAACTTCTTCCCTTTCAATACTAGGTTGCTTTTTACACACGAGAGGATTTCTCTCTGCTCGTAGACATTGCCTTCCTTAAGCAGATATTTGGCGTAATTTCGAATATCAATGTCTCGCTTTTTGGTGATCACTTCTTTTTCAATCCCCAATACTCCATTTTGAAACCTTGCATACCTTTCAATTTCTTTGGACATCTTTTCCTTAAGTCCGATTTTATCCATATCCACTTTGTCTATAATTTCTAGAGCTTGCGATACTAAGATTGTCTCGCTAACAGGCTCATTTTTACAGTCAATGTTTTTGGATTTTGTACACCTATAATATACATGTCGATTCATGCCCCCATCTTTTAACTTTTTCCACTTTTCTTCGGCAGTTATACCCGAACCGCATACCCCACAATGAATGATTTTGGTAAAGGCGAATTCTTTACCTTTGTATCCGGTTTTATATGTTTCTTCGTTTAGCTTTTCCTGCGTTTTTTCAAAAAGTTCTTTGCTAATTATGGGGGTATGTTTCCCGGTATACCAACTCCCGCTTCCTTTTGGATACTCAAATACTCCATAGTAGAAGCTGAGCCGAAGTAATCGGTATATGTTTCCTACGGTCAATCCTTTGCCATATCTCGTGGTAAAATGGACATCTTCTTTTAGCCATTTAAATATTCTTCTGCCACTCAATCCTTCATTGGCTACTTTTTCAAACATTTGCTTGATTATAGGAGCTCGGCTCGGATCTACGATAATCTCACATTTTCTGTCGGTTCTTTTTTCATTTGAATATCCTGTAGGTGCTATGCACGGCCAGAGTCCCATCTCAACTCTGGTCCGCAGACCTCTTTTTACATTTTGACTTTTGTTGTCGTTTTCAAGTTTTGCCTGACTACCCAAAATCATTAGGAGGAATTTTTCATTCGGATTGTTTGTAAATTTCTGTCCGTAAGTCCGAATTTCAACTAGCACTTTTTGATCCATAAGATCAACTAATGCACCTAAGTCCCCGGCATTTCTGCTCAATCTATCCGGTGCCCAAGTGAGTATGCAATTGAAAAGTCCAGATTTAAGGTCGGCTAAAATTGTATTAAACACAGGCCTCTGGCCGTTAGCTTTAGCAGAGTGGCTTTCTTTTCGAACCTCTGTGATATTTAGTCCATCTTTCTCCGCAATCCTCATCATTTCTTTTATCTGAGAATCTATTGAAAGAGCTTGCATTTCATCTTGCTCGGTACTTTTCCTCGCATAGAGGCAGTACCGTAGAGTCTCTTGTGGTTTGCTATTTTCCATACCTTAAGGAATGACGCTTAAAGGTTTTAAGTCCAGCCCGAAGGAGACAAGCTGTTGGTAAATCGACTTCTTTAAATCTTCCAAAATCTAGCTAAAAGTGGTATGGTTTATTAATAAATTATGGCAAACAAAAATCTTACGAATGCAAAACGGGCAAAAAATGACGAGTTTTATACTCAGTATAGTGATATTCAAAAAGAGATTGGAGCGTATTTGGAATACAACCCAGTTGTATTTCGAGATAAGGTGGTATATTGCAATTGTGATGATCCGTTCGAGAGTAATTTTTTTCGCTACTTTGTTCTCAATTTCAATAAGCTTAACTTGAAACAACTTATCACTACCAGTTATAAACCATCACCGATTGCTAATACAGAACTTGTATTGCAACCATCCCTTCTTCCTGATTATAAAGATATGGTTGTGAAAAAACTAACAGTACCAAAGGGTAGACCGAAGGTAACTGCTAACAAATTTATTATCAACGAAGTGCGCGACATAGACGGCAACGGTGAGTTCAACTTGAAAGACGTTGCTAAGCAGTTAAAAGCAAACAAACATAATGAATGGGCACCTCTTGAAGGTGACGGTGATTTTCGTAGTGATGAATCTATAAATTTATTAAAACAATCCGACATCGTAGTGACTAATCCACCGTTCAGTTTGTTTCGCGAATATATAAAACAGCTTGTTGAACACAACAAAAAGTTTTTAATTATCGGTAATATGAATGCTATCACCTATAAAGAAGTGTTCCCATTGCTCAAAGATAATAAAGTTTGGTTGGGCAACAATTACAAAGTTAATGCTGGTGCCATGTTTTTTGAAATTCCAGAGGCAATTGCTAACTTGGAGCAAGTTCGTGAAATTAAAACAAATGAAAGTGGCAAGAAAGTTTATATTACCAGAGTTCAAGGGGTTCGCTGGTTCACCAACCTTGATCATGGTCGCCGTCATCAGCCATTACCTCTTATGACCGAAGCAGAAGTTATAAAATTTGTAACAAAAAAACCTTTTGAAAAATATGACAATTATAATGCGATAGATGTATCTCTAGTTAAAAATATTCCGAGTGATTATAGTGGTGTAATGGGAGTGCCGATGAGTGTATTTGATAAACATTCCCCTGAACAGTTCGAGATTTTAGGAAGTGATTATAATGTTAAAGAAGGATTGCTTCCAAAATTAGTTAATCCAAAATGGAAAGGCAAGTTAGATAGAGGATATGTAAATGGCAAAAGATTTTATACTCGAATATTTATTAAACATAATAAGGAATAACATGAAGACAGTTTTAAAAACTAATATAACTATTCAAGAAATTTGCAACGGATTTGTCTATAACGAACTTGAGGGTAAGGGTTTGTTTGGTCTCTCGGGCAAACTCACGATTCAGCCAGAATATCAGCGCAACTATATCTATTCATCCGATGGCGGCAAAAGAGAAATCGCTGTAATTGAATCAGTCCTAAAAGGCTATCCAATAGGTTTGATTTATTTCAATAAGATTTCCGATGATAGTTTAGAGGTTTTGGACGGACAGCAACGCATCACAAGTCTCGGACGATTTATTACCGATAAATTTGCTATCAAAGATGAAAACGGGATGCAATATTTTGGCACAATGGCAAAAGATAAGAAAGATAAAATTTTGGAAACAAAACTTCTTATTTATGAATGTGAAGGGACAGAAAGCCAAATAAAAGAGTGGTTTAAGACTATAAATATTGCCGGGGTTCCGCTTGTTCCTCAAGAATTACTAAACGCGATCTATTCCGGACCATTTGTTACATTGAGCAAAGAGGAGTTTAGCAACAGCCAAAATGCCAATATTCAAAAATGGGGTGCCTACATAAAAGGAAGCGCAAACAGACAAGCGTTTTTTGAGAGAGCGTTAGATTGGGTGAGTAAAGGAAATATTGATGATTATATGAGCAGTCATCGCAATGATAAAAATATTAATGAGTTAAAAAAATATTTTAATAATGTGATTGATTGGGTTTCTAGTGTATTCACTGATGTAGAAGATGAAATGTGTGGGCTTGAATGGGGACGATTTTATGAGCAGTATAACAAGAAATCCTATGACCCTAAGAAGGTCTCAGCTGAAATGCGTAAACTCTATGGCGATCCATACATCAAAAACCGCAAAGGTATTTTTGAATTTATTTTAGGTGGTTCTATTGATACGAAATTACTTGAAGTTCGTGTTTTTGATGATGCAATTAAAAAATCGGTTTATGCAACACAAACCGCTAAAGCAGAAAAAAGTGGTATATCAAATTGTTCTTATTGCGCCATTGGACATGACGTAAATAAAGCGAAAATTTGGAGTTTGAGCGATATGGACGCCGACCATGTTTCAGCTTGGAGTAAGGGCGGGGCTACTTCAGCGAAGAATTGTGAGATGTTGTGTAAAACCCACAATCGGGCAAAAGGTAATCGATAAGAAGCCATACTAATCGGAAAAATAAATATTAAAATGACTACCACCGAAGAATTACAAAAACAAATAAATGAGCTTCTGAGTCAAATTAATTCTTTACAAAAACAATTCGGATTTCCTGTATCTTCTGGCTTGGGAATAGATACAGAAAAAGAATTATTAGAGAAAAAAGCTGAATTTTTATCTAATGAGTTGGAAAAAATAGGCGAAATTCTTTCTAATCTTACTGCTGGAACAGGGATTTTGTTAACCATTGCAGGCATATTATCCTTCCTTCCCCAATTTATGATAAATAATGGAGAATACCTTGCAAACTTTTTGTTTTGGACGTTCTGGCTTCTTCCTTTATCCATTATCACTTACTACCCGTCTTCTCTAAGAATTTCTTCGATAATTAAAGGCCAGCCCTTTGCTTCTACTGGTTCTAGTATGGAATTGGAAATTTTAAAAAATAGAGCTCAATATCTTGAATTAATATGGAAGAGATCTGTAGAAAATCATGATTCGGTAATATTCTGGAACAGACTAACTAAAAGTTTTATATATACATATATTGTATCTCTAGTTTTGAATTTTTATGTTTTTGTTTTTTATGGAAAACCGAGTTTGTTGGTTTCAATAGTATTACTCTTCATATCCTGCTTAACAGCAACAATGCTACTTGTTTCTCAAAAAGCTAAATCTGAAAAGAATAGGGTCATCGGCGATACAAAAATCGATATAAACGCTGTTGGTGGCGCACCATCAGATACATAACATGCCCAAAAGATATCAGAAAATAATATATGAATTTAATAAAAAATATATAAGATGAGCTACTATCGTAAACCATATTATCATCATCGTTATTACAAAAACAAAAGCAAAGGGCCTGATTTGTTTGATATGTTAGCTGATATTATTTTTTTCCTCGGCGTAATTTTTGGAAAGTTTATCTTTTGGATTTTTAAAAAGATTTTTAGCAATAAAAATAAAACCAAAGGGTTATTCAAATTAAATGCAGAGCCAACAGAAAATTCAGAGGAGGACGTACAAATTCAAGAGAAACTTAATAAATTCGTTCAATCTCCTTATGCCAAAAATGAACAAGAATCACCAAAAGAAAATGCTAGAAAATACTCTTTAAAAGAAAGTCAGATCACAGAAGCGGAAAAATGTTTTTTTGAAATTTTAAAAGAAGTGGTCGGCAATAATTATAGGATTGAACCCCAAGTTCAACTGTCCAGTATAGTGAGGCCAATAGATTCTAATAATAGATATACTAATTATACAGACTTCAATAGGATAAAGGCTAAGTCTATTGATTTTGTTTTGTTTGATGATAAAAATAAGCCTTGGTTGGCAATTGAGCTTGATGACCGCTCTCATTTTAAATGGGAGAGGATGAGGCGAGACCAATTTGTTAATGATTTGATGACTGAGGTTGGTTTGCGTATTATTCATGTACCGTTCTCATATTCATATGATAGTGAAAAATTAAGAAAACAAATTTTTGTTTAATAAAAAAGTTATGTTCATACCAAAAAAAATTCTTTATGCTATCGGCGGGGTCGTGATATTAATTGTCGTTTTCTTAATTGGAGTCTCGTCTGGAAATAAAAGTGAAAATTTAATATCAGAGCAAACTGCAGCAGTGGTAAAGTCAGATACAGTTAACACCAATATTGCTCCCAAATCGGGCGAGTTGGTCAAAGTGGTCAGAGTAGTAGATGGCGACACCATTAATGTTGAAATAAACGGTAAAATTGAGCCAGTGCGTTATATCGGCATTGATACTCCGGAAACAGTTGATCCGAGGAAGCCAGTGCAATGCTTTGGGGTGGAAGCATCAAAGAAAAATAAAGAATTAGTAGAAGGTAAAATGGTGAGATTAGAAACTGATATCACTGATCGCGATAAATACAATCGACTACTTCGTTATATTTGGCTTGATGACACTCTTATAAATCAGGTGTTGGTTGAACAAGGATATGCCAAATCATACTCATACCCTCCAGATGTTAAGTACCAAGATAAATTTGTGGCAGCCGAAAAACAAGCTAGAGAAAATAAATTGGGTCTTTGGACAGCTTGTACTTCAGAAACAACCACAACAACAGTTCCATCAACAACACAAACATCTTCATCTGCTTCCGATCCTTCCTGCACCATTAAAGGTAATATAAGCTCTTCGGGAGAAAAAATTTACCACATGCAAGGATGTGGTTCGTATGCAAAGACTGTCATTGACGAAAGTCGTGGAGAAAAATGGTTCTGTACCGAAGCCGAGGCTCAATCTGCCGGTTGGAGAAAAGCTTTAAATTGTAATTAAAATATAAAATGGAACGAGAAAACAACAAAAACAAAGAACGTCTCTGGGCTACGATTGCTGGTATCGTCATTGCCGTATTGGCTGCGTTTTCGTATTTAATATTTTTCCAATCATCTGAATCGCAAGCGGAATCAGAGAGATTTGTGATGCCTCTAAAATCGGATCAAACTGCTTCCGGTTTACTCAAATCCCAAGAATTTATAAAAAATAATTTTGGTTTTTGGATAGCAAGTTTACTGAGAGGTCTGGGAGGTGTTGAACCTGGCGGTTATAAAATTTCAAAATCAATGACCGCTTGGCAAATCGCCGAAGTTTTGAAGCAAGAGCCATATATGAAATGGGTAGTAATTCCCGAAGGATTGAGAAAAGAAGAAATTGCCGATTTGCTTACCACCACTCTCGGTTGGTCAGAAAAAGAAAAGAGCGATTGGATAAATACGTACACTGCTATGGATTTTGATCATACAGAGGGTGTATATTTCCCTGATACATATCTCATTCCTGTGGACGAAGATCCGCTTGATGTTGCAAAAAGACTACGAGCCAAGTTTGAAGAAAAATTTGCACCATACGCCAAAGAGGCCGTAGCCCAAAACATCAAATGGACCACGCTTCTCAAAATCGCTTCCATTATTCAAAGAGAAGCTAACGGACACGAAGACATGCCTTTAGTTGCAGGTATTCTTTGGAATAGATTGCTTAAAGATATGAGATTGGAGGTAGATGCAACTTTGCAATATGCCAGGGGTGATAAGGGAGATGGTTGGTGGGCATCCATTACAACGGCTGAAAAGCAAATTGAATCACCTTACAATACTTACAAAAATACAGGTCTGCCTCTACACCCGATCTCCAACCCTGGACTTTCGGCCATTGAAGCCGCTCTACATCCGGCTTCTACTACTTGCCTATATTACCTCCATGACAACTCTGGAGAAATTCATTGCTCTGATAGTTATGAAGGACATGAGACTAATATTGATAAATACTTAAAATAAAAAATGATAACGGAAGAATTTAAAATAGGGTTTTGGCACCCATTTGGTCCACATGGAGGAGAAACACCGGAAGAAATTATAAAAAGGAAACAAAATGAAATAGATAAAAATGGTTGGACATTATGGTCATTTCAGTCAAGAAATACATTAAAAAAATGGTTTGAAAAAATTGAAGAGATGAAACCAGATAAAGTGTTTGTTTTTTGTTCCGAAGGAAAAGGTTCTAAAGAGCCTGTAGGTGAAATAAAAAATTGTAGTTTGTATACTCCAATAAATGGACTCAAGTCAAAAGAAATTCCTCATGAAATTAAGATTCCTCATCCTATGGGTAAAAAATTAAAAGGTTCTGCTTTTATTGTAAAAAATATAATATATCCAGCAAGTTATGAGGATTCAATTTATGCGGAATGGTTAAAGGATGACAAATGGCAAGCAACAAAAGTTCCAACGAGACCGGAATATTTAATAAAATCAGGGTCTGGCAATAAAATTAGAAAATTCCGTGCGGTTTTAGAATTAAAATATCCATATCTTGCAGAGATTTCATAAATTATGATTTTTGAACATTATTCCAAAAACAAAAAGATACTGATTCCTGTTGTCGCAGTACTTCTTGCTATAGGTGTTTTTTTGGTTTTAGAAAGACAATATGTAGTAGAGAATGATTGGGTACAAATTTCAGCCGAACTTCAGGAATGTCTGTCGAAAAGCGATACAGAAAGTCACGAGAGGTGTCAGGAACTGATATCCTTGATACAAGATTACGAAGATTGCATCGCAGCCGGTTTTCTCATAATGAAATCAAATCCATCGCAATGTGGCACACCAGACGGTAGGGTTTTTGTGGAGGGTGTGGAAGTGGAAACCGACCCTAACCTTCTTTTGGAAGCATGGAACATTCCCGATCCAAACAATAAACCAGAAGTCATCGATATTGGTTGGCAGTGGATGGTTGCCGAAAAGGTTGCTGGCGGTCTTGTTGTCAGAGGAACTTGGGATAAAAATGATCAAGGTATTTTTGTAAGTTTGGCAGACGCGGACAAATTCATCCGCATCAAAAATTCAGAAGGTGCACCAACGCCATATTTTACGACTGGAAAAAATATCTATATATTCAAGACTGATAAAAATTCAAAGAAAGCCGTTGCTACCAATACTCCGATCCCGACTCCGCTTCAAATTCAGGAAGCCGACATAAATACATTTGTTCCGGGCATAAGTCACGATCTCTCGTATATTTCGAAAGACAAGAATCGTGTCTACATACACGGCATTCCAGATGCTTCCATTGACGCTCAAACTCTTATAGCTCTGGATGGAATGGACTATTTCTTTCAGTATTTTTTCAAAGACAGAAACCATGTGTACGATGCCAGACCGGAACAAGGTTCGGATCTTAAGTATAAGATCACCTCGTATGATCCACAGACCTTTGAAATCTTAAAGAGTGTCTATGGCTACACCAAAGACAAAAATGGGGTGTATTACGAAGACAAGAAGATAGCCGGTGCCGATCCGAATACCTTCCAAGTTTTGACGACTCCAAAACTCTCGGCTGGCAAAGCGGACCATGCCACCTATTCATACTCCAAAGACATAAAAAATGTATATTACCTTGGTCAGGTTATTCCAAACGCAGACCCCAAAACATTTACTCCCATCGACACAGGTGGTACATATGCCCATTATTACGGAAAAGATGGTGTGTCCGTTTACGAAGGCACTACTACCATCCCTTTTGCCGATCCTAAAACTTTCAGACCTTTATGGTATCCGATCTATGAGGGTTGCGGTCCGTCCAGATATTCTGTTGACGCAACGCATGTATTTTTTGAAAAGCAAATAGTTACCGGTGCTGATCCGGCAACATTCGAAGCTCTGATTTTGCAGTATGGTAGAGACAAAAACGGACTTTGGTTTAAAGACAAGCTTGAGAAACAAATGCCTCCCAATTTTGAGCCAGTATGTAATTATGGGTAGGGTGGTTGCTTTTTGGTGTTTTTAATGTACAATACAAGTATAAATTTTAGTGTAAATTATTGGATTTTAATTATAAAAATATGAGAAGTAGACTATATTTGTTGGCGTTTTTTGTCTTTTTAGGTCTCATCCCGTTTTCACAAGCTGATGCTGAAATTGCCTTCAGTCAAAATATAACTCTATCTCCTGGGTGGAATATAGTTTCTACTCCGAGAATTTTGGAAAGCCATTCTTTTTCGGTTCCAGAGACAAACGAAAATTTTGATATATTCGCATTAGACGCCTCCAAAACAAGTGGGTGGGCAACACTGGCAGATTTGGGACAGACAGAATTCACTCCTCTTTATGGATATTTCGTAAATAATAAGACTGTAAGTAACCAGATTCTTACCTTCAATTATAAAGCCGATGTCTCTCCATCCCAAAGATTTTTTGACAGAACTTTTCCATCCACAGGTTGGTATTCTTTCGGTATAGCAAATCCAACTTATTCTAAAACTGTTAGTAGCGATAATACTGATACAAACAATCCCGACCATATTTTAAACTCCCTGCTCGGATCTCAAGCCAAATACAGTACGGTTATAGATTTTACTGACGCAAATCCAAACTCGGTTGCCCTTAGCGATCCTTGGGGTTCGCGAATACGTTCGATTACTCCCGCTGATGCGACAGAGATAAATAAACTTAATGACTTCAGAGAGACAAAGGCATATGCAATCTATATCAGAGAAGCCGATACTCTGTACAACGGATTTCAAAATAACGATATTCCGCCTGTGCCAGCTTGTTCTAATGGAGAAGATAATGACGGAGATCTTCTGGTTGACCTAGATGACCCCGGATGTATAAACGCGCTAGATAACGACGAGACAGATGTCATTCTTGAGCCAGCCGTTTTAATACTTTCTCTCAATAATTCTTCTCCTAGTAAGCAGGATGTTGTGGCATCAGCGGGTTCTCAGGATAACGAGATGGATAAACTTACTTTGCTTGTTTTTGATATTAAGGCCGAAAAAGATGACATTGCCGTAACGGACCTACAAGTTAACATTGAGAAAACTGGTTCTGGATCAGCCATGGCACAGACGGTTTACTTATTTGATGGTTCGCAGGAAAAATCAAGCATTACATTAAATGGCAATACCGCAGTATTTAGCGATCTTAATTTGGCAGTCGCAAAAGACTCTACTAAAACTTACACAGTTAAGATAGACATTAGAAACGCAAACGCCACAGAAGCTCGTTTTTCAGCCACAGCTTCATCCACTGGCTTTATGGCAAAAAATTCTATCGGTGACTCTGTATCGGATGAAAACAAAAATGGATCTGCCACAGGGTATAGTATTGGAGTAAGGAATGTGGGACCCGAAATAACCTTAGTTTCAAAAAGTATTAGCACCTCAGGTGTTCCACAGGGTAATACACTGAATAATATGAGCACATCCACAGTGACAGCTACCTTCAATGTCAGATTGAAAGCGGTTGGAGGAGATATAATGTTGGGCACAGTTGCTTCTGGAACCCCTGCGTTTTCTAAATCAACCGGATTTAAAATATATAGAAACGGCAGCGAAGTTAATACGGATTCTGTCAGCACCAAATCAATTTCATTCACCATTCCTTCCGTATGTACTTCTACGGGCACAAATTCTTGTATGCTCGCCGAAGGAAACGAAATAAATATACCAGTATCATTCCAAATTACAGGCCGAAATATCGACGGGTCGTCTTTGTCTTCAGGGCTGTATTCAGTAGCACTAGAAGCCGTCAATTGGGTTTCAGGCGCTATGAATACTTCAGATTTTATGTCAGGCGAGGTTGATTGGAAAACCGCCGATGTAAGCTTCCCTTAAAAATATGAAAAAAATAATTTTAGCCACATTTCTTCTTTTCCCAACTTTTGCATTTGCTCAGATACCGGATTTTCCCATGGCATTTTATGGATCTGTGACAATAAACAGCAATCCGGCACCCTCAGGCTCAGTTGTAAAAGCATATTACGGAAGTATCGCCTTAGAAAATATTGCTGGTGAAATTGTTGTAAAAGCGAATGGCATTTATGGAGACGATACTCCAATTGGCCCAAAACTTCTTGTCACTAAAGATGACGGGGAAATAGTCTTTACGATCCAATCTCCATCTATATCTAACAATCAAGAAACCGGCGGCTCTTCCGAAGTTTCTTATCCAAATTTTGAGAGTGGAAGTGTGCATTTTAATTTAGCTTTTACTTATGAATCTCCCGTGCCACCATCAACACAAACTAGTTCAAACGGTTCCTCTGGATCAAGAAGTGGCGGCGGAGGCGGAGGAGGCGGCTCAAGCAGAATTGCTCCTGCAACTTCATTGCCAAGCGGACAGGTTTTAGGAGCTAGTACATACAATTTTTCTCGCAATTTGTCTGTAGGTTCTTCTGGCGAAGATGTTACAGAATTACAAAAAATATTGACCTCCGAGGGTGTATATACGGGTCCCATAACTGGATATTTCGGTTCATTAACAAAATTGGGAGTAATAACTTTTCAGAAAAAATATAGTATTGATCCAGTTGGGATCGTTGGTCCTGCCACTCGCGCAAAACTCAATTCAAGCGCTACTCAAACCACTACAACCGGAACGATGACAATAGATCAAATGAAAACTCTACTCGCCCAGCTTCAGGCTCAACTCACTACTCTCATTGCCAAACTGAACGCTTCGGTACAATAAAAAAATATAAGTGTGCTTGTGAGTACCTTCACGAGTATGCGAATAAGATCAAAGATGCAATAAATATGACCATCATCAAACAATGTTTCGAGACGATTATGAACGGCAGCAAGGAAGAGAGTCGCCAAGCAGCACGCAGAGTAGGCAAACTTGTGTACAGCTCACCTGCAGAAGGCCAAGAAAAATACACGGAAATTGTAGCTTTGATTAAAACCGCACAGGAAGATTATGCTCGTATTTCAGAAGATTGGCGACAGGAGAATTTTGTGATGGCGATTTCAGTTATGTATTTTTTGCACGACAAAGAAGACCAGCCGGATTTTATTTTTCCTTGGCTTTTTCAGTTGTTACAGCATCAAAATGGTTATATTCGTTACGCCGCAGTTAAAATGATTTCTCACGAAATTGGTCCATTAACGGTTCATATTCGTTTTCCCGGCGACAGACCTATTCTCGGAGATAAATTGAAACCAGATCAGGCTGACAAAATTTTACATTCGCTTTTTATGAGTTTAAACGGTTTGCTGTCTGTTTTATGGCAGCCGAAATATAAACGATACAAATATATTGATTCCTTACCCGCAAGTCCTTATAAGTCAGTACAAATGGTTTTGACCGAGTTGAAGGAATCTTGTGATAGAAATCACTGGTATTAGAAATAGACAAAAACTGATAGCAAAAAACTCCCATCTCTGGAAGTTCTTTGCGGGAATAGCAAGCTACTTTGAAGGGAGAAAAGATTTCGTCGCTTGTCTCACACTTCGTTCGCTTCCCGACTCTCAATTATGCTTCTGTTATGCTCAGCCGAGCTCTTGGTATATCCGTAAACCAGTATGTTGCTTTTTACCGCACCTTCTGTCTTTCGACAAATCCACCGCACAAGGCGGATGACGGTCTTATTACAACCTCCGTTCCAAGCAAAGCTTGAAAATACCAATTCTCGCTACTCCACTTGTATTATAGCAAATCGAGTAGAACAGATGTATATTATGTAATAATATTTTGATATGGATCTAGACGAAATTTTAGAGTTGGTAAAATAAGGAGTTATTGAACCCGAGCAGATTGAGGATTTTGAAAATTTGGATTCAGAAATTCAGGAACTTGTAGCCGAAGGTAATTTGGATATAAGCGAAGCTTTGGATTTATAAACTATTTGTTTTACAATTAAACTATGTCTCTCTTCAAAAAAATCTTTCTTTATTTTCCGACCCTTTTAGGAGTTTCCATGGTTTTGTCTATTCCTGTTGGAATAATATTTACCAAAACTCAATACGGCTCTGGAGGATTAGAAATGTTGGGCAATCTGATTGATTACTTTTTTAGCGGAACAAAACTTACAGGTTTGTTTTTTATGTGGCCCCTCGCAGTTTTACTAGAGCTTCCTATAATTCTATCCATAATTTTCCCTTTAGCTATCGTATTTGTTAAATTCAAGTTTGGGTATTTTACAACAATGGAGACTATATTCTGTGTACTTGGTGCAATTTCTGCTCTGATGGTTTTTTACATGAAAAAACGAGGCCAGTTCAATTGGTTTAGGAAAAAAGACGAACAAATAATCAACTCTCCAGTCGATAACAAAAACCACATACCCACAGTTGTAAGTAATTTTTCAATAGCAGCATGGGTGGTATTTTTAACTTTCTTTCTGTCATACTACACAGGTCATTACATATTAATCCATCTTAATGACTATTTTGTTTACACCGGTGGTAGTTGGATAGGCCTGGACAAATCAACAATGGAATTTTTAACAGGATTACCAGTAACCTACGCGTTTCTGATCGGTTTTCTTTTTACTCTATTTAGCAAAACAAAGTCGTGGAACTCACACCTTTTGGCACTCACTCCATCTCTACTATTATCAGGCATAGGTGGAGTAATATGGCTTTTTTGGACCGTAACTTTTTTTGTTATTGGCTTTCTGACCGCAAAACTATTAAACAAAATATCAACAGCTGAAGGAAGAAGAAAGGTTATGGGTTATATCGCTATTGTAGCAATTTTAGCCTCTGGTATTTACGCTTTCAATTGGTATCTGAATAGAGACGTGTTGAAAGTCGTTAACTATCAGTGTGCTGCTACTGAAAAATTCAAAGTCAAATTTTATGATGATTATATAATGTTAGAAAAATTCAATAGCAATCCAGTAAGGTTGAACTATTCTTTGCAGTCTGGCTCTTGGACTAAATACATGACTAGCAACGAAGTAATGACATTGTGGATTAATGGAGATAAAGCTTATACAACTCAAAACGGTCAAAAAAATCCTACTCCCCATTATAGAGATTGTGTTGAAAATTAAAACATGGAAATAAAATCACAATTAACAAACAGATCGGGTCAAAAATTGGACATCATTTATTACGAGGGTGTAGATCCAAATAAAAATTTAGAAGGTAAAATATTATCCGGAGTACATGGCTTTTGTTTTTATAATGGGAAATTGGTTATAGTCTATGCGGAAAATAAGAAATACTGGACTCCACCAGGAGGCGCCATTGAGCCAGGAGAAACATACGAGCAAGCTGTTATTCGAGAAGTGCTGGAAGAAACTAATATGAAAGTACTGCATCAAGAACTTATCGGCTACCAAGATATTTACGAACCAAACAGGACAATCAGACAGACACGCTCATTTTGTATAGTAGAACCTTATGGAGAATTTACTGGTGATCCGGACGGTGATATTACGGAAATTAAACTCATCGATCCTAAAGATTTGAAACAGTATATTGATTGGAAAGAAATCGGAGACAGAATACTGGAAAGAGCCGTGGAAATGTTTAAAAAATATAACACTGAAAATTTATGAAATTATTTTTGGGAGGTGGTGGAGGAAAAGAAGATTCAATTGAGCTCGACAAGAGATTTGTCGCATCTTTAGATTTATTCAAACCGCTCTTATATATTCCAATAGCGACAAACACTGACAAATATTCATACTCTGGGTGTGTTGCATGGTTGTTGAGCATTCTCGGACCATTAGGTGTTACAAATATCGTGATGTGGGTTGAAGATGATTTAAAACAAAAGCAAGAAAAAGATTTTGAACAATTTGGCGGAGTATATATCGGGGGTGGAAACACTTTTAAACTCCTAAAAGAGCTTAAGGAATTCGGGACATTTGAAATATTAAGAAAACTAGCGGAAAAAGATATTCCAATTTATGGCGGTAGTGCTGGATCCATCATACTTGCAAAAACGATTATTCCCGCGTTATCCGCAGATGAAAATCTTGTTGAA
This sequence comes from Minisyncoccota bacterium, assembly GCA_041664625.1. Classification (GTDB taxonomy): domain Bacteria; phylum Patescibacteriota; class Minisyncoccia; order Phycocordibacterales; family WO2-35-19; genus WO2-35-19. Next base: position 66,236 of record JBAYKK010000004.1, read on the forward strand.
TTAACCGATTTTACTGCTTTGAATCTGGTTAATAATTATGAGATTTGGTGTCATTACGCCGAGACAATGGACTCGTTGATAAAAAGTTATATAGATAAATATTATTTGAACAAAATAATAGCAGTACCGGAAAATGCAGGGCTTTATATTACTGAACACAACATCGAAGCGGTTGGGCCAGCAAATGTTAAAATATTTGAGGCAGATGAAATAAAAAGATTTAAACCAGGAGAATTAATTAAATAAGTATGAATTCTTTGGATAAAATAATTGAAAATTTGAAATCAAATGATGCTGTGGATGCGGTCTTTCTGACTGGTTCGAATCATAATAATGAGGCAAAAACTTACAGTGATATAGATTTGGTGGTAATACTAAAAGAAAACAAAAACGAATTGTATTCTTTATATCGCTGGATAGATGAAGTTTTCACAGAAGCGTTCTTTTTTGATCTAGGAGATTTGAAAAGAATTGAAGATCAGTCTGATAAATATGATAACGAAATGGACCTTATTTTTATCGCTTGGCTTAAAAAATCTGATATTAAATTTGATAAATCTGGTACTCTTACATCTCTAAAACAAAAGATGGTTGATACAAATGATATTGTTTTGGAAAAAATTAAAAAGAATTTATGGCAAAAAATTAACTACAATTATGTAGCTAATAAAAGATATTTTGAATCAAATGATTCTTTGTATCACGAGGCTCTAGAATTGCGTCTCTTATATAGTGTTATAGAAGTGGTATGTGGGTATATCCAATTCAGAAATGTAGCATGGAAAGGAGAAAAGGAAGCGGTTAAATATTTAAAAAGTAATCATCAAGATTTTTACGATATTTTCAAATCATACTCAATCTCTAATAATCTGGCTGATAAATTCCGATTTTACGAGCAAATGGTTGATTTGGTTTTTACTGATAAATACAAAAAATGGACAGAAAAAGACGAAATAATCCTAAAAAAAGATTTTTCTGTTGCCGAGCCAGACGATTCCGCTGTAAGTTATGTGAAATCTTTATTTGAATAGCAAAAACGCCACAGATACTTATTCTCTGTGGCGTTTCAAATTTTCTGAATAGTCTCAACCCAGTTACCATTAGGATCAAGAAAAACAGAACGTTCAAAAGAGTACATGGGAACACCTGAGTCATTTCCCTTTTTGTTAAAGTAATGGAAAATGTGGCAGTTTCTGATGTAGTTTTTTCCATTTACAAAAGGGATGTACTGAGAAGGTGCTATGCTGTGCTGTAAAACACGGAAAGCTTGAAGCGGAGCCCCGTGGGATACGACTAGCACACGCTTCATAGAAGTGGTTTCTCTTGTCTTCTCAAGAAATAGTTTAATCTTCTTGAGAATAACAAGCATCGACTCACCGTTTGGCGGCCGCCATTCCAGAGAATCTTCCATTGTGGATATTTTGGTGCGCTGAAATACTGTGTTGCGTTCCGAGTATGGCAGGTTTTCAACACCTCCCCATTCTCGCTCTCTCAAAAGAATATCCTGGTTCCAATGCGCCCCATCGAAGTTCAAATGCTCAGCAGTTTCAATTGCTCTCACATAGTCAGATGTGAAGTAGTAATCAAATGTCGGAGCGATGTTTTTTCGTATCCAATCACCGGCTAATTCTGATTCTTTTACTCCTTTTGCAGTAAGAGGCCAGTCTTTGCTTTTTTGTCCACGTACTTCTGGTGTAAACAAACTGTGGTTTCCCTTGATTGAGGCTCGGTCTGCAGCATTTCCTGTGCATTGACCGTGTCTTACGATGATTATTTCAGCAGGCATACAGCAAACCCTCCTTTTCTTGTATTTTTAAAGTACTTTGTTACCTTTGTATTTATATCACACTTAATAAATGTTGCCAAGTGGTGTTCTTCACTAAAGCAAAATATTGTGTTATACTCCGCTTGGTCTAAAAGTATACCTCATGGTTTGCTGTTAGAGTCGCTCTTTGACAATCCATTTCTGAGGTAGAGGAGAAAGGAGAAAAAGTATGCAAAGCATCACTGCAAAAGGAATAAGGAAATCTTTCGGAGGAAAAACAGTGCTCGCAGGTGTTAATTTTGCACTGCCCGAAGGAAAGCGATTGGCCCTTGTCGGCGAAAACGGCAGCGGCAAATCAACGATTCTCAAGATCATCACTAACAATCTGAAAGCAGATGGTGGTGAAATATTTGGTCTGGAAAATGGCTGTGCCTACATAGCTCAAGATTTTTCCGGTCACGACGGAGAAACACCTCAAAAGTTTTTGAGCAGACGCGTCCCGTCAGTTCAGAAAGCTGTTCGAATTCTTGGACAAGCCGGTTTCGATCTTGGCAAAAACGAGGTGAGATTAAACACGGTTCATTGTGGCAATCTCTCCGGGGGCGAAAGGAAAAAACTGGAAATCGTAGCGGGGCTTGCCAGCGGATCTAGATTTATCGCCATGGATGAACCCGAAAACCATCTTGATTTTCAGACAATCAATTGGCTAATCGGCACTCTTTCAAAATTTCATGGCGGTTTGATTTTCGTCTCTCACGACCAGTATTTCATAGACCAGCTGGCAGATACGGTTCTGGAGCTTGAAGACGGCACTATAACCGTATTCTCTATGAAGTACGATGAGTATCTGGCCGAAAAAGAACGTCAGATTGCCGGTCAGGCTCGCGAATGGATAATGGAAGAAAAAACCATTAAACGTCTTCGCAGCACTGTTGAGATGATGAAGTTGCGAGCCAGAAGTGACTCTGGTAAAGCGGCCACTTATCAACAAATGAAACGGCGTCTTTCCGAACTGGAAGAGGAACACGGCAGTAGACCCACAGCAGAAGTTGACAAACCCAAGTTCAGACTTTCTGGGGTTGATCAAAAGAAGAGCAAGTCCATTGTATCTGTTGACCATGCGCACTTTGCATACGGGTCAAATCAGATTTTCTATGATGCTTGCGCTGATTTACGTTTCGGAGAAAAGGTTGTTTTATTTGGACCTAATGGTTCAGGCAAATCGACTCTTGTCCGGCTTATTACCGGCGAATTGACTCCTCAGCGCGGATCTACACGAATTGGTGTGAACATCAAACATCAGTTCATGACTCAAAACCACCTTGAAGGCATTGATGCCACAAAATCAGCTCTTGAGGTATTTCAGAAGGAAATCAGATTGCCGGAAAACCGATGCCGAGCCACTCTAGCTCAGTACGGTATAAATGTTGACCTGGTAAAAAGGCCTCTGCAAGTCTTGAGCGGAGGACAACAAGCTCGCTTCAAGCTGGCATTAACCTTTGCTCAGCAGCCAGAATTTCTCATCCTTGATGAGCCGACAAACCACGTTGATCCTCCGACATGGGAAGCTATCGTGGAGGCCATTAAGGGATACTCCGGTACAATTCTGGCGATTACTCACGACAGGGAATTTATTGATGCGATAGCGGAGAAATTGTGGGTTCTAAAGGATCACAAGATCCATGTTGAGCCAGGTAACTTGTCTGACTACCTGGCGCACAAGAAATGAGGATTGTGTATGCGCCAATGTTCTTTAATCTTGATAACCCACCAAATCAGATACATGGTTTGGTGGGTTTTTGTAAACATTGACAATGGTTTAGTTTAAAGTTATATTAATAATATGAAAAAGAAAGTATTTTTATGCGGTCCAATGAGGGGAATTCCAAGGGAAACATCACTTGGGTGGAGAAAATTGGCTGCTAAATATTTGTCTAAAAACTTTGAGGTCATTCATGCCATGCGTGGTCGTGAAGAAAAAGAAACATTTACGGATTCTCGAGCGGCAGTAATTCGTGATATTAATGATATTAAAAATGCGGACATAATCTTAGTTAATGATACGGTTGAAGATTGCAGCATGATAGGAACATCTATGGAAGTGTTTTTGGCACACCAATTAAATAAGCCGATTATAGTATTCGGTCACGCACACGACAAAGATTATTGGCTCAATTATCATATACATCTGAGAACAGACAGCTTAGAAGAGGCGTGCAAAGTCTTAAAAAAGATGTTTATTTAAAATGAAAATCCCTCTCTTCAAACCTTATATTGGTAAAGAAGAAACAAATGCAATTTTGCGAGTTTTGAAGTCCGGAAAATTAAGCCGAGGAAAGGAGATTGAAAAATTTGAAGAAGAGTTTGCAAGATACACAAAGAAAAAATATGCGATAGCAGTTAATAGTGGAACAAGCGGTTTGCACCTTGCTGTACGTGCTATGGGATGGAAAATTGGAGATGAGGTTATCACAACTCCATTTAGCTATATTGCATCAGCTAATTCTCTTTTGTTAGAGGGAGTAAAACCCATATTTGTTGATATTGACCCCCTGACATTAAATATTGACACAACTAAAATTGAGGAAAAAATAACAACA
>JBAYKK010000005.1:0-56792 GCA_041664625.1 Minisyncoccota bacterium
CTTCTTTTTAACATTCTTGATCCTTGTGTAGTTTTTAGATAACCTTCTCTCCTTTTGGCGTCCTTCTCATTCACACAAGCTTCGTAATACACCAGTTTCCATGGTCTATATCTTTTTGTAGAAGGAGTTAAACCTTGATTATGTTCTCTTACCCTATTTTTTAAATCAGAAGTAAAACCAATATATGTTTCGTCGTAATTTTCACTTTGCAAAAAATACGTGTAGAACATACTTCGCATTCTACCCTATCACCTCTTTATCTCCAAATAGTTGATATTTAGACGGGTTTGTTATATAAAATACTGCAGAAAGAGAGGTGAAAAGTGACAGGTTTTTTCATTGGAATAGCATTTGTTTGCGGAGTGGAAACCTTTATAAGGTTTTTTGCTCCAACAACAAAAGAAACGGAAGGGCTGCAGATTCGGGGTATCTTGACAATTGTGTCCGTATTCGCAGCAATCCTTTCTGCGTAATAAGAAAGCCCCGCCGAGCAAAACTCGGCGGGGCAATCTGTTTTTATATTTTTTAAATAAAATTATTTCAAGTTTACCTTTCCCCCCGCGTCTTCAATAGATTTCTTCAAAGCTTCTGCTTCTTCTTTCTTCATGTTTTCAACCAAAACTACTGGAGCAGCATCGACTTTGTCTTTGGCATCTTTGAGACCCAAAGCCAAAACTTCTTTCACCACTTTGATGATAGCGATTTTTTGAGCACCAGCATCTACCAATTCAACAGTGAAGGTTGATTTTTCTTCCTTTGCCTCGCCGGAGCTTCCAGCGGAGGCGGGAGCAGCAACGGCTGTTGCACTTACACCAAACTTACCTTCAAAAACTTTTACTAATTCGTTCAAATCCAAAACTGACATTTTTTCAATTTCTTCTACGATTTTGGCAAATTTTGCCGGTACTACTGTTTCTTCTTTTTTTACTTCATCCATGATTTTTAATTTAATGATTAATTTTTTCCTCTTCCCCTCTCCTTCGCAAGGAGAGGGGCTAGGGGTGAGGTCGTTTTTTAGTTTTTCTTTTCAGCTATCTGATTAAGAGCGATAGCAAATCTCTGTATTGGTGAGTTTATAACGTTGACAAACATACCACGCAAAACATCCAAAGATGGGATGGAGGCGATATTCATCATTTCAGTTTTTGATTTGTATTCACCATCAAAAATCCCGCCCAAGATCGAAATCTTGTCGTTTAGACTTTTTTGAAAATTGTAAATACTCCTAGCTGGCGCGATGACATCTTCACCATAAACCACTGCCAATTCCCCATCCAAAGATGGGAGCTCACCTTTTATGCCGGCGCTAGTCAAAACTCTTTTGAAAAGAGATTTTTTGGCGACCACATAACCGACGTCTTCAGTCTTCAAAGATTTCCTGATGAGCGAAACATCTTTGACCAAAAGTTTGTTGAACTGCACGAATACTATCGATTTGGATTTGGCCAAGACCTTTTCCAAATTAGCTATAATTTCTTGCTTTTTTTCTTTTGTAATTGCCATTTTGATAGATCAAAATTAGGAAATAAAAAATCGACCACACGGCCGACAAAGCGAGATAAACTCCTATACAGGACTTATTGATGCCTGTAGTCTTCGAAGCCGTTATTTGAAGAATACTCTTTTTATGAAATTTGTCAACCCAGTAGTAGATTTTGGCATTGCACTGAAAGTGCATAGTAAAACTAATGCCAAAATTCACTACTGGGTCAACTTATCTAAACAAATCTACAAAAAAATTAAAAAAACGACTTGCAACACCAGTTTTTTTAGGCACTTCATAGATCACATTTTCCTGTGGCATATCCGAGCTTGGATCGGAGACGGCAGTTGTTTCTTTCTGTGGCTTGTCAAAGCTTGCGACAGAGGCAACTACTTTATTTTCAATTTTACTTTGTATTATCAAAGCTTCATTTTTTATGTTTTGTATATTTTTAGAAATTTCCGTTGGGTTTATTGTTTCGACAGGAGCAACAGCAAAAACCATTTCACCTGTAGCGTTTTTGAGGCAAGTGCCCAAGCTGTTGTCAAAACCTTTCATTTTCAAAAGACTTTTATCGAGTTTGAAAGAAGATTTTGCTAAAACGATCGTGTTGGGTTGGAAGACAAAACCTTTGCCTTGATTTTCAATTTTCCAATTAAACAAGTTTATTTCGGTATTGCCTTTATTTAAAATTTCCAAATACTCCCCCATATCAGAAACAGTTATATCTGAAGAGGATACTTTCACCTTGAGCCGACTGACCGAAAATATGTCCCCTGCTCTGGCGCTCAAAACCACCACTAAATCGCCAGCGTATTTGTAAGTATGGCTGACCAGTGATCCGACACCAACATTGCCGTCACCAAAAGACCAGTTTAATTCTGGACTAACTCCGGTAGTATTTTTTTTGATGGTAGCTTGAAACCAGATTGGGCTACCTGGTGAGGTTGTCCGATCGACACCAGCCAAAATTTCTAATTGAGCACTCAAAGAGGAAACTTTTTCAGTAGTGCCACTACCAGAGCCCGAAGAAGAGTTGGTCGAAACCCCCAACACTTCCCCAGTGTTGTTGATGTCAGTATTCCCAGATGCTTCAGAAGAAACTATTATTTGCTGACTTGTATCAAGCTCTATACCTGTATCTCTACCTCTGATATTTACTGTGATAATGAAAGTCCCCTCTTTAGAATCTTTGTAATAAAAAGTTTTATTAGCTGTATTTTTGCTCATATAAGTAGTAGCTGGGTTGCCAGTACTACCCAAAAATTCGCCCGTAGGCGAAGTAGAAATAAATTGGATGTCTAAAGTTTCTGGAGTTTGGATCGGATTGCCACCAGCATCTTGAGATTGGACAGTTATGGGGCCAGAGAGAGTATCGGGTTTGATTGATTGCGGATCGGTAGTAAATATTATTTTTTCTACCCCAGAGGCATAAGCTGAAGCGGCGTACATTATCATCAAACTGATTGCTACAATAACCAAAAATCCTAAAGTGAATCTGAAAAAAGTCTTATCAAAATATCGCATATGTTTATGATATCAAACCGTATTTTATTTCACCACCATAGGTGGATTAGAGGTGCGGACTCGAGAAGAAATGAATTCCATAATTTTAGCGACAATAATTCCTGAGACGAAGAAGACAGCTGACCAAAGCCATATCGATGTTCCTGATTCGATATAATACAGAAAATATAATACTGGAATAACTGAAATAACTGACCATAACCATTTCCTACCCTTTCCAAATAAACCAAATAGAAAGGTAGACAAGAAAAGATATGTGAATGGAAAACCATTTGCAAAATGAGCAAAATCTTCAGTTACAAACCAGCTTCCGTAATTATTAAATATCATTTTGTAAACGATACCATTTGCAATTGGTATGGCAAGAAATGATGATAAGACTATTAAGACAATAATTAGTAAAATGTTTCTTTTCATAAATTAATTGTTATTGATAATATATATTAAATCATTTTTCAAAAGATCTCGAGCCTCAACTGTTATCTTGTTTTTCTTTAGAAGGAAATCGAGTTCCTTTTCAATCAGCTTGATGATAATTTTATCTACTCTTTTTTCATATTTTCCGTTTCTCTTTTTCTCAAATTTGATGATTAGTTTGGCCTCCTTTATAAGACCATCTCTCGTCTTTTTATCCTTAATCCAACCAAGGATGTAGGCCTCATTAATATCTGTAATCAAAGTATCCAATGTAACCACTCTTTCAACTTTTATATTTTCTGGATTTTGATTATCCAGATTTAAAGACAAATCAGTAATTTGATTAGGTGTGATAACTCCTGAAGTTTCCGCTGTAGCCGAGGTCTGATCAGATATGTAAGTAGTTTCAAAACTATATGATCCACCACCGTCCGTTCCCTGCAATTGAATCTTGTATTCTCCGTCTAGTGGATCGGGAATCGTCAAATATTCATCATCAGTATTGAAGCCAGAATAAAACGCCCCCGGAATTTCATTGATTTCATTACCTGTTACAAAATCTTTACCAATTCTCTTCCCGTCGGGAGCGATTACTACAAAATCAGCCGGGGAAAATATTTTGGCAAATAGAATCTTTAGAGGTAAAGAGGTTTTGACTGGGTCAACCATTTCTCCCCCATTTATTTCAGTAAATATTTCTTCTTCCGCATCAGTTGGCAGGTTTATGTGACCAGATGGTAGTCTCATATCAATAGAATTGCTAATTGATGCGCTAACAATAGGTACAGTACCATCACCCGAACCCATTATTAATCCTTTATCTCCAGAACTTTTGTCATAATTTTCAGGATATCCGTGTTCCCAAAGGGGAAGTTTGTTTGAATCAACAACTCGAATACCTGTTATGGTACTTTCTGTGTCTGATATTATATTCAAAATATCTATATCAGATTCTAGGAAGGCGACAAGTCCTTGTTTAAGATTTTCAAGAAAATCATTTTTAGGATAACCTATCGGGTAATTTAGAGTTTGATTGGTTGTGACTTCTTGAAGATAGTTTGAAATTGGTAGCAATTCTTGAGCAGAAATAATGGGCCATTGATGGATATAATCAAAAAGATTATCATATCCGAGTTTTTTTGCTTCTTTTTCATAATGAGATTTTATAAAGCCATCAATCATACCAGGCGGAAATTCGCCCGCTTCCCAAATCAAATAATCTTTGGGCGCTCCTTGGTGAGGAGTGCCAAGGAAAATCAATTGGTCAATGTCATTTTCATAACCACCAGATTGGGCATAACTTCTCGCCACAAGTCCTCCCATTGAATGAGCTATTATATCAACTTGGTTACAATCGCAAATATTTTTGATCGAATCAATTTTTTGTTTAAGAAGTGCTGCTGTTTCAATGTTTGAATTTTTCCAATCATATCCAAAAGGAAAAAGGCTTTCTCCACGAACATAGCCGTTGTTTTCCAAAGTTTCAATCAAGTTATCGTAAACATGAAAAATCGGATCAATAGTCCAAACCCCATCTTTATATACACTCCCCATAATCCCCGGGATGATGATGACTGGGTTGATTGTTGGCTCTTCGATGACTACAGGAGGCCAAGCGCCTAGGAATGGAGTGTACAAAACATTGTCGGTTATCATGGTTCCTGAACCAGTTGGTGTGCCAACATAGGTATTATTTGGTCCATCGGCACTTCCCCACCAGTTGTCCCGAGCATCAATAATTTGAAGAGGCTTAGTTTCCCACCACCAACCCAAATCTTTGCCACTATCGTTATAAACTCCATAACCAGTCATAACCAAACTTGATTGTGAAATAGTAGCGGCACCTCCTCGAGACCAAAGCCCATTATCACCAACCAATTCACTCTTACTTATTGTGGTAGTCCCAGCATCTTGATAAATCGCCGCTCCACTGTTGTATTTAAGTATTGAATTTGAAATTGAAAGGTTCGCTCCTCTTTGATAAATAGTGGCGGCAACTCCGGCCAAATATTCGCCATTCCAATTGAAACCACCATAACCTAGCGTCACATAATCAAACTCGGCGTTTGAACCATTTTCCAAAAATATTGAGGCCCAATTTCTCGGAGCTGGAGTGGTGGCGTCACCATCGCCGTTAGTGTCACCCCCAATCGAATCGTCTTTCAAAGAAGTGATGTAGATTTTATTTTCGGCAGTGCCTTTGGCAATCAAGTTGCCACCTTGGACATTTATGGAACCATTGGTATATCTGTCCTCCATTTTTATAATCACCCCCGGTTCTATAGTCAGAGTAATGCCTGCAGGAATCACAAGGTATTCAATAATATACGGCAAATCGCCAGCACTCAAAGTGGTGTCTTGAGACAAGACACCATTAATTCCAAATGCTTTCCTTTTAATATCAGAGCTGGTGTTGCCCGAATGAATAAACTCTTTGGAAGCTTCAATCATACCCGTCCTATCGTTACCAGAAAAAACATTATTTGTAAGAGTGAGCTTCCCTGGGCCGTAGGCAGAAATACCGTAACCAGGGCCATACCCAGTGCCATCAACATTGTTTCTGATTTCGTTGTTTGAAATGGTGACATCACCCGAGTCAATGCGTACCCCGACTATATTATTTTCAATAATTGAATGGGTAAGGGAAAGGGTGCCGCTTATATTATAAATCCCATTACCTGCCGACATCTGCCCCCCTGCCCCATTTGAAGTTATTCTGAAATTTTCATGTATGTATGAATTTTTTATATCTACTGTGCCGCCATCATTTTCGATACTTACATAATCTCCATAGCCGTAACCACCATAACCCGCATATGAAAAATCAATGTATTCCAAAATTCCCTCCGAGCCCGGTTTGAAATATAATCCTTGCCACTCGCCAGGACTACTGACACTAGGGCCCGTTCCATCGGTGTCTCCACCAACTTCGTCATTCCAAAAAGAGGTGAAATAAACTGGTTGATTCTCGGTACCACGAGCAATGAGCTTGCCATAAATACTTGGCCCGCCCATTGCCGTGGTCTTTGCTTTTATCATAGTACCTGGTTCTATGGTCAATGTAGCACCAGAAGCGACAGAAAAATAACTGTCAATAATATAAACTCCACCCGAAGGCGACCACGTAGCATCAGAAGTTATTGGACTGGAGATGGTGGTGTCGGCGAAGGCGAATACCGGGATGAGCACAAAAAATAAAACCAAAAAAACAACCTTTTTCATCGTGTTAGAAATATGAAATTTTATTCCCATAATTAATATTAAACACATGAGCCTCGATAGTGATTTCTAACGGGATTCATAAAATGATTTTATCATTTTGCTGTGAACAGCCTGTTAACACATTGGGGATAAACTCTCTAATTCCAAGGACAGTCCTTGGACTTTATAGCGTATATTTTTCAATGCCATTCTTAAATGCTAACCAAAAACCTATAAAATCATCAAAATTTTTTGTATTCTCAAAATATTCTGGGAAAGCTTCTTTATTCAAAACACTTGCTTCTTGCCTATCTTCTAAATAATCTAAATAACTTGAATGTTTATAAGAATTTAAAAATATTTTTGATTGAGCAAAGTCTTGAATACCTTTTTCTTTCCAGTTTTTGTCTGTTAGTTTTATTGGGTTTAGGTGTACATAAGAGAAGAGATATTTTAAATATTCATCTCTACCCGCATGTTGTGCTTTAAATGGGCCTTGGAATAAGGACCCACTTCGCTTGTATTTTTTATTAAAATACATAGCGTAAGCGGTTTGAAGTTTTTTCATAAAAGAGCTGACTCCCTCATCATTTTTGGCTCTAATAAGTAGGTGGAAATGATTCGGCATTAAACAATATGCCCCAATATTAACTACCGTTTCTCCCCTATCATAAGAAAAACGATCTTTTTTGGAAACCATTTTTAAAACAATTCTTTCCTCTGAATTAAACAAATATAAAGATTCAACAAATCTTGTATAATCTTTTGGATCAATAAAAATATCTCTTTTGTCAGTACCGCGATTGTATACGTGGTAATACTCATCTGGAGCAAATTTGAATTCTCTATACATAAAATAATAATAGCAAACTTCCAAGGACTGTCCTTAGAAGTTTATGGGAATAAATAAAATATAAGTTAAAATAAGCAAACAAAAACCACCCGAAGGTGGTTTTTGTTTAGTCAGACCTTATGTTAATCCTTTCGGAAAAACATACGGTTCACAAGAGACTAGATTTAACTTAAGGGAAGCTTATATCAGCAGTTCTCCAGTCAGTCTCACCAGACATGAAGGTTGATGCCGAAAGAACTCCGGTAGGACCAACCCAGTTGATGTTTTCAAGACCGATTGCATACAGACCTGAGGCAGCAGCAGTACCAACTGTTGCTGTTCGTCCTTGGATCAAATATGTAACTGGAACAGTAACTTCGCTACCCTCGGCCAACAAACAACTAGCTGTGCCAGTTGTAACGCAGGTTGAAGGAATAGTGAACGCAGTAGATGTAGAGTTACTCAAAGAAGTAACTGCAACACCATTTTTGTACACCACGAAGCTAGCATCTGAACCATCATCTTCAAACAGAGGACTGCCTGAAGCAATAGTACCTAGAAGAATATCTCCACCTACAGCTTTAATTTTGACGCTAAAGGAAGCAGTCAAAGTTGAAGTAGCACCTGCAAGAGTTGAACCTTGAGGAGTGTTTGAGGTAGTAATACTCTTTGAAACCAAAGAGAGTTCAGGACCAGATTTCATTATACCAATTGAGTAACCAGTAGCAGAACCACTATCAGTAACTGCATCACCTTTTGAATTCTCATCAGTGATTCCAGTTGAAGAAGCGGTAACTACGAATCTAGCATCAGTGGTATTTGCATCTCGAACATCCATCTTGACTGTGTAAGTCTTAGTAGTGTCCTTTGCAATAGTCTGATCGAAATCAGAGAAGATATAAGTGTTAACACCTGTTACACTAGCTGCATCAAGTTCTGTTGAACCATCATATAGGTAAACAGTAGATGACGCTATAGCTCCTCCAGTTCCACTCTTTGCAACACCAATTTGAAGGTCAGTGATTGTCACTGCGTCCTTTTCTGCCTTAGCATCGAAGACCAATACTGTGAGTCTGTCACATTCATCTTCGGTTGTGTTTGAAGTACAAACAACATCTTGTTTTTTAGGACTTGATGCGTTCAAAGACAAAGCTAAAGTAGCAGAATCAGTCAAGTCAGCTGCAACAGTTGGAGTAGCAGCAATAGAGGCTGAACCAGCATAGTCATCTATACCAGCTCCGTCAACTGCGCGAACACCATCTGTGGCAAGAGCAACTGTGTAAGTCTCGGTATCAAAGTCAGCTGAATCAATAGAACTTTGAGCATCTAACTTAATCAAGTAAGTTTTGGAAGTGCCCTTTGGAACAACTGAATTAAAACCAGAAACGGTCACCAAATAATCAGTTCCATCCTTGGTAACTGTTGAAGAATTAAGATCAATAGAAGCGAGAACATTGCCTCCTTCTGTTACATACAACTTTTTGAATATTTTGTTGTAGAACTTAGTGTCGGAAGAAGTTACGTTTTCATCCAAGTCAAACTTCATTCTTTGAACTGCCATGTCAGAACCAGTAGCGGTTACCTTGACCCCCAAAACAGAAGCCATCGAATCACCTTCATAAACAGTGGATACAGTTCCAGCACTTGCTTCTACAACAGAAATAGAACCTTCCATTCCAGGAGTAGTTATACCAACTGAACCACCGGTAGTAGTACCACCAGTTGTTCCGCCAGTAGCGTTGATCTTAGCTCTAGTGATTGGACCAAAGTATCCAGCAGCAGGAGTGATCCCAACTGAAACTTGATATTTAGCCAAAGCAGATTGAGTCAAAGAACCAAAGTAACCCATAGCAACGCCAGCTGGCATTACCAAGTGTCCTTTTGATACTAACCATGTTTGTAAAGCGGAAACTTCTGCACCTTTTGAACCAACAGTTAAGTCAGTTGTGAAAGTTGTAGCAGCGCCAGTAGTAGTACCACCAGCAACTTGTGCTTGAAGTTGTGCGATCATAGCAAGCAAGCTATTGATCTGAGCTGTAAGTTCAGCAGTAGTTTGAGCGGAGACAGGAACTGCCACCAAGCTCAAAACCATTGTGAAAGCAACAGCACTTGCGAACAATTTTGATTTTAAATTCATAAATTTTATTTCGTCCGAAACCTCACTTTTATTTTAAAATTTTCGTGAAATCCCAAACAACTAATAATTAATAATACTAAACTAATAACAATTTAAACTAACTCTGTAATCTCTTTAAAATCGACAAGAAATTACAGATCTAGTTAACAAAGGAATTTTACCGCCTAAAACACAAGCTTGCAAAAGCAAACATGTGGATAAGACGGTTAACAACAAGTATTACATATTATAAGAGTAAAAGCAATCCCGTAGTAGATTTTGGCATTGTGGCAAAGCCACAGCACGAAGTGCAATGCCAAAATTCACTATGGGATAACTCTATATAATAGAATACTTGCTCCATCTCCTTTCGCCGGTTTTCTTTATTTTACCCTCATTTATAAGTACCATAAGCTCTCTTTGAATAGTCTTCTCGCTACAGCCGTTTATATGCGGTACTATGTCCTTTATACTAACATTCGTATGTCCTTTAATAAATTCTAGGACAGTGCTTTTCCTCAAATCTTTTCTTTTGTGTCCATTAGTGCCACCTGAAGTATTTGGACTCAAAATTCCAGATCGATTCGTTTTAATATTTTCTACTAAACTTTTAGGTTCGTTTGCAGTATTCAAACTATGAGAAGTCCCCTCTGCACTCATAAATTGAGATTCTGTAAACAGATTTTTTACAGATACGTTTTTATTATTTTCATAATTATCTGAAAATTTATTGAGCTCTGAAATAAAAGATTGGAATTCTTCTTTCAAGATATTGCCATTCATTTTGGAAATCAAACCAGAGACCGAAGCTATGTCTAACATAGACATAAGTTCTAAAGAATTTTTTTCAATATCTAAAATTAATTTTTTGGTGTCTAGAATATTTACGTCTTTTAAATTAACAGACACGGAAACTAAGTTTAGAGACAAGTTTTTTATCTTGGTCTTCAACTCTTGGTCTTGTTCTATAAGATTAGATATCATGAACACTGCTGCCGCTAATCTATAAGATTTGTTATATATAAATACAAAATCGCTGTTTTTTGTGACTATTTCATTCATGTTTTAATTGATTTTTATCGTATAAGACATTGGTCAATAAGACTTTATTTGTCTTATACATTCTTAATGTCTCTTATATTGTATACTATCAGACACTAAAAGTCAATAGACTAACTTATGACCTTATAATTAAGGATATTCTGTCCTTTATCGTAAGTCAACCCCGTAGTGAATTTTGGCATTGCACTTCGTGCTGTGGCTTTGCCACAATGCCAAAATCTACTACGGGGTCAATCCCATTTGCATGTCAACAATTTGTTAATCCCTTCGTTACTTCGTATATGTTATTATTTGGGTATGGCGAAGAAAAATAAGAAACCCGAAAACAAAAATAACGGTACCGATTTTGGATTAAAAAAATTAAAAGAAGAAACCGTCTCTTGGATATTAGCGATCGTATTTTTTGCTTTATCTATATTTTTTATTTTGGCCTCTTTTGATAAAGCGGGTTTCGTAGGTACTGGAGTTTTCAATATTTTTTCTAAACTTTTTGGTTTTGGATATTTCCTACTGCCCGTAGTCTGTTTCATTTTGGGTATTTCTTTCACTAAATCAATCAAGCGATCTTTTGGCGCCACTCGATTCATCGGGGCTTCTTTGTTTTTTATATCATCTCTAGCATTGCTTGATTTTTTGTTTGCTCAGTTTGGCTTAATCAAAAAAGGCGGGTTGGTCGGGAGCATCTTGCAGACCCCTTTAGTCAAACTCTTTGATGTTTATGCTACTCCAGTTATTTTGATAAGTTTAATGATCATAAGTATCTTGGTTATTTTTGATGCTTCTATAAATATATCTTCTTTATTAAATATTTTCAGAAAGAAAAAAGACGAAGAAGAGGAAGAGACAGTAGAACCCAAAGAAGTCAAAATAACTGACGGCAATATTGATAACAATGTCAAAATCACTCCCCCACCAGCACCCGTCATGGCCAAAAAAATACAAGCTCAAACAGAAGAAAGTAATGACTTTGGTATCCGCAAAAACAGCATCTCTTCCAAACCTTACGCTTTCCCACCACTGTCTCTTTTGGAGAGGGACAAAGGCAAGCCCGAAGTCGGAGACATCAAAGCTAACTCCAATATCATCAAGAGAACTTTGCAAAATTTTGGCATTATCGTAGAAATGGATGAAATATCTATCGGCCCATCAGTGACCAGATACTCTTTGAAACCAGCCGAAGGGGTGAAGCTCTCTAAAATTTTGGGGCTACAAAACAATTTGGAACTAGCCCTCGCTGCCCACCCTGTGCGTATCGAAGCCCCTATCCCCGGCAAATCTTTGGTGGGTATCGAGATCCCTAACTCAGTCAAAACTATGGTCGGACTCGGCTCACTCCTATCACAAGCTGGTTATACTGATACCGAAAAATCTTTGACAGTCGCTTTAGGTAAAAGTATCTCTGGGACCTCTATATTTGCCAACATCGCCAAGATGCCTCACTTACTTATCGCGGGGGCTACCGGTAGCGGTAAATCAGTGACTATCCACGTGATGATAAACTCTTTGCTTTTCCGCAACTCACCCGAAAATTTGAAATTTATAATGATTGATCCCAAAAGAGTTGAGCTCACTCAATACAATAAAATCCCCCACCTCCTCACACCAGTCATCACTGATGCCAAAAAAGTGATCATGTCTTTGAAATGGGCCGCCAAAGAAATGGATCGCCGTTATGATATTTTGGAATCTAACAAAGTGCGAGATATCGAGTCTTACCATAAAAACATCCTCGCTCCCGCTCTCTCAGTCAAAACCAAAGACGGTCCGGAAATAATGCCTTACATAGTGATAGTGATCGACGAATTGGCAGACATCATGCAGGCTTACCCAAGAGAGTTGGAATCAGCCATCATACGCCTCGCCCAGATGAGTCGCGCGGTTGGCATACACCTCATACTTTCTACCCAAAGACCGAGCGTCAACGTCATCACTGGCCTCATCAAAGCCAACATCCCTGGTCGTATTGCTTTGCAAGTGGCTTCGCAATTTGATTCTCGAACTATTTTGGATATGGCTGGAGCCGAAAAATTACTCGGCGCCGGTGATATGCTCTACAGCTCTGGAGAAATGTCCAAACCGATCAGACTTCAGTCCCCCTTCATATCTGAAAACGAGGTTAAAAAGGTAGTAGAATTTTTAGTTAAAAATAATGAAGACGAGATACCGACTGGCATAGATATGGAAGCCGATAATTCCAAAAATATCATTTTTGAATCACTCACTTCGGGCGGTGGCGGAGAAGACGAAGATGATTTGTACGAAGAAGCTAGAGAGACGGTCATACGCGACGGCAAAGCCTCAACTTCATATTTACAAAGGAAATTACGTATCGGTTATGCTAGGGCCGCTCGACTGATGGATATTTTGGAAGAAAACGGAGTAGTCGGTGGTGGCGATGGTGCCAAACCTAGAGATGTGCTCATAAAACCAGAGGGCATATCATCTACTGGCGAAACAGGATTTCTAACGGATGAAACACCAGAAAAAGAAAATGAATTGCTATAAATTTGAAAGTGGCTTTAATATAAAACTATTCCTGATTATTGCTTCAGTATTATTGTTAGTAACTTACGGTATATTTAATGCTAGAAATTTGATAACCGGCCCAACAGTTGAGATATTTAGTCCAGCAGAAAATACCGAAACGACAGAAAACAATATCGAAATAAAAGGTCAAGCCAAAAATACAGCTTTTTTGAGCCTCAACGAAAAACCCATTTTTGTTGATAAAGAAGGGGTATTTTCAGAAAAATTGCTGCTTTCCCCCGGGTCTAATATAATTGAAATCAAGGCCAAAGATCGATTTAAAAAAGAATTAACCAAAACCATCAAGATATATTATAAACAAAGCACGACGACGCCCCCTATATTAGAGTAATAACAAAACAAACATGGCAAAAAAAGAAAAAAAAGAAGCGCGCAAAACTGATTCCGGAATAGAAGATGCTCTGAGAGAAATAAAAACTAAATTTGGTGACGACTCCATAATGATGCTTGGAGAAAAACCACACGTCGACATAAACAGCATTTCTACCGGATCTATCGGGCTTGACTCGGCTCTTGGTATTGGCGGTGTCCCCCGTGGCCGTATCATTGAAATATTTGGACCAGAATCTTCAGGCAAAACCACTCTTTCTTTGCACATAATCGCTGAGGCTCAAAAATTGGGAGGTATCTGCGCTTTCATAGATGCCGAACACGCGATGGATCCAGAATACTCTCAAAGATTGGGAGTCAAAGTAGATCAACTACTCATCTCTCAGCCAGACAACGGTGAACAAGCCCTCGATATCGTTGATTCTTTGGTCCGCTCTGGCAAATTGGACGTAGTCGTTATCGATTCAGTAGCGGCTCTCACCCCAAAAGACGAGATCGAAGGTGATATGGGCGCTTACCACGTCGGCAAGCAAGCCCGTCTCATGTCTCAAGCACTCCGCAAACTCACTGCCATCGTCGCCAAATCCAAAACCGTAGTGATATTCATCAACCAAATCCGTATGCAAATCGGCGTGATGTTTGGTAACCCAGAAACCACTCCAGGCGGTAAAGCTTTGAAATTTTATACATCGGTCCGTTTGGATATCCGCCGAATCGCTCAAATCAAAAAAGGTGAAGAAATCATGGGTGGTAGAGTCCGTGTGAAAGTGGTCAAAAACAAAGTCGCTGCCCCTTTCAAACAAACCGAATTCGACTTGATGTACAACGAAGGTATTTCCAAAGAAGGTGAGATGATCGCTTTGGGTGAAAAAATGGGAATTATTAAAAAATCTGGCACGAGCTACGGTTACTTACCTATCGGCGCTACTGCCAAAGATGAAGTGAAGCTTGGTCGAGGTTACGACGCCACTCGCCAATTCCTCAAAGCCAAAGAAAATAAAAAAATAGCTGAAGAAATCCTCAAACTCATCCGCAAACGACTCCATGAAGACACTAGCCCCGTCGCAACAGTCAAAGAAGAAGCTGAAGAATCACCAGAGGAATAAAATTTGTTTTTTTGTTTTCTGTGTGATAGCCTCTTAATATATGTTGGAATACAACGAAATTACACTTGGAAAAGTGATCATATTTGATAATGAACCTTGGGAAGTTATCGCTTCTCACGTTTTCCGCAAACAACAGAGGAAACCAGTCAACGCCACCAAATTGCGCAATCTGATTTCTGGCCGAGTGACCGAAAACTCTTTTCACGTATCAGAAAAAGTAGAAGAAGCAGATATTGATTACAAAGATATTAGATTTATTTACGAAACCAAAGGCGAATACTGGTTCCATGAAGACGGCAACCCATCCAAAAGATTCACTCTCAAAGAAGAGCAAATCGGCCAAGGTGTTAAATTTTTGAAAAAAGATGCTATCGCCAAAGCTATGGTTTTTGATGAAAAGATTATTGGCGTGAAATTACCTATCAAAGTAGAACTCAAAGTAGTAGAAGCTCCACCCAATATGCGAGGCAACACCGCTCAAGGCGGAAACAAAGTCGTCAAAGTAGAAACCGGCGCTTCAGTCAACGCTCCCCTTTTCATAGCTGAAGGAGACACTATCGTCGTGAATTCTGAAACTGGCGAATACGTGTCAAGAGTTTAACTCCACCCTATCCTAAAAATAAAATAGTTCTCGAACGTGCCTATGCGTAGGCAAACGTGCCGAGCATAGCAAATTTCAGCAGAAATTATGCGACGGCTAAGCGAGAGAACTATTTTATTTTTTATTATCTGCTCAAGTAAGGCAATAGAGCCATGAAGCGAGCGCGTTTGATAGCTACAGCCAATTTCTTTTGGAATTCAGTAGATACTCCAGTTTTTTTCTTGGAAAGCATACGAGCATGAGGGTTTATAAACTTTTTCAAAAGTTCAGTATCTTTGTAATCCACGTACTTGATGCCGTTTTGTTTGAAGTAACAATTTTGTTTAGTTGTCATAATATTTATTATTTAATTTTTAAAAAGGGATATCTTCAGAATTAATTTCTTCTTCTGGATATTCTATCGCTGGAGCTTCAGTTTCTTTACCTTTTGATTTATCTGAAGTCTCTTTTGGTTCATAAGTGCCACCAGTAGTCCCGCCACTCTTTGGGCCAAATTGCATTTTGTCGGCTACGATTTCAGTCCTGTATCTCTTGGTACCATCTTGGGCATCCCAGCTTCTGGTTTGAATACGGCCTTCCAAAAATACTCCGCTACCTTTGTGCAAGTATTGCTTGATAAGTTCACCTTGTTTACCAAAAACCACGATATTGTGATAGTCAGTTGATTCTTGTCTGCTACCGTTTTTGTCTTTCCAAACTCGGTTGGTAGCTAATCCAAATTCACATACTTGCGAACCAGAAGGCAAAGCCTTTAATTCTGGATCTCGAGTCAAGTTTCCGTAAAGAATAACCTTATTTATATACATAGATTTATATTATTCTTATAAAGTTTGATCGGTGACGAGCTCATCGATGCTTTTATCAAGTTCTGCTTCTGTCGCTTTTGGTTTTTCAACATATTCTTCTCCTTTTTCTTCCTTTGGAGTTTCTTTTTTGTAAGTTGGAATCTTGGAAACACTCATGGTATTTTCTTTGACCGTTTTAACAATTAAAGATCTCAAAACATTTGGGAGGCTTTCAATTTTGTTTTTTATATCCAATACTTTTACCGGTTCTACTTCAAATTTCACCCAACCAAAATACGCTTTGCTAAATTTTTGACCTTTAGAATTGATATTTTTGGAAATATCATAAGCCAACACCAAAAGTTTTGGCACTTCTTCGGAGATGATCAATCCCTCGTTTTCTTCAATAATAGACTTTATTTTTGAAGCTTCGGTTAATATTTCTGACTCTTCGACGGTTGGTAAAAAATGATAGGCTACTTCGTAGACCAAATTATCATTTTCTTCGTTTTTTTCGTTCATATTTTAATCTCAGACGGCTTCCCTCGGAAGGGACAGAGATGTTTTATAATAATGGTCACCTCGGGTCTGAGATAAGCAATTTAACACAATAGAACTCAAAAAGCAATCCCAAAAACTCTTTTGGCATTATTTAAAATTGCACTATTTAAATCTTCAAAACTTTCCCCCCTGATTTCAGCCAACTTTTTAATCACCTCAATCACATACACCGGTTCGTTCCTCTTGCCTCGGAAAGGCACTGGTGCCACCCAAGGCGCATCAGTTTCAGACATAATCAAATCTTGAGGAATGTATTTGATAACCTCATCATAATCATGTGTACCCTCCTTCGCAGAGCTTCGGCGAGGTAAAAATGTAACAACTCCCGTGAAAGACATAGCAAAATCCAAATCCAAAAATCTTTTGGCCACTGTCACATCCCCAGCAAAAAAATGTACATCCCCTCTCAATTTTTCTCCATAAGTTTTATGATAACTTTCCAAAATATCCAAAGCATCATCATACGCATCCCCGCCCGCAACGCTCTCGCTCGCGAGGCGGGCAGGTCTCACGTGGAGCATCAGAGGCTTGTCGTGTTTTAAAGCAAATTCAATTTGCTCTATAAATAATTCTTTTTGCTTGTTTTTTTCTTCTTGGACTAAGCTACCTTCGCCAAGGCTTCGGTGCTCAAAGTAATCCAACCCGCATTCCCCTATAGCCACCACTTTTGGACTTTTGACTAATTCTTCAAATTCAACCTCATCCCATCCCACTTCGTGGGATCGCCCTTCCCCTAGATGCAGGGGAAGGGCTTCATTCTTACCCTCTCCTGCTTCTAGGAGAGGGTCGTTCCGCACAGCGGAACGGGGTGAGGTTATATGATCTGGGTGCACACCGATGGTCGCCCAAATATTTTGATTAGCTTCGGCTATCTCTACTGCTTTTTTAGAATTTTCCAAATCTGTACCGATAGTGATCGCTCCCACTCCAGACTCTTTCATCCGCGTCAAAATAGCCTCTCTATCAGATTCAAAATCTTTTGAGTCCAAATGACAATGTATATCTATGTATTTCATTCAATCTTTCCTTACAAAAAGCGGATTTTCGGGAGTTTGGTTTTGTTTTATGAGTTCTTTAATTTTTTTAGAAGTCTCTGGCAAAATAGGATTGAGCATACGAGCGACCGAATAAAGTCTCACTACCAGACTCTCAATCATTTCTTGACCCTTGGCTTTATCTACTTTTACCACCTTAAAGGGCTGATTGTCTTGAATAAATTTGTCCATTTCAGAAACTTCAGACCAAATCAATTCGCAAGCTTTATTTATTTCAAATTTATCTAAATATTCAAAAAATTCTTGAGGGATACTTTTTTCAGGAATTTCTGGAGTTTTTGCCAAATTATCTTTGGCCATTTTCATAATACGCGAAGTGAGATTGCCTAAACCATTAGCCAACTTAGCGTTGTAAACTTGTTTGATCAAATCCATAGAGACCGGACTATCTTCAAACATCGAGACTTCCCCACAGACAAAATAACGCAAAGCTTCGGCTCCATAATTTTCTACTACTTCATAAGGATCGACGGTATTACCCAAAGATTTGGACATTTTCATACCACCTTCACCTGTCAAAAATCCGTCAATCACTATCTGATGGGAATGTGGGAGATCGGCCGCCAAAAGCATAGCTTGCCACATAGCTGATTGCATACGCAAATTATCTTTACCGCAATACTGAGTAGGTCTGCCATTAACCCAAAATTTTTCAAATTGCTCTTTGTTTTGGGGCCAGCCCAAAGTAGAAATATAATTAACCAAAGCATCAAACCAAACATACATCACTTGATCTGGGTCTTTTGGCACTGGTATACCCCAAGGCATCTTGGTTTTTAACCGAGAAATAGAAAAATCTTCCAATCCCCTTTCTACGAATATCTTGATTTCATTTTGGCGGAAATCTGGCACTACAAAATTTGGTTGTTTTTTATACAAATCCAAAAGTGGTTTTTGAAAAGCCGAAAATTTGAAAAAATAATTTTCTTCTTCGCGATATTCTATTTCAAGATTGGGATGGACCGGGCATTTACCCTCTACCAATTCAGAGTCAGTTTTTTCTAACTCACAACCTACGCAGTATTTTATTTGATAAGATTTTTTGTATATAAAACCATTTTGATCACAAATTTTCCAAAATTCTTGCGCGGTTTTTATGTGATGCTCGTCGGTAGTACGTATGAAATGCACATCTGGCGAGATCTGGAGCAAATTCAATAATCCTCGGAACTTTTCTGCATAGACATCTACATATTCTTGTGGAGTCTTGCCAGCCTCCAATGCATTTTGATAAATTTTTTGACCATGTTCATCAGTGCCGGTATTAAAAAACACTTCGAAACCTTGTAAGGCTTTTGCCCTCGCGATAACGTCAGCTCTTATGAACTCCAAAGCATGCCCAATGTGGGGATTGGAGTTGACGTAAGGCAAAGTAGTAGTTATGTAAAATATTTTAGACACAAACAAAAGATACTATTTTAGAGTGGTATTACGCAAGCGCTCGGCTTCGACTACTTTATTGGCCGATATATCATTTAAAAATTCTATGAGCATCGTGGTCATCGGCACTGAAATCAAAAGTCCCACAAAGCCAGCCAGCTTATAACCCACAACCAAGGCCAAAATAGAAACAATTGGTGGCACACCCACAATCTTACTTACTACCAGCGGATAAATGAGTTGGTTTTCAAACTGGTGGATAATAATATAAAGACCAACCACCAAAAGTGCCGAAGTCATACCGCCCGTCACCAAAGACAAAGTAACCGCCGGAATAGCCGCCAATATCGGACCAAAAAGTGGGATGATTTCAAACATACCGGCAAGCACGGCCAAAAGTAGAGCATTTTCTACTTGCAATAAAGTCAGACCCAAAAATACCAACATAGCTATGATAACAGCCAAAACCACCTGACCTTGCATCCAAAGGCCGATTTTATGTTGCGATCTTTTCCACAAATCTAAAACATATTTTTCATTTTTGGCTGGAGTCACAATACGCAAAAAATTGGAAACCCCATCCGACTCCACCGATAAGTAAAAAGACAAAACTATAACCATGAGGAAACTTAAAATACCACCAAAAATCATGCTGGCCGTAGAGAAAAACCCTTCGGAATAACTTGAGACAGCGCTATTGATTTGTTCTACAATTTGAGACAAAGAGAAATTTTTGGAAAATCCTGAAATAGCTGAATTTGAAGATAAAAGCTCATTATTTTGGAGTGGATTCCAAACTTGTAATTCACCCAAATATCTGGGCAAAGTGGAAAGGAAACCAGCCGACTGATTGAGTAAAGGTAAAAATAAAAAGTAAAACATCACTACAAGCATAGCCACGGCGGCCGAATACATAAGCAACACTGCCAAAATCCTCGGCACTCCCCTACGCAAAAACCATTGTGTACCCGGTTCGGTAGCAGAAGCGATAATGATAGCCAACAAAACCACCAACACAACATCTCGCAAATAATAAAAAGCCAAAAAACCCAAAACGATAAGCACCGCTTTTACAATGGTACTGGAACTGATTTGGATTATTTTATCACTTGAGTGAATTGCCATAATCTACATTATAACATTTTTTGTTTGAGGAAAGAAAGCAAATCTTTTTCAGCCACCCTTTCTTGTTCACCACTGTCACGTTCGCGTACAGTCACTCCGCCTTCTTTTTCAATAGTATCAAAATCAATAGTCACACAAAAAGGTGTACCAATCTCATCTTGTCTTCGGTATCTCTTTCCAATATTTCCATTGTCATCAAATTCAACTGCTCCAAATTCTTTCCTAAGGTTTTGGAAAATTTCTCGAGCTTTCGCAACAAGCTCTGGTTTATTTTTGAGAAGCGGAAATACGGCCACTTTGACCGGAGCGAGCTCTGGTTTGAGCGCCAAATAAACCCTCTTTTCTCCCCCTAATTCATCTTCTCTATACGCATCTGCCAAAAATGCCGTGAACATACGGCCCATACCAACCGAGGTCTCCAATATCCAAGGTATATATTTTTCTCCTGTTTCTTGGTCAACATAATTAAGATCGGTCCCCGAAAATTTCATATGCTGGCTCAAATCATAATCCGTCCGATCATGAACACCTTCTAATTCATCGAAGCCTAAAGATGGGAAATTGTATTCTATATCCCATGCGTCTTTGGCGTAAAAAACTAGATTTTCATGTTGATGCCAACGCAAATTTTCTTCACGAATACCCATTGAAAGATACCAGTCAAAGCGCTCTTGCTTGATTTTTTCGTAGGCTTCTTTGTTTTCGTTTGGTTTGATAAAAAATTGAGTATCAGCTTGTTCAAACTCGCGCACTCTAAAAAGAAAATTGCGAGGAGAAATTTCGTTTCGAAAAGCCTTACCGATCTGTGAAATACCAAACGGGATTTTGGGATGCATCGAGTCCACGATATTTTTGTAATCAAGATAAATACCCTGACAAGCCTCCCCTGGTAGATAAACCGGCTCAGCACCTTCAGAAGTGAAGTCCCCTAGATTACTTTTGACCAAAAGATTAAACTTTTTAACTTTAGAAAAATCCTTAGCCCCACACTTTTCACAAACTATTTTATCTCTATTTTCATCAAAAACTTCATTGAGTTTTGCCTCATCCATTTTTTCATCAGCACTGACGCCGATTGCATTCAAAACTTTATCAACTCGGATACGGGTATTGCATTTTTTACATTCTGCCAATGGATCAGAAAATCCGGTGGTATGCCCACTCGCATCCCACACTTTAGGATGTTTAAACATGCCCGCGTCAAGACCATAATAATTATCTTTTTGATATACGTTGGCGTTCCACCATGCCCTTTTCAAATTATTTAAAAGCTCAACTCCGCGTGGACCAAAATCAAAAACTCCGGCTAGCCCACCATAAATCTCAGAACCTTGAAAGACAAAACCTCGCCTTTTGCAAAGCGAAATTATTTTATCCATTTGATTTTCTTCTTTTGCCATAATTCTATAATAACTCACTTTCCTTTCGTTTTCCAGAGGGTGACCCTTGAGGATTTTGCCCCAAAGGGTCACCCTCAAATTTTTTTAATTTGCTCCCACAACTTCCACCCACTCCCCCATCCTAACATCCCCAAATACGAAGCTA
This sequence comes from Minisyncoccota bacterium, assembly GCA_041664625.1. Classification (GTDB taxonomy): domain Bacteria; phylum Patescibacteriota; class Minisyncoccia; order Phycocordibacterales; family WO2-35-19; genus WO2-35-19. Next base: position 21,674 of record JBAYKK010000005.1, read on the forward strand.
CTGTATTTTCTCTTTGTTTTCCTTCTTTTGAATTTATATTCCTAAACATTTTCTTTTTAGTTGCAGTTCGCAATACTCGGTGATTTGGAAAATGTACCCAACCCAAAAAATCAACTCCCGAATATAGGGTTTTAACAAAAAGTTTGTCTGAATGAAGAGTTAAATTCAATTCTTCTTTTAGGAAATCTGCAATTTTTGGTACTAGTTCCAAAATATAATCTTGATCTGTATCTAAAATAACAAAATCATCTGCGTATCTAATATAATGTTTGATTTTTAACTTGTGTTTAATAAATTGATCAAATTTGTTTAAGTACACATTTATAAAAAGTTGGGATGTTAAATTACCCAGTGGCAAACCAACCTCAATTTTATTTTTTGTATTGAAACTTGAAACTACTTTTTCCAAAAGCCAAATTATATTTTCATCTTTTATATATTCTTTCAAGATTTTAATCAGTATTTCGTGACCAATACTGGCAAAACACTTCTTAACATCACCTTTTAAAACCCAACAAGTTTTTGTGTTGTTTTTTGATACTTTCTTACCAAAATCTCTAAAACGATTTAAGGCTTTGTGTGTACCTTTGAAATTTCGGCAAGAAAAAGAATCAAAAACGAATAATCGATCAAAATATGAATACAAAATTCTGTAGACAGCGTGATGCAAAAGTCTGTCTCGAACTGTAGCTTTGTGAATATTGCGAGGTTTTGGATCGTTTATGGAAAAAGCAAAATATCCACCGTGTTTGTATGATTTGTTCGTTAAATCAAAGTGAAGCTCTGATATATTATGTGAAAGATTGAGCGCAAACTCAGCCACATCTTTTTTGTTTTTCTTACCTGGTAAAAATTCCTGCCAAGCGTCATAAAGATTTTTAACTGATATAATGTTTTGGTAATCAATTTTAATTAAATTTTTCATATGCAAACCAATTCTACCCCCCCCCCCCAAGAATTACCAAAATTAATCCCCAAAAAAAAAAAATACTAAACCCTTTGGCAAAAACTGCATAGAGATTTCCCAAGAGTTGAACGGCTTGGTATAGGACAAAAGATTGAAAATATTTTTCTTTTTGTATTAGAGTTAACTTTTTATTCCGCATATTTACCTCTAGAACCTAAAATACTGATGCTCGGTAAAGCTATATCTAAACTAGATATTTTAAAATTTTTTATACAACTAGCTTGGGAGAATAAATTGATTTCCACAGATCAACACATTGAACTGTCTCAAAACTTGGAGGAAATCGGGCGACAACTTGGTGGTTGGAAAAAAGGACTTGAAGCAAAACTCCCGTCAAAATAATGACGGGAGAAATGATTAGTTTCGGAAGGACAATGCGATGACGATTGTCGCCATTCCACACGTTGGCGTTCGAGAAGCGATTGACGTTCACGTTCGGCCTACCGTCAGTGTTCAGGTTCACGTTAGCAACGAAGAACTTGTGCTATAAATCTTCCGTTGCACCACCCATCAAACCATGACAAGTTGAATATTATTCGGGACATAAAAGTCCACTAATTTATAGCACCAACTAATTATTTTTTGTTTATAAAAATATATCCACTCTTTTGTAAGACGTATCCGACAAAATTCTCAAATATACTTTTATACAACCATGGCACCGAAGCCATAACCGCGGCGCTTGCATATTGCAAGTTTAGTATAACAAAAATCCCCCAAACCCGCCCACAATTGGGAAAGGGTCTGAGGGATTAAGAGTCAAAGGATCAAACCTTAGGACTCAAGGGTCAGTTGCGGAAGGACAATGCGACGACGAAAGCCGCCACGCCACACGCCGGCGCTCGAGACGCGACCGACGCCCACGCCCGGCCCACCGTCAGTGCTCAGGCCCACGAAAGCAACGAAGAACTCACCCGCCACCTTGAATAAAAAGAAGGTGGAGTAACCACCAGTGCGAAGCCACTGCTTGTGGTCGCACACAAAAGCGATGATCTGCTCCTGGGTGAGGCAGAGATCATCCAAACTCCGTCCGAGACTACTGAAGATGGTTTTGAAGTCTCCGTCTTGGAACATCTCGTAGACTTGGACGGGAGTTTCTGGTTTTGCTTCTTCGGGGACATCGAGACCCCAGTTTTTGAAGTCGGGGTCAAGGTACCCAGTGAACACTTCCTTGGCGGAAGTGATGGTTTTGGTGCCGGTGGTGGCGGAGATGGTGACACTGGCGGAGATGGAGCGGAGGATTGATGCCACCGCTTTCTCCACCTTCACCCAACACGGCTCCTTGCGGAGGAACTTTTTCAATTCGTTTCCCCACAGTTCGGCGTCGTTGCCGAGCAAGTTTTTCATCAGTTGGTTAAGCAGTCCAACGAACTGCTGGAGCGCTTCACTGAGCATATTATTCATGGTCAGTTTCCTTTCAAATTTCTGTACAGGTTTTTATTTGGTTTTCACCTTCCTGCACTCTACCTAAATTATACACCCAAACACCCTACTTTGTCAAGCAAAAATTGTAAATACGGCTTAAAATAAGAGTTTTGGTGGAGTTACTCCACCACCTTGTCATCTCCTACTTTGAAAGTAGGGTCTCCAAAGAAGCTGATAGTACCTGGGTTGGTTTTGGATTCAATTTTTAAACCAGTGATTTTATCAATACCAGAAAAAGTAGCCCCACCCAAAAGATTTGGGGTTTGACCTACCTGACTTATACTTGGCAAGAATTCTAGTTGGAAATACACCTCCTTTTTGGGTGAGCCAAAACCAGTATTTGGCAGAATTGATCCTATATTCCAAACCACTTCGTTGGTCACTTTATTAAAAGAAATTATTTCACTGCTTGGACTGCTCAAATTGGTCCACTTTACATACGAAGGCAGAGTGGCTCTGACCTCGGCATTACTGACTTGATTGAACGAATTACCGACACTCCACACTACTGTATAAGTAGTCGGCACATCAGCTTTTGGTGGGATTGGTCCAGAATTTTCAATACTACCGACAGATCTTGTTATTTTTGAAGAAAAATTAATATTAGTGGTCAAAACAATTTTTCTAACTTCAGTGACGGATACCGTCTCAGTCGAACCAGATTCGGATACTCTTTCGCCTTTTATTTTTATAGTCATTTGTATTTCTGGTTTAACTCCTTTGGCTATATCCGCATACAAAAGAGGGACCAAACGAAAAGATAAACTTTTTTCAGATCCAGGGCTCATGTCAGCAAATTCTGAGACTGACCTTTTGTCCCACAAAATAGTATTATTGAATGATTGGAAAAATCCGGTATTACCAGCAAAAACTCCTGCTGGGCTAAACGCTCCACCAGTCAAAGTGGCTTCTGCCGACACGTCAAACAATCTTGAAGGTAAATTATTGATTACGACAAATTCAGTGGCCACCTGGCCATCTCCTTTGGCGGCATAATCCCCTTCCTTACCTTCAATGAACACATCCAAACCTATGAAAGATTTTTTGACCAAAACAGATTCCATAAGTTGAGAAAAAGGTACCGCTATTATCCTTTCGTCATCTACACTCGCTGTACCGGTATTTATTTTGAAAACTTTTTCTTCGTTGTCTTGACCTATGACACTACCCCTCACTACGATGTTTTTCTTTTCGCCAGAATTAAGTTGAGAAAATTTCCAAACATTATTACCAAAAGAAGCTTTGGGTGTCGAATCTTTAAATACAAAACCAAAAGGATATTCCAAACTGACTAAGAGATCACCAACTTGATCTTTGGAATTTGAAGCAACTTCGACGTCCAAAGAAATTTCTTGATTGGAATTGACCTCTTTAGGGTAAGTAGCAGTGACGATTATGGGAGCGGAGCTGATAGATAATTCGTGGACTTTTTCTTTATAAAAAAGAGCACTGGAGTTGGCTACTCGATATTCCAAAGAAATTTTAATTTGTTTGGAGCTACCTTTTTCTCCAAAAAAAACTAATTTTATATTTTTGCTATAGCTTTCTCCTTTTTTTATGACTCCTAAATCAAATCTTTCTTGACTGAGTTCTTTGGAAAGATCTACCGAGGATCGAGTGCCAGTAGCATATTCAATAAACAAAGAAGCTGAGTCCAGGTCCACATTGTTATTGTTTACAATATTGATATCCAAAGAAACTTCTTGCCCTCCCCCCACCTGAAGTGGCCCGACTACTTTTATGTCCACATTTTTTGAAGAAACCGAATTCATACCACCAAAAAAGACGAAAGCCGCCACTCCCGCTGCCAAAACAAAAAACAAAACCGATGCCATGAAAATTTTATTTACGAAATTATGTTTTTTTTGAGCCATATTTGATATTTTAGAAGTTAACTCATCAAAACTACCCGCTTTTTGATCTTGCCAATTTTCTTTTATTTCGGAATCTTCTGTATTGTTAAATTCTTCTTTTTTTTCAACACTCAAATCAGATCGCCCTTTATCAATAATATCTGGAGCGTTCCTAGAATAGAGCTTCCTTTCTAGTCGATCCAATTTTTCTCTTTTTTCATCTCCATATTCCATTTGAATATTATACCATGAAAAATTAATTAGCTTTGAGGGATTCATTTATGAGAGCGATCATCCTTGACCTCTTGGGAGAGATCGCTTCTAGTGATTCGATAGTTATCTCTGACGATGATATCGGCACAGAAAGTTCTGGGTCATGTCTCATATAACCCAAAACATGCAAAATGCGAAGCAGGGTTAAACATTCTGCCAAAACTATATCTTGTGATTTGGCTTTTTCTAAAAAATTAAAAAAATTGCAAACAATATTAAAAACTCCCGACTTCGCCTCAAGCTTCGTCGTGGCAAGGGAAATATAAGACTCTTCAGAAACCAACTTTTTAACCAGATTTAAAATATTACCAACCATCTTCAACTTTTCTGGAGAATTTTTGAATACTTCAAACAAATTTTTTTCAGACCTACTACTTACCACTTTCCAACCGGTTTTACCATGAATCAAAGAAAACTCCCCCAATGAAAAATCTTGGCAACCACCTCGCAATTTGGAATGTAAATTCCTAGCCCCTTGCACCTTGGCATTTATAAGGCCAAAATTTTCAGTAAATACATTTACTAATTTATTACTATCGCCCTCAGCGCGACTAGAAACTACGATGCCTTTAGTGTGGTGTTTGTGATACATCCAGTAGTGAAAAATGACATTGCTCTAAAAAGAGCTGACCACTTTTTTATTAAAATAATTATTAAATTTAAATTTTTTCATAGACCCTATACTGCTCAGTACATTTTTGATGTCATTTTCTACTACTGGATACATATTTTAAAAGTCATATTTTCTATCTCTATTTGTTCACCGTCATTATTTTCAAAAACAAAATTGCTTACATTGGTTGGTTTTTTGATTTCAGAAGCCATTGAATTCAAAAATTCTTTGCCTGTACCATCGGTTTCAACCAAAAGTTCCACCGTGTCACTCGGTACCAAATTTTTATTTTTCCTGAGTTCTTGGATAGCTCTGATGAATCCTCTGGCATTCCCCTCTTTTTGCAATTCTGGAGTGATCTCAGTATCGAGTTCTAATTCTTGTTCTAAGTTTTCATCAAAAATTATTTCTTTGATATTTATCTCGTCTTTGATCAAATCTAGATATTCTTCTTTATCTTTCAATTTTAAATCTTTAATTTTCAATTTACTAAGCGGTTGTCTCACTTTTATATTGGCAGTCATCCTTTTTTCTAAAGCCAAGGACACGACACTCCTGACCTCGGCCATATTTTGTAAAATCTCATTATCAATTTTTATTTCATTCAAATCAGACCAATTTTCCAAATGTACGCTCTGTTGACTAGACTTTATTTTTAGCGATTGAAAAATATCCTCCGCCAAAAACGGCATTATCGGAGCTATTATTTTAGAAAGTTCAAGTAAAACGAAATGCATAGTTTCAGAAACCATTTTTCTTTCTTTCTCGGTTTCAGATTTAAATCGATCTCTTGATCTACGCAAATACCAAGTTGATAAATCGTCAATAAAACTTCGCACTGGTCGGCCCGATTTTAAAGTATTGTATTGCTCCAAACCTTCAGTTACTTCAGTATGTAATTCTTTTAATCTAATTAAAATCCATTTATCTAAAATATTATCTGATTTTTTGAACTCCACAAAATCTGTCTTATAAGAAGAATAAAAAGAAACCACATTGAGCAAAATATTTATCATTCTTTGATATATTTCTTTAACATTTTCATCTTTGAAATTTAAATCCTCAGCCTGCATCACTACTGAAGTCATCATATAAAACCGCAAAGCATCAGCTCCATACTTATCAATAATAATCAAAGGGTCGGTGTAGTTGTTTTTGGACTTGCTCATTTTTTCACCATCTGCCGCTAAGATAGTGCCAGTGGTTACCACATTTTTAAAAGATTCACTCTTAAAAAGAGCTGTCGATATAACATGCATATAATAAAACCAAGTCCGAGTCTGAGCTATATATTCAGCTATAAAATCTCCAGGAAAACGAGCTTCAAAATTTTCTTTGTTTTCAAAAGGATAGTGCCATTCGGAAAATGGCATAGAGCCTGATTCAACCCAACAATCTATTACTTCTGGTATTCTCTTCAAATTGAACCCGTCCTCATCCGCTAATTCAATTTCATCAATATAAGGCCGATGCAAATCTAACTCATAATTTTCATTGTGAGGCAAAGGTACAAAATCAAGCTCACCAAATTCAGCAAAGCCAGATTTGTATAAATTTTTTTCTTTGATCTCAATCGATTTTTTTAAGTCCGCCCCCTGAGCCACCATATGCATAGCAGCGATCGGACCATCATGACTCACCAAAAGAATATTTTTACCTGCATATTTATTTTCTAAATCATACAAGAAACTTCCAACTCTTTTGTTGAGATCGAGCAAGTTTTCACCACCATCGGGAGATTTTTCAAATCTTTCTTTGGTGTTGGCAAACAATTTCCAATACTCATCCCATTTTTTGCCTTCAAAATTTGGGCCTTTTTTGAATTCTCCCAGCATTTCATCTATCACAACAGCTTCTGCTTTTAATCCTAAAGTTTCTCTGACAATTTCGGTCGTCTCCAAACATCTGGTGAAAGGTGAAGTGATTATCAAATCAATTTTTTTATTTTTTATATCTAAACTAGACATACTGACTTGTTTTTTGCCTTCCGTCGTCAAATGATAAATGTTTTTTGGATCAGTATTTATCAAATCTCCAATATTTTGTTCAGCTTCGCCGTGTCGCATAGTGAAATATTTGTTACCAGATTTTTTGGTGTATTTTTTGAGTTCGGCAACTGAACCAATGACTTTTATTTCCTTAGTTTTTTCATTTCTCCAAATAGGTAAAGGCGAGGCCCAAAATCGATTTCGACTAATAGTCCAATCTGGTGCGCTTTCCATAATGCTTTGAAATCGGCCATGTTTTAAATGCTCTGGCACCCAATTTATATTTTCATTTTTTGAAAGCATCTCATTTTTTATTTTTTGCACATCAATAAACCAACTTGAAAGAGCGTTATAAATTAGCGGTGTACCACAACGATAACAATGAGGGTAAGAGTGAGTATTTGGCGCTTTAGCAAACAAAAGCCCACGGTTTTGTAAGTCTTCTTTTATTAAACTCTCGGCTTTTTTTATATAAACCCCGCGTACAAATTCTGGAGCATCATTATTGAAATTACCATTAGGTAGAAGTAGGGGCACCATCGGCAAATCATTTTTCAAACCGAGTTGATAATCGTCTTCACCATAAATAACTGCGGTATGAACCACTCCTGTACCATCTTCAGTCGTCACGAAGTCAGCCGGCACAACAAGCCATGCTTTTTTGTTGGTAGCTCTAACTGCCGGCAAATCATACAGCGGCTCGTACTCCAAACCGACTAGACTCTCCCCTTTCATTTCTTTAATTATTTTATATTCATCGTCCCCAAAAACTGCCTCCAACCTACTCTTCGCCAATATAAAATGCACCAAATCACCCACTCCCATATCCTTTTTTTCAATCAAAACATAATCAATTTCTGGACCAACCGCCAAAGCTACATTGGCCGGCAAAGTCCATGGGGTAGTAGTCCACGCCAATATAGAAATATTTTTTGGCAAATTATTCTTATCAGGATTTTTTATTTTAAATTCAAGAATTACCGCCTCTTCAGTCACGTCTTTATAAGAATTATCCATAGCAATCTCGGCTCGAGCGAGTGGAGTTTCGCAACGTGGACAATAAAGTAAAACTTTTCGTCCTTCGTAGAGCATTCCCTTTTTGTGAATTTGAGATAAAGCCCACCAAACACTTTCAGTATAGTTGGTGTCCATAGTCTTATAGGAATTATCAAAATCTACCCAACGACCAAGTCGATCAATATATTTTTTCCAATCATTAACATAAGTTAAAACTTGGGACCGACATTCTTGGTTAAATTTCCCTATACCTAAAGTCTCGATATCTTTTTTGTGTTTTAGACCAAGTTTTTTTTCTACAATATTTTCTACGGGTAGACCATGGCAATCCCAACCCCAAACTCGGCGGACGTGGTAGCCCTTCATGGTTTTATAACGAGGAAAAAGATCTTTGGCAGTGGAGCCCAACAAATGCCCATAATGAGGCAAGCCAGTAGCAAAAGGCGGCCCATCATAAAAAACAAACTCACCTTTTGGTGATGGTTTTTCAAGTGATTTTTCAAATATTTTATTGTCTTGCCAAAATTTGAGAATTTCTTCTTCTCTTTCAGCGATTTTTGCTTTGCCCGTTATTTCCTTAGTATTTTTATTTTCTTCTGCCATAAACTTATCTTACCAGTTTTCCGCCATTTTTCAATTTTGAAAGAGCGTTTTCAAACTCTAAAGGTAAAGGTGATTCTACCGTCAACTGAGTGTGGTCAGGTAATTCTAGTTTTATAGAAAAAGCATGCAAAGCCAATCGTTCAAACCCTAAGTTTGCCTCTTCAGTTCCCCCCTTAATGTAAGGGGGGTTAGGGGGGTTATTTTTTCCGTAAAGTTTATCGCAAAGCACCGGATGTGAGATTGATTTCAGATGTACCCTGATCTGGTGGGTGCGACCGGTTTTGGGTTTAACTTCTAAATAGGCAAACTCTTCTACCTCTTTTCCTTCTTTACCCCTCTTAATATAAGAGGGGTCGACGCGTAGCGCGGGGGCGTTATTTGTTTGAGCAAGCACTTTATATTCTGTCACCGCTTCTCGCAATTCCCCTTTGGCACCATGTTCGGCCGACCATTTCCTGAAATCACTGGCACTTCTACCGATTGGTTTATTTATAACCCCCTCCATTTTATCTTCCGAAAAATTACCCCAAACCACAGCATTATAAATTTTTTGGACTTCTCTATTTTGAAATTGTTCTTTCAAAAAAGCATGCGACTCTTTGGTTTTGGCCACCAAGATCACTCCACTAGTGTCTTTATCGAGGCGATGCACTATTCCTGGTCGTTTTATAATTTCATTATTTTGTAAAATCTGCTCTTCCCCTACTTCTTTCAAGTCAGGGTAATTTGAGTTTATCCAATCCACCAAAGTTTCTTCTGTTCTTCGGCCGTCACTATGCACCAAAAGACCCGATGGTTTATCCAAGGCTAAGATGTATTGGTCTTCATATAAGGTATTTATTTCCATAACCTTAACTATGCCATAAAAACATATTATGGTATATTATTTCTGCGCGGTTAGCTCAGTTGGTAGAGCAACTCATTTACACTGAGAAGGTCGTGGGTTCAAGTCCCTCACCGCGCACCACGCTCCCGTAGTTCAATGGATAGAACAAAGCTCTTCTAAGGCTTTGATGTAGGTCCGATTCCTGCCGGGAGCACAAATTTACATCGACGGATCTCTAGGCAAAGAAATTTCTTTGTTTATATAAACATTTCTTTTTTCAATAGCATTTTTTAGTTTGTCTACATTTATCAGATTTTCATAATTTTCAACAGATCCTGATTTTTTATAACTCTCAAAATATTGAGCATAGAAAAGTTTTAGACCAATAAAAGTAACGACTAAGAAAATCACAAAAAATACACCCAAGCTTAAAAGCCAATACGAATCAACATCAAGAATATTTGCTCTTAAAGACTTGAGAGTTGGAACACTTTTCTTTTTAAGTTTTAAAAGATTAAATTTCATTTTTCTCTAAAAATAACAAATTCAACAAAACCAGACCAACCACCAGAAGATGATGTATCTAAACTGACATTTTTAATCAAAACCCCAAAAGGCATTTTCTTTAACCTATCCAAAAAATAAACCGTATTTTTCCATGTACTTTCTATCTCCATTTTTACTTTCACATCTTCTTTAAAAGAATCAGCTCCAGACGTATCGATATCGATCGATGTAATCGCAAATTTTACTCCCGCATTACGAGCAACATTTTCTATGCTCTCTATAAACTTCACCTCGTCACCTTTTTGAATGAAAAAATCTCTCAAAGCTTGAATTGGCTCTTTATTGGCTTCTGCCAATACTTTAATTGCCAAAAGCCTTTCTTCCTTAAATGTTTCGGATTTGGAATCTCCATAAAAACTCTCTACTTTTTTTGCTTCACTGAGCACAAAAAACAAACCTACAAAATAAAGTGCAACAACAAACAAAGCAAAAGCCTGTACAAATTTCACAGTTTTATTTTTTGGAATCCAATTATTCATTTTTGATAAAAATATTCATAGAGAATGGTAAATTTTTGTCTTTAGTCAAACTTGAAACTGGTACATCGACGATAAATTGAGGGTTTGTTTTTTTAAGTAGGTTTAAAAACGATATCAAAGAATCTCTGTTCGTAGATATTCCGCCAAGCAAAACGACTGTGCCAGTCTGACCATTATAATTTTGATCTCTAGTAAAAGATAATGAATTGAGTCTCACTCCAATCGGCAGAGACTCAATAATTTTTGAAAAATATTCAACCACCGGCAAACCGTTAGTACTTGATTGAAACAAGTTTAATTTTAAATTTATTTCTTCAGGTAAATTTACAGTTTTTCTAACTGCTTCATCGTTCTTCAAACCAAAAGATAAATTACTTAAAGATGTATCAGAAAAATAAGCAGAAACCAAAAAATAAGAAGGTAGCAACATAATAAAACCCACCAAAAAAGCCGCTGCCACCAAAAGCGAAACGATAACCGTCAAACGTTCTCTTAAACCTTTTTTTAAAAATTCTTTTTCTGTTTTTGGTAAAAGATTAATCATGTTATATCAGATAAAGCGGTACCAATAGCGCCCGCAAAACTCAAAGATTTTTCGAACGGAATATCTGGCGAGTACTTATCTATTTCAAAAATATTAGTCCAAACATTAGCCAGTTTAATGTTTTGAGACAAATCTTTAGAATCATTTATGGCTTCCACTACCTTTTTGGCACTATCAAACTCGCCACAGACAAAAAAAGATTTGATGGGCTGATTTTTGCTTGTATCATATTTTAAACAATATTCTATAAATTTTTCATACTCGTCCAAAAATTCTTTTTTGTAGTCTCCACCAAAAACACTTCTGATAGTAGAAAAGTGAACTATTTTATTCTTTATCAAATGAATTCCGATACGATTTTCTCGGGCGTGGATAATGCAATATGTACCATAAAAGTTTTTTGGAATGATAGAATTGGCAATGGCTCCAGATTCATGAACACAACCAACCAATTCAAACCCAGCTTTATTAAGCACTTCCACAAATTTTTCTACTTCTTTTTTGACCGAAGCTACAACCACGACCGAAACATTATAACCAGATTCAGATTCAACAATTTGAGTGGGAGTAAAATCAAAAACAGTTTCATTCAAAGAAAGTGGCACGTTTTCTTCAATCATAAACGCCACCGCCTCTTTGATATCGCCCCCAATAGTCGGTACCAAAACTGAAAACACATACGTTATTTCATCAGGTAAAGCGAAAAATACAAAAGGACAATTAAAACTTTTTCTTACTACCGCAAGTTTATCTATAACATCTTGGGTATTAACAATGGCACCATTCAAAATAGAACCTTTGTTGAGAGGCACTACGACGCTCTTAAAACGAGGACCCACTCCTTTTTTTTCAAAATAAATAGCTTTTATACTGGTATCAGAAAAAGAAATCCCAATATGAGATGGTTTTAAAAAGATCGGGGTTGGAAAATATTTAGAGAGAAATCTAAATTTCATAGCTAAATTATATCACCTAGTAGTAGATTTTGGCATTGCACTTTGTGCATAAAATTTATTTTAATGCCAAAATTCACTACCAGGTATCATACAACTTTTTATTTTAATCTATCAATATAAGACTGGAGTATGATCGTAGCGGCCGAAGCGTCGTGCATATCATTTTTACCTTGTATAAGTTCTGCTTGCTTACTTGTCATAAATTCAGGTTCAAAATAAATCGGCAATTTAAGTTCTTCTTCTAAACTTTTTTTAAATTCTTCTATTTCTTTCATTATTTTATTTGGTTCACCAGCAAAGTTTTTGGACTCCCCCAACACTATCTCATCGATATTTTCTTTTTCTATTATTTTTTTAATCTCCAGCAACAAATTTTTATTATTTGAAACTACCGAATGCGGGAAAGCCATCTGACCATTTAGATCAGAGACCGCAAGTCCCACTCTTTTGCTACCAAAATCAACGCCGAGATATTTCATTTTGTTTTAAAATTCCTTATTTTTTGAGCAATAATTTTAACTACTTTTTTATCCAAAACACTAGGCAAAATTTTATTTACACTCAATTCTTTATTTTTCACACAACCGGCCAAAGTTTCGGCTACTACTATTTTTAGTTCTTCTGTGATTTTTTTGATCTTATTATCCAAAACTCCTCTAAATAATCCTGGAAAAACCAACACATTATTTATCTGATTGGGGAAATCGCTTCGGCCAGTACCGACAATGAAAGCCCCGGCCTTCTTGGCCAAATCGGGCATGATTTCTGGTACTGGGTTGGCCATAGCAAAAATTATAGCTTTTTCATTCATCAATTTTACAAACTCTGGTTTAAATATATTTGGAGCACTCACTCCTACAAAAACATCTGCGCCTTTTAAAGCATCGCCCAAATCCCCTTCTATATTTTCAAGATTGGTTATCTGGAGCATTTGTTTTTTTGTACTATTCAAATCAGTACGATTTTTAGAAACGATAGCTTTTGAATCAACTAAAATAATATTTTTCACGCCGTATCTGATAAGCAATTTGGTAGCAGCTATACCTGCCGACCCTGCACCACAAACTACTACTTTTATTTTTCCTTTTGGTTTTTTAACTAATTTCAAACTATTTATAAGGGCAGCCAAGATCACTATGGCTGTACCGTGCTGATCATCATGAAATACCGGGATATCCAATTCTCTGATGAGCCTTTCTTCGATTTCAAAACATCTAGGAGCCGAGATATCTTCTAGATTTATACCACCAAAAGTTGGCGCTATGTTTTTTATAGTTTTTATAATTTCTTCAGTATCTTGAGTAGCGAGGACTATAGGGTAAGCGTCGACATTGCCAAATTCTTTAAAGAGCAGGGCTTTGCCCTCCATCACCGGTAGCGCTCCGAGTGGGCCGATATTGCCAAGACCCAAAACTGCTGAACCATCAGAGACGATAGCGATAGTGTTACCTTTGATAGAATAGTCAAAAGCTTTTGAGGGTGTCTTGGCCAAAAGCAAAGAGACTTCGGCTACACCAGGCGTATAAGCTACGCTCAAATCGTCTTTATTTTTGAGAGGTGGGAATTTACTCTTGATTTCGATCTTGCCCCCAAATCGCAAATGTCTTTTCAATGATTCCTTTTTGTAGTCCATATAGTTTTATTTTTTAGGAATTTGTTTTATACCCCATTTAGGATTTTCTTCTATCCATTTTGAAATATCAGTCCATTTTAATCCATGAAAACCAAATTGGTTGGTATATTTGTGATCATGCCCTTCTATGGCAAATTTCTCTGCTAATTCAGGTGGAGCAAACAGTATACCAGAATCTTCCATAAGTTTTCTCTGCCAAACACACATGACCAAGTCTTCAGGGTGAAGTTTATCAAAAGCACCTTCGTTCACCAACCGAGCAGAAGTTTCTAGAAATTTTTTGCTTCTCAAAGAAAATCCCCCATTACCCACTACTGTGGTATCAAACAAATTTCTTGGAAAATTAAACCTCTCAAACCAAAATTCGTCATGTACAAACCATGGTGCACCAATATAATCGTAATTTAAAAACTCATCAAGCCATGACTTTGGGTTTAAAATGAAACCATCATACTGAACAAGTAACACAAAATCAGTACTGACATATTTCACCAAATCACGAATACAAAATTCAGAAAAAGCTTCAATGGATCCAATATGGGGAATTTCCACTTTTCGGGGATCATTTGTAGGAAGTGAAGTGAGTAATTTAATTTCCCCAAATTCTATTTTTTCAGAAGAAATATCAAGGGCTTTTTGAACTCTTTCTACATTGACACAATCAATCCCAACCAGAGTAACATTTGGCAAATTTTTCATTGGCGGGGACGATGCCCGGAACTTTGAACCTAAAACACGGCTCAAATTCAAGGATCTTGATAAAAGTATACAGAAACTACGAGCTATATACAAAGTTCATCCCGAATGGTTTGAGGTACCAAAGCCTAAATTAACTAAAGGGAAAAACGAAGTGGATTATTCAATATAAAATTTCAGCAGAGAGCGCGCATCCCACTCGCTATCACGGACGATTCTCTATGATTTTTTACTACCTCCTACAACTAGATTTTTGACTGTTGCAACAACATTATCGAAGACAGAAGTTAACTTTGTTTTCGCTTCTTCTGTAAGACGAGAAGTATGCATCACAGAGTTTCTGAGTGGTTTGTAGGGCGTATCTTCGTCTCTAAGAATTTTATCGTCAATAACTCTTGCCAGATCAATATAATCTAAATACATCAATAGATTTTCCTCGGCACTCCTGATTGGTATTGATATTCCTGCTTCGGTTTTCTGATCTTGCAACCCCTTTTTTCTATCCTCGCCTTTACAATATACACACAAACTAGTATTTCCAGCTTTTTTATCATATCGATCTATACATGTTTTATCGCCATCGCTCCGATCTTTGTTTAAACAAGCGGTAGGACCATTATCTCCAATATGTCTCCTTAATAAGTTTTCTGAGATAAAACACTGGACATAACTACTACTGTTGAAAGCGGCATCGTTGGCTAAATCCCTAATAAACTTATCACCACCATTTATGCCGTCATCTTCTCCAGTGTAGTCCTTGGCAACTTCTCGATACAATGATTTCGCTTTCTTCATTTTCGACGACTCTCTTTTTGTGTTATCGGGGTCGCCATCTTCACCACGCATCTCGCGAAGATCGTCCCACTGATCCAATACTTTTATTACAAGTATTTTTATTTCAGCGAGATATTTCTTATAGATCGGATCGTCAACTTGCACTCCTTCTCGACTACTTGTAAATGGATCATTTTCGCCACTATCTAAAGAATCAATATGAATTTGACCATAAATATACTCTTCGGGAAGCTGGGATGAGGGCGAATGCTTCATGATGTCAAGTTCACGCATTCTACCGTTCACAAAAAGATCAACGCCGATGCGTTCCTTAGCGCCAAAGATATTTCGATTTGTAGGTTTCTTTACAGACGCAATGAATCCACTTATCTCTACACTATCAGTCGTAAGCCCGATCATGCTGCCGTTAGCAGGTGTGATCAAAGGCAAGAATGGGTCTGAATCATAATTATTGATATTCCAAACAAACTCCGTATTGCTTGCAAGTTCACTTAGTGCGTCAATAGTAACTTCGGTATTATTGAGAACTATTTTGAATTCTGGATCAATTAGTGAAAATCTGAAATAAAGAGCGATAATTTTTCTCAAAAATTCTTCTGTATGGCTCCTTTCCTCTTTCAAGCCCTCAAAACAAATAACTGTGCCTCTATCGGCGCTACATAGTTCTTTATAAGCACTAAAGTCAGGTTCTTTGAGTTCATAATCTGCGGTGCCAGAACCTTTTTTAATCTCAGCATTTATTTCACTATTATCAATCACAACCCCATTCCATTTTCCCGCTGTAGTTTTTGAAAGAACTACAACCCGATCGGCACATGATAGTAACGCCAATTTCCCAATACCTTTTCTGCCAATGTGATGCCGTTTTTTGTTCGGAGAATGCGTACCAAACTCATCGCGCTTGGAATAGCCAATTTTCAGAAATCTATTTTGTAAATCATCACGACTCATCCCAGTGCCATCGTCGGCTATACACATGTTGCGCTTCGCAGGATCATAGACAATTTGCACATTTTCAGCCTCTGCGTCCCACGCATTTGAAATTGCCTCACCAAGAATGGTGGCAAAACTGCGGTATAAGTTTCGACCAAGATGGTCTAGCACAGTGAGCGCAATTTCAAATCTTAGAGGTTTCATATTGTTTAATATGCTTCTTTATACCAAGCCCAATAACGTGCCCGAGCTGAGGCGGAACTGCATTTCCGATATGTTTACTAATTTTCGACGCTGGAAAATCCCCAAAATCATAGCCGATAGGAAAGGTCTGCAACAATGCGCCCTCACGAATTGAGAGTGCCCTGTTTTGTTCTGGGTGTCCAAATCTTCCAGACCCATAACTCGTAAATTGTGTTGTGATTGTTGGTGACACACCATTCCATGTCATTCGTCCATATACAGAAGTATACGTTTGTCCGCTATCCTTTTTGTAACAATTTGGAAGTAATGTTTTGTTCCAATCATGCCACGTCCCTCCAGGTTTAGATTGAGCAATTCGTCTCTGGTTTATCGGAGTTAGTTTTTTTGCTTGATGTAAATGATCATGTTTAGATATTTCTCCTGCATCAATTTTTGGCAATTCACGAATAACATGCCCCACGGTAATATATTTATCTTTTGTATGTGTTTCTTCTGGTATTGAAATTTTGCCAAGTTTCGAAGCAAGTAGAATTAAACGACTACGATTTTGCGGCACGCCATAATTTGGTGCGTATACAACTTTCCAGTCAACTTCGTATCCAAGTTTTTTAAGTTCGTTTACAAAATTCTTAAACACGTCAGTTTTTGTAACCCCTCGAACGTTTTCCATGGAGATAATGTCAGGTTTAATAATTTTTATCCCTCTAACAAAATGATCAAGCAGATTCCATCTATTATCGTGCGTATCCTTATGTAATTTGAAAGCATGCGAAGAGAATGGCTGGCAAGGAGCACAACCAACAAGTACCCGAGTACTTCCTTTTGAATATATTTTATTTAATTTTTTGAAATCAAATTCCGAAATATCTGCGGATATAAATTTAGCCCCATTATTTTTTTCGTACGCATAGGCACATGATTCGTCATTATCAAGGCCAGCCAAGACTGATAACCCAGATTTTCTTAGTCCATATGTCAAACCACCTATTCCACTAAACAGGTCAATGACTTCTATTTTTTTAGATTTTTTTGTCATATTTTTAACTCGCTATTTCAAAAATCTTTTTCACAAAAGACGTTCGGGCGTAAAATGCACGACTGACCGACCCGTGACCAGGGCCTTTCGTGCGAGCTTGTATCCACTTTCCGTCTTTTCCAGTTAAAGCTTCGAATCCTTCTTTTATCAACTTTGCACGGATAAAATCATAGTCAGCTTTTATTTCTTTTATCAATTCATCATCCTCGGCAAAGTCTAGACTTGCAACTTTCAATAAAGTGGCCCCCTCGGAATTTGTGCCATTCCACTGCACCGCGCAAAAAACAATGGTTTTGAGCTTTGCCCAACAATGGCTTTCAAAAAACGAATGGGCTTTCAATTCTGTTGGATTGATCATTGTTATCGCCATTGTTTCCTTTGGCACGAGTTCACCTTTTATTTCACGGAAAGCAACTGACTTTAATTCGTAAGTAAGCCCATTCGGTGCTTTTGATATGTTGGTTTGAAGTCCTGCCAAACGTTCCAAAACAAGACCCTTCCAGCCTTTATTCTGCTTTCCTGTCTCGTAAGTCGTAATGCCGTGTTCCAAAGCCAATTTTCGTAAATCTTGGCCTATATACTTTTTTAGATTTTTTATCGCAATTGTGCGTGTGATGATTTTCATATTTTTGCTTTCTTATTTTTCAAATTGCGATCCAATTCCTCAAATCTCTTTATTGATACATCTAAAAATTGTTTATCAAGATCAATGCCGATAAATTTTCTGCCGAATAAATGTGCGGCGATTCCAGTCGTTGAGCTTCCCGTGAATGGATCAAGAATTAGATCTCCTTTGTTTGTGCTTGCAAGCACAATTCTTTTCAGTAAATCCTCTGGCTTTTGTGTTGGGTGCTTGCCAAATTTCTTTTCAATTGGCTTTGGTGTTCCCATAGACCAAACCGAACGCATTTGAAGCCTAGGCTTTTTTAATGCGTCCTCCGGCCAAGTGCCGTTTTTCATTAAATCGTAATTGAAAATATGTTTTGCTTTTTTGTCCCTCCTTGCCCAAATAATTGTTTCGTGACTTGCGGTAAAAAATCGACAACTTAGATTCGGTGATGCGTTCGGTTTGAACCATGCAATATCGTTAAGTACGTGAAATCCTGCGACCTGAAGTGCAAAACCGCATTGGTAAATTGAGTGATAAGTTCCACTGATCCAAAGTGTGCCAGAGGGTTTCAGTACACGCTTAACGGCTTGTATCCACTCAAGATGAAATTCAAAATCTTTTTTTAATCCATTACTCTTGTCCCATTCGCCTTTATTCACGCTCACTTGCCGTCCAGCGTGGACAGTAAAACCGCCGTTTGAGAGCAGGTAGGGAGGATCAGCAAAAACCATATCAACCGAATTTTCTGGAAGTTCAGTAAGAACGTTCAAACAATTTGCTTGATAGAGAGTAAAATTCGGTTTTTCGTAATATGGTTTTTGCATAGACACCTTATCATTTTAGCAAGATTGAGCCGAAACAGCTTTACTTTGCTTCGGTTCAAAGTTGCCAATCTGGCGGAGGAGGTGAGATTCGAACTCACGATCCAGTTGCCCAGATTCCGCTTTTCAAGAGCGGTGCCTTAAACCACTCGAGCCACTCCTCCGTGGACATCAATATTACAACATAAGAGGCAGATAGACAACGGGATTAAAAATATTATACTTTATTCATGATCTCAATAGATGATTTTAAAAAAGTAGAAATAAGAGCGGGCAAAGTGCTTTCAGCTGAACCGGTAGAAGGATCAGAGAAATTACTTAAACTTTCGGTAGATTTTGGATCCGCCTCCGCCGAAAGCTCTGGCGAGGCAAAGGAAGAAAAAAGGGATTTGAGGCAAGTAGTATCAGGCATAGCCAAACACATCTCCCCCGAAGAATTAGTCGGTACTACTTGCACTTTTGTCACCAATTTAGAGCCTCGAGAAATCATGGGTCTCAAAAGTGAAGCCATGATCATGGCTTTATCAAACGAAGAATCTTTTTCTTTACTCAAAGTCTCACCAAATATCCCCCCTGGTAGTATTGTCAAATAGTTTGTTGTGTTACCCTGTAGTGAATTTTGGCATTAAGTTACCTTATGCACAAAGTGCAATGCCAAAATCTACTACGGGGTGTTAAAATGTTGTTTATGGAAACTATTTTAGAATGGCATTCGCCAGAACATCATTTTGATAAAAAAAGCGCAGACTGGTATTGGATACTAGGAGTTATCATATTGGGCGCTTCAGTTTTGGCTTTTTATTTCCACAATTTTCTTTTTGGAGTTTTTATAATAATCGCCGGTCTAACTATCGGCATGCTTTCATACAAAGAAACCAAATCTGTCCTCGTGAAGATTTCCAACAAAGGTTTGATTTTTGGCAACGCATTATACCCTTGGGTTTCTTACCGTTCTTTTTGGATTGAAGACGAACACACCCACGGCTATCGCATTTTGCTACACCCCACCAACCCCTACCTCCCTCTTACCATTATCCCAGTAAATCAAGAGATCGATTTGAATGATGTCCGTGAAATACTTTTGGAATTTTTGGAAGAAGAATTTTTGCAAGAATCTCTAGTCCATCAATGGTTTGATAAACTCCTAGCGAGATAATTTTGTGCCGTTTATTGAGTAACGCTACTATGTCCCGCCGTAGCTTTCTTTGACCAACGTAGAACCTCCTACCGGCAAGGTTGCGAGTTCAAGTCCTGCCGAGGATGCTAAACTAAGATAAAAATTTTATAATATAAAGGAGGTCGAATTTTATTAGATTAACACTTAAAATAATATTTATGAAAAAAATTATATATTCCTCAATAGTTGTTGCTTCTATGCTGATAGGTGTGGGCACAGCATTTGCGGCAGGTGGATTTGACCAATATGGATACAACGATACTGCCAGAATCTTTAACGGGACATGTGTAAGTTGGTATATGAGTAAATTTGGCGGCACAGAAGCACAAGCACAAGATTACTGTGGTGATTACTCAAACGATAAATTAGTGATGAAGTGGAATGCGGAATGGGACAGAGGCAATGCTGAAGGGTGGAGCAATCCCCCTTATGCGGCTTACGAAAATAATGAGTGGAATGGTATGACCAAAGAAGGAAGCAAATCAGTCTGGAAATATAAGATAGTTTGGGTGGGAGATTATGCGACCGACCCATTACTAATTCCTGACGGTGGATACGGGATATGGGGTCAGTTTGCTGTAATCATGGACCAAGGAAAAGATCCATCATACGGTCCGGGACATTTTTGGTTTGCTCATTCAATGCCTACTGGTTATGGTGCTTACTAACAAGTAAGATCAGCAACCAACAAAAGGCCACCCAATATCTGGGTGGTTTTTTGCTATTTACCTTTGTAGCACACTGGATAGAGTTGGACGCTTCTACCGTCAAAATTGCAGGTTCAAATCTTACCGAAGATGCTAACGAAAATATTCAACGCGGACACTTTTCGCGTGTTTTTGGTCAGATTTTTTATAAAATAAAAATCCATCAAATGTCTATGCTCGAAGCTTAAAACATTTTTGGTAATTTAATTTCTCTGGTCTGTAATCTTTCCAAAAATGCTTTTTGCAAATCGGGAACAAGGGGAAAATCATGATTTTCTTTGGGTTCGTGAGTAAAAACATCAAAACCTTGTTCATTGTATCGAGGTATCAAATGCCAGTGCACTTGTTTTACCTCGTCCATATACATCAAATATACCTTTTCTAAATTTAAAGTTTTTAAAAGTGTATCGCGAGTAATATCCACAATTTCCATTAGATAGTCATATTCAGAATCTGAAAGATCATGCAAATCTGGCATGTCTTTTTTCCAAACAACAACTACGTGTCCCTTGGTAATGGGGAAAAGAGCCAAACATACATACAACCACTCACTTTCATAAATAATTGATTTTGGCGGCGGTTTTGGAAGTGAAGACATAAAATTATTATATACGAAATGCCGTGTCCTTGCGAACACGGCATAGATTTGAGCTCGGGGCAGAAACAATGATCAAGCCGCCACGGCCTCTTTCTTCCGGAACTTGATTTTTCCGTGACCCTCATACTTGGATGGCACGACAACGATGTCGTATTCCCTCATCATATCCTTTACGGGAACTCCCGTCACTGAGGACACGGTTACGACCGAAAGAATCTTGGCCTCTTTCGGAAAATAATATGCGTCCGTCGCAACCATGAGGCTTGTGGGAGTCGCCTCCACTGCTGTGAAGCTTGGGTCTTCCACATCACGCTCGTAGATGAGCACCTTGTTGTAGTCAAGGCAGTCTTCTACGTATAGGTGCGGATATTTTGAGTATTCCTGGTTTTGTCTGCGTCTCTTAAAATACAAGATGGCGCCGAAAACCAGAAGTGAAATCAACAACAAACTTCCAAAGAACAAAAACATGGTGAAATTTGCCTCCTACCCACAAGTATAGCAAATACACATTATTTGTCAAGGATTTTGTCATTTTGTAAAGAGTAGCATTTAAAATATGGCTCAAAATTAACATTTAATGAAACGAGTACGTTAGAACCTTCTTTGTTGTATATCGTGCCAAACGAAATATGGAATAACATGCATTATGTACAATTTTGTGCTCTCGGGGGGAATCGAACCCACATCAAACCCTCCGCAAGGGTTTATCCTATCCATTGAACGACGAGAGCAAATTGTTTTGACGACAAGATGACAATAACAAAAAATGTCTCGTTTGGCGAGACATTTTTTGTTTTATATTTTGATGGTGATGATTTTCATCAATCGAGACTTTTTGCGGGAAGCGGTATTTTTTTTGATGATACCGGTTTTTTTGGCTTTATCTATCGCCTTCTGGAGTTTAGGGATAAGCTTTTTGGCCTCATCATTCTTTTTGGCTAAAATCAATTTTTTGTATTCTTTGACTACGCTCTGCATTTCGTTTTTGCGACGCAAATTAAAAACTCTCTTTTTTTTAGAGCCTCTGAGCGCTTTTTTGGCTGATGTTGTTATTGGCATAAGTCAGTAGTTAGATTAAAGTAGTTAGTAGCAAGGAAACACTCACTAATAACGACTCAGAAAGAGTAACAGATAAACTATTTTTATGCAAATTTCCAATCCCCCCTTACTACTATATACTTACTACTAACTACTTATTTATGTTTGGACACATTACAGGCAAAATATTTGATCTGAAAGGGACTCGAGCCATTGTAGACGCTCATGGCATTGGTTTTGTGGTTCATAGCACCCCTTCATATTTGGCCAAATTGAGAACCAATCAAGAAGCAAGCTTTTGGACTCATACCGCAGTCCGAGAAAATTCGATAGATATTTATGGATTTGAAACCGAAGAAGAACTCAGGGCCTTTGAACTCTTGATTACCGTTTCCGGAGTAGGGCCAAAATCTGGTTTAGCGATCTTGGGCATAGCAGGAGTCAAATCAATTGAAGAAGCCGTAGCGACCAACGACACTTCAGCTTTAACCAAAATATCTGGCATCGGTCGTAAAACCGCTGAAAAAATCGTTTTGGAATTAAACGGCAAATTGATTGGTACGACAAAAGGCGGGGGTGTAAATAGCGAAGATATAGACGTGTTTGAGGCTCTCAAATCTTTAGGCTACAGAGAACGTGACATCCAGGAAATTATAAAGAATTTACCCAAAGATTTGGCTGGAGCCAATGAAAAAATAAAACACGCTCTTAAAAATTTAGGTAAATAAAATATGTTTAAAATTTTAAAAAAAATAATACCCAAATCGGTTTTCCAATTTTTCCAACCAACTTACCATTACCTATTGGCTTTTTTGGGAGCTTTGATTTATCGCTTCCCCGCTCAAAAACTCATAGTGATCGGTGTGACCGGCACCAAAGGCAAGACAACCACCGTAGAATTAGTTAATGCTATTTTGGAATCAACTGGATACAAAACCGCCCTCCAAAGCACTTTGCGTTTTAAAATCGCAAAAAAAGAAAAGAGGAACTTATTTAAAATGAGTATGCCAGGCCGATTTTTCATGCAAAAATTTTTGCGTGATGCCGTTACCGCCGGCTGTAGCCACGCCATCATAGAGATGACTAGTGAAGGTGCTAAGCAATTCAGACACAAATTTATTCACCCAGACGCTCTGATTTTTACCAATCTGGCGCCCGAACACATCGAATCACACGGCTCTTATGAAAAATATTTGCAAGCCAAACTTTCTATTGCCAGAGAACTTGAGAGCCCAAAGAAAAAGTTCATGAAAAAAGTCTGGCCTGTGTCAACAAGGAGGTCCGAGGACTTTTTGAAGGAACCTTTTTCTTTGGGCTCCGTCATAATAGCCAACACAGATGACAAAGAAGGCAAAAAGTTTTTGGCTCTCAATATACAAAACAAAATCCCCTACTCTCTGAATGATGCCATCAACGTCAAAGCCACCGAAAAAGGCTCTTCATTCCAGCTTGGCAAATTGGTTGTGCATAGCAAATTGCCAGGTATATTCAATGTCAGCAATATGCTCGGGGCCATAGCTTTGGCAAAATTCATGAACATACCAGATGAAAAAATAAAAAAGGGTCTGGAAGATATAAACTTCATTAGAGGCCGAATGGAAAAAATAGAAAATAATTTAGACATTGATATCGTAGTCGATTACGCCCACACTCCAGATTCACTTATGGCAGTTTATGGAACTTACAACAGCCATATGAAAATTGCAGTTTTGGGCAATACTGGTGGTGGCCGAGACACTTGGAAAAGAAAAGTGATGGGCGAAATCGCCGACAAATATTGCGACCAAATTATTTTAACCAACGAAGACCCTTACGATGAAGACCCTAGAAAAATCATAGAAGATGTAAAAGTTGGCATCACAAAAAAACAGGTAGAAATAATTATAGACAGGCGCGAAGCTATCGCTACAGCCATCAAAAAAGCTCTAACCATAAAAAAAGAAAGTGGCGACAAATACAAAGTAGCAGTGCTCATAACCGGCAAAGGCACTGACCCATATATAATGGAGGCTGGTGGCAAAAAAACTCCTTGGGACGATGCCGAGGTTGCAAGAGAAGAACTCCAAACTATTTTAAATAAATAAAAAATGCCAGAGCTGCCAGAAGTACATACCACCGTTGAAGGTTTGAAGGGAGTAATAGTAGGCAAAACCATAAAATCAGTGTGGTCTGATTTTTATGTAGGCGCTAGATATAACAGTGGGCAAAATATCAAAAACAAAAAGTATTTTGAAAATTTCAAGAAGATAGTTACTGATACAAAAATAAAAAATGTAGAAAGGAGGGGTAAAAATATTTTAATAAATTTAAATAATGACTACACAATCATAGTGCATATGAAAATGACAGGGTGCCTAATGTACAAAAAAGATTACTCTGACGAAAAATATATACATCTTATTTTCACCCTTTCAAATAATCACTTTTTATTACTTTCTGATATGCGCAAATTTGCTTCGGTAACTATTTCTAAAACCAATGAAATCCATTTGCATCAAACAGTAGGCAAACTCGGCCCCGACCCATTGGACCCCAAATTAAATGCTCAAAAACTTTTTGAAATTTTACACGATAAAAAAAGAACTCCCATCAAAACAGCTCTGCTTGATCAAAATGCTCTGGCTGGTATCGGCAATATTTATTCTGATGAAATACTTTGGCTTACGGCTATCCATCCCCTCTCGAGAGCCGACAAGATTCCCCAAAATAAATTCGGGAAAATTTTTAAAGCGATGCAACAAATTTTAAGATTCTCCATCAAACATGGTGGCGATTCCAAATCAGATTATCGCAATGCTTTTGGCGAAAAAGGTGGTTTCCAAAATTTCCACAAAGTTTACAGTAACAAAGGCCAAAAATGTTCAAAAACAAACTGTTCGGGTATAATAGAGCGGACGGTGATCGGTGGCAGAAGCACTCATTTTTGCCCCAAACACCAAATCAAATATAAATAAAATGAAAGAACCATTGCTTATATTATTAGTTTTATTTGTTTTAGTTGGCTTGGCCTATAGTCCCCTCAAAAAAGCTAACCTCAACAAACCCTCAAGTTCTCAAAATACTTCAACCATCGGCACAAAAGAAAATCTAGGTAGTACTCCAAATAAAGAAGTTGCGGAAAGCATTAAAAAAACAGAAGCAGAAATAAAAAAAATAGAAAAAAACGTAAGCAAAGAAAACGCAAACCTCAATCGCTCTCCATATTATGGCAAAATCCGAATGTCTAGCATCTCAGGACTTCGCGGTAACGACCCCAATCAAGAATACCTAAATCTTTCAGTCAATATTAAAAAAGATGAGACCATAAAAATAACAGGTTGGTATTTGAAAAGTGCAATTACTGGTTACTATGCGATTATCGGCAGAGCATCTTTGTTGCCTTTCCCTTTTACCAAGACCGAGAGCGATGTAGTCTTGCAGCAAAACGATAGAGTAATTTTGACCAAAGGTTTCTCTCCTATTGGCGTATCTTTCCGTACCAACAAATGTACAGGTTATTTTGAAGAGAATCGCACATTTACTCCCAACTTGCCTTTACAGTGTCCATTACCTAAAAGTGAAAAATTACCAAATTTTTCTAGCGTTTATGATCGCAATGATGAATGCCTAACTATCATAGAAAGGATCGGGCGTTGCACTACCAAAGACAGCGAATTCATAAGAGAATTACCAGACACAGTTCCCTCGTCTTGCAAAAACTACATAACCACTCAGATAAATTATAATACCTGCGTAGCTAAACATTTTAGTGATACTGACTTTCCTGGTAACGAGTACCGTATTTTCTTAAATAAATTTGGGCCACTTTGGCGCACCTCTCACGACACTATAAACCTACATGACGAAAACGGTTTGATTGTAGGTACTATTACGTATTAAACTAACGAATACAAAACCACGCCGGCACAGACCGCGACGTTGAGAGATTCTTTTTGGCCCAACATCGGCAATTGCGCCACCACATCACAAATTTTTAAATCTTCTTTCGAGAGTCCCTCTACTTCATTACCGAAAACCAACACCAGATTTTCAGTTTTTAAATCTTTTATTTTTTTGTAGTCAATCGCTTCACTATCTTGTTCGATGCCCACAACCAAGCAGTCTGAAAAATAATCTTGGGAGCGAGATTTGCTAGGCAACTGGGAGCGGACAAGATTATTTTTCAGACTGCTTATCGCTTCTTCCAAACTCTCAACTTTTTCCCATTCTATATTTTTCTCTGCGCCCAATGAGGCTTTGGTCAAGCCTTTGTTTTCTCTACCAAACCTATCAACCGGCGTCGGAGTATAACCTACCAAAATAATTTTGGTGACACCAACAGCATCGCAAGTACGGAAAATAGAGCCGACGTTTTCGTTGCTCCTTATGTTATTCAATATGACAACCTTTTGCATAATTGCTATACTACACTTATGTTAAATACATTTCCAGATTTACTTACATATTCCCTACTCTCGCCTTTTATATTACGAGTAGTGATAGGGCTTATATTTGTAGACCTCGGCGTGCTTTTGTTTAAAGGTGAAAAAGCGAGATGGCTCACTTCACTTTCTGTCCTCAAAGTTCCAAGACCAGAAATGGCAATCAAAGTATTTGGGGTTATTGAAGTAGTAGGTGGCGCGATGCTTATCTTGGGATTTTATACTCAAATGACTGCTTTGATTTTGGCATTATTCACTTTTGCTGAAAGTTATATCGAATATAAAGAGCCGGGCATCTTGAAAAGAAATTTAGTTTTTTATGTAATGCTCCTAGCTATTTTGATTTCTTTGCTCTTATCTGGTGCCGGCGCTTTTGCTATCGATTTGCCGTTGTGAGTTTTTATGTTATATTTTCTTATGTTTGTGCAATGCGCCCATAGCTCAGTCGGTAGAGCAGTTGCCTTTTAAGCAAATGGTCGTAGGTTCGATTCCTACTGGGCGCACACGACAAAAAATCCCAAACAAAAACCCCGCGCTTATTGTATGCCTTGGCATAATGACGCGGGATTTTTTATTGAGTTGTGTTTATTTAATTTCCTATGTTTTACGCCCTACCGGGCGGGGCCCTAGAAAGAAAAAGGTTTTTAGAAAATGTTGTTTTTTGCATAACTTTATGTTAATTGCTAATACACCCAATATGACATCTGCGTAGAGCTGATAGTTACGTTTGTAACAGTTTTGCTATAATAACAGTCATATATGGATATGAGCGACGAGGAGATATTAAAACTTTCATACAAGAAACCTCACTATTTTGGCGAGCTGTTCAATCGACACGACCAAAGATTTTTGGCTATTGCTAAAAAAACTTTAAGATCAACGGATGACGCTGAAGATGTGGTCCAAAACACTTTCATCAAGATTTATAAGTATGGTCGCAAGTTTTCAGAGAATGGTGGTAAATTTAAGCCTTGGGCCAATACCATACTTAGGAATTGCTTGGCCGATCAAATCAATAAATACAAGAACGCAACGTTAACTATGAACGAGGATTTAGAAAACAATATGCCCGACGAAACTGTTTTGGATAAAAATTTTGGCAATGTTGGTTATGTACAATTTATTTTAAACAAAATAGACAAGACGGCAGCGGAAATAATAAATTTAAGATATATGCTAGGTAAATCATTCAAAGAAATTGCCAAAATATTAAATATAAAAAGCAGTACGGCTAGAGTAAGGGTCTATAGATCTAAAAAGATATTTGCCCAAGCTTACCGTCAATTTGATATCAATATATGATCATGAAAAATAAAAATTTAAAAAGAAAAATAATGGCCCGTATTTATCTGCAATACACCAAAAACACTTTCTTGGAGTATCCAGATTATTTTATGTTGGCTTTATTTTTAGCTATTTCTTTTGTCTTGGTCTCTATTAGTGATGTTTTGAGTAATCTACCCAAAGATAGTTTCCCCCATGCTTTTAATTTTCTAATTATTGCCCTGAGAAACACCAGTTTGGTATTACAAATACTAATAGTTGGTTTTTTTGTGAGAGTGGCAGTAAGTGTAGCTCTGTTTACTTACAAAAACAGGAGTGCCTTTTCCAAAGCTATATCCAATTCATTACCACTTTCCATCCGACTGCGATGGTAGGCTTCTATTAGCTTCGTATAAAAAATCTTAAGGTCTTCTGGTTGCCAATTTTTTAAATCTTTTTTGGATTTGTTGTATGGGTAATCACTTTTGATGCCCAAATCTTCTTTGCTTGCTCCCAAATCAATCAGGGTCATGTCTTTGACTTTGCTTATTATTTTATGGATCAACTCTTCGGCTTCTATGCCTGAAAATCTTAGTTTTTCATATTCAATCCACGCTTTTTTAGCGCTCTTCTCCCCTATCGCATCTTGCAGAGCAAACGGGCTATATTCATACACCCGTTCTTTTTTTGGTTTCTTTTCATCCCCTTCTACTTCCGGAGTCTGACTAAAAATCTTTTCGTATTCTTTAAATAAATTATCCATATTTTATTTCAACTCACCCCAATTTTGGCCACTTGAGGTATTGACCACTAGCGGCACACCAGAGCTTTGCTCCAAAGTCATCACATTTTCCATAATTTTTTTGGCCTCCAAGCCAAAACTTGCCAATACTTCATCTTTAACTTCATAAATCAATTCATCGTGGATCTGCATCAGGAGATGTACTGAGTCTGCAAGATTATTGGTTTTTATAAAATCATCAATTTTTTTCATAGCGATTTTGATAATATCGGCCGAAGTGCCTTGAATCGGTGCATTTATAGCCATGCGTTCGGCTGCTGCTTTTATAAAAGGTAAACGAGATTTGAGACCTTCAAAATATCTACGTCGACCAAAAAAAGTTTTGGTATAACCATTTTTGGTAGCTTCTATTTTGGCATTATCCAAATATTTGGCTAAACCGGCAAAATTTTCAAAATAGGCATTGATGAATTTTTGAGCAATTTGGCGATCGGTGCCAATGTTGGCTTGCAAAGCAGTCACACCCATACCATAAAGTATCCCGAAGTTTATGATCTTGGCCTGTCTCCTCATTTCTTTGGTCACCTCCTCTTCAGAAACTTTAAAAACTTCCATCGCTACCGCAGTATGGATATCCTGACCATTTTTAAATATTTCTATCATTTTTTTATCTTGGGCCAAAAATGCGGCGATACGTAATTCGATCTGCGAATAATCCAAAGCGAAAAGTTGACTACCGCGAGGTGCAAAAAAAGCTTTCCTGATCACTTTACCTCTTTCGCTACCGATGGGTATATTTTGTAAATTGGGACTTTCGGAAGACATCCGCCCGGTCGCTGCCCCAGTCTGCACGAACCTCGCATGCAGACGCGAGTTTTCATCGAGCGCTTTAGGGATCGGCTCTATGTAAGTAGAAATAATTTTTGAAAGTTCTCGATATTCCAAAATCAAAGGGATAATTGGGTGTAAATCTTTCATTTTTTGCAATTCTGATTCTTTGGTAGATTTGGCCCCACCAGCGGTCTTTTTTTGATTCTTAACCGAAAGACCCAACTTATCAAACAAAACTTCTCCCAACTGCTTAGGCGAGGCTACGTTGAACTCGACACCAGCTTCTTGCCAAATGTTTTTTTCTAAATCTTTAAGGATTTTGGAGTAATCATCACCCAAATTTTCCAAAAACTTTTTGTCTACCGAAATCCCATATTTTTGAGTTTCCATCAAAATAGGTATCAAGGGTTTTTCTATATCTTCAAAAATCGACTGGCTCTCTCTTTTTTTAAGTTCAGCAAAAACTATTTTTTTAGCTTCATCAAAATCTTCAGTCCCAGCAAAATTAAATAAATCTTCTGGTTTAGGATTGGTTATGTTTGAATCCGCTACCCAAAGAGCGATCAGAGTTTCTTGCAAATCTTTGTCGTCTATTTTTTGTTTATTTTCAATTTTTTCTTCTTTGATTGTTTCTTTACCTCCTTCTAATACACTTTTCAATCTCGCCCCCATATTTCTAAATTCCAATTTAGCAAAAAGGTTTTCAGCCACTTTCAAATCCAAACCTTCTCGCCACTTTTGACTTGGCAAAACGAAATCAATTGGCGCATCCCGCCTGATAGTGGCCAACATTTTACTAAACTTGGCTTCTTCTTCGTTTTTCTCCAATAATTCCAAAATTCTTGGTTTTATTTTTTTTCGGATTTCGGATTTCGGATTTCGGATTTGCTTGTAAAGCTCTTCAATAGTGCCAAAATTTTTAATCAGATCAGTAGCACTTTTTTCGCCTATCCCAGCGACACCGATTATATTATCCGAAGGATCGCCTCTCAAACCTTTGAAATCAACTAGGAATTTGGGTTCAAAATCAAACCTTTCCAACACCGCTTTTTCATCATACAAAATAGTTTCTTTGATACCCTTTTTTAAAGTATAAACTTTGACACTGCCATTATTTTTACCGCCATCAGAAACCAATTGCATGGTATCCATATCGCCAGAAGCGATCACAATATCAATAGGAATTTTCAATTTTAAATTTTCAATTTTAAATTTCTCCACAATAGTACCCAACATATCGTCAGCTTCAAAACCTTCAAGAGAATAAATAGGGATATTCAAAACTTCACAAATTTGTTTGGATTTTTCCAATTGCAAAGAGAGTTCATCGTCAGTTTTTTTGCGACCAGCTTTGTAGCCTTCATAAACTTCATGTCGATAAGTAGGTTTGGGCAAGTCATAGCAGGCCACGATATAATCCGGTTTCAAATCAGTCGCTATTTTCAAAATCATCGTAACTAAACCATACAAAGCTCCTGTCGGCTCGCCTCCACTGGTCGCAAAATCCGGCAAAGCATGATACGCCCGATGAATGATCGCGTGCGCATCAAGCAATACTAATTTTTCTCTATTATTAATTTCCTTTTTCATTTATATGAACTAATTTTAGTCTTTTTTATTAACAAAGCGACTTGACATTTACTTCTATTTTGCTATACTTTATCTGTAAATGCTTTCCTTGTCGAAAGCCCTGAGAAATCCCCTGCAAGGGGGATTTCGTTTTATACAATACTCCCTATTTTTAACTTTATTTCTTTAAGTTCACTATTATCAATTTTACCCATAAATCTTAAAAGCCTTTTCGCGTCAAAAAGCCTAGCTTGGGACAAAATTAAAACTGAACCGCAAAATGAAACTAGCCTATGGTAATATTTACCATCCTTATTTTTATTTGATGTTAGTGGAACTCCTAAAAATATATTATTGTTGAATTTTCTTACTATCAAAACAGGCCGTTCAAAATCAGAATGTTTTCCATCCTCTTCATCTCCTATATTTTTGCCTATTGAACCAATCCAAACTTCTCTCTTTTGAAAATAAACCCGACCTCTCTTTGAAAGTGCTTTTTTCTTTGTATTCCAATTATCAAAATCTTGATCTACTACTTTTTTCAAACTAAATCTTATTCCATACTCAATCCCTATTTCTGATTTGGATATGTATTCTTCTGCTTTTTCTATAGCAATCCGAAGTGAATTAAAAATGCCTATACTTTGTATTTCTTCATTGGATTCATAATTATTCTCAGATACTTGAAAAATATCCTCCGTTTTCTCTTTTATAAGAATAAAATTATTTGCACTCATTTTTTAACATCGTTTATTACAATTTTTCTTTCTGATTCTTTATGTCCATGTTCAAATTTTATCACAATATGAGGTGGCATAATACTTTGGATTTTTTCTGGCCATTCTATAAAAATCAGATTTTGAGGATCCGCTATAATTTCTGACCAGCCCAAATTCAACATCTCTCCGGCTGTTTCTATACGATATGCGTCTATATGAATGAGTTTATGAAATATCTCCTCCTTCTTTCTCCCCTCTCCTTCGCAAGGAGAGGGGTTGGGGGTGAGGTCGTAAATTTTTTCAATAACAAAAGTGGGGCTTTGAATTATTTCTTCAATACCAAAAGCTTTGGCTAAATATTTCATAAAAGTAGTCTTACCACTCCCCAATTCACCATACAAACCCACCACCGTGGCGCTTTTTGCCAAATCAGACTTTTCCAAAATAGTCTTAGTAAAGTTGGAGGCGATTTGAGCTGTTTCTTCTGTGCTTTTAGATATAAATTCCATCCTGTAGTAGATTTTGACTATGTTAATTTTTAACCGATTCCGTAAGAATTATAGTCAAAATTCACTACAGGATTCCATATATTTATCCTACCATAATATAAAAACAAAAAGCCCCCGCCGGAGTCTGCCTAAGCAGATCATCCGACGGGGACAAGATCGATACCGATATCAGCTTACTCCTCTTGGCCCACGGAGATAGTTGATTTCCCACGCCTCTGTGTGCCATCGCCCGTCAGTGCGTATCGTAAACCGACGGGATGCTGTTCCTGCGTACTGCCCAGGTTGACATCCCGCACTCTTTCGGTCTGCTTCGCTGGGGGTCGGTGGGCAGATCCCTCGCGCTGTGATGACGATGTCCCGCCGGCCGAGAAAGTTATAGTAGCCCCGCGAAACCGTCACCCCCGAAGGAATGATAGCGTTTACGAATTGGCCAGTGGTGGTTTTGAAAGCCACCACTTGTCCGTTTTCGTATACCTCGATCGGCACGGTAGTGTTATTGGTCAACACTACGGTCAAAATTGGAGGGGTGGCAATCGATGAAAGCCGACCCCAACCTGCCCCACCTCGAGCCGCGACACATCCAGTTAAAAACATGACCGAAAGTGCCAGAAATAAGATCGAAGTCTTGTTTTTCATAAAACTCACACTCCTGTCCTGCATTATAGCAAAGTCAAAGCTAAATGTCAAGCGTTTTTGAATCACAAAAATAGTTCTGGAGCGTGCCTATGCGTAGGCAAACGTGCCGAGCATAGCAAATTTCAGCAGAAATTATGCGACGGCTAAGCGAGAGAACTATTTTTGTGATGAAAAAAAATTTGGTGATATAATAAAAGTATGACTATAAAATTTGATGAAGATAAACAAAGACAAAAACTTGAAGAACTCAGAGCAAATGAAGAAGAAAGTTTGGCCCAAGCAATGTCAAATAAATACGGGATACCTTATATAGACCTCAGTGTTAACCCGGTAAACATCGATGCCTTACGAGTAATAAAAGAACCAGAAGCGAGAGAAGCTGAAGTCGCCTCTTTCAACATCATCAACAAAAAAGTCTCTCTAGCAATCATCTCTCCCAACAATCCAAAAACTACTACTCTGATTGAAGGGCTGAAGGACCGAGGTTATATCCCCTCTTTGTTTTTGGCCTCTCATCAAAGCTTAGAGAAAATATGGAACCGCTACAAGGATTTATCATACTCAATGGAGACCAAAAGTGGAGCACTCGATATCGCCAACGAAGAAATCCAAGATTTAGTAAAGAGTGTCAAAACCGCTGCCGACATCAAAAAATCCATCGAGACTATTTTGGCTCAGAAAAAAAGTTATCGTATTTCTAAAATATTAGAAATAATTTTGGCTGGAGCTATTTCTATAGGAGCTTCCGATATTCACATCGAACCAGAAGACACATCGGTCAGATTGCGTTTCCGTTTAGATGGAGTTTTGAATGATATTTTAACTTTGGATTCGGCTACTTTTAATCTTTTGCTTTCTCGTATCAAACTAATTTCCAATCTCAAGTTAAACCTTAGAGGTAAGGCTCAAGACGGGCGTTTCAGTATCAAACTAGGTGATAGCGAAATTGAAATCCGTACTTCCCTTTTGCCGGGTGGTTACGGTGAGTCTGTAGTATTACGAGTTTTGAACCCTAATGCTATTTCAGTTTCTTTGGAAGAGCTTGGTATAAATGAAAAACTATTACAAATAATATTAAAGGAGTTAAAAAAACCAAACGGTATGATTTTGAATACCGGTCCAACTGGCTCTGGTAAAACCACCACTCTTTACGCTTTCCTCAAAAAAATTCACACACCAGAAATAAAAATAATAACCATTGAAAACCCGATCGAATACCACTTGAAAGGTATCGTGCAAACTCAAGTAGAAGAAGAAAAAGGTTATACTTTTTTGGAAGGTTTGCGTAGTGCCTTGCGTCAAGACCCTGATGTCATAATGGTTGGTGAAATCCGCGATGAAGAAACCGCTGAGATTGCTATCAATTCGGCTTTGACTGGCCACTTAGTTTTTTCTACTCTGCACACCAACAATGCGGCCGGCACATTCCCCCGTCTGATTGACTTAGGTGTAAACTCCAAAGTCATAAGTTCAGCCATCAACATCGCTATGGCCCAGAGACTTTTGCGAAGATTGTGCAATAAATGCAAAAAAATAATGACTCTGGAAGATAAAGAAAATAAATTGATAAAAGATGTTACTGATAGTATTTCAGACAAAAAATATTTAGAAGGAATAGATTTAAAAAATGTTTACGAAGCGGTGGGTTGCGAAGCGTGCAACTTCACGGGCTACAAAGGCCGAACCGGTATTTATGAGGCTATATTAACTGACGAAAATGTTGAGATAATCGTCAAAGAAAATCCGAGTGAAAGAGAAATCAATAAGGCTTCAGAAAATCAAGGTATTTTAAATATGAGACAAGATGGCATACTCAAAATATTGCAAGGTGTGACTTCCATCGACGAGCTCAGTCGTGTGATTGATTTGGAAGAATAGAGTTATACACAAAAAAAATTGCCCGAAATGGGGTTTTATGAATAATAGAATACAGAACAAACAGTAATTAGGGATACAAATCTCTAAGTGGCACTTTCAATATTTAAATCAAAAGCAAAACATTATTCTGAGGAAAGAGCTAGTGGTCCCTCCCGAAAGATGGTACCGGCACTTCCTTGATTTAATGTCAAA
>JBAYKK010000006.1:0-49545 GCA_041664625.1 Minisyncoccota bacterium
CAAAATCATCAATAGCCTCGTGAAAAAGTTTTTTGGCAATCTTTTGATCAGCTTCTGGCATATTCTCCTTTAGGTAACTAAACCAAGCGTCTTCGAGCGCGTATATTTTGTGTTTGCCAGCTTCACCCATCAAATCTTTCATTTTTGTCAAAACTTCTTTTTCGAAAGCTTTTTGTAAATCGGGAGCTATTTCTACTTTTTTAATTTCTATTTTTTTCTTACCTATTTCTTTTATAATATTTTCTTGAAATTTTTGAATTTTTTTGAGTTCTTCGTTGGCGACTTCCAAAGCTTTCATCAAAATGTCTTCAGAGACTTCGTTGGAACCAACTTCGATCATGTTGATGGTGCCATCTTTACCGCAAGCGATAATGTCTAATTCATAATCTTCATTATTTATTTCTGCATCAGCCGATAAATTCCTCATGTCATAAGAAGGATTGATCAAAAAATCTTCGCTGTTTTTTAGTTTACCGATTCGAACTGCTCCTACAGGTCCGTTCCAAGGAATCTCTGATGTAGCAAGTGCCAAAGAAGAAGCGATAACTCCCAAAATATCTGGGTCGTATTTGTCCAAAGAAAGCACTGTCACCACAACTTGAATTTCATTTCTTAAATTACTATCAAAAAGTGGCCTGATAGTCCTATCCACTATTCGGCCCGAAAGCACCGCTTCATCCGATGGTTTGCCCTCTCTCCTCATAAAACGGGAGCCCAAAATTTGACCCGAAGCGTAAAATCTTTCTTCATATTCAACTGAGAGAGGAAAGTAGTCCGAATCTTTTTCACCTTTGGACATAACCGCCGTAGCCAAAACAGTCGTATCACCTAATCGGAGTATCACAGAACCATGAGCGTTTTCGGTCAAGTCCGAGAATTCAGCAACCAACTTTTCGCCCGCCCACTCCATTTCAAATGTTTTTGTTTTCATTTCGCTGATGCGAGAAAATTCTTGAATGTTTCTACGTCCGATTTGTCGGGCCCAAAAATATTCAAAACTTTATCCCGCAATTATTTATAACGCTTTTAATATAGCATATAAAATTAAAAATTTCCTAAATTTGACTTTTGTATATGAATTTGCCATAATATTAAAAGAGGTGAAGTGAAATGAAGCAGATCATAGTACTCTCTTTAGTTTTGGTTGGCGGTAGCATTCTCTCTGTAGCCGTCGACAAGGTTGCGGGAGTTAAGGTCGGAATTCCTCAGACAGCCTTCTATATGTTGTGGGGAGCCGCTATTTTCAAATCCAGCGAGTGGATGTGCTCGTCGGACAAATAGCTGGCAATCCAATTTAAAGCCGGCGGACACCACAGGGTGTCCGCCGGCTAAAACTTTTTTAAGAACCTCATTACTCACATTTTTCTAACCTTCCCCCATCCCCTTCCTTACCTTAAGGAAGGGGTAACTGCTATTTATTATCCAGATTAATTATAGAATCTGTTGCTCGGTTTCCCCCTTAAGGTAAGGGGGGTTAGGAAAGGAGAGGGACACGCAGTATGGGGAGATTATAAAATAATTACCAAATAATTTGACTTTAATATTAGGTATGATATAATATAAGACAGCAGAATTTTAGTTCTATGGAACCTGCATACAGCCTCCCCCCGTTGGTTGGGATTACCGCGGGGACATTAATCTTCATGGGGGGAGCAATAATGGCCCTCACCTCGTCAGATAAGGACACGGTCAAAGAAGCGCGAAACTTTGCGCGCTCGGCCTGTGTTCTGCTCATTGGCGTTGGCATCCTAGTTATGAGTCGGTAAACCAAAGCTGGCGCGCACCCACACGGGTGCCCGCCAGCTTTTCTTTTGAAGTTTTATTTCCTAACACTAAATCTATCTTTTGATATTTCGTATTTTTTGATTATTTCTGAATTTTGAGAGTTTCGCTTGAGAAAAATAATGTTATATGAATCGACAAAAACAGGAGCCCAAGTGGGGTCAGAAATTTTTGACACCAAAAAGTTCTGACCCCACGGCGTGTAGTCTTTATATGAAAAAAATACGACGTTAAAATTATACAGGGCTTCCAATTTTTGCCAATCAGCTTCATTTTCTTGAGCTGGGATATAAACTTTTTTAAAAAAATCAACCGGATAAGCTTCGGGACGATTATCTACAAAAACTTTTTGTTCTTGAAATAAATTAAAAATCAAAAACCCACCAATATCGTAATTATTGAAAATAGGCCCTTTTATTTTTTGCTCTTTGAAAAATTCAACCGAAGTGTTTACTTGAGGCAGTAGTCCAATTCCAAAAGTTTGGCCTTTGTTTTCAATTTGTTTCCAAGACGAAAGCGAAAAAAGGAACAGAACAACAGAAGTGATTACAATCAGAGTGTTTCTATGAAAAAACCTAAAATCATTAGTGAAAATAAGCTTTAGATTGTAGGCAATAATGGGTAAAAACAATAAAGCAAACACAGGGAAATTCCTTAAGGCCGAAAACGAAAGCACACTGACTGTTAACAAAATTAAAAAGTAATGAAATGGAAACTCGTTTAAAATTTTCTTTCTAAATTTATAAAGTAAAAAAGTAAAACTAGAAGCAAAAATAACGTACAAAAATATTATAAGTTCAAAATGCAAACCTGCCCCAAACCCCAAATTGCGCAAAAATAAGATGGATTGATTTTCCACGATCATATAACCATAATTCTTAAAAATATTGAGCGGGTACAATAAGCCTTTTATAAAAAATGGATTTACTAGAGCGGTGACCAAAGAAACGAAAGAAATTACAGTTAATTTAATAAGCTTTTTGCTTTCTTTATTTTTAAAATATTTAATTACTTCATCTAACCAAAAAGCGCCGAACAAAACAAAACCA
Organism: Minisyncoccota bacterium; assembly: GCA_041664625.1. GTDB lineage: Bacteria > Patescibacteriota > Minisyncoccia > Phycocordibacterales > WO2-35-19 > WO2-35-19. The sequence goes on from JBAYKK010000006.1 coordinate 2,832, forward strand.
AATATAAAACCAACATGCAAATTAATCCAGAGAAGCATCAATAAAGGCAAAACCAATATTTTTTTGTTTTTTCCTTCGTCTTTTTGCCATTGCCACAAAATATAAAAAAACAAAGCTATAAAAAAGTAAGTGACGGCTTCTGGTCTTACTTCAGCCCTTTGAGTGATAATAGGCAAAGTCAAAACTGCCAAAATAGAAGCAATTTCAATACCTATTTCTTCTCGAGCAATCCTAAATAATAAATAAAAAGCAGAAGTGACTAACAAAATATAAAAAACCGAAAGACTATAAAAACTAAACGAAACAAAAAGTAAGTAAAAAATAACTCCCGAAAGCCAGTGGTGATTTACAAAAGCAAAATTATTTTCGGTGTAAGAATAAAAGTTGGTATGCAAAACCGCCATTTTTTCTGACCACGGCGCCTGCAATAACACTTCCCCATTTTTGATATGCCGGCCCAAATCAGCGGTACTTAAATTTATTTTTTCGGCCAAAATCAAACCGCACAAAAAAACCAACACCATCGTCACGACTATTTCAAATATTTTGTAATGCCTCTGCTCCATTTATAAAATTTTATCACATAACCTCACCCCTTACCCCTCTTCTAGAAGCAGGAGAGGGGAACCATCTTTAATCTAGTGAACTTTCTTGTGTTTCTTTTTCTCCCTTCCCCTGCATCTAGGGGTGAGAAGCGAATACTTGGAGCTTCGCAAGAGTCATTGATATTTTTTGAATAAAAAATATCAATGACTGGACTGTTCCTGTAAGGAAGGGCAATTCCGTAAAGCGGAATGGGATGAGGTTAAATTCTCCTTATTTATATATTCACAAAATTTGACTTTTTCAGATTATAAATTATAATGATATTAGGAGGTTCACCTATGAAATTAGAAATTGTTGAAAGGCATCCCGCTCTGGACATAGAAGGGGCTATCGGCCGACCGTCCAAGGTTGAGATTCATGCCGAAAACTCAGAAGAGGTATTGGTTCTAACAATGCTCTCAAACTCTCTGTTTGAACTCAACAGGTATCACGAATCGGATGAACTGCGAAAGAAGTTCCACCCCACAGAGGATGTTGCCGAAATAACAATGAGTGAGTTCGGACGAAAAACACTCGCAACCATTCACCTTTCCATCAGCAATACCTATCCGCACCACCATCGGCTGTGGGTAGACGATATTGCTCCAATCCACGACCTGTTGGCGTGAAATCAAGCCGGCGGACACCACAGAGTGTCCGCCGGCTAAAACTTTTTATAAAAATTTTGTTTTTGTTTTTACCTCCCCTGAACAAGGGGAGGTCGAGACGAAGTCCGGGTGGGGTTATTTACGTGATTCCACAATAGAAGTCGCGACGTTTGGAGGCACGATAGCATAATGATCAAATTCAATGTTGGCACTACCACGGCCTTCGGTCATAGAACGCAAAGTAGTCACATAACCAAATAGCTCTGATAGAGGCACTTTGGCTTTGACCACCTTGTTTCCAGCTCTATCATCCATACCTTCAATCAAACCACGTTTAGAAGAAAGGTTACCAGTGACATCACCCATGAATTTTTCTGGTACTACCACTTCCAATTTCATAATTGGCTCGAGAATAACTGGTCTAGCTTTTTTGGCTGCTTCTTGGAAGGCTTGTGAGGCTGCGATCTTGTAAGCGATTTCCGAAGAGTCCACATCATGGTAAGAACCGAAGGTAAGCTCGCAAGAAATGTTTACCATTTTGTAACCGGCCAAAATACCACGCTCCATAGCTTCTTTGACACCCTTTTCTACCGCAGGGATAAATTCAGAAGGAATAACTCCACCTTTGATAGAATCGATAAATTCAAATTCTTCACTGCGATGAATATTTTTTTGTTTCTTTTTGCTTTCTACTTCTGGTTCCAAAGGTTTGATATTGAGTTTGACGTGACCATATTGACCTTTACCTCCAGTCTGTTTGATGTATTTGGTTTCAGCTTCAGCTGTACCAGTGATGGTCTCTTTGTAAGCCACTTGAGGAGCACCGACATTGGCTTCAACACCAAATTCTCTTTTCATACGATCTACGATGATATCCAAATGCAATTCACCCATTCCTGAAATCACAGTTTCGCCAGTATCCGAATCGCCTTTGATACGGAAAGTTGGGTCTTCATCAGAAAGTCTTTTGAGTGCCATACCCATTTTTTCTTGATCGGCTTTGGTTTTTGGTTCAATACGTAGAGAAATAACTGGCTCTGGAAATACGATTTCTTCTAGAACAATTGGATTATTTTCATCACAAAAAGTGTGAGAAGTTTTGGCAGTTTTGAGACCGACTGCCGCTGCGATTTCTCCAGCAAAAACTTTCTTCACTTCTTCTCTTTGATCAGCTTGTAATCGTACGATACGACCCAATCTTTCTTTTTCGCCAGTGGTGGCATTGTAAATATAAGAACCAGATTCAATAGTTCCAGAATATACTCGGAAGAATGTAAGTTGACCCACGAAAGGATCGGCTTGCAACTTGAAAGCCAAGGCTGAGAAAGGCTCAGAGTCGTCAGGGTGTCGCTCTACTTCTTCCCCATTTCTAGGGTCGATACCTTTGATCGCTGGCATATCGAGAGGGCTTGGCAAGTAATCCACCACCGCATTCAAAACCAATTGCACTCCTTTGTTTTTCAAAGCTGAACCACAAAATACTGGGAAAACTTTATTGGCAATAACCGCAGTTCTCAAAATCTTTTTCAAATCAGCTAGAGGGATTTCTTCACCAGCCAAATATTTATTCATAGCTTCTTCGTCATTTTCTACGATTCTTTCGATAAGTTCAGCGCGATACTTTTTGGCATCAGCCAAAAAAGCCTCTGGGATTTCTACTTCTACTACTTCGCCACCAAGTTGACCTTCAAACTTGTAAGCTTTCATGGTGAGCAAATCTACTTCACCCTCATGATGATCTTCTTCACCCATAGGGATTTGCATCCTTACTGCTTTTTTGGAAAGTCTAGCCAAAATTGATTGGTATGATTTTTCAAAATTGGCACCAGTTCTGTCTAATTTGTTTATGAAGCAAAGTCTTGGCACCATCGCTTCTTCGGCATAACGCCAGTTGGTTTCAGATTGAGGCTCTACTCCAGCCACTCCATCAAATACACAAACAGCGGCATCCAAAACGCGCATTGATCTTTTCACCTCTACTGTGAAATCAATGTGCCCTGGAGTGTCAATAATGTTGAAACGGCATTTATTTTCTTTGTTTTTGCGTTCTTCTATATTCAAATATGTTGGTGCCCAAAAACATGTGATCGCCGCAGCGGTGATCGTGATACCACGCTCTCTTTCTTGTTCCATCCAGTCAGTAGTAGTCTCACCCTCGTGTACTTCACCAATTTTGTGTTGTGATCCAGTATAAAACAAAATACGCTCAGAGACGGTAGTCTTGCCGGCGTCAATATGGGCTATGATTCCAAAATTTCTAACTCTCTCTAGTGGGTAATCGCGGTTCATAATTTTAAGATACCAATATACTAATTGTACAAATGATACGAATTAATGCGAATAAAAAAATACAAAAATAAAATTCCTAACCGGAACACTCAAAATATACACTAATAGAGTTAAAAATGCAAAAAACCCTATTTGCTTATTATAAATAAAGTAATAATATTTAAGTATTAATAATAATTACTAACTTATGGGAATTGAAGGAGAACCAATAATGCCAGACCCTACTCCAGAAAATGTTGAAAAGGTTTTGAGAGATGTAGAAACAGCTACCAAAGAAGTTGAGACGGCGGAAAAACAAAAAGTCCCTGATTACGGCCTTGGCCAATACAATGCCCCAATTGCTGAAGCAATACAAAAAGTTGAACAAATACACGAAAAAAATCAAAGAAGTGCCGACGAAATAGCTGAAATGTTGGGCCAAACACTGAGATCAATGCCACCAGAAAAATCTCAAAAAATATTTAAAGAAGTTTATACTGATATTTTAAAAAGCCAACAACCACCAACCCGCCAAAAAATAAAAGGCCCGTCAATAGGGAAAGATGAATTTAAAATCTCAGAAGATAATAGTTTTAGAGAAAAACAAAAGAAATGCTTAGACTATTTAGACCAATTGGCAAAAAAGGGAAGATTTTTTACTGAACTTAGAAAAGATATAGAAGACGGTCAAGAATTTGATGTCCGACTAAAATTAGAATACTACGAAAATACTGGGCTTACACAAGAAGAGGCTTACACACTTTCAAAATTGTTTAATACGTAACAAAAAACTCCTGAAAGGGAGTTTTTTGTTACCAAGCGAAGTGGGCGAAAGCTTTGTTGGCTTCGGCCATTCCTCATCATTTGATCTTAAATTCATTTTTAAAATACATACACACATAATAGACGACCGTCAGTGATGTGTGTATGAGGGAATATAAACAAAATCTATTTTTTATTGAGTCCGAAGTATTTTTTTACTTCTTCGTCATTTTCCAATGCTTCTACAATCATATATAAAACATCTCCATCTGTTTCAGTTTCAGCTTTCAAAAGAGAGGCCAAATCTTCACAATTATAAGGATATATCCAGACACTATCCTGCAACCTCATAAATCCAATCGAAACAAGAGCTTGGCGAATATTTGTCCTATCAAATCTTCGGCTTTCGGGAATATCAAAAATTAAGACTCTCCATTTACCATCCCATTTTTTGTTTTTGTTTAATTCTTTATTGTCCCCTAGCGATAGGCATCTGGATAAATACCTCTTCCCTCCTGGTGTTATTTTAAGTTGTCCATTTTTGTCTTCAAGTAACCCCTTCTTAATAAGAGTATCCCGGGATCTTTTTATTGATTCAATTTGTCTTCGATGTGTGATGAAACCCATTTTTTTCATAGCAACCAAAACATTTGGAGCAATAGCAGCGACACCAATTAAACCTATCAATTTTACAGATTCCAAAATAATTTTTTGTATATTTGCTTTTTTAACTTTTTTTTCTAAACTCATTTCCCTTTTATTATAATACACACATCAATGACGGTCGTCAGTGATGTGTGTATAGTAGAAAGGATAAAAACACCAGAAGAGTGGCCACAATGAACAGCTACGAAAAATTACAAAACCCTATTTGCTTATTATAAATAAAGTAATAATATTTAAGTATTAATAATAATTAATAACTTATGGGAATTGAAGATCTAAATAAAATTGACTTACCAGAAAATCTCGCCAAAATTAAAGAAAAATTACTTAGAGGAGGTGTTGGAAGCACCTATGAAACTCCTGAAATTGAAGGGTGTGAGGTTAAAACTATGTATGACACCGGTAACGAACCTTCTACCGGAACAACCAGGGATGATGAGGTTATCATAAAATTAACAGAAGAAAATGGAAATGTGGTATTTGCAAAATTAGAATATTTTCACAGGAACGGCGAAATTCATGGTTTAGAATTTGTCACAGAAGAAGAAGCTAATAAATTTATAGAGGAGCAGAGAGAATATTTCAAACCTTATTGGGAAGAAAAGAAATAGTTCCGAAACAAAAAAACTCCTGAGAGGGAGTTTTTTTGTTACCAAGCGAAGTGAGCGAAAGCCTTGTTGGCTTCGGCCATTTTGTGGACGTTTTCGCGTTTTTTGATAGCTTCACCTTCGTTTTTGGAAGCCATGATGATTTCTTCAGAGAGTTTTTCAGCCATTGGTTTGCCTTTTTTGGCTTTAGCAGCATCAATAATCCATTTCATAGATAAGTAAGTGCGTCTTTCAGGTCTGACTTCTCTTGGCACTTGATAGTTTGCGCCTCCAACGCGACGAGAACGAACTTCCATAGTTGGGCCAGCGTTTTTCAAAGCTGTGTCAAATACTTCCATTGGGCTTTCGACTTTGGCTTTTTCTTTGATCAAATCGAAAGCTTCATAAACTATTTTGCGAGCGGTATTTTTTTTACCTTCTTGCATGACATAATTTATAAACTTCTCTACTTTTTGAGAATTGAAGATAATGTCTGGCTGAGCTATGTTTCTGTTTTTAACGGCTCCTCTCATATATTTTATTTAGTATCTTTAGGTCTTTTAACACCGTAACTTGATCGTGAAGTTCTTCTTTTATCTACTCCGCCGGCGTCGAGGCGACCTCTGACGATAGTATAACGCACACCGATATCTTTCACTCTTCCACCACGCAACATCACCACTGAGTGTTCTTGCAAATTGTGACCTATACCTGGGATGTAAGCAGTTACTTCCATACCATTGGTCAATCTCACTCTGGCGATCTTTCTGATAGCTGAGTTAGGTTTCCTTGGGGTTTTGGTAGTCACTTTGGTACAAACTCCTCTCTTGAATGGTGAAGGGTAATAGACTGGTCGGTTTTTGATTGAATTAAAACCACGCGCCAAAGCCACCGCTTTTGATTTGGAGCGGAGGATTGTTCTTTTCTTTCTTTTTAACTGATTGATTGTAGGCATTCTATTTCATCATGCTGAAGCACTTTGATATTTAAAAACTGCTCTCACGAGCAATACCAATCTAATATAAAGCACATAAAAAAGCAAGCTCCCCTAGCGCAAGACTGACTAAGCCTGAAAACCGGTAATCAAAATAAACAAGTATTTAATCACCGGACTCATGATTTGCCAAAGGAAAAATATAAAAATAAAAACCAAAATAAGCCCATACTTTTCAAATGATTCTCGTACAAATCCCCATTTATAAGGCAAAATCGCAAAGAGTATTTTGGAACCATCGAGTGGTGGTATTGGTACTAAGTTAAATATAGCCAAAGTAATGTTTATCATGACCACAAAACCAGCCAGACTTAAAAATGCCGGGCTCATGAGAGTGGCCCCAAAAAATCTGATAACCAACCCAAACACGACCGCCAAAGCAATATTGGAAAGAGGTCCAGCCACTGCCACCAATGCCTCACCCCATTTTTGATTTCTGAGGTTATATGGATTGAAAGGCACTGGTTTGGCCCAACCGATAATAAAACCACCAGCAAAATACCCAATCAGGGGTACGAGGATCGAGCCCACTAGATCAAGATGAGAAAAAGGATTCAGAGTCAAACGGCCTTGGTATTTGGCAGTCGGGTCGCCCAGTGCCAAAGCAGCGTAACCGTGTGAGACTTCATGGATAACTACCGACATTATGAGAATAATAATTATAAAAGCAAAATCCATCCCGTTAGTGAAAAATGGCATTGTTTTTTGGAAAGTACCATTTTTAAAGTTAGTTAATTAAATAATGTATTTGTAGATTGTACCATTTTTAGTCTGGATATAAAAACTTTCCTATGCCATTTTCTACTACGGGATCCATTCGGCTTGCAAATATTGGTTTATCTGTTAGTATATCCTTCATGGCAAAAGCATGTGCAATCAATGGTAAATCATCCCAAATAGGCGGATCCTATTCAAACCGGACCCGTGCTACCCAATTCAACGCTTGTGGCAACTCAAGGAAATTTGCCAATTTACAAAAAAAGAAAATTTTTGTGCCTGAACTCAAAAAATCTGTCACCCTCACCCTTTCTACCAGAGGTCTCAAGACTATCCAAAAAAACGGTGCCTACGCCACCTTGAAAAAAGCTGGACTTGTCTAAACAAAAAAACCCGCACGAGGCCACAGATCAAAAAATAAATATACAGCTAAATCAGCGCTAGAGGAGAGAGATTTTATACTTATTCTAGCTTGCGCTTTCCAAAGTAATCTAACTCACGCCGACTTCTCCATACGTTTTTAATTTGACCTATAGCCTCCTACAGGTTTGTTTTTATTGTACTCCGTTTCGCTCTTTTAAAGCTAAATTTATATTTAATATTCCTATCAACTTTCGAATTTTTCTTGCGAAACAATTCGTCAGCTGAATAAGAAGGAGGACTAGAGCGCGAAGCTTTTGTCCTCCATTTGAAAGTTTTATTTACGGAGGTCTTTCAACTCCAAGGAACGTTGGTTACTGGGCTTCCTCGCTTACTGCCTGGAAGTCTGGGATCCCCTCGAAGAACCGAGAGGAATCCTCCATGGCTACGGGCGGAACGACAGGCATGGCGATGTCGACGCCTTCCTCACCCGGCGCCACGGACGGCGCCTGTACGAACTCGTCGGCCTTGTTCTTGGCGCCGGCGTACATCGCCGCCACCATCCCCTCGAACTCCGCCCCGGCGTCGTACTTGACGCCAGTCGAACGCAGGGCGAACCCCGCGATCTTGCCGGCGGCAACCGCCGCCTTCTCGGACAGGACCGTGTCCGAGTGGACACGGAAACCCGCGTTGACCGAGCCCTCCTCAACGGAGAGCTCCTTGCGGAGCCGGAAGAACAGGGCGAGGTCTCCCCGTTCGTCGACGGCCACCACTTCGAGGCCCAGCGCCCCGAAGACCTTCACCGCCATCTCGACTGCGGGAGCAAAAGCCCCGCGCCGAGCCTTGCCGGGCGAACCGCCCGTGATCTCGACCGCCAACCACAATCCCTTGAGGATGTGGCTGGCGTTGGCCAGCGTTTCGACGTGGGCGCAATTGCGCCCAAATACCAACTTGCTCCCCGAAAGCGGGGAATAGATGAACTCGTCATTTGCCAGCCGGAGCTGGCAACCGGTCTTATTCTCTCTCATGATCTTCTCCTTCCCCGCCTCCTTTTGCTTTCGTAAAAAGTGAGGCCTTATGGGAAATCAATCTCTGCATTTTGGCTTGCTAGCCAGTCCCGATTTTTGGCTGGGACCATTCACCATTTCCATCTCTAGGAACCTTGCGATCCCTCTTGCCAAACCAAGTCTTAAGTTTTTTACGCTATCTCTTAGTTGGGCGAAGAGGAATAACGTTGCGGTTATCTTTTTACAGAATTTTTTTCCGCGTTATCCTTTTCCACCTATTTTATTGTCAAAGTTCAATCTCACCCTTATCCCTCTTGGTTTGCTTTTTCTTTTAAAGAAAAAGACGACTAGCTCTTTGAGGGAGCCAATCGTCTTTTTCCAACGCTTGGGTTTTGGTATTCTGCACTTGTATACATATATATGTATCAATTTCAGCTTACCAAGACTCTCTCCTCTAAAAATTGTCTTGTATTTGATTTTGAACGAGCTTTTACCTTTCTTAACCTTACATCATAAGTATAGCATACCTGACTTTATTTGTCAAGCATTTTTTCATTTTATTTTTGAGTTTGCCATAAAATGGCTTAAAATAAAGGCTTATTGATGAGTTAGATTCACCCCGTCACTTTTTAACACAACCCGACCTGATTGGTCGGTGCGGAGGATTTGGGCACCGAAATTGGTAAAGGTGTCTAGGGTTTCTTGGTTAGGGTGGCCGTAACGATTATCTTTACCAACCGAAATGACAGCGTATTGTGGAGATACAGCCGAAACAAATTCAGCACTATTGGAGGTTTTGGAGCCATGATGGCCCGCCTTTAAAACATCGGAAATTAAGGTCAGACCTTGAACTGCCCCGGTCCCAAAGGTCTGACCTTGGGAAAGGGAGACCAAATATTTTTCAATAGCCTGAGGTGAATCCCCAGTAAACAAAAATTCATTTTCACCATAAACCAATCTAGCTACGATAGACGACATATTAGTTTCCATACCAGTCGGGTCTCGATCTGGGAAAAGGATTTGCAAAATAGCCCCATCCCCCAAATCAACCACCATACCCCTTCTGGCCAAAATTTTTTTAATATTTTTGTCTGCTACATTTTTTTCTAATTGTTCATACGAAGAGGAAGGACCAGAGACTCCGGTTTCCATAAAAATGTCTGTCTGATATTTTTGCAAAACATCAGGCAAACCACCAACATGATCTTGATCGGCATGGGTCGCCAAAACCACATCAATACTACGATCATAAAAAGACATCACTTTAGATAGTTCTCTGAGTACCGCTTTACCAGGGCCACCATCAATGAGTATCTGATTACCATTCGGTGATTCAATATATATAGCGTCCCCTTGACCGACGTCCAAAAAGGCTACCGTCAAAATGCCGTTTCCTCTTTCTCTAAAAGCAATATAAACAGAAAGAGTAGCTCCAAGTAACAAAACCCCCAACACAACTAGTCTTAATTTATAGGACCTCATTATTAAATGATATAATAGCTAAATAATATTAACCAATAAATCAAATGAAATTTGAAGAAAAAAAATTTGAAATTCCTGAACTTAAAGGCATATCGGCCAAAAACTTGGAAGAACATCTGAAGTTATATAGTGGCTATGTCAAAAACACTAATTTAATTTTGACTATGATAGAACAATACGGAAAAGTCGATGACGAAGGTGGCAAATATTCAGTCATGGAAATCAGTCGGCGTTTTAGTTTTGAATATAATGGCGTGCGAAATCATGAAATTTATTTCAACTCTCTTTCAGATGGAGCCAAAAACTTAGAAGAAGGTAGCGCCCTAAAAAATAAAATAACAGAAGAATTTGGTTCATTTGAAAAATGGCTAATCTATTTCAAATCTTTGGCCACCACTCGAGGTATAGGTTGGGCGATGCTTTATTGGGACAAAAAAGATCAAAGACTTTTAAACGCTTGGGTTGATGAACAACACATAGGCCAACTGCAAGATTGCGCACCCATCCTCGCTCTTGATATGTGGGAGCATGCTTTCGTGACTGATTACCAGCCTAGTGGCAAAAAACAATACATCGAAGATTTTTTTGAAAATCTAAATTGGCAAAAAATTGAAGAAAATTTCAATACCGCCCAGTAGTTGACTTTTGAGCGATTGTGATTAATACTGAAAAAAGAAAGGAGCTCATCAAAATGAGCATAGAAGACACCAGAAGGATCGAATTGACATTTAACATCGGCTTAAAAGGGCCCGAACAGCGGACTGCCGAAGTCATTGCAGATATGAAGAGAGCAACGAACCTCCTACAAAAATACTTCGAGGAAGGCTTCGTGTTGGCGGATAGCCCACATCCATCAAACCGAGGCAATGACGGTTCGCTTGTTTTTGATTTGCGCTGGGCGGGCGAACCCAATCTGGCCGAGAAGGAAATTGATGATGCACCGAGCACCTCAATCGTGGCACTCGAATTTTCTGTGAGAACCTTCAATTGTCTGAAGCTTGCTGGGATCGAAACCGTGAGCGATTTGATCCAAAAAAGCGAAGAAGAGCTTTTAATGACAAAAAACTTCGGCCGGAAAAGTCTGGACGAAATCATTGAGATTCTTGGGCAGAGGGGTCTATCCCTCAGAAAACCATAGAAGACTTGCGAGTCTTCACCAAAACGCCGAGGCTTTTGCTCGGCGTTTTACTTTTCTATCATTTTTAATTTCCAATATAAAAATCCGTAAGCTAAATACCAGACAAAAATTAGCCAAACACGCCCAGTAGTTGACTTCTGATAAATTATTGTTATTGTTTATTTCAGAAAGTGAGGTAGTTTTATGCCATCAATTGGTAGGGCGATTCAGGACATGGCCGGGAAAAATACTTTCCTTGAGCACATCGAGGAACTCATCACGCAGGGTTTGGCCAGCCATGGACTTAACGGATTGAATACTGAGATCGTATTCAATATATACAAATCCGACGGGATGGGAGTATCGGTGGTGATCAAAAACGGTTCTGTGATCACTGAACCAGTCCAGATGGGAACAGTGGCTGAGCAGGCAGCAGACCATACCAAGATGTTTGCTTGCCAATTAGCGAGAGCGAGGTAGCCATCATGGGAGACGGAGCAGCTAGCGATTTTTTTACGACCCTCGGTCGACTGACCGGAGAAGCAATAAAAGAAAAGGTGCGTCTTCAATTAGATTTCGAAGATGCCCGCAAAGTTATCGGGTGTATCGTTGAACAACTTATGGCAGGAAATTATTTTTCCAGCCATGACGAGCTCTGCGAGCACATCGCAAAACTTTCTGGAATTCCGAGAGACAAAGTGGAAACCACTTTGTTGGAAAGCAAAAAAATCTGGAGGGAAAGAGAAGCAAGAGTTCTTAAGCCCTGAAAAGCTCGGCCACAGGTCGCGGAAAAATTTTTTCCGCGACCTAACTTTTTATAAAATAAATTTATTTTTAACAAATTTCCAATATAAAAATCCGTAAGCTAAATACCAGATTAAAATTAGCCAAAGTGAAATTGATCCGGTCTGCAAAGTAGCAAAAGGAATGTTGGCCGAAAATTCAGTTAAAGAAATTATTATCTGCGTTAGAAAATACGAAGCGACCCCAAACGGCCATGACAAGATTTGACCGACCCAAGGCAAGAGGCCGATCGCCCCAGTGAGCGCGCCAAAACCCATGACGGCAGGCACCAGTGGTAAGACAATCGGATTAATCAAAAAAGAAATCAGAGAAACGAAGCCCGACATTTTGATAAGTAACGGCAAAACAAAAAATTGCACTGCCAAAGTAGAGGCTACGATTTCTCGCAAACCAAATTTGGTTGGGATATATTTTGCCAATTTACGTTCGCTTATAAAATTAAAAATAAATTGAGAAAACAATATGAGCCCCAAAGTAGCCATAAAAGAAAGTTGGAAAGATGGGTCATAAAATAAAATTAAAGGATTCCAAATAAGCATCAAAAGTCCGGCAATAAAAAGCCAGCGCAAAGCGTCCGCCGGACGGCCCAAAAATCTGGCCAAGATAGCAATCAGCGCCATGATGACTGCCCGCACCACCGTCGCTCCCCAACCGACCATAGTGGCAAATAAAACAATAAATATAATACTTAAAATAAAACTCAAATTTCTTCTATTTAAAAAAGCAGTCACATAAAAAACTCCGATAGCAATGATCGTGATGTTATAACCAGAAAGCACTACCATATGGATGAGCCCTACTTTTTTAAAATCATTGAGCAACGCCTCACCCAGAGATTGTTTGGTACCAAAAATAACTCCACTCAAAAATGATGAGTTTGGTTCGGGCACTACCGCCGAAATATTTTTAATAAAAATATTTTTCAGCGCATAAAGCGAAGCTACTATTTTGTTACCGCCATAACCTTCTATCTGCTCTATATTCGGGTCATAAATTAAAAAATTGATTTTATCTTTTGCTAAAAAAGATACATAATCAAATTCAGTGCCGTTGTCTGAAGTAAAATTTTTAGGCAAATCTAATCGGCCAGAAACTTTTATTTTGTCCCCATAATTAAATTCCGGAAACCTATCAGCGACGAGGAGCACGGAACTTTTGTAATCAACCAGATTAACTGTGTAACGGGTTGAATCATCTCTTACATCTGGCTCTTCGGAGACAGTGGCCTCAAAATAAATCTTCTGATCGATAAGTTTAAAAAGTTCTTGATCAGGAGAGTTGGCAAAAAAACTCATTCTCAAAACTCCCAACCCAAACCCGATCCCTACTATCAAAATTATTTTACCAATAGGAAATTCTTCTTTTTTAAAATAAAAAAATAAAACTAAAGAGATCAGAGTAGTTAAAACCCCGATACTCCAACCTAAACCCAAAAAATATTCAAAAACAATTCCTAAAATAAATGTAACGACAAAGGTAATCATCAATGAAACAAAATATATCCTTGTTTTGAGCCATTATATAGCGAAACATTTTTATTATCGGCGAAACTAGTGGCGATATCATCACAACGATCATTCAATTCATGACCTGAATGTCCAGCTACTTTTTGCCATTCTACTTTTCTTTTTTCGGTTTCAATCAAAAGTGCTTGCCACAAATCTTTGTTCAAAACTTCTCTTTTATCTTTGGTGCGCCAATTATTTTTTTGCCAATTATTAATCCAAATAGTAATACCACCGATAAGATATGCAGAATCAGAATAAATTTCTACCTCATAATTCTCGGGAATATTTTTCAAACCTTCAATCGCTGCCACCATTTCCATCCGGTTGTTGGTAGTCATTTCTTCTCTCCCTCCGATTTCTATTATTTCGGATTTCGGATTTAGAATTTCGGATTTGCTATCATTTATAATGATAGCTCCATATCCTCCCGGCCCCGGGTTACCTCGCGATGAACCGTCAGTATAAATCTTAATCATAAAACTATTTTATCACAAAAATAAATCCACGATGCGTAGGCGGATTTCGCGACGGCCACCAAAATCGGATTTTTCAACATTGGCTACCAGATTAGTTTTGATGCCTTCTTTGAGACAATCGCCAAATTGATCAGGCGAGGTGAAAAAAGAAATCGCTCTGATTTTGTGCAAGCCGTCGCTAAAATTTATAGAGAGATGCTCTTTGGCTTTTCCAAACCTATTTATTTTTTCTGGCACTACGTCTCTGAAAATAAAAGCGGGTTTTTGATTGCCTACTCCAAACGGCGCCAGTCTTAAAATTTCATTTACTGATTTTTCAGAAATATTTTTTATATTTAAATCAGCGTCTACCAAAATATCAACATCATTGTTTACTATATGCGTAGCCGCTTCGATCAAAGCTTCTTCCAAAGAATGAATTTTTTCAAACAAAACTGAAAACCCGCCAGACTGCTCGTGCCCACCAAATTCAAAAAAACTTTCTTTAGCTCTTTCCATAAGCGCCACCAAATCTGTCACCCCATCTGATCGACATGACCCTTTGAGCATGCCTTCGGCTTCACCTTCCACATTTTCGCCAGTAGCTCGACCCCACAAAAAAACCGGCCGATTATATTCTTCGGCAACCGAGTTGGCGACCAGTCCCAAAAGAGCCGGTCGCCAGTCTGGATTACCCAAAACTATGACTGACTTCTCTTCACCATTTTCAAATTTTTCTTTTATTTTTTTCTTGGCTTCTTTAACCATCGAGGCCACCAAAACTTTTCTTTCATTATTTATATTATCTAAATGTTTAGCATAACTCTCGGCTTCAGATTCATCTATGGCCACCAAAAGTTTAAACGCATCACGAGGATGACCCATGCGTGAAGCAGCGTTAATACGTGGTGTGATCATAAAAGCAATATCATCTTCAGTCACACTACTTTTATTTATTTTTAAATTAGCAAAAAATTTTAACAAACCCGGCCTTCTGGTCTTTCTCAAAACTGACAACCCGAAATAAGCCAAAACTCTGTTTTCCCCCACCAGAGGTACCATATCAGAAAGTGTAGCCAATCCCACCAAATCCAAAAGCCATTTTTCTTGACCCTCTTTCAATAAATCTCTTTTGGTTTTCAATATTGCCTCTATCAATTTCCATATTACTCCAGTACCGCAAAGTATTTTTTCTGGATATTTAGAATCCAATCTTTTTGGATTAACGATAGTAAAAGCATTGGGCAATTCTTCTGATTGTTCATGGTGGTCCGTAACAATTACATCTATTCCAAGCTTGTTTGCATAATCAATTTCTTTGTTATTTCTTATTCCACAATCAATCGTTACTATTAGCCCAATCTTTTCTTCTTTCAATTTTTCAATTCCTTCACTATTCAAACCATAACCTTCAATATGTCGATCTGGAATGTAATTTATAAAATTATTGAAACCAATCATTTTGAAAAAATCATGAAGCAATGCTCCTCCAGGGATACCATCAGCATCATAATCACTCCAAATACCAATCCGTTCATTATTTTCTATCGCCAACAAAACCCTTTCCACTGTTTTTTTCATATCAGGTAAAAGCAAAGGATCATGCAAATGCTTAACAAAATCAGGTTGTAAAAAAACCTCTTGTTCTTCTCCACTTTTGAACCCTCTATTATGCAAAAGCTGTTCCACCAAACTATCAGATACTTTAGGTTTTACAGTGTATTTTTTGGTCATGAAAAAATAATAACACCCCCAGCCCCCTCTTACATTAAGAGGGGGAGAAAAAGCGTGTTATAATGTTTTTATTAATTTAAGCTTTAATAAAATGGAAAATTGTACTTTTTGTAAAATAGTAAATAAAGAAATCCCAGCTCATGTGGTTTATGAAGATGATGATTTTATGGCTTTTTTGGATATCAATCCTCAATCCCCCGGCCACTGCCAAGTCATACCCAAAAAACATTATCGTTGGGTATGGGATGTTACCAATATAGGCAAATATTTTGAAGTGGTTCAAAAGGTAGCCAAGGCCCAACAAAAAGCGTTTGGCACAGAGTGGATACTTTCAAAAATAGTTGGTGATGAAGTTGACCATGCCCACGTCTGGATTTTCCCAGCTAAGGCTGGAGTATCACAATCCACTACTCAAGACGATCCAAAAGATTTGGTTGGTAATGCTGAAAAAATAAAACAAAATCTAACCCCCTAAATCCCCCTTATTTTAAGGGGGAACTTGTGGAAAAATCACAAATATATTTTTATTCGTATTTTAATTCGTTGCAATTCGCAACCTATTCGTTACTTCGTATTTAAAGCCTCAATGCCAGGCAAAGTACCGTTGGCCAAAAAGTCCAGCATCGCGCCACCAGCGGTAGATATAAAACCATGATTTAAAATTTGATCTTTTATTTCAGGATTAAGGACGGCCAGAGTATCCCCACCGCCTAGCACCACTTTGGCTTTTGACTGAGCCAGCATTTCTACCAAAGCTATGGTGCCTTCTTTAAAACCTTTTTCATAATTACCCAAAGGCCCATTCCAAAGCACAAACTTAGCATTATCAATATGAGTTTTCAAAACTGCCAAAGTTTCAGGGTTAGCATCCATAGCTTCAATGTCACCCACTGGGAAAATTATTTTGGCATTATCGGCAATCGGCATAGTCTTGGCTTTGACCGCCAAAGCACCGCCAATAAAAATATTGTCAGCAATTTGCAAGAACTTTTCTATCAAAGGCAATTTGGTTTCAAATTTCAAACCGCCTAAGACAAAAAAGAATGGGTGTTCTGGATTGAAAACCTCAGACAACTTCTGGAATTCTTCCAAAAACTTAAAACCAGCAAAACTTGGTAAAAATTTGGTTATCTCTACTATTGATGTGTGTTTGCGATGAGAACAAGGGAAAGCTTCATTGACATAAATATCAGCAAACCCAGCTAATTGTTTGGCGAAACATTCATCATTTTCTTTTTCCATCCAAAATCTCAAATTTTCCATAACTGCCAACTCCCCATTCCTCAAATCTCCCAAAGCTTTTTTGCCATCAGGTGATGATACATTCCAAGGGTCACGTACAAATCTCACTCTACGATCAGGAAAAAACTTTTCGGCTTCTTTCGCCACCACTTCCAAAGAATCAGAGCCGTCACCCAAATGGCTCATCACTATGACTTTGCCACCCTTTTCTAAAATATAATTTATAGTCTTCAAACTGGCCTCTATGCGCGAAGTATCTAAGACTTGCCCATCTTTGACGGGAACATTCCAATCAGTCCTCACCAAAACTATGGTCCCTTCTATTATCTCCGCCTCTGTAATTAATTTAATCATGAGCTTATCTTACCAGATTCTTCCATTTTTGCCGATTCTGAGTTATCTTTTTAAATCCACGGCTTTTAAGATGGCGGAAAATTCAGAAGGTACGAGCGAAGCGTGACCAACCAACAAACCATCAACATTACCGAGGCGGACTATTTCAGCTACATTACCAGCTTCGACAGACCCGCCATAAAGTATCTTAGAGCCACCAGCAATATCGCTACCAAACAATTCGCTCAAAACTTTTTTAATAAATAAAACTGTTTCGTGGATATCGGTCGGACTCATTGATTCTTTGTAGGATTTGCCGATCGCCCAAATCGGCTCATAAGCAACAATGATACCAACCAAATTTTTCTTTTGCAGTCCAGTCAAACATTCTTTGATCTGATTTTTTATAAATTCCAAATAATTTCCATTTTTATCTCTTTCTTTTTCGCCAATACAAAGGACTGGTGTTAAATCCGTATCAAAAGCGATTTGCATTTTCTTTTTTACCAACTCATTGGTCTCACCCATAGTCCGCCTTTCAGAATGCCCCAAGATCACATATTTTGCGGGCAATGTTTTGATCATCTCGCTACTAACCTCACCCGTAAAAGATCCTTTGAGTTCACTTGAAATATTTTGGGCTCCAAAAAATATATTTTTAGGAGAATTCAATTTTACAAAAGGATAAATATAAGGAAACGGCGGACAAATCACGATATCAGTATTTTTTATCCCCTTAGCCCCAAGCCTTACACTATCAAATACTTTCTTGGCTTCAAGAAAAGTGCTGGGATTCATTTTCCAATTGGCTACAATGAGATTACGTTTTTTCATATTTTATATCATAACTCACCCAACCCTCTCTTACAATAAGAGAGGACTCGGAACTCCCCTCTCCTGCATCTAGGAGAGTGAGGATGTGATTTCAAGCATCCGCAAGACTCATTGAGATTTTTTATAGAAAAATCCAATGAGTGGACAGCCCCTGTAAGGGGTTTAGGAGTGAGGTTAAATCTCCTCCCAAGAAAGAATCTCATACCTATCAGAAGTCAAAGGAAAACTTGGTGGAGGGCCGTATAACAAGTTGGCATCATAAATTATATTTCTGTCTTGATAACCAGTATTATCGGTATAAGCAAAACCATAACGAATATTGGTGGCGATCATGCCATAAAGAGTAAGCGAGCTCCTTATACTATAAGGCGAACAATAACTGCCATAATAATACCTACCCACTCTGCCATTTTGAGAAACTAGAGCTGCATCAATCCTTAAATTAGTATCCGAAACCATCCCTACATTAACATTGCCTTGAGAGACCAGAGCTATCACATCTGTACCATTATAATTGGTATAAATAAGATCGTTATTGACTGTAAGTTGGGGCCTATTTGAAGGATTATCTGGGAAACGACCAACCGCGATCGTAACTCTGGCACTGTTTATTGACCCCTCAATCCAAACATTATCTTGCACAAAGATAAGTCCATTTGATGGAATGGCATAGTTAGCTATAAATTGTCGGTTATTTACAGACCAAGTGTTCCAGCCAATCTGGCTTTGGCTATTAGTACAATAATTTGGTGGATTAGTTTGAGAATTTACTTTATAAATATCAAAAGTGTCATTGGTTTTTAAAATAATCTGATAACCCTGAGCGCCCGACCCTGCAAAATAGTGTCCATTAGCTTGAGCCAAAGATTTTATATTAGCCAAATTATTGGTTAAACCAGTAAAATCTACCGATGGTACGGGAAACTGCCTGCCCACTTCAAAAACCTCCGGTCGACTTGGTACAGAAGCTGGAGGCGAAGGATCTTTGGGGTTAACACAAGTATGCACTGCAAATGAAGAATTATTATTGCAATCATCAGCATCGGGGTCATTGTACGAGGAAAGTGCACTAGTGATTATATTATGAGTGAGCCCATCAAAACGAATACCTTGATTTGAATGGACAGGGCCAAAAACTTCAGTACCTTCTCCAAAACGCATAATATCATTGGCTGCCACTGCATATTTTGCCAAAGATGGAATAGCCATTTCCACTCCGATTTTCCTTGAGATAGTTGAGCTGGTAGGGGTACCAGTCGATTCAATGCGAACTTTGGTTGACCCAGTGATAGGTGGGGTGATGTTTAAACTGAATTCCCCCACTACGTTACCATCTTTATCCAAAACTTGATGGACATAAGGGCCCGCAACACCAGAACCATCTTGGTAATCATTTTGGCTATGAGCCAAATGCCACCTATAATAATCAACCCCAGATTCAGCCAATTGGATCGCTTTTTCTCGGACAATCAACTGCCTATTTGCCACTATTGTAGTTTGAGTCCATTTTATAATACCGCCCATAATAATCATGGCCACCCCAGAAAAAACAATGATCGGTATGAGTAAGCTCCCCTTGCTCGCAATTTTAAATTTTATCCCGTTAGAAATTTTAAACATATTTATTTTATATTTTATCATTTTTAATTTCTAACGGGATTCAAAGATTATCTTTGAGATTACGTAAAAAAACCTGAGAAGTGACGATGACCGGTCCAACAGATTTATTTGGATCTTTTTCTATTTTAATAGTAACCCCGATCAACCTTATTTTGGTTATTTGAACCGGCTGAATCATTGGTGTGCTAGTACCTGCATAAGTTGAATCAAAATATTCAAAAATAGCCGTACTACCATTGTTTATATCTCTCACCAAAGTTATCACCTGTTCATTTACTGAATTATAAGAGAGCGGTGTACCAGAAGGCTTGGTCACACCCCTTTTTAATTCTGTGCCCGAGAGGAAATATCTAACTTGTTCTTTATAAGAATCACTATCGAGGTTAACAAAAAAAGTCAAAGTAGAAGTGCCTGCCAATACTATCGGATACGAACCCAAACTTCCTTGCGAAGCACTCCTCAATTCCTTAACAATACTTTTAAGTACACGCCGACCGTCTGATTGAGCACTGAGATTTTTTTGAGCGGTTGAGTTAAAAGAAAAAATACTTTGACCCAGATTGAATACTCCCATAAAAATAATAGAAGCGATAGCGACTACCACCACTACCTCAGCCAAACTAAAACCTTTATTATCAATTTTTAAATTTTCTATTTTCATTTAATTTATTGTGGAGACATACTCGCCCCGACACTTTGCCAATCGCCATTAGTTATGATATTGACTGGAAAAGTCTGAGTCTGATAACCAGTTTTTTCCAACAAAAGATCATGATTACCAGGAGAAAGACCATCAAAAAGAGCTTGGCCAGGAGGAATACAATCTGAAGTATAGACCACAGCAATATTGGCAATATTGGGAGTTTTATTATTTGCGGCCGTACTCAAAAATAATTTATACCTAAAATATCGATCACCGTTATGAATAGAATTCACATTGTTATTAGTGATAGTGTAATAGGTGCTAGCAGTACCATCTGGCCCCAAATATTGCCAAGTAGTAGTCGAGGTATTCTCTAATGAGGTGGCAAATTGAAATCTTACATCACCCGCACCAGTTTGAACCGGCTGATCAGTAGGCGTCCAAACTATATTGGTAAAATTTGATGAAGTACCAGTATCAAATATCGAAGAAGTGAGCACTCCTGATGATACATACGACCCCAAATCTTTGACTAGCTTAAGTTCGCCTGCCGGAGAATTAATTTCAATATTGCCATCGCTACTAAAATATTTAGTTTGATCCGTAAAATCTGTTTGGCCCGAGCCCCCTGACCAATCGGTTTGCTCAAAATAACCGCGACCAGTTATTTTGTTGACTACAAAACTTCCTTGATCAAGAGTGAGACTCACTTCAGAAAGAGGCAGGTCAGTGGCACTATCCTTGACCGTCACCAGAAGACCATTGGGTGTAGATTGGGCCAAAATTATATCTACGTTTTGAATAGCATCAGGTAACACCGAAAATGGCGAGGGCGGATTTATGCCGGCCAAATTGAACCCTTCACCAACTGTTATGTTGAAAGTATCCCACTCTACGTTATTTAACGTTTTTACTCCAGAAGCATCGGTACTATAACTGCCACTGAATTTAAAAACATTGGGGTTGATACCGATGAGTTTAGAACCAATCAAAGTGAAGGGCACCGAAGCTACCGGGGCACATTGCACATTTTTTGAAGACACATTGATCGTACTGACTTTATCAATGATGAAAGACACTTGAGTGAGCTGTTGCAAAATTACAGTAGCATCAGGTTTCAGAGGATTAGGATTGTCGACTGTCGGAGCATAAGTCCTATCAGTAGTAAAGCCATTTTTAGTAACCACAATTCTGTAAGAATTTTGAGCCGGAGGCACATCTACGATGGCCAAAAGACCACTATTATCAGTGGTTTCGTTTATAGAAACCCCAACTGAAGCATTAGTGACACTGACATCAGCTTGAGGCACCGGATTGCCATTGGCATCAAAAACTCTTACAAATAAAGAACCGTTAGTTGAAGCGGCCTCCAAACTTTTGGGGGAAACATTGGAAACGGCTGAAAATTCTAGAGGTGTTTTGCACGAAACACATAAAACATTTATGTGCACCATCTTATAATCAGCTGGTGATAAATCATTAGGCGAACCGCCCAATGTGCCATCAAAAGGATCGTCAATATTTCGAATGAATCTGGTGATATCAAATTCTCTACCGTCTTTTATCACAGTGGAAGTAGCCGAAAGTAGACCTCGTGGGATACCAGTTTGTAAACCCACATTGGTATATGGAAGATTGCGAATCAATTCAAATTCACTATTGATCAAATCTACTACTGCCACTTTGTCTCGCGAAGCAGAAATCAGATTGGTAATAGAAATAAAACCTTGATAGATAGCGAGTGCCACCACTGCAAAAACCGCCGAGGCAACAATTACTTCCACCAAAGAAAATCCTTTGTTATTTTTCATTTTTATTTAACTCTATTGTATCGCATCAACCAAAGAATAGGTTGGCAACATCATGGCCACAGCGAATACACCGACAGCTATACCGATAAGCACCATCAATACTGGCTCTATGATAGTAGAAAGGTCTTTGGTTTTTTGGTCGAGTTCGGTTTCGTAATAAGTAGCTATGTTGTCCAACATTTCAGTCATTTTACCGGTTTCTTCACCTACACTGAGCATCTCACTTACAAAGATAGGATACAGATTACTTTTGGAATTGGAAAGAGAGACCGACAAAAGCTCTCCGGTTTCTACTTGTTTAGCGGCTTCATTTAATAAATTTTTAAAATAATGGTTTTGGATAACTTCAGAAGTGATCCCGATAGAAGAAACGATACCAACCCCAGAAGAAATAAGTGAAGAAAGGGTACGGGCGGTCCTAGCAGCATTTACTTCTTTGGCCATGCCTTTGATCATAGGTGCGTGCAAAGTTAAATAATCCAAAATATCTTTACCTCTTTGAGTTTTAAGGCCAGAGATAAAACCAAAGACTAAAACCAGTACTGACCCGATTGTCAAAATAAAATTGATTCGCAAAAAATCACTGATAGCGATAATAATCCTAGTTGGTAAAGGTAGTTGGATATTGAGACCTTTGAAAGTTTCAGTAAGGGTAGGGACCATATAAACCATGGCTATAACTCCGATGATGAGCATCACCGATATGATGACGGCCGGGTATATCATGGCACCTTTTATTTTTTTAGAAAGATTTTGAGATTTTTCTAATTGATCAGCTACAATTTTCAAAGAATATGAAAGTTTGCCAGATTCTTCTCCAGCTTTAACCATCGAAACAAACAAACTCGAAAATATATCCGGATAAGCTTCTAGTGATTTTGACAAAGTCTCTCCCCCATTTATAGAGGCATTCACATTTTCCAAAACTACAATTAATTTTTTATTTCTTGATTGTTTAATCAAAATAGAGAGCGCACGGGAAATAGCCAGACCAGCGTCGATCATCACGGCCAAATTTTTGGCAAAAGTTATTACTTCTTGTGATTTTATTTTTTTTCTAAAAGAAAAAATTTTGAGGCCAGTTTTGACTGAAGTCACTTCTTCGGCCGAAATAATAGAACTACCACTCGCTCGCAGAGCTGTATAAAGCGCCGCCTTATCAGCAAAATCTTTGGTCTCTTCCTGCTCTACTCCATCTTTTATATATTTATATTTATAAAGTGACATATCAATAAAATTATTCTGATACCACTCTCAAAACTTCTTCGATGGTCGTCAAACCTTGAGCGGCTTTGAAAATACCATCTTCAAGCATTGAAAGCATGCCTTCTTTTTTGGCCTGCAATTCTATATCTTCAGTAGTTGAACCTTTTATGATCAAATCTTTGATAGCTGGCGAAACATTTAAAACTTCATAAATACCGATACGACTTTTGAAACCTCCCTCCCCAGCATCTTTGAGTGGTCTATAAAATGGCACATTCTCCCAATCATCATTTTTGCCCACTATCTTTTCTTCTTTCAAAACATCCAAAACGTGTTTGAGATTAACCACTTTAGAGATTGATTCGGTTTCTGCTTTGGATAGATAATATTTTTCTTTTTTATCAGTCAATTTTCTAACCAATCTTTGAGCAATTATGGCATCAATCGTAGAAATAATAAGGAAAGGTTCTACTTTCATATCGATAAGACGTGGTACTGCCCCAGCGGCTGAGTTAGTGTGCAAAGTAGAAAGCACCAAATGCCCAGTAAGAGAAGCGTTGATCGCGAGCGAAGCAGTCTCGTTGTCACGAATTTCACCGACCATTATAATATCTGGATCTTGTCGCACCAAAGTACGCAGACCGGAACTAAAAGTTAATCCTATTTCTGGTTTAACTTGAGTTTGATTGACTCTTTTCATCTGATATTCAACCGGATCTTCAATAGTAGAGATATTTACATCCGAAGTATTCAAAATATCAAGCATAGTATAAAGAGTGGTTGATTTACCTGAGCCAGTTGGGCCAGTGGTCAAAACCATGCCTGTTGTGTGTTGCAAAACTTTGTG
The DNA here is from genome assembly GCA_041664625.1 of Minisyncoccota bacterium. Lineage (GTDB taxonomy): Bacteria > Patescibacteriota > Minisyncoccia > Phycocordibacterales > WO2-35-19 > WO2-35-19. The sequence goes on from JBAYKK010000006.1 coordinate 27,022, forward strand.
CAAAAGCTCGAGTGCTTGCCCATGGAAACCCAAAGACTCCAGCGTGAAGCCCGAGACTGATTCTCGCAAAAGTCGCATCACCACTTTTTCACCATAATACACAGGTAAAGTGGAGACACGGAAAGAAACCTTTTCACCATTCATATCTATTTTGAAACGTCCATCTTGAGGCAATCTTTTTTCATCCAATTTGAGATTTGAAAGCACTTTGATACGAGCGACGAGTGAATAACCAATATGTTTTGGCAAAATCATAGCATCATGCAAAAGACCGTCGATACGGTACCTCACCAAAATCTGATCTTCCAAAGGTTCAATATGAATATCTGAGGAATTTTGAATAATGGAGTGTTTAAGCAAAGTATCGACGATACGCACCACCGGCAATTCTTCGGCCAACTTTTTCAAATCCCCTTCGGCCACACCATCTGAAGGCAATTTTTCTGTAATGGTTTTTATTTCATCAGAATCATCTTTAATGAGACCCCCGAATTCGTCTTTCAAATTCTTTTGGTATTGAATCAAAGCGCTGCGCATTGATTCAGAATCAGTGAGGCGAGGCAAAATTTTCAAACCCACTTTTTTCTTGATGGAATTGAGAGCTTGCAAATCGTCAGTGTCCAACATGGCCACTTCAAGAGAATCATCTTTTTTAGCGAAAGCAATGATATTGTGTTTACGAGCGATCGGTTCTGGGACCAAATTCAAAATATCTCTGTCCAAATTTTGACCCTTGAGATTTATAAAAGGTATTCCAAAAATATAAGCCTGGATTCGACGCAAATCATCATCTGAAAACTTGCCTTTAGACACCAAGACTTCACTTAATGGTTTCTTTTTGGATTTAGCTTCTTTTTCGGCCTCCTCTACCTCTGATTTAGAAATCAGCCCAGCATCGATGATAAAATCTTTTATTTGTGAATCTTCTACATGCATAATGAAGATTCATTATACCACCCAGTAGTAGATTTTGGCATTGCACTTTGTGCATAAAATTTATTTTAATGCCAAAATTCACTACTGGGTACCAAATAAAAAAATAATAAAATAAATTTTTGTTTATAAAACCTGATTTTGATTGCGAAGCTTAGGACGATTGCTTGATATCAAATATTTACGAGGGTTTTTATCGAGATCAATGAAATCATCAGCCGCTTCGATAAGTCTAGCCGAAGTGGATTTACCAAAAGAAGCTACTTCTACTTGGCAACCGACATTTTTCAAAAATTCTATAAGTGGTACGAAGTCTCCATCACCTGTCACCAAAATCACTGCATCCAATTTAGGAGCGAGTTTGATAGCGTCTACTGCTAGCCCCACATCCCAATCCCCCTTTTTGGCCCCACCGGCAAACACTTGGAGGTTTTTGGTTTTGGTTTCTATACCGATTTTTTCTAATGCATCAAAAAAGCTTTTTTCTTCGCCTGATTCAGTAGTGATGACATAAGCGACTGCTCGGGTCAAAAATCTGCCTGCCAAAGTTTCTTTGACCACTTGATCGAAGTTCACTTTGGCGCCATATATATTTTTAGCGCTGTGGTATAAGTTTTGAGTATCAATAAAAATACCAACTCGCTGGTTCTTGTGCTTTATAACTGCCATATTATTAAAATTAAAATATTAAAATATTAAAAGATAGAAATATTAAAATAGAAAAAAATCGACCGAAATCTTTCAATCTTTAAATGTTCAATCTTTCAATTTAGTTAGGAACTCTTTTTGAGACCGAGTGTCTTAACGATAGTATTATATCTCTTTGGATCCTTTTTTTCCAAGTATTTCATATGAGATTTGCGGTCGGCCACCAAACCCAAAAGACCGCGTCTAGAATGTTTATCTTTTTTGTTTTTCTTTAAATGCAAAGCCAAATCGTCAATGCGTCGTGAAAGAACCGCGATTTGCACCTCGGGTGAGCCAGTATCAGTGTCATGAACCTTTACTTCCTTTATGATTCTTTGTTTTTTGTTCTTGGTTAACATTGTCAAATAAGATATCACATAACCCATTTTTATGCAAATCCTCTATATTTAGACGGGTTTTCATATTTTACGACCCCGTAGTGAATTTTGGTATTGCACTTCGTGCTGTGGCTTTGCCACAATGCCAAAATCTACTACGGGGTACGACGTTTAAAATGATATAATAATTTTATGGCGCAAGATCTAGAACAACTCAAAAGACAATTTTTGGAATATGTGGAAATAGAAAGAGGCCGAGCGATCAAGACGGTTGAAAATTACAACCATTACCTCTCAGTATTTTTACAACAAACCAAAGCCAAAAAACCGACCGATATCAACGACAATTTAGTGAGGGAGTTCCGCTTGTGGCTAAACCGCCAAGTAACCGGCAAAAATGTGAAAACCGGAGACACGATGTCTCGAAAAACCCAAAACTATTACCTGATCGCTATCCGCGCTTTTTTGAAATACATGGCTCGGCAAGAAGTCAAAACTATGCCTTCTGAACGTATCGAACTCGCCAAAACCCCCGAACGCTCTCTTGATTTAATAACCGAAGCTGAATTAAAAAGACTGCTCGATGCACCCAAAGGTAACGAGGTCAAAGATTTGCGTGACAAGGCAATATTAGAACTACTTTTTTCTACTGGTTTGCGTGTTTCCGAGCTTTGTTCTCTCACTCGCGACATAGACCTCACTACCGACGAACTCTCTATCATAGGTAAGGGTCGCAAAGTGCGAGTAGTTTTCATTTCTGATTACGCCAAAAAGATTTTAAAAGAATACTTAGCCAAAAGGAAAGATCTAGACGACGCTCTTTTTGTGCAAATTTCCAAAAACGGCAAATCGATGGAAAAAAGGAACAAAGGCTTAAGTCTCACCAAAAGATCAGTCGAACGTATAGTCAAAGAATGCGCCACCAAAGCTGGTATCTCCAAAAGAGTCACTCCCCACACCATGCGCCACCTCTTTGCTACTGACCTACTCTCAAACGGCGCCGACTTACGCAGTGTCCAAGCTCTGCTCGGTCACGCCAACATCGGCACCACCCAAATCTACACCCATGTGACCGACAAACACCTCCGCGACATCCACAAAAAATTCCATAATAAAAAAACTGATTCTGGTTTTGTCTAATTTTTATAATTGCGATATATTCCTTATAGGAGTAGTCCTTTTATGAAATACGAGAGGCCGGAAGTGCTAATCGCTTTTGAAAGTGCCAAGCCGGGCGAAAGAGTGGAGATTTGGACCGAAGGTTCCTCCTGGTCAAACATTGGGCATGTGGTGGAGAAAAAACCTTACGGATACTACGATGAGGGTTGGTGCATTACCATCAAAGTGGAAACCGTGGTCCAAGATGGACAAGTGGCAGGTGGATGGCTTTCCGAGATATTTAGGGAAAACATCATCTCCATTTACTTCTTATACGAAGAAGATGATGTGCAACTCCTTCTGCCGTTTGATGAGGTTCAGCCTCATTTACTAGTCGTCTAGAAGCCGCTCCAGCTAGTCTCGGAGCGGCTCCCCTTTTATGTTAAAATGCTTTTATGAAAATCGTATCGTGGAACGTAAATGGTTTAAGGGCAGTTCACAAAAAAGGGCTCTTTTTGCCATTTTTAGAGAAATACCAGCCGGATATTATTTGCTTGCAAGAAATCAAATCTCAAAAGCATCAAAACGAACTTGATTTATCAAATTATGAGGAGTATTGGAATCCGGCCCAAAAAGCCGGCTACAGTGGCACCGCTATTTTTACAAAAGTTAAACCTTTGGGCATCGCCTTTGGCTTCCCTATCGAAATTACCAAGAAATACAACCTTCACGAAGATGTCTACGGTGATCCAGACAAAGAAGGTCGGGTTTTGACAGCCGAGTTTCAGGATTTTTATATCGTGAATGTTTACACACCTAATTCTAAAGAAGATTTGAGCCGGCTCAAGCTTCGTCATGAAAAATGGGACAAAGCCTTTTTAGACCATATTAATTTATTAAAAACTAAAAAAGCGGTTATATTTTGCGGTGATTTAAACGTGGCTCACACCACGGATGACCTAGCCAATCCCAAAGCCAATGTTGGCGAGCATGGTTTTACAGATGAAGAGCGTGAAGGCATTGATAATATTATAAAAGCTGGGTTTGTAGATACTTTTAGAGAATTTACCCAAGGCAATGGTCATTATACTTGGTGGACCCACTGGGCAAATTCAAGAGCTCGAAACGTGGGCTGGCGTATTGATTACTTTTTTGTAAACAAAGAACTTTTACCTAAAATTAAAACATCCAACATTCTGCCGGATGTCTTAGGTTCTGATCACTGCCCTATTTTGTTGGAGTTATCCTAATTTTTAACCATAACAAAACCGCCAAGATGCAGTGGAGGATTTTGCACAACAAGGCGGTTTAGTGAACCTTTTCACAAAGGCAAAAAGAGCAGCTCAGCACCATTTTTGATAAACAATCAAAGCTAAATACAACAAGATTACTTAGCAAAAGTGGTGCTGAGTTAAAAGATAAATTTCGTCGAGAAGCGCATTCACAAGAAATCGTATGATATTCCATTTTTAAAATTTAAACAGTGAGAATATATATAACCTATTCTTAGTGCTCAACCAAACTTTCTTTTTTTCCGACGGCCGTCGGATTACAAAGAACAAATGCTAACGATAAATTGTCTTTTAAAAAATGTTAGCTGTCTGATAACAATATTATGACTTTTATAATTAATGTAAAGGACATTCTGTGGATAGCGTTAATCTACATGGTGTTTACCCCTTATTTCTTTTATTTCTTTTTGTTCTTCTTTTTCCTTCTTTTCTTTACCTTTTTCTCCCAATTTCTTTAATTCCCTATCAGACATTTTATATAATTCTAAAGTTTTTTGATTTAAATACTCTTCATTATTTAAAGTCGGATCGTCCAAAACCTCTTCCAACAAAGCATTGAGTATTTGACCAACCTTGGGCCCCGGAGTGATGCCTAAAACTTCCATAATATTTTTACCATCAGTTTTAAGCATGCCAACTGATATTGGATCCCTCATAGCTTCCTCTATCATGGATTTGTATTTCCTTAGACGATAAGGGCTCTCTTTGGGTCGGCCAGTACCTATGCGGTCGCACATACGCACATCTATCAAATCCCAGACATTTTCTTTGCCTACATTAGCGATCATTCTTCTAACAGCTGAGAGGGTTATTTGTTCGGTATCCGAAAAAAACATATGCCAACGGACCAAATTAGTTACTTTGTCTATTGTTTCACGTGAGAATTTTAGATCGCCTAATATCTTAGCAGTTACACGTGAACCCACTACCTCATGACCATAAAAAGTCCATTGTTTTGCTTCTTCATCCCACCTTCTAGTTCTAGGTTTAGCAATATCGTGCAAAAGAGCAGAAAGTCTCACATGTAACGGGTACTTCTTATCCGCTGAGTGTTGGACTGTTTTCATAAGGTGAGTCCAAACATCATAAGCATGGGCTTGATTTTGTTCTACATCAAAACTTTCTTCCAATTCTGGAATAACATAGTGCAAAAGGCCCAATTTTCTTAACAAAATTAGCCCGCCACTAGGATTTGGAGACATTATAATTTTTTGAAACTCATCTCTAACTCTCTCTTTGGAGACTTCTTTCAAAATATCCTTATTTTCCATAATCGACTTCTCAGTTTCTGAATCAAGAGGGAAGCCTAGTTCCACGTGGAACCTAACAGCCCTAAGTATGCGCAAACCATCTTCAAAAAACCTCTCTTTAGGTTCGCCAACGGTTTTTATGATTCCTCTAGCCAAATCAGCTATACCAAAAAACGGATCAATAACTTCTCCGCTTTCGGCATCATAAGCAATGGCATTTATAGTGAAATCACGCCTTCTTAGATCATCTTGTATACTTTTGCTGAATTCCACCTTATCGGGCCTTCTGTGGTCAGAATAGGAGCTCTCAATGCGGTATGGGGTCACTTCTATGATTTTATAAGTCTCCCATTCGGCTTTAGCCTCAGGACTTTCAGGGTCCTCAACCTCTTCATTCACCACACCTACGGTACCAAAGCTATTTTCATAAAAAGTCTTAGGGAATAGGGGGATAATCTCTTCGGGCACAGCGTTCGTGGTAATGTCCCAATCTTTGGGTTTGCGACTCATAAACAGATCCCTAACACAACCCCCAACCAAATACGCCTCAAAACCAGCATCTTTGAGCGCTTTTGTTACATATGTAACCTCTTTAGGTATATTAAACTTTTCTATTTTCGTTTTAGACATAAAACAGTGCGCTCGAAGGGACTCGAACCCCCAACCTTCTGTTCCGAAGACAGACGCTCTATCCGTTGAGCTACGAGCGCATAGCGAAATAGTAACACAAAAAGAAAAAATCTGTGCGATCAAGGGAAACTCCAGTCTTTTTCATTTGTGCGGCCAGGGAGAATCGAACTCCCATCTCATCCTTGGCAAGGACGTGTCATACCATTAAACTATGGCCGCATACACTATAAATTTATCACAAATTTTTCAAAAAACAAACTATGGAATTTAAAAAAGTCTTAAAAATGTTAGAATGTCTTTGTGGTGTAGTTAACCTTATTTATCAACAAAACAGTGGATAACATTGGGGACACTGTGTATAAGTCAGCCTCTTCTAAAATACAAAATGGCTTAAAATAAGGGTTTTTCAAAAGACACGACTTTTAAAGTTTACTTTTTATCAACATGGCTAAACACAATGAAACTGGCAAAATAGGAGAGGAAATAGCTTCTAATTTCCTTATAAAAAAGGGACTTGAGATTGTTTGCAGAAATTATAATAGGAAATGGGGTGAGCTCGATATCGTGGCCCAAAAAGACAAAGTCCTTCATTTTGTGGAAGTAAAGACTGTTAGTAGACCGAGCTTTGGCGGACACTTCGAACAAGAAATAAATAACTACCGACCAGAAGATAATATGCACCCATGGAAAATCAAAAGGCTACAGAGAGTCATCCAAACTTATTTATTAGAAAATGATCGAAAGACCCCACGCCCCACTAAAGCCCCGCGGGGTGAAGCCGAATGGCAATTTGATTTGATTTGTGTATTTTTGGACCAAGAGAAAAGAATAGCCAAAGTCAGACTTATGGAAAATATAATTTTGTGATAATATAAATAACACCCCCAACCCCCTCTTATACTAAGAGGGGGGCAGAAGGGAAGCGAAAGTCGCCTTCGCGAACCTTAGACGGACTTTGTCACGCCGAAGGTTCGCTACTGCGGACCGAAGGCGGAGTGTAGTATAGTGGTAGTATAAATGCTTTGGGAGCATTAGGTCCGAGTTCGATTCTCGGCACTCCGATGGAATGTCTTTAAAATTCAAACGCCAAATAGAGAACTTCGTTTGCGAGCACTGCAACGTTGAAGTCAAAGGTAATGGCTTTACTAATCATTGCCCCAAATGCCTGTATTCTAAACATGTAGATATTTTCCCCGGTGATCGAGCTGAAAGCTGTGGGGGCATGATGAAACCTGTCATAGCAGGCGAGAGCGGGGGAGAGTGGTTTATCATTCACAAATGCCAAAAATGCGGTAAAGAACAAAAAAATAAAACTTCCAAAGACGACGATTTTGACGAACTTATAAAAATTTCCGCCAAACACTACACTAATATTTAATTTTCATTTGTGCGGGATGGGAGAGTCGAACTCCCCACCACAGTTTGGAAAACTGTTATTTTACCGATAAACTAATCCCGCAACGGTGATTATTCTAGCATATTTTATGATAATATCTAATTGCTGCCTTCATAGTTCAATGGATAGAACGTTCCCGTCCTAAGGGAAAAATGTAGGTCCGATTCCTGCTGAGGGCACATAAGTGTACATAATGCATATCATTCTATATTCTGTTTGGCGCGATATAAAACGAAGGTGGTTCTAACGCCCTATTTATATGCCGATAATTTTTCTTTCAATTCTGGGATATCATTTTTAATCGTGTCCCATACAATATTGAGTTCAAGATTTATATATTCGTGAAAAGCCATATTTCTAAAACCAATAATTTCCTTCCACGCCAAATCAATTTTTGATTTTGTTTCCTTGCTTATTTTGTTAGCTTCTTCTCCGATAAGTGCAAGCTGTAAAATCGTTGCGCTTTGCATCATTTGATTATCTAGAAAATCTTCTTTGTTTGTCTCTTTTACAAATTCCTCCACCTTCTGAATGGAATCCAAAATATTTGCTATGTAAGTTTTATCATTCTTCATAAATTGGTTTTAATTCCGGTCGTATATACGGTTCCATGTGTTTATTTATATTTCCTTCTGTTACCAGATCGACATCCTTTCCCAAAGAATCCTCAAGTTTATGTTTTAGACCTATGAATTTAATCATACCCATTGGCCCAGGTCCCAGTTCCACAAGCAAATCAACATCGCTGTCTGGTCGATCATCTCCCCTTGAAACCGAGCCGAAAACAGACGCTTTTTTGATACCATAAGCGCGCAAAATTGGTGATATTTTTTCTTTTACTTCGTCAATGCTCATAACTTGATTATATCAAATTTTGATGTAATATCAAATGTGGGGGCACCAAATGACTGTTGATTTTCGAGCACCAATTGGCTTATTTTTGTTGATGGTTATGGGCTTAGCTTTTCTTGATATGGCGATTCCCAAAATCTTCTCAACGAAAACGGCCGAACCCCAATGCGTCAGCAGATACATTGGGGAACGCGGAATTTGGATTGATAGGGCTAAAGATAATCCAAAACAAAATTTCTGCAAATAGCAGAGTGTTTACTTGGTCGCACTTCCCAGTCGGGTAGTGCGGCTTTCTTTTTTTAAAATCATTAAAAATAGGAGGTTCTATTGGAATTGGTACTTTCCTTACCGATAGGATAATCTTTAATCAGTAATGACTCCGTGACCTTTAAACTACTACCAAGTATTAACGACTCCAAAGGAAGAACAGGCATCAGGCATCAAAAAAGAGGTTCTAACGTCATTCAATAAACGGCACAAAAAACAAAAAACCACTCTAAGCGGTTTTTTGTAAGTAGGAACAAATTTAAATTTTTTACTACTAGTAAATAATTACTTAGTAATTATTTTACGGCATCTTTCAAAGCTTTAGCAGCTCTGAATTTTGGAACTCTCATAGCGGCTACTTGTACAGCTTCGCCAGTTCGAGGGTTTCGAGCTGTTCTTGCAGCTCTTTGTTTAGTTGAAAATATACCCAAACCCGCGATTGAAACTTCATCGCCTTTTTTCAAAGCTTTGACGACTTCGTCTATGATAGTTTCTACCACTTCTTCGGCCTGAACTTTGGTGCCATTTAATTTGGCATGGACCGCATTAGCTAAATCTGCTTTATTCATTTTTTTAAAATTAAAAAGCTTATAATTTCCCCTCCACACAGGTAAGTATATATTTAAAAGGTTTTTTGGCAATACCTTGACCGGTTGACTGTGGATAGGTCCCGTAGTGAATTTTGGTATCGCACTTTGTGCAAATGCAAAGCATAATACCAAAATCTACTACGGGATAGGTCAAATTGCAGAAAAACCACTCACGAGACAAGAAAATTAGGAAACTTTTGAAACAATCCGAGTGAAAGCTTCTGGATTGTTGGCTGCAATTTCAGAAAGAATTTTTCTGTTCAAAGAAATATTTATTTTTTTAAGAGAACCTATGAATTTACTGAAAGACAAACCTCTCTCATGCAAGACTGCATTCAATCTGACTATCCAAAGTCTGCGGAAATCACCTTTTTTGTCTCTGCGATGTGCAAAAGCATAAGTACCGGCGTGAGCGATAGCTTCATAAGCTTGCTTCTCTTTTTTGGATCGTCCAAAACGATAGCCTTTAACTTGTTTCAATACATTTCTTCTGGTTTTTAGAGCATTAACTCCTTTTTTTACACGTGACATATTTTTATATTAAGTTTTAGGCGTTGTTAAGATATCTGCCTCTATTTTTGTTGGTCATCTGAAACGCAACAGGACGACGCTTTTTGAGCGTTGTATTTGTTCTGTTTTTGGCATTAAAATGGTTTTGGCCAATTTTCCTGGTAATTAATTTACCGTTTTTGGTTACTTTAATGCGTTTTGAGTAAGATTTGTTTGTTTTCATCCCGTAGTGAATTTTGGCTATGTGCTAAAGCACAGGAACCGTAGGATTCATAGCCAAAATCTACTACGGGATTCATTTACTCCTCTATTTTGCACGTTCTATCATTGCTGTCAAGCCCTTTAGGCTCTTTTTGGGTTCTTCAGCTATTTTGAACTCTTCGGGAATTAATTTAAAAACTCTTTCCATTCTTTCTTTTAAGAAAGCTTCATTCATATATTTGGCCCTGCCTGGCAAAAATAAGTCTATTTTTACTCGATGCCCTTCTTTCAACCATTCCGAAGCTTTTTTGGCTTTGAGGTTTAAGTCGTTATCACCAGTGCCCACTTTTATTTGAATACTTTTGACTTCTACGGTGTGGGTCTTAGCTTTTATAACTTTTTGCTTTTTGTTTTCAGAATACAAAAACTTACCATAGTCAGTAATCTTGGCGATTGGTGGCACTGCGTTGGGCGAAATCTCTATCAAATCCAGACCAAACTCACCTGCTTTTGAAAGAGCTTCTTTTGTGCTTACTACACCAAAATTTTCTCCTTGCGGACCAATCAAACGCAGATTTTCCGCTCTGATAAAATTGTTTATTCTATATTTGATAGCCAAATTTATAATTTATTTTTAATACCTTTCAAGTATACCACAAAATAATTAATTCCAACCTAAAAAGGGTTTTTAGCTCCACGAATTTCAAAGTGGACGTGAGCACCAGTAGACTTGCCAGTAGAGCCCACTGTCCCAATGACATCACCTTGGCTCACGTTATCGCCAACCGATACATTATTTTTGCTATTGTGAGCATAAAGAGTCTGAGTACCGTTTGGGTGACGAATAACTATATAGTTTCCATAACCACCATTCCAGCCACCAAATCTAGCAATTATCACTTCTCCATCAGCTGCCGCAAACAATGGTGTGCCAACCGGAGCAGCCAAGTCAACTCCATTATAACCGTGAATACCTTGGGTTTTTCTACCACCAGCAATAGGTCTCATATAATATCCTTTATATTCTTTGAGACCAGAAGATTTGATAGGAGAGCCAGAATATGAAGGAGCCAAAACTTCTCCATCAGGGACTATAATAACGGAACCCGTCACCAGTGAACTATTTTTTTGAAGATCGTTATAGGCCATGATTTCTTCGATATCACCTTTGTATTTTTTGGCGATAGAGGCCAAAGTATCACCCTTGGCTACAGTGTGTTTAACTCCAGAAATAGGCAAAATTACCAAAGTCTGACCTTCTTTTAAGGTATTTGAGGAAAGATCGTTGCCCCATTTTATGGTATTGACCGTCACATTGAACATTTCGGCTATTTGAGAAAGAGTATCACCAGGCCTTACCACATAAACACTGATTTGATCACTGGTTGGTTTACTAATTGAAGCGTCCAAAACCATTCCAGAAGGGCCAATGTTTGAAACCAAGGCATTACCTTCAATCGTTGGGATCGTATTATTTTGGGTATTCAAAGGATTGGCCACAGCCACCAACAAGGCCATGTTTTGAATATTTTTATTATTTGATGTATTTTCTTGCTCCGAACCATTAAAAAACAAGTTATTCAAAACTCCTACCAGGCCAGCAGATACTGAAATTGGCAATAGCAAAAGTAAAAAAACCAAAAATAACCTTTTGGGTTTTGAAAAAAAATATAAACTGATGTCTCGTCCGATTCTCGTTAAGAAATAACGATTTTTTGAATCAGAGTCATTAGGGTTTTCTAAAATAAGCCTAGGGTTAATGATAATTCAGGATTTTTCTGTATTATGGCTCAGTTGAGCCATATTTCTGTGTGACCGCATATCTCAAACACGCGCATAATTGTACCAAAATGACCTCACTAATCAACCTTGTTTTAAATTTAAATGTGGATTATAAATTTTTAACTTTTTTCTGGTAAGATAGGTGGGTGGAAGAAAAAAAATATTTTAATGAATTAAATGCGGCTCAAAGAAAGGCGGTGGAGACGACCGAAGGGCCACTTTTGGTGTTGGCCGGAGCCGGAGCGGGCAAAACCAAAACTATCACTTATAGAATTTTAAATTTAATTCAAAAAGGGGTAGCCCCCGAAAATATCTTGGCTGTGACTTTCACCAACAAAGCAGCCAAAGAGATGAGGGAGAGAATTTCCAAACTTTTGGGAAACACTTCAGAAGTAAACAGGCCGATTTCAATAACTGGCAAACCCTTCGTAGCCACCTTTCACGGTTTGGGCGCTTTTATAATCAAAGAAAATTATCAAGTAGCCGGCGTCAAAAAATATTTTAGTATTTACGACCGAGAAGATTCCAAAAGATTAGTCAAAGATGGTTTACAAAAAAATGGCTACGATCCCAAACAATACGAGCCAAGCAAGATTTTGGCTATTATTTCTCGAGAAAAAGGCAATTTTGTATCTAGTGATGAATATTTTGAAAGAGCGGGCCACGAATATTTTGGCGGTATCGTAGCCAAAGTCTGGCAAGAATATGAGGTGAGTTTAAAAAAAGAAAACGCTTTGGACTTCGATGATTTGCTTTTGGTCTCTGGTAAACTTTTACAAAACGAAGAGATCAGGAAATTTTATAGTGAAAAATGGAAGTATATACATATAGATGAGTATCAAGACACCAACAAAGTGCAGTACCAGATCACTGAGGCTATCGCCAGGGAACACCAAAACATTTGCGCGGTCGGTGATGTCGATCAAAATATCTATACTTGGCGAAACGCTAGCATCAAAAATATTTTGCATTTTGAAAAAGATTACAAAGGTTCAAAATTGGTAGTATTAGAAGAAAATTATCGCTCCACCAAAACCATCTTGGAAGTGGCCAACCGTATCATTGAAAAAAATAAATTAAGGATGGAGCGCAAACTAACCACTCAAAATGCAGAAGGGGAGAAGGTTGGGATTTTTGAAGCTTTGACCGAAAACCACGAGGCCCAGTTTGTAGTAGAAAAAGTCAAAGAATTGCAAAAAAATGGTGTGCTACTCTCCGAAATTGCTGTGCTTTATAGAGCCAACTTCCAATCACGAGTTTTGGAAGAAGAATTTTTGGCCAAAGGAATAGATTACCAGGTTTTGGGTACTAGATTTTTTGACCGCAAAGAAATCAAAGATATTTTGGCATTCCTGCGATTTTGTTTGAACCCAGAAAGTATCTCCGATTTGAAACGCATATTGAACGTACCCCCTAGGGGTATAGGCAAGACCACTTTGCTCAAAATCGTAGAGGGCAAAGAAGAAAGTTTGCCGCCGGCTATGAAAATAAAGATGAATAATTTTAGAAATCTCATGAGAAAGATCAAAAATTTTGCTATGCAAAATCCACCATCTAAAACTATTTTGTTTATTGCTGAAGAAGTTGGTTTAAATCAAAATTTGGAAAAATCAGAAGAGGGGACAGAGCGAATCGAAAACATCAAAGAATTGGCGGTGCTTGCCTCGCGTTATGACAAAATGTTTGCGTTCGATGAAAATGGTAACCAAATTTGGGAAGAGGGAGTCGGAAAATTATTAGAAGATACTTCGCTCACTTCTGATCAAGACAGTGACCAAAAAGAAAAAGACGGGGTACGTCTCATGACTGTGCATGCCAGCAAAGGTCTTGAATTTACCTATATTTTCGTTACCGGTTTGGAAGAAGGGCTTTTCCCTCACGACCGAAATCAAGATGAAAACGTCAGCGACGAAGAGGCCGAGGAAGAACGTCGACTTTTTTATGTGGCCATCACCCGCGCCAAGAAAAAGCTTTTCCTTTCTTACGCTCAAAGTCGTACTATATTTGGTAGTCGAGGTTCAAACATCCCTTCCGAATTTATCTTGGAAATTCCAGATGAATTTTTGGAACACGAATTTTTGGATTATAATCCCAAACACAAACCTTTATTACATATAGAATTTTAAAAATGCTATAATTTTTTAAATATGTAGTCTAATTATATGGAAACATTCACACCTCCACCAATTTATTCAGAACCTAACACTGAAAAAAAACCGAAATGGATAAGATACGCTGTTGGAATTTTGCTTATATTTGTAATTTTTCTAATTGCCCTTTACTGGTTTAAATATGTAAATGTATTCCAACAAAAAATTGATGCCCAAGAATCCACATATCAACTACCAATAACCGGCCAATTTACTGATTGGAAAACTTTTCAAGATAAAAATTTTGCTTACACAATAAAATATCCGACCGATTGGTCTATAAATCACGGTTTAATAACAAGTCCAGACAATAAAGCTAGCCTTAACGTAGCCACAAAATCTTGCGATTCTTACAATTCAATTGGTGAATTTAAAGAATCAGTGGAAAACGCCACTACTAGTATGTTTTATAAGGATATTTGTAGTGTCGGTTTATCAGTAAGACTATCGGTTTATGGTGATAAGGGCACTTTAACCGAGTACCAACCAACTCTTGAGCAAATATTAAGCACAATGAAATTAAATGTGGACGACTCTTTATGGCAAACTTATGAAAACAAAAACTTTTTATTTAAATTTAAATATCCTAAGGATTTAAAATTAAAAATAAACGAGAATTACAGCCAAGTTAATATTTATGTGGGTGATACAAATTTTTATATATCAGCTTCAAAAACAAACCAAACCCTAGACTCCATCAAGCAAACCGAAGAAAATTGGCAACCTCTTAAATTTAAAAACCAAGACGCTCTAATACTGACACTAGGGGGTAGTTATTGTGATAAAGAGTTGGTTTTTGTAGATAAAGGCATTAAATACCAAATAATGGAACCAACCAGTTGCAGTGTCCCTTTGGACAGAAGGATGTCAAAAATATTTGAGACATTTCAACCTATTGACTTAGAAACTGAAACCCAAGTAGAAGTTTTTAACGGAAAAATTTACAACGATGAACAATACGGATTTGAATTTAAATACCCATATGAGTGGACATTAAAAAAGGGACCTATAACATACGATATAAACCCAGATATGATAGTGGTGCGTTACGCTCTTAAAAATAACGCCTCAAAACAAAAATGCGAATCAGACGATGGATTATTTTTGTGTACAAATATAAAACTTGCTAATCTGAATGCTTATATCTTTTTAGACAAAGGCCAAGAATTTGGACCTAGGCGTATCTTAGAGCAGTCAAGAAATTATTTTCAAGATTATGTAGATATAGTAGATAAAAATGGAAATAAAATCACAATAGAATTCTTCTCTACTGCCGAAAAAGATGAATCTACCAGACTGATTAAGTCTGTACTGTCCACATTTAAATTTACAAAATGATTGAAGCTAAAAAATCACTTGGGCAGAATTTTTTGAAAGATAAAGGGATTTTGAAAAAAATTGCCGACTTTGCGCAAATCGAAAAAACTGACGTGGTAGTAGAGGTTGGGCCAGGGGAAGGGACACTGACTGAATTGCTTTTGGAAAGAGCTCTGAAAGTTATCGCTATTGAAAAAGATGAGAGGATGGTGGCATTTTTGCAAGAAAAATTTAAAAAAGAAATTGAAGAAAACAAATTGAAAATTTTTAACGAAGACGTGCTGGAGCTTCCTGATGAATTTTTTTCGATATTTTTCGAAGAAAAATCAGCACAACGCGAAAAAAATTCATCAGGAAGCATTGCTTACAAACTAGTTGGCAACATCCCATATTACATAACTGGTGCTTTATTTAAAAAAGCTTTGGAAGCCGAAAACCCGCCTCAATCCATCACTTTCGTAGTCCAAAAAGAAGTAGCGGAAAGAGTGATGGCTCGTGATGGCAAAGAATCAATATTGAGTGTTTCAATAAAAGCGTACGGCACACCCGAATTTGGCGGGGTGATCAAAGCGGGCAGTTTCAATCCTAAACCCAAAGTAGACTCAGCTATTTTGGCTATTAGGAATATAAGTAAAGATAGATTTATTTCTCTTTCTGAAAAAAAGTTTTTTGAAATACTAAAAACCGGTTTTGCCCACAAAAGAAAACTACTTATTAAAAACCTTACAGAAATATCAAATTTGGATATCTCAGACTTAAAAATAAGTTTTGAAAAATGCGGAATTTCGGAAAAAGCCAGAGCTGAAGATTTGAAAACACAAGATTGGATTTGTTTGACAAAAAATTTGCTACCCAGTAGTGAATTTTGGCATTAAAATAAATTTTATGCACAAGGTGCAATGCTAAAATCTACTACTGGGTGCTATAATGAATGCATGATTTTGCCAAGTAAAAAAGTTCTCAGTATTTTAATAATAACTATCGCTTTAGTAGGATCCATTATCATCACTTTTGGTAGAGACAAAAGCTCTCAAGCTATCAACTACGCCAGCAATTTGGTAGCCGGCGAAAAAGTTTCTATACCTGAAAATCCAAATTGGCAAAATGAACTCGGCAGTGTCGCCCCACCCGTACAAGCAAGCTCCACATCAGAGACGGAAACCGCGGTAGAAACCACTACTGACATCGTTTCAAAAACTTTGATATCAAATTATTTGGCTCTCAAACAGAATGGCAATCTAGATAACACGTCTATTCAAAAAATAGTAGACCAAGGTACGAGTTTGGCAGATCAGTTGGCAAATAAGATAGTACTAGATACCAAATTAAATATCATTCCAGACAATGGCAAACAATCAATCACTGATTATGGTGAAAATCTGGGAATAATATTAAAAAATAGCAAACCCAAAGAAGTGGGGGATGAATTGGAGATTTTGAGTACGGCCATCAGTAGCAAAGATTACACCAAAATCAACGAACTAGATAGTGTTATTTTAGTTTACGAAACAGTCGCGAGCCAACTTGAAAAAATGCCCGTACCCAAGACTTTTGTGAAGGCTCATTTAGATCTAACAAATAGCATTAAAAAAGTGGCTTTGGCTCTCAAAGAAACTAGACTAGTTTTTAGCGACCCAATGCAAAGTTTACTTGCCTTACAGCTGTATCAAGAAGGCAAAAATACATTCAGACAAGCTCACGAGGCAATCAAAGCTTTTATTATTAGTAATAAGATTATTTATAAACAAGGTAGCGGTGGTTACTACTTATTATATGGGATATAATAAGTTTAATTATCAATTTCTAATTTTCAATGAAAAAAATTAATCAAAAAATAATTGTTTTAATTTTAGTTATTACTTTTGTTTTCTCTCCTTTATTGGCCAACAAAGCTGAGGCTGGCATACCAGTCATCGATTACACAAATATAACCAAAGAGTACGGGCTCGACGGCGTAGCCAGTATGATCGTAAACACTATCATAGAAAGAATGTCCAAAAGTGTAGTCAATTGGATAAATAGCGGTTTCCAAGGTAGCCCCGCTTTCATTACCAACCCTGAAGCTTTTTACACCGATATTGGCGACAAAGTAGCTGGTCAATATATATTTAGTAATCCAAATCTGAACTTCCTCTGTGGTCCAATACAGGCCAAAATAAGATTGGCCCTAGCCAGAAACTACAATCCAGATAACCAAAGATGGCAATGTACTCTGACTCAAGTCGGTCAAAATATGGATAATTTTATGGACAATTTTGATAACGGTGGTTGGGACAATTTCTTTGAATTAACCCAGAGACAACAAAACAACCCGATCGGAGCTTATATACAAGCCGAAAACGAAATGTATCTCCAAATTTCTACCAGACAAGGCACCCAAAAAGAAGAGCTTCTACAAGGCAACGGCTTTATGTCTTATAAGGAATGCAAGCCTGGGACTGAGATAGCTGGAGGCGGAACAGAACAATGTTTTGCTTCTTATCAAACTTGTCTCAATGCTGGGGGGCCTGAGGCCAGAAATTCTCGCGTACCTCTTTGTAACGAAGCTATGAATACTTGTAACAAAACCCTAGGGAGCGTCCAAGCAGGTGACTGCAAAGAAAGTGACAAAATCACCAACACCCCTGGTTCAGTAATAGAAAGTAAACTAAATGAACAATTAGGAATGGGCCAAGGCAGATTACAAGCAGCAGACGAAATAAACGAGATGGTCAGTGCTCTTTTGAACCAACTTATAAGCCAAGTGGTAGGTGGCATAGGCAAAGGATTGAGATCTTTGAGCCAGCCCGACTCGTCTACTAGTGGTCAGACATTCACAGACCAATTATCCAATAGTACTGCAGCTTCAACCACTGATTATTTTGGCAACCAACAAAATTTAGATGTATTGAATGTACCTATACCAAACCCCGACCCAATCTGCGATCCAAACAATGCTTCTTACAATCCAATGGATCCACTTTGTGCAACACCCTAAAATCAAATGCCCAAAAAATCTTTAAAATTTGCAATATTGATCGTATCTTTAGTGGGTATTTCTGTACCAAACATTGTTTTTGGAGCTGGAATAGGGGATACGATCGCTAGTATGTTTCAACTAGTCGGCGATGTGACTTTCGGACCACTTCTTGCTTCTATTGGTTATGTCCTTATGACCCTTTCCTCCCTAATACTCATTTTTTCAGGGTGGATACTCGATACGGTCATTCAATACACAATAGTAGAAGTATCCACAAATCTCGGTGATTCTGTGGGATTAGGCAAAACTATCACTACGACTTGGGAGACTTTGCGAGATGTGGCCAATATGGCTTTTATATTCGTACTACTCTACGCAGCATTCAAAGCCATGTTTGATTCTAATTTTGGTAATTTCCAAACCACCATACGAAACATAATCATCGTAGCTTTACTCATAAACTTCAGTCTTTTCTTTTCAAAAGTAGTGATTGACGCTTCAAACATTGTCGCTGTCGGTTTTTATAAATCAATTGCCGCCAACAATATGCAACTTGGAAGCACAATACCAGGTGGATCGGCAAATTTTAAAGGTATTTCCGGTGGCTACATGAGAATGTTAGGACTCCAAACTTGGTACGGAATAAACATTTTAGATGGCGGGATAAACGCCCAAAATATTCTAATAACAGGAATTATGAGTTCGATTTTTATGCTTATGTCTGCAATATTTTTCTTAATTGTCGGCATAATGTTTGCCACAAGATTTATTCTCTTGGTTTTTTTAATGATTCTTTCGCCTCTAGCTTTGATTGCCTATATCATACCCGGCCAATCAAAAAAATTTGATGAGTGGAAAGACGCCTTGATAGCTCAATCATTTTTTGCACCTCTTTATTTTGCTTTAACTTGGGTAGCTTTTAATCTTGGTAACTCTTTATTCGCCTCAAAATCTAGTGCAACAACATCATGGATAGATTTGATAAAAGACCCAGCAAAAAACCAAGAAGGTGCCATGGCTTTACTTCTTAACTATGTACTGATTATGGGTTTCGCCATCGCCGCTCTGGTTATTTCAAAAACTATGGCCAGCAAGACTGCGGGATTCAAAGCTATCTCCGGTGGTATTGGTGCTGTGGCGATTGGTGGTACGGCGTGGGCACAAAGACAAATAATTGGAAGAGGAGCAAATGCAGTGGCGAGTGATAAAAACTTACAAGAAAGAGCCGCTAGAGGAGATTTAGGAGCAAGAATGAAATTGGCAACTGCCCAAAAACTTGCAGGCAGCAGTTTTGATGTCAGAGGATTGGGAAATAGCAAATTAGCCAAAAGCATCGGGGCAGATAGTTATATAAATGACACCATGGGCATTGTCGGTAAAGCTGGAGGAGTAGGGGGTTTCTCAGCTAGTGCAAGCAATAAGGATGAGAAGAGGAGGAAGAGAACTGACGACGTAATGAAAAGATTCAAAACTCAACCAGAAATTTTGGCAGATCATTTATCCAGCTTGAGTCCAAGTGACCAGAAGTATATGTATGAAAAATTATCAGCTAGAGACCGAGCCGCTCTTGATGAAGTTTTGGACAATAGACATGTCGCATCTGGAGGAACAGGGACAAACCCTACAACAACCAGACTAAGAAGTACTTTGTCCTTAGAAGAAAAAGAGAAAACAGAAAAATCCGCAAAAGAA
Source organism: Minisyncoccota bacterium (assembly GCA_041664625.1). Lineage (GTDB taxonomy): Bacteria > Patescibacteriota > Minisyncoccia > Phycocordibacterales > WO2-35-19 > WO2-35-19. Next base: position 46,966 of record JBAYKK010000006.1, read on the forward strand.
GCGAAGAATGATGCCGTTAGCCGTGAAAGAATTGATGAAATACACAAAATAGCAACAAACCCAGCTCACGCCGCTACATTTACGGCTGCAGCGTTAGACAGCATTATAAGTAAATTACCACCAAAACAAGCTCGTAAACTTTCTCATGAAGCTCGTATCAGTCCATTAATAATCCCTAGATTAAACGTTAGACAACTTGCCGACTTGATGTCTGACGGTGACCTACAACCTGATGAAATTAGAGATATACGAGCCCACTCAACAGTTCCTCAGAACACATGGATGAATCATGCAACTAGAGTAGATAATTGGACACCATAAAAATGTATACGCCACAACAAAAAAGAGATATATACAAAAAACTACCGCAAAAAATACGGGATATTATCGCTTCACCAGAAATAGATGAATTTATTGATGATATAACCCAAAGAAATAACCTAGACCAAAAACAACATGATACTTTGGCAAAAGCTGTTGTTGATTTTCTAATGGAAATAAATAGTAAAGAAGTTTTGCAAAGAATCATAACCAATGAGATAAGTGTAGACAATATACTGAGTCAAAAACTATCTAGTGAAGTAGAGAGCGAGATATTAAATAATCTAGACAATATTTATCAAAAAATAAACGCTAATAATGATAATGAAAGTGAGTCAGAAGAAAAACCCCAAAAATCTCCCGAACAAACCAATATCCAAACACAAATCAAACCTACAGAACCAAAAGAAAGGAGGGTAGGGGATAGTTTTGAACAAATTATTTTAAATCAGGCAAGAGCCATGCAGCCTGCAAAGCAGGCTGATGGCGGAATTATGAATTATGAATCAAGAAGTATGAATGGGAAGGAAGAAAAACCAGCAAACTTACCAGTAGAAAACACGGGGTCTAAAGTAATACATAATTATATTGGGGAGAGTGATCCATATCGTGAATCCATAAACTGAATTAGGGATTATGAATTATGAATTAAGCAAAGAGCAAAAAATAAAATCTTTTACAGATCTGAATGTGTGGAAAGAAGGACATAAATTGGTAATCATGATTTATAAAACAACAAAAAATTTCCCAAAAGATGAAATATTTGGATTAACAAACCAAATTAGAAGAGCCGTTGTCTCGATTACTTCCAACATTGCCGAAGGATTTAGTAGAAATACTTTTAAAGACAAGGCCCAGTTTTATTCTATTGCTTTAGGTTCTTTAACTGAAGTACAAAATCAATTATTGGTTTCCAGAGATGTTGGATATATAGATAATAAAATATTTCAAGAAATTGGTGGACAAACGGTGATCGTTAGTAAACTTTGCAATGGTCTGCTAAAATCTAATAGACTTAAGCATAATTCATGATTCTTAATTCATAATTCATACCCTATGAGATTTCAAATACCACAATTTATAGATGTAGAAGATAAAATATTTGGGCCTTTCACCCTGAAACAATTTATATATTTAGCTGGCGGAGCTAGCGTAGCGGTAGTCGGAGTGGTGTTTTTTGGTATTTTTTTTGGACTACTGATAGCTTCACCTATCGTGGTCTTGGCTTTGGCTTTGGCTTTTTATAAAGTAAACAATAGGCCTTTTGTAAACATTATGGAGTCCGCTTTCCGCTATTTTTTGAAAGACAAGCTTTATATTTGGCACAAAAAAGAGCCTGAGGAAGAGTCCGGAGAAAACGCAAGCAACACCAACAAATTTAGTTCTTTGATCGTGCCAAATTTATCTCAAAGTAAACTCAAAGACTTAAATTGGGAACTAGATGTAAAGAAAAAAGAAGACGAAAAAAACGCAAATAGTTAGGAATTAAAAATTTTAGACTGTATAATGTATTTATGCCCAAAAACGCAACTCAAGAATTCGTACCCATAGATGACGTCCGAGACGGTATCGTCATATTAAAAGAAGGAGGAATGCGCGGTGTCCTCATGGCTTCAAGCGTAAACTTTTCTTTGAAATCCAATGACGAAAGGCAAGCTATACTTTTGCAATTTCAAGATTTTTTAAATTCTTTAGATTTTTCTGTCCAAATTTTAATCCAATCACGAAGGCTTGATATCCGCCCCTATATTGCTCTTTTAGAAGGGCGGTACAAGGAACAAACTAACGATTTGATGAAGATTCAGATTGAGCAATACATGGCATTCATAAAGAGCTTCACTGAGTCCACCAACATTATGACCAAAAACTTCTTTATAGTAGTACCCTACGATGCCGCCCTCATCAAAACAAGTAGCAAATTCCCATTTGGCAGTAATGAAAAAAGTAAAGAAGCCAAAGAAGAGGACTTCGAAGAAAAGAAAAACCAATTGGAGCAAAGGATGGGGGTAGTCGAGCAAGGTTTGGTGCGTTGCGGTGTGCGAGTAGCCAAGCTTGGTACAGACGAAGTAGTAGAATTGTTTTACAAAATATTTAATCCAGGTGAAAGCGAGAAGCCAATAAAACTGAATTAAGAAGTATGAATAATGAATTATGATAAAAATAAAAAAACAAAATTTCTTATTCTTAATTCATAAATCTTAATTCATAATTCATTTACAAACATGTTTGATTTTTTTACAAAAAATAAAAAAGATGAGA
>JBAYKK010000007.1:0-47792 GCA_041664625.1 Minisyncoccota bacterium
ACAGTCTCTGGTCTAGCTTGGACGATAAAAAGCTCGCCAGTTATACCGTCTTTGGCCCATTCCATATCCATCGGCATCGGTTTGCCGGCTCTTTCGGTATAATGCTTTTCAATTTCAAGTGCCCAACGAGAAAGAGTCAAAACTTCTTCATCATTTAAAACAAAAATATTTCTATCTTTTTCGGCTACATCTACTTCTTTGACCAAACCGGCGCCGGCTGAAGTGGTGCTACTAGTCGCATAAATCATTTTATTTTCTTTGGAGCCGATAGTTTTCTTGATAATCGCTTGGAAACCTTGATTCAAAGTGGGTTTAAAAACCAAATAAGAATCCGGAGTGACTTTACCTTGTACCACCATTTCGCCCAGACCCCAAGAAGCGTCTATCTCTACTACGTCTCTAAAACCAGTTTCAGTATCAATAGTAAACATGACTCCCGAAGAACCTTTGTCGGAACGCACCATTTTTTGCACCCCCACCGAAAGAGCGACATCAAAATGATTGAAACCTTTGTCTACTCGATAAGAAATAGCGCGGTCATTCCAAAGTGAAGCCATTGCCATCTTGACCGCCTCAAAAACTTTTTTGGGACCAACCACGTTAAGATACGTCTCATGTTCACCGGCGAACGATGCACCCGGTAAATCTTCGGCCGTCGCGCTTGAACGCACCGCCACATCAGTTTCGTCTGTTTTATACGCATTTGAAAGGTCTTTGTAAGCATTAGCAATTTCTGTTTCAATTTCGGCAGGAATATCAGCTTTTATAATTTTTTCTCTGATAGCTTTACCCTTTTTTTGTAAATCTTTGATATCTTCGGTATTTAAATCTTTCAACTGATCTTCAATAAAAGAAAGCAATCCAGCTTTTTCAATAAAATATTTATAAGCGTAAGCGGTCACCACGAAACCGTTGGGTACTCTGATACCTTTGGGTACCAAAGTAGTGTACATCTCACCGAGTGATGCATTTTTGCCACCCACCATAGAGACATCATTGTTATTTACTTGGTCAAACCAAAGTATAAACTTTTTATCTTTTTCCATTTGTATAAAATTAAATAAGTTTTAAATTACTTATATAATATTATACATAAGTCAGAGACATTACTCCCGAGTTTTCCTGTGTATATCGCACCATCAGAAATTTTTTTAAAAAAATTGTAGCTATCACTATTTTGTAAATATTCTTCAGTTGATAAATTCAGATCTTTGGATTTTTGAAAAAGCGCATTATCAACTATGGCTCCGGCATGATCAGTATTATCAAAACCATCTGAAGATGCGCAGATCAAAACTGTATCAGACGACATGTGAGACAAAGCGGAAAGAGCCATTTCTTGATTGCGCCCACCTTTGCCACGCTGAAGCTCCAATCCAGGAGCGAAAGCAGGCAATTTGACAGTTGTTTCGCCTCCGAACAAAATGCAAGTCTTGTTTTTTGATGATCTTCTCGCTAATTCTTCACCCAACTCACTAGCGTTACCTGAAAATTTCTCAGTTTCGATAGTCGTACTGAAACCCAATTCTTCTGATTTAATTTTCATAGCTTCAAGAGCGTCGTGATTGGAAACCAAGAGAATATTGGTAGGCATCTCTGAATATTCCTGAAGCGACCCGCCCGACTCGCCGTCATGGCGGGCGGGGATATGCGAAACATCTTGGGAGCGTAAGGAATTATTCTTATTTACTGATTCAATTACAGTCGGGCCCGAAGCAATCACTGAAATATCATTACCCAAAACATCAGAAAAAAGTAGCGAAACTATTTTAGCCGGACGGCATATTTCGGCAAATTTGCCACCTTTGACTTGAGACATCTCTTTTCTAGCGGCGTTTAATTCGTAAATATCAGCACCCCTCGCTATCAGTTCTTTGGTTTTGTCTATAATATCTTTGAGACTGACACCTTCAATCGGTAATTCAAACAGAGCCGAACCACCACCAGAAATCAATGTGATAATCAAATCTTTTTCAGTGACTCCGTGAACCATTTTCAAAATTTGTCTAGTTGCTTCTACATTTTGTTCTGAGGGTAGGGGGTGAGTGCCTTTAAAATATTGGATTTTTTTGAGTGTAAGAGCTTCAGATTCATCTTTGACATCAATCACCATGCCTTGAGTCAAATAACCACCCAAAATTCCTTCTATGACTTTGGCACCATCCAAAGCGCATTTGCCTATACCGATGAAATAAACCTCACCCCCGGCCCCTCCCCTAGATGCAGGGGAGGGGAGAGAAATAGAAATGGATTCTAAATCACTATTTTTTATAAAAAGTTTTCCATCACTTACTGAAACTTTTTTTCTCAAAATTTTTTCAGTATCAATCGCCTCCAGTCCTGCCTCCAAAATTTCTAAGGCTGGCCCACGTAATTCTGGATTGGTTTCCAAAAGTTCCGCTTTATTTAAAATAATAGACATACATATATTTTAACATATTAAATGGTGGGCACGAGAAGATTTGAACTTCCAAGGATTGCTCCATACGCTTCTGAAGCGTACGCGTATACCAGTTCCGCCACGTGCCCTTATAATATTTATCTTAGCTTCTTTATCAGTTCTTTACCAATTTTTATAATTTTAGTTATGATATAATTTTGACATTAAAAGTAACAAACATTATATGGAAGATCTAGAAAAAACTAGTGGTAATGGGTTTCAATCTTACAACGATGTCGACCCCAAAAAACAACTTACAGCAGTTGAAGCCAGATTAAAAGAAATCAATGATATGCCAGAACTTAATCAAGACATTATTGATGAAAGAAAAAAATTAGAGAGCATAGTCAGTAATTTAATGAGTAATGGCGACCCTAGGTCCTAATAGTTTGACATAATTATCATATTTTGATAGGGTTTATAAGCAATGTTAATGATCAGACTTCAAAGAGTAGGCAGAAAACACGAGCCGGTATTCCGACTGGTTTTGACTGACTCCAAAAACGGCCCAAAAAGTGGTAAGTTTTTGGAAATACTAGGTTCTTTTGACGCTAGAAAAGGGGACAAAGCCGAATTTAAAAACGATAGAGTCAAACACTGGATCGAAAAAGGTGTTCAATTATCAAATACTGTCCACAATATTTTAGTAGATAAAAAAGTTATAGACGGCAAAAAAATCAACGCTTTACCCAAAAGGACCGCTCTAGTTTCCGAAAAACCAGCTGCCGACGCCACCATAGAGTCAAAGGAAGAAGCCAAAATTGAAACTCCAGCTCCTACCGAAGAAAAAGTAGTTGCCGAAGAAACTCCAGTATAATATAATTAAACCGTAGGACATTATTAATTTAATAAACTGAAATGGAAAAAGACGCGCAATTTTTGGATTATGTCGTGAAAGGATTAGCAGACCACCCAGAGTCTGTAAAAATTAGTAGAACTGTTGATGAAATGGGAGTACTTTTAAGTTTAGACGTACATCCAGAAGATATGGGCAAAATTATCGGCCGTAGTGGCAACACAGCCAAAGCTATCAGGATATTGCTACGAGTAGTAGGTATGAAAAACAACGCTCGAGTCAACCTCAAAATTAACGAACCAGAAGGTGGCCGAAAAATGGAATCATCTCAAGTCCCTCAATCTGACCAGATGAGATCGATGGACGAAGTCATGGAAGATTTGAAACTCGAATAAAATATACAAATAAATCAAAAACAAAATCGCTTCAGTAGACATCTGAGCGATTTTGTTTTATTATCTAAATTATGAATTTTCATGTAATTACATTGTTCCCAGAAATCTTTCAATCGTATTTGGATGCGTCTATTTTGGCACGCGCTCAAAAAAATAAAAAAATAAAATTTAATTTTTACAACCCTAGAGCTTTCGTCAAACCTTCAAAATCTCAAAAAAAGAACGATAAACCGTATTTGAGAATCGACGAAAGACCTTACGGTGGCGGAGCTGGCATGGTGCTTCAAGCGGAGCCCATACTCAAAGCTTTTGCTAAGATTGAAAAGAAAATAGGAGATAAAAAAAAGAAAACCAAAGTAGTGGTTTTTTCGGCCAAAGGTAAAATATTTAATCAAAAAATGGCTTACGATTGGGCTCAAAAATATCAAGACATAATTTTTATAACCGGTCGTTATGAAGGTATCGATGAGCGCGTGAAGCTGGCTTTAAAAGCTGAAGAAATTTCCATCGGGCCTTATGTTTTGACTGATGGTGACGTGGCTACTATGGTAGTCTCTTCGGCCGTAGGGAGACTCGTCCCGGGAGTGATAAATCTGGATTCTTTAAAAGAAGAATCTTATTGGAATCTTTTGTTAAAAAAAGAAAAAGATGGGGAAGTGGGTGAGAACGGCCTAGAATATCCACATTATACTCGACCGGAAGTTTTGGAATACAAAGGCAAAAAATATCGCGTACCCAAGATTTTATTATCTGGAAATCATGCGAAAATTACCGAATGGCGAAGCCAAAAAAACAAGTAATTTTCGTCCTGAATTTTTATGAAGGGCGAAAATTACAGAATGGCGCAATAAAAAAAGTAAATAAAAAGTAAAAACCGTCCCTCCACGAGACGGTTTTTACTATCTTAACTTACAAACACAAATACCAACGCCTACCTGCGCAGGCAAGCGTGATTTCGTGTTTTATTTAGTTAAGCCAAAGGAGAAATACATTGTGCCCCGCCTAAGCCGAGCAGCGGTGGGCTTCTCTTTTGGTTTATATGGTGATAATACTCACCCCGCAAAGAACTACTCCACATATATTTTAGCACAAAAAAAAGAAGAGAGTATAATAAAGGTGTTAATAAAATTTTTAATTTAAAAACATGGAAGGATTTAAACCAGCGGAAAATATAAATTCAGTTGAAGCTGAAAAAACAGTAGAAACCCGGATTGAAAAAATAAGAGTCGCCGAAAAAAACGTTTTTGATGTTTTTCAAAATAAATTATCCGAAGTCTTAGAGAGATTAGGAGAGAATCCTTATTTTAGAGATTTAGAAAGAACTGTTTAAATTAAATATGAAATATCCAATAAAAGATGAGGTAGATTTTTTGATTGCTCAGGCTCAAACCGAGACCGATATTGCCAAAGAAATAGTAGAGGGCATCAGAGGCAAAGGTATCGATGATGAAAAGGCTTACTACGAAGAAAAACTTTCACTTAAAATGTTGGAATTTTTTAAAGAAGAAGAAAAAGTGATTGGTTTGTATGCTGAAGCCAAAAAAAATTATCCTTTACTGGCTGATTTGATGGAGAATAAAAGACCATATTTAAAAGATATGTTGATAGAAGCCAAAAAGCTTTATGAGAAAAATATATTAGGGAAGTAACCTCACCCCTAACCCCTCTCCTAGAAGCAGGAGAGGGGAAAAGGAGTGGGATATAAAATCTTATGATAATAAGTGAGGACATTTTAGAAAAACATTTGGACAATATACGCGCTTTGCAGTCCTCGAGCGGTTTGTTTTTGGCGTCACGCTCGGATGTTTCTACCGGTTACAACAAAGCTTGGCTTAGGGACAATTTTTATACCTGTCTAGCCTTTGAAGAAATAGGGGATTTGGAAACCGTCAAAAAAGTCTGGCAGGCTTTGATCGCTATTTTCGTCAAACACAAAAATAAAATAAGTTGGGCTGTCAAAAACAAGCCTTACAACACCTTTCAATACATTCACGCTCGCTACAACCCCGAAACGTTTGAAGAATTTTGGGAAGAGTGGGGCAACAAACAAAATGATGCAGTCGGAGCGATACTTTTTAAAATAGGTGATCTACAACAAAAAGGCCTCAAAATAATTGAAACCGAAGAACAAAAAGAAATACTCCAAATTCTGGTAGATTATTTAAAATCTATAGAATATTGGCATGATCCTGACAATGGTGTCTGGGAAGAATACGAAGAAGTACACGCCTCGTCAGTCGGAGCTTGTGTGGCCGGCCTGAAATCAATCGCCAAGACCGGTTTGGTGCAAATCCCCCTACATCTTATAGAAAAAGGTGAAGAAGCTTTGCAAAAGATCCTACCCAGAGAGTCAAAAAGCAAATTTACCGATCTGGCTCTACTTTCTCTTATTTACCCGTTCAATGTTGTACCCGAAAAAATGGCCCGTGAAATAGTCAGACACATAGAATACCATCTAGAAAAAGACCGCGGAGTGATCAGATACAAAAACGATAGATATTATAATAAAAATGAAGACGAAGTCAGTGAAGAGGCTGAATGGTGTTTTGGTTTGTCTTGGCTTTCTATTATATATAATCAGTTTGCAGGAAAAATAACTCACCCCAACCGCACCAGTATGCACGATTCTGCTGAATCGCCTCTTTTATTAAGAGAGGGGCAGGAAGAGAATAAGAATGACAAAGAAAAAGCTCATGAATATTTAGAAAAATCTTTCAAAACCATTTACAAAGATCAAATCCCCGAACTTTATTATTCCGATTCTGACAAACCCAACGACAACACTCCACTCGGCTGGGCCGAATCTTTATTTATAGTTGCCCTACTTAGAGCAGCAAAATAAACTACACCACATTTTAAAATTACAATGACGGCCATTGTAATTTAAGTTATCCACCCCGTAGTAGATTTTGGCATTGTGCTTTTAAGCACGAAGTGCGATGCCAAAATTCACTACGGGGTTATCCACAAGTGGGGTTGACAAGCTTGACAAACTTTTAACTGGGTATATACTAATGTTTAACATTGATCGATTGAGTTATGGCTTGTCAATGGTGGACTGTTTATAACCAAAAGCAGTCTCCGTCAGTTGACGGATTACAAGCGAATTTCTTAAGTTTGGCTTATAACAAAATAAACAGTTAAAAAGAGGAAATAAAAATCCCCAAAGGTTTGGGGCGATTTTTTGTGCTTGTGTGTTGGTTAAAATTTTAATAATGAACTAAATTATTTTAAAAAATAAAAATTAACAATTATAAATTATGACAAATATATTACCCAAAAAATATTTCAGTAAGTTCAAAAAACCTTTGATCGAAATCCCTGATTTGGCCAAAGACCAAGTTAATTCTTTCAAATGGTTGGTAGAAAAAGGTATCAAGGAGGTTTTTGATGAATTCACCACTATAAGCGACACTTCCGGCAAAAAATTTAAATTTGAATTTTTAAGTTTCGAGTTAGAAAAACCTAAATATGATGAGTATTACGCCAAAGAAAAGAAACTCTATTATGAAGCCCCTCTCAAAGCCCGAGTGCGTTTGACCAACAAAACCATGGGTACCGAAAAGGAACAAGAGATTTTCTTAGCTGATTTCCCCATGATGACTCCGCACGGTACCTTCATCATAAGTGGAGTAGAAAGAGTGATAGTCCCTCAGCTCGCTCGATCTTTCGGAGTGTTTTTCACCAAACTAGAAGCCAAAGGTAAAGCGCTTTTTGGTGTAAAAATCATACCAGCTCGTGGGGCTTGGATCGAAATTGAAACTGATGTTGATAAGGCTATATATGTACGTATCGATAGAAAGCGAAAGTTTCCTGTAACCTCACTTTTGCGAGCCTTCGGAGCAGAAACTGATTCTGAAATATTTGATCTTTTCAAAGACAACCCAGACGCCAAAGAATACTTAGAAAAATCTTTGGCCAAAGATCACGCTAAGACTGCCGCTGAATCTTACATAGAAATATACCGCCGACTCCGAGATGGCGATTTGGCCACCGCTGAAAACGCCAAAGAATTTTTAAACAATTTGTTTGATGTAGATCGTTATGACCTCCAAAAAGTTGGCCGATTTAGATTCAATTCTAGGTTTGATTTACCAACTTCTGGCAAAGGATCTGATAGAAGAACTCTAAACATTGAAGATTTGAAATTGGTAGTCAATCATATTATACACTTGAACATCACTCCCGGATCAGTAGAAGATGATATCGACCACCTAGGAAGCCGAAGAGTGAAATATGTCGGTGAACTATTGCAACAAAAATTCAGAATAGGGATGGCTCAAATAAAAAGAAATATGCAAAATCGTATGTCTACTGTAGATACCGATATGACTTTGCCTATCCAATTTATAACTGCCAAACCACTACAAGCTAGACTCAAAGAATTTTTCACCACCAACCAGCTTTCTCAATTTATGGCCCAAGAAAATACCTTGGCCGAAATCGAGCATTTGCGTACTCTTTCAGCTTTGGGACCCGGCGGATTGAACCGTAGCCGTGCCGGCTTTGAAGTGCGTGACGTGCACCCTTCACACTACGGTCGACTTTGTCCTATTCAAACACCAGAAGGTCCAAACATTGGTTTGATTTTACACTTGGCTCTTTACGCTCGTATCAATGAGTTTGGTATGATTGAAACTCCTTACATCAAAGTCAAAAACGGAAAAATTACCGATAAAGTAGAGTACTTAAACGCCTTAGAAGAAGAGACTTTTGCTATCGCTCACGCTGCTATAGAAATAGATGAAAATGGCAACATCAAACCAGAAATGGTAGAAGCGCGTTTGAATAACAACCCTGACTTAGTACCAAAAAACAAAATTGACTATATCGATGTAGCCACTAACCAAGCTTTTTCAGTAGCCACATCACTTATCCCATTTTTGGATCATGATGACGCCAACCGCGCACTCATGGGTTCAAGTATGCAAAAACAAGCAACTCCTTGTGTTGAACCAGAAGCACCACTCGTAGCAACCGGTATCGAAGGCCCGGCTATGCGAGACACAGGTAGATTGGTCACTGCTTTAACTGACGGTACAGTCACCAAAGTTGATGGTAATTTGATTGAAATCACAGACAAAAAAGATAAAAAAACTCAGCACAAACTTATCAACTTTGCCAAAACCAACAGTTCTACTTGTTTCCACCAAAGACCAATAGTAGATATAGGTCAACACGTCAAAGTGGGTGATTGTCTAGCTGATACTTTGACTTCAGTCCAAGGTGAAGTAGCTTTGGGTCAAAACATTTTAATTGCCTTTTTGTCTTGGTCTGGAGCAAACTACGAAGACGCCATCATCCTTTCCGAAAGATTAGTCAAAGAAAATAAATTCACCACTATTCATATCGATGAAGTCGTAGTAAGTGTCCGCGACACCAAATTGGGTCCTGAGATAACTACTTGCGATATTCCAAACGTCGGTGAAAACAAATTGAAAAATTTGGCCGAAGATGGAGTGGTCCGAGTAGGAGCAGAAGTCAACCCAGGTGACATCTTAGTTGGTAAAATCACTCCAAAAGGCGAGTCTCAACTCACTCCAGAAGAAAGACTTTTGAGATCTCTCTTTGGTGAAAAATCTCGAGATGTCAAAGATACTTCTAAACGAGTAGGTGGTGGTAAAAAGGGCCGTATCATCAATGTCCAAATTTTCTCTAGAGAAAAAGGTGACAAACTAGAATCCGGCATCATAAAGAGAATCCACATCGAAATAGCTCAAATCAGAAACGTCTCAGTGGGAGATAAATTAGCTGGTAGACACGGCAACAAAGGAGTTATTTCAAAAATATTACCAATTGAAGACATGCCTTACACGGCTGATGGTACTTCAATCGATATCATCCTCACTCCACTTGGTGTGCCTTCAAGAATGAACTTGGGTCAAATATTAGAAATGCATTTGGGATTGGCCGCCAAGACATTGAACTACCAAGCCGTAGTCCCAACTTTTGCTGGCGCTACCGACAAAGAAATAAAAACCGAATTGGTCAAAGCGGGTTTCAACGAAAATGGCAAAGTTCAACTTTTTGACGGCCGCACAGGCGATCCATTTAAGCAAGAAACTGCTATCGGGTATATGTATATCTTGAAACTGGACCACATGGTAGAGGACAAAATACATATGCGTTCTATCGGGCCTTATTCTCTCATCACTCAACAACCTTTGGGCGGTAAAGCTCAAGGTGGAGGTCAAAGATTTGGAGAAATGGAAGTCTGGGCACTTTTGGGACATGGAGCAGCTTATACGCTCCGAGAAATGCTTACCATCAAATCAGACGATATCCTTGGTAGATCAGCCGCTTTTGATTCAATTGTCAAAGACGAAAGAATCACTGGCGAAAACCTACCGGCCGCATTCAACGTACTGGTCAGCAATTTGAGAGGTTTGGCCTTGAACATAGAACTTATCAAAAATAACCCAACCAAAAATGATTAATAAAAATTCAAACGCAGTGGCAGATTTTGACATGATAAAACTTTCACTGGCTTCTCCTGAAGCAATCAAGTAATGGTCATTTGGCGAGGTTACCAAACCAGAAACGATAAACTACCGGACTCAACGCAGTGAGCGCCACGGCCTTTTCGATGAAAAAATATTTGGTCCAGATAAAGATTACGAATGTTATTGCGGTAAATACAAAGGAATAAGATACAAAGGTATTGTCTGTGAAAAGTGTGGCGTCGAAATCACTCGCTCCATCGTCCGCCGAGAAAGGATGGGTCACATCGATCTTTCTGCTCCAGTAGCTCATATTTGGTTCTTGAAAAGCATGCCATCACGTATCGCTTTGATTCTTGGGACTACTTCAGCTGATGTAGAAAAAGTTATTTATTTTGCTGGCTACATAGTCACTAAAGTATCAAACGAAGAAAAACAAAGTATTTTGCGAGACTTGGATGCCGAATTCAAATCTAGAATCAAAAACGTAACCGAAGAAAAAGAAAAAGACGATCTCAAAGAAAAATTAATTCAAAGAAAAAAGGAGATCGAAAGTATCGTAGAAGGTAAAGTTATTGATGAAATTGTTTATCACAATTATTCTGTAAAATACGGAACATTTTTTGAAGCAGAAATAGGAGCCGAGGCTATTTACAATATATTCAGAAACTTAGATTTGAATAAATTGGAAGAAAATCTCAAAAAAGAACTTGAGGCCTCCAAATCTATAGAGTCAGTCAAGATCGCCAAAAGATTGGCCTTGATCCAATCAATGATCAAATCTGGTACCAGACCAGAGTGGATGTTTTTGACTACCATACCAGTCATCCCTCCTGCTATGCGCCCAATGGTGCCGTTAGATGGTGGTAGATATGCTACTTCTGATGTAAACGACCTTTACCGCAGAGTGATCAACCGAAACAACCGATTAAAAAAATTGAAAGAAATTTTTGCACCAGACATCATTTTAAGAAACGAAAAAAGAATCTTGCAAGAAGCGGTTGATGCATTGGTTGATAATTCAATCAGACACAACAATAGCCAACAAGCAACAAGCCAATCAAACAAATCTCGAGAACTCAAATCTTTGGCTGACAACCTCAAGGGTAAACGCGGCCTTTTCCGTCAAAATCTTTTGGGTAAACGTGTTGATTATTCTGGCCGATCCGTTATCGTCGTTGGTCCAGATTTGAAATTACATCAATGCGGTCTACCAAAACACATGGCATTGGAACTTTTCAAACCATTCGTTATATCAAAACTTTTGAAACAAGAGCTGGCTTACAACGTGCGCGGTGCCAGCCGATTGATTGATGATCAAATACCAGAAGTTTGGGCAATTTTGGAAGAAGTTATCAAAGATAAATATGTGCTTTTGAACCGTGCTCCTACTTTGCACCGATTGGGTATCCAAGCTTTTGTGCCAATACTGATTGAAGGTAATGCTATCCAGCTTCATCCACTTGTATGTAGTGCCTTCAACGCAGACTTCGACGGTGACCAGATGGCGGTTCACGTCCCACTTTCACCCGAAGCTCAATTAGAAGCCAAGATGATCATGGCTTCAGACAAAAACATCCTCAAACCAGGTTCTGGAGATACTACTATTTCCAGTAAACCTCTCGATATTATTTTGGGTTGTTATTGGATGACCAAAGACGTAAGTGGCGAAAAAGGTGAAGGTATGGTTTTCCCTAATCCAAACAAAGCGATTACTTCATATGACTTCGGCGTAACCGAATACCGAGCAAAAATAAAGATATTGGGAACTGATTCTCCTAAATATGCGAAGTTCAACGGCGAATTGTTTGAAACCACTGTCGGGAGACTTTTGTTTAACTCAGTCTTACCAAGCGATTATCCTTTCATCAACACCGAGATAGACAAGAAAAAATTGGCTGCTTTGATCGATGACCTCATCACTCGTTATGGTACCGACTCTATCCCGCCAATTATGGATAAAATCAAAGAATTTGGTTTCCGTTATGCGACTGTTTCGGGCGTTACTTGGAGTATTGATGACGTGGTAGTACCGGCAAATAAATACGAAATTATCGATCGAGCAAAAGCCAAAGTTATAACTGTAAAAGATCAGTACGATGCTGGGTTGCTTTCATTTGGCGAAAAAAGATCCAAAAATATTGAAATCTGGACCAACACAAAAGACGAGATTGAAAAAGCTATCCAAAGTTCGATGGATAAAACCGGTTCAGTTTATGACATGGTGAAATCAGGTGCTAGAGGTTCAATGGGCCAGCTCACTCAAATGGCTGGTATGAAAGGTCTCATCGTCAACACTGCCGGAGAAACTATCGATTTCCCAATCATTTCTTCAAACAAAGAAGGGCTCACTCCTATCGAATATTTCATCACTACCCACGGTACCAGAAAGGGTATGACCGACACCGCCCTCAACACTGCCAAAGCCGGATACCTCACTCGAAAATTGTTTGATGTTTCTCAAGATTGTTTGATCGTAGAAGAAGATTGCGGTACTCATGAAGGTGTCACTCTTTCCAAAATCACATCTTCAGGTATTGAAGTTTCTATCGCCAAAATAGCTAAAGGTAGATTTTTGGCAGAAGATTTGAAAGATAAAGATGGTAATGTACTATTCAAAAGAAACCATTTCATCTCTCGCGACGATGCTACCAAAATCGAAGCTGCAGGCGTTGCAAACTTACTAGTAAGATCACCACTCACTTGTAAAACTTTGGACGGAGTTTGTATCCACTGCTATGGCGCCGACTTAGGTAAAAACAAAATCGCAGAATTAGGTGAAGCGGTCGGTACAGTGGCCGCTCAAGATATCGGTGAACCAGGTACTCAGCTCACTATGAGAACCTTCCACGCCGGTGGTACCGCATCTGTCGGTGGAGACATCACCCAAGGTTTGCCTAGAGTTGAAGAAGTTTTTGAAAATCGTATACCTAAAAACCCAGCTATGGTAGCCAAAGTAGACGGCACAATAAGCGAAATAAAAGTAGATGGCAAAGACAAAATGATAATACTATTGCCAGACGAAGGCGAAAAATCAAAAGCCAAAGCCAACATAGAATACCCAGTCAACTATCATCGTATGGTTATGGTTTCAGTTGGAGATAAAGTCAAAAAAGGTGACCTACTCACTGATGGTTCAGTCGATTTGGATGAATTGTTCAAATACGCCGGCAAAGAAAAAACTCAGAACTACATCATTCACGAAATTACCAAAATTTATGAACTTCAAGGAGAGCCGGTTTCTCGAAAACACATCGAGATCATCATCAGACAAATGTTTAGCCGAAGAAAAATAAAACACCCAGGAGACACCAAATTCTCTCAAGGCGACATCATAAATCACAGCGATTTCCTAGTAGAGAACGAAGTTATGAAAAAAGCAGGCAAAGAAGAAGCCAAGGCTGAAGCTCTACTTTTGGGTATTACTGAAGTCTCACTTTCTAGGAAGAGCTTCCTTTCTTCAGCTTCATTCCAGCACACTACTCGTATGCTCATCCAAAACGCTTTGCGTGGTACCGAAGATGAACTATCAGGTCTCAAAGAAAACGTCATCATCGGCCGACTTATCCCAGCTGGTTCTGGTTTCAAAGGTAGTCCAAAATACGACATGATCAAAGATTTGCAAAAAGAATTGGATCAAGGAAATTAGAGAATTGAAAATTGAATAGTTAACCATCTAATTTAAATCTATTTTATGGAGTTATCAGATGCTACAAAAATATTGGAATTTGTATCAAATTTTCAGACTAAAGCCCAAGCTATTAAAAGGTACGAGGGTAACCCATATGTCGAGGGAGACAATATTGCTGAACATCTCTCGCGAGTAGCTCGGCTATTGATTTGTATTGCTCCCGATTTGAAAAAAGAATTCCCAAACGAACCAGCTCTAATCGAAGAAACTTTAGTTTGTCTTTTGGTTCATGATGATGACGAGGTGATTGATGGCTTCGATATTCCTGCCCCAATCAAAAGTCATAATAGTAAAGATGACGAAGAAATAGAAAAATTCAAAGAACACGTTAGCAAACTAACAAAGGAAACTAGGGATCTTCTTACTTCAACTTTTGGTTCCTTTAGGAAAAAAGATACATTGTTTGCAAAGATAGCCAAAGTTCTTGATAACATTTCTGGTAATCAGCTTGTTATAGAGCAAAAAATTGGCCTTATCAGTCCAGATCAAGCAAAATTTGCCATTGAATACGCTCAAAAAGTTAAAGGCGTGTCAAAGATCACAGATTATATAATTGATGCTCAGGTCGCACAAATTGTCGAATATCGTGATTATCTAAAATCTAATCCAGATGAATTAAACAAAATTAATGGGGTATCAGAATTTATAGAAAAGGCAAAAGAACTTTTACAAATAGATGTCCTTTCACACTCATTAGATAAAAATAAAATTTTTACTCCATTAAACCAATTATAAAAATGGCTCACGAAATAGAAACAAAAGTTTTGGATATAGATTTTGAAAAGATTAAAGAAAAACTTACTTCTTTAAACGCGACCAAAATTTCAGAAAATAGACTAGTGGTTGACTGGTACAGATTAAAAGGAGTTAAGGAAGGGGAGGATAACTGGTTTTTGAGGATTAGATCTTATTCTGATGGTAGACATGAAGTAACATGGAAAGCAAAGTCAGATATTTTAGGCACAGCCAGAAAACACAAAGAAATTAATTTCAATATCGCCGAGCCAGAAAAACTCGGGGACTTATTTGAAGAAATTGGTTTGGAAAAATATGCTCATCAGGAAAAAGACCGCACATCTTTTACCTTTAAAGATTGGCAGTTTGATATAGATGTATATCCTAAAATGCCGGCTTTCATGGAAATTGAAGGCAAGAGTGAAGACCACGTAAACGAAGCGATAAAACTCTTGGGGCTAGAAGGGAACAAAACTTGGGCCAAAGGTGAAAGAATTTTGATTCAAGACACTTACAATTTGGACTGGTACAATATGAAATTTTAATCTACATGTCATCAAGCACTGAACAAATAAAAGAAAAGCTCGACATAGTGGACGTGATTTCGAGCTACATCAAAGTGGAAAAAGCAGGGGTGAACTTCAAAGCCCGATGCCCTTTTCACAATGAAAAAACTCCGAGTTTTTTGATTTCGCCAAACCGCCAGACTTTCTACTGTTTTGGCTGTCAGGAAAAAGGCGACATATTTTCATTTGTAGAAAAATTTGAAGGACTAGATTTCAAAGGAGCTCTAGAAACTTTGGCCAATCGCGCAGGCATAAAACTAGAAAAATTCAAAAACGAAAACCCCGAAACAGCGAGCAGAGAACAAAAAGAAAAAGAGAGGATGTTTGAAATAATGGAAGAAGCTACCAAATTCTTTGAAAAAAACTTACCAAAAAACCAAGAAAACCTAAAATATTTGGAAGGACGAGGCTTGAACTCTGCTTCTATAACCAAATGGCGACTAGGTTTCGCTTTGGATGAATGGCGTAGTTTGTTTGATTATCTGACTGCTCAAAAGTTTTCCAAAGAAGAGATGTTGGGAGCCGGGCTTATCAAAAAAGCCGCCCAGCCTTCGCCAGAGGCTACGGCGGGCAAAGCAGGACAAGATAAGTACTACGACACTTTCCGAAATAGAATTATTTTCCCACTTTGCGACAGCACTGGCCGAGTGATAGCTTTTTCGGGTAGAGCTATGAAAGAAGACGATAAAACTCCCAAATATTTAAACTCGCCAGAAACCAAACTATTCTACAAATCAGAAGCTCTTTATGGGTTTGATGTCGCCAAAAATTATATCCGCAAGTTAGACTATACGGTTTTGGTAGAAGGGCAAATGGATTTGGTAATGTCTCACCAAGTTGGCGTCTTTAATACTGTGGCTTCTTCGGGCACCGCTTTGACCGAATTGCACCTAAAAAAGCTCCAGAAGCTTTCCAATAGGGTTATAATCGGCTATGATTCTGATTTAGCAGGAGAAAAAGCTGGGATAAGGTCAGCTGAATTGGCCCTTAACCTGGGGATGGAGGCCAAAATAGCTTCATTACCCAAGGGCGAAGATCCAGCATCAGTCGCCAAGACAGACCCAGAAAAATGGAAGGAGGCCCTAAAAAAATCCGAACATTTTACGGATTTCATATTGAACAAAGCAGTCAGAGAAAACGAAGGTAGGAATTTGACCAGAGAAATTTTAAAAAATGTTTTGCCGATCGCGAGCTTCATAAAAAGCGAGATCGAAAAATCGCAATTTATAAAAAAGATTGCTCAAAAAATGAGAGTGAATGAAGAGACGGTTTGGGATGATTTCAAAAAAATAAAAGAAAACCCAAAACACGAAATAGAACAGGTCGAGATGGGCAGTTTGAATTTAAAAAAAACAAGTCTTGAACGTATTATGGTTGGTTTGGTATACTTGGAAGAGTTACAAGATCAAAAATCTCCAACCAAAGAAAAGTGGGTGAAAATTTTGGGACAATCAAGGATTGAGGAAATTTTTGATAATTACAAAGAAAATCAAGAAGCTCTTATCTTTGAGGCTGAAATGCATGCTTCAGGAGGCGATCTAGAAAAAACTAAAGCAGATATACTGCAGAGATTAGAGCTGCAAAATTTGAAACAGCAATTACAAAGAACAGCCATGGAACTGGATGATAAAAATATTTTAAAAGAAGCGGAAGATAAAATAAAAACCGAAATCGACAAAATTCAAAAACATATTAAAGAAATTAACAAATAAATTCAAAACAGATGGCAAAAAAATTGAAGACAAAAAAACAGATAAGAAAAGTGACTAAAAAGAAAAAAATAGCACCCAAAAAGAAAGCTGTAAAAAAAGCCAAAAAAAGTGCTCCCAAAAAATTAGTCAAAAAATCTTCCGGAGCAGCAGATGCCAAAAAACTTTTACTGATTAACAAAGGCAAAGACCGGGGTTTTATAACCTACGATGAAATCTTGAAAGAATTCCCAACCATCGAAGAAGATGTTTTTCTACTTGAGGCAATTTATGAAGAATGCGCTACGGCTGATATCGATATTTTAGAAGGTGGCCGGCTTCTGGATGATGTCTCTTTGGTAGGTAAAAGCAAAGAACACCTCAAAGACGAGGCTTCGTACGACTCCATCCAGATGTATTTGAAAGAAATCGGCCAGCACGCTCTCATTTCGGGTGGCCAAGAAAAAGAACTAGCCAAAAGAATACTCAACGGGGACTCTGAAGCTAAAAACATTTTGGCCAGAGCCAACTTGCGATTAGTGGTTTCCATTGCCAAAAAATATGTTGGCCGAAGTTCTGACCTTACCTTGCTAGATTTGATCCAAGAAGGCAACTTGGGTTTGTTCAAAGCGGTTGATAAATTTGATTACACCAAAGGTTACAAGTTTTCTACTTACGCTACCTGGTGGATCAGACAAGCGATCACTCGAGCATTGGCCGACCAGTCTCGTACTATCCGCGTACCGGTGCACATGGTAGAAACCATCGCCAAATACAAACAGGTAGTGAGGAGGCTTTCTCAAGATTTAGGCCGAGACCCTTTGCCTGAAGAAATCGCAGTAGAAATGGATCTAGATCCAGAAAAAATTTATATGATTGAAAAGATCGACCAAGGCACTGTCTCCTTGGAGTCTCCAGTTGGTGACGAGGGTGATAGCAAATCTACTTTGAGCGATTTCGTAGCCGATGACAAAATAATAGCGCCTGACCAAGAATCAAATCGCCGTATTATACGCGATCAGCTCCAAGAGATTTTGTCCGACTTACCACCCAAAGAAAAGAAAATTATTGAAATGAGAAACGGTCTGATAGATGGAGTATACCACACATTGGAAGATGTCGGCAAAGAGTTTAATGTGACTCGTGAACGTATCCGCCAGATTGAAGCCAAAGCCCTAGAAAAAATGCGTCAGCACGACAAAATCAAACGCCTCCAACACTTCTTATAATTACATAAAAAGATTGGCCCGGTCGTATCAAACGACCGGACCTATAATGGCGGTAGCATCAGTGAACCACCTGCTTGCTAAGGCGCCGCGCTTCGTGTCGCTCATCGCGCGCGATAATCCGCGCCCATATCTTGTCTCGAGTCTCAATGTAGAGGCCCAGCTCGGCAACAGTCTTCCGCCGAGCATCGGGACCCAAACTCTCGCAATTGAGATCTTCTGTCAGGTTCCTGATCTTGGTGTTGAAATCGACCAAGACCACATTGTCCCTCAGATCGGCGAACCATTCACCGACCTCTGAAAAAAAACAAGCCGCCTTCGATCGAATAAGCACCTTTCATCTCCTAAGCACTATTATACCATATATGAAATATAATGCAAGCATGTCAACTCCTAGCTGGGGATAATGTGATATTATAGATTTATGATTTCTAAAGAATTTGAAATCGAATATCAAAAACTCAACCCCAAACAAAAGGAAGCGGTAGATAGCATCGAAGGCCCAGTCATGGTCATCGCTGGCCCTGGCACAGGCAAAACCACCATACTGACTTTGCGTATGGCCAATATTTTGCGGATGACAGACACACCCCCCTCGGGTATTTTGGCTTTGACATTCACCGAAGCTGGCGCCAAAAATATGAAGACCAAACTCAGAGAAACCATAGGCGAAAGAGCTTTGGAAGTACCGGTGCATACTTTCCACGGTTTTGCTTCTAGTGTCATAACTGAATTCCAAGATCATTTCCCTCATCTGGCCAAATCCAAACAGATCACTGATGTGGAAGCTGAAACTATCTTGAGGAAAATTTTGCAACAAAAAAAGTTTAACAAACTGCGACCATTGGGCGAACCTGATTTTTATTTAAACAAAATATTGGGGACTATAAGCGACGCCAAAGGCGAAGCTTGGACTCCTGAGATGCTCGAGAGTTTCAGCCGAGAAGAAATCGAGAGGATCCAGACTGACCCGACCGCACTTTCTACTAGAGGCGAATCCAAAGGCAATTTAAAAGGTGAGTCTTTGAAAAGGATAGAAAAATGTGAACGCACCATTTTATTTGCCGGAGTTTATAGAGAATACGAAGCCCAAAAAAGAGCCGAAAGAAAAATCGATTTTGATGATTTGATATTTGAGTTAGTGCAGACTTTACGCCAAGACCAACTACTCCTGCAAATTTTACAAGAAAAGTTCCTTTACATTTTGGTAGACGAACACCAAGACACCAATGATTCTCAAAATTTGATCGTGCGGATGATCGCTGATTTTTTTGAATCGCCAAATTTGTTTGTGGTTGGCGATGAAAAGCAGGCTATTTATCGTTTTCAAGGCGCTTCGGTAGAAAACTTCTTGCAATTCCAAAAAATTTGGAGCCAAATGAAAATCATTTCTCTAGAAGACAACTACCGTTCTCATCAAAAAATATTAGATGCGTCTTTCAAAATGATTGAGCAAAATTACACTGAAGGTGAACATCAAAATTTGCGTATCAAACTCAGAAACCAAAACTCAGAAACCAAATCACTAGATCTCTGGCTAGCTCCAGATGTCGCGACCGAAGAAGCTCATCTGGTAGAAGCTCTCAAAGATCTCACCAAAAAACAATCTGATCAAACCATAGCAATCATCGTCCGCAAAAATAGCGAGGTCACAAGGCTTTTGGCTTTATTAGAAGAAAATGCGATACCAGCTTCGGCTGAAAGAGGAGCCAACATATTCACCAATAGCACCGGAGTACTTTTTTTTGATCTTTTAGCATTTTTGGCTGACCCTAGTCAAACCGAGAGTCTAATCCACACATTTGCCGGTGGTTTGTGGGGTTTGGACTTTGCTAAACAAGTAGAATTTATAAAATTAGCGAGAAGTGGTAGCTTAAAAGAGATTGAAGAAGCCATACCTGAAATCACAGAACTCCAAAAAGCTTTAAAAAATAGCGGGGCAGTCGCTTACCTCACTTTAGTGGCCGACGTATCGGGCTTCACCCAAATAGCCAGCCACAACCCTCTTTCAGCCGAAGTTTGGAGAGTGATATTTGAATTGGCTAAAGATTTGGCTAGCACCAACCAGATAGAAGATCCGCAAAAACTTATAGAGAGTTTATTGGCCCATCAAAAAACTGCCGAGAAAAAAAATATAAAAATAAAATCCGGCCAAACTGACGCTCCAATCACTATCATGACAGCTCATAGCTCCAAAGGTTTGGAATTCGATTATGTATTTTTACCTTATGCCACCGAAGAAGCTTGGGTCACCAAAGGCCGAGGTACTTATTTCATATTACCCAGAGAAAAAGAAAATACTGATGATATTCGAGACGACCGACGACTTTTTTATGTCGGTCTCACCCGCGCCAAAAAACACGTCTGCATCAGCTACGCTTCAGACGACGGGATGGGTAAAGGACTTTCGCCTTTGCGTTTTATAGATGAATTAGACCAAAATCAAATCCTACAGACCGAGCTCAAGCCTATCTCTATAGACAAACCTCAGCAAAGTCTACAAAAGAAGGCTTCCGCATTGGAAAAAGAAAAAACCGAATACACCAAAAGAGTATTGCTAGAAAACGGGCTTTCGGTGACCGCACTCAATCATTTCATGGAATGTCCAAATAAATTTTTTTATAAAAGTATTTTGAAATTACCCGAAGCGCCAAGCGCCAGTTCAGAAAAAGGTAACGCTATGCATGAAGCGTTGAGCCGAGTATGGCAAAAAAGAGCCAGAGGCAAATTGGACGCTGATACCATAAGTCAGATCATAACCAAAAACGTCAAAGAATATTTGAGCAAATCATTATTGCCAGTTTTTGAAAAAGAAGCCGTCTCAGAAGAACTCTTGATCAACGCACCCAAAGTAGCAGAGGCTTTGCTTGAGCATTTCAATCAAGAAGGGGTGGTCTCGGCCGAAAGCTGGGTAGAAAGTTATTTTGAATTTAAAAATGTTGAACTAAAACTGCACGGCAAAATGGACAGCATCGTAGAAAATGAAAAAAATATTTTGGTTTTTGATTACAAAACTCGTGAAGCTATGAGTGCAAACGCGATCAAAGGTGAGACTCAAGGCAGTGATGGTAATTATTTCCGTCAATTAGTTTTTTATAAAATGCTTCTGCAAAGCAACCACCAATATAAAAGCAAAACTATAGAGCCAGCTTTGGTTTTCGTAAAACCAGATATTAAAGACCGATGTCCAACTATAAATTTACCTATCCAAAAATCAGATATAGAAAAATTGAAATCAGAAATAAATTCTTTGATCGAGCTGGTTTGGTCTAGCAAATTACTCACGACCACTTGCGATGACAAAAACTGTGAGTATTGTGGGCGCAACAAACTAACAAAATAGCGACCCGTAGGGTCGCTATTTTGTTTTTAATATTTTAATTCTTTATTAGGATTTCAAAATTAAATCTATAACTGATTTGACTTGAGCATAAGGGTAAGCACCTTCGATTGGATAGTATTCATTCTTTTTTGTATCTACGATCACACTTGATGGTGTGCCAGCAAAACCAATCTCTCCAGCATTTTGAATATCTAGATTAACTCTTGGTGTGAATTCGCCACTAGAGACACAAGTATCAAAAGCGGTAGAGGAAAGACCGACTAGTTTAGCTATGTTTGTGAGCTCTTTGGGATCAAGACCATTGTTTGAAGTGGTTGTTTCGTAAAGTTTGTTGGTATATTCCCAAAACTTGCTGTTACCACCGAGATTGCCGGCACATTCGAGAGCCTCAGCTTCTTTGGGAGCTTTGGAGTGCAGTTGAGGAATAGGTAAGTGACGATAAACCCAAGCCACTTGTTCGTCTTTGCCATATTCTTGCATGATAGAAATCATAGTATTGTGAAAAACTTTGCAATATGGACATTCGGTATCAGAATATTCGATAACCAAAACTCGAGCTTTGGCACTACCCAAAACGTGATCATTGGCATCTACTGGCCTGACAACTCCTGCTAAATTTTTGGATTTCACTTGCTGTTGTTGAGCGGGAGTAGGGTTAACACTAGAAACTTTGCCGTTCATATAAATACCGCCTGCTATCAAAAGTCCGGCAATAACTATTGATATTGGTAATGTTATTTTTTCTGACATCTATGATTTGTTAATATTAATATCTAAATTTTATCACAATTTCCATCAAAATGGTAAAGTATGATTTAAAACCGAAGATTCGAGCGGAGTTTCCCAATCAGAAGTATCCAGCTTCACTTCATTCAAATTGCCACCTTCTTTGAAAATAAGTTTTTGGTTTTTTAAAGCGTATTCATAAACATCTTTGGTTATACGCACATCATCCAGACAATATTTTTTGACCTTTTCTACTTCACCATCGCGCCACCATTTGACTGCATCAAGCCCGTGACCACTTTTGTTGGTACCCAAAGTGCCTTCGGCTATCTGGTCTAGCTTCATACGTCGGCCGGCCGATTTTTGCATTTCTTTCAAAAGATCCAAACTTTTTATTTTCAATAAATCCCCTGGGTAATATTTGTTGAGTAGTGGGATATCAAAATGATCACCATTGAAAGTGATGAAAACATCAGTATTTTCTATAATCTTCCAGAGCTCGCCAAATTCTTCTTGGACAAAGGCACTATATTTGTCGCCTTCATATTCATAAACTCCAACTACTGAGATATTCAAATCAGCCGGATTGTTTGACCCGACTTCTTGGAATATATTTGAGGTTTCTATGTCAAAAACTATTTTACGCATTTTATAATTTCAGAAATGTCTCCACTTTGTTCTTCTCGAGTTTCGGTGTTGCGCAAAATAAATTTATTATTTTTTAGTTCTTCCGAGCCGACAGTCACGACATAGGGGATATTCCTTTTGTCTAAAGATTTGAGTTGATCGCCAAGTTTTTTGCCTGAAATATCGACAGCTACCCTCAGACCGTTTGTTCTCAAAGTTTCGGCTATTTTATAAACTTCTTCTACTGCTGTATCTGGAGCCACGCAAATGTAAACATCAGTAGTAGATTTTATTTTGGGGAGTAGGTTGTGGGTCGCCAAGAAGTCTCGAGTGGTAACATCGCCCATACCAAAACCAAAAGCAGAAACTTTTTGGTTGGTGAAAGCCCCAATCAGGTTGTCATAACGCCCACCGCCAAAAATAGTACGAGGATTTTCTTTGTTGGTATCAAAGACTTCAAATACCACCCCAGTATAATAATCAAAACCGCGAGTGACAGTCGGATCAAAGACTACATTGGCAACGTCGTTTTTCCTCAAGGTCTCGATGACTTTATTTAAATATTTGGCAGAGACACTATCGGCCATCATAGAAAAAAGTCCTTCGCCAAAATAAAGATGTTCCAGAAGAGTCCCGGCTTTTTCTTCACCGATCAAAGTCACCATAGCACTCCGGAAATCATCGTTTGACATCTTCTCTTTTTTGTCTATCAATCGACAAACAAACTGCCTTTGGTCTTTATCAATCTTTATTCTTTCAAAAATATCATCCAAAAGAGGTCGGCTACTTATCTTAATCTGGAAATCTTTGTCGCTAGCGCCAAATTTTTTCATGATACCTGAAGCCATAGAGATGATCTCTACTTCAGCCCAAAAATCTGATACCCCAAACATGTCGACGTTCAATTGCCAGTGTTCACGCAAACGGCCACGCTGAGGTTTTTCGTATCTAAAAAGATTGGGGATAGAATACCATCTGATAGGGGCGGGGAGCTCTTGGATACGGCCAGCGATCATCCTCGCGACGGTCGGGGTCATCTCAGGGCGGAGCGCCACTTCTCTGTCGCCACGATCAGTAAAAGAGTAGATTTGTTCGTTTACTATTTCTTCGCTGGTTTTGGATCTATAAAGTTGCAAAGGCTCCAATATAGAGGCCCCGTATTCGACATAACCCCAAGACTCAGCGGTCTTTCGCATCACATTGAAAATGTAGTTTTGAACAGCCTGATCTTCAGGATAAAAATCGCGCACTCCTTTGTAGCTTTCGGTTGATATTTTTTTGTCGCCCATACCAAACATATTACACTCCATTATATTAGATTTAGGCAAAATTACAATCAAAAAACCGCACTGATAGATATGCTCACAAAGTATTTGTTTCTAAAATCTTTTATGTTATATTATTGTAGTCCATAAATTTGGGCCCTTAGCTCATCTGGTTGGATTGAAGGTTGAATTTATATTGGGCCCTTAGCTCATCTGGCTAGAGCGCCTCATTTGCAATGAGGAGGTGGCAGGTTCGAGTCCTGTAGGGTCCACCAAACAGAAAAAACACCAACTGCTTGGTGTTTTTTCGTGTGTGTGGAAGCCGGAACTATGTTTTTCTAGCAAGAAAAACAAGTGAGGCAGGGTCGTGAAAATTTTGATTTGACGAAATCAAAATTATTCCTGACCACAAAAGGCAAAAACCGCAAGCCGGAGTCGCGGGATTTTTCTGTCAGGGAAAATACTTGTGACCACAAATTTTCATCTACTTGACTTTATTTTTGATATATGCTATCCTTTAAGTAGACCAGAACCAGTCTATTTTGAAGGGATACAACAATGCCAAAGCCGCTTAATCAGCTTACGAGAGAGGAAGCCACCGAGCTGGCTCGTAAAATCGTGAGAACATCAAGTTCTGACGAGGAGGTCAGGCGACGACTGACCGAAGCAGGTTTCAATGGCGACAACGCCGAAATACAATCGCGAACCGAAATGGATATGTACCAAGCGATGGTGGCGGTATGGGGACCATATGGGGCCATCAGCGCATGATTTCAGAGCTCAGACCGCCCCCAAGAGCCGCCACTCTCCCGGGCGGCTCTTTTTTTATATAAAATTCCTGAGTGCCAACACTCACGACTAATTGACAAAAAACTGGTTTTCTTTTATTATATATGCAGAAGGAGACCAAGTTCATATGTCAAAAGTTTCGCCCGTAACCCCAGACGATATCGCAAAAGGAAAGGAAAACGCTTTTCCCTACGCGGTATTTGAGGCGTTCAATCAGCTCATTTTGGAACATTTCTCCAGGGGGACTGCAACATTCAAGCAGGAAGAAGTTTTGACGTTGTTGAAAAACAAGGGCCTAAACCGTGAGGAAATCTTCAAACGCGGCTGGCTCGATGTCGAAGAAGTGTACCGGGCTGTCGGGTGGGTAGTCCTGTACGACAAACCCGGATACAACGAATCCTATCCTGCCACGTTCACTTTCAAACGATCGCAGTAGAATCGTCGCGTTCGTTTAATGACACCACACCACCACTAAGTCGGGACGCCCTGCGCTCCGACTTTCTTTTTATCCAAATTTCCTGAGCACAAAACTTATAAAAAACAAAACCGCTTCTCGGCGGTTTTGTTTTTGAGATTAAATTTTAAATTTAATCGTCGTCTTCTTCATCTTCATCTTCGTCTTCATGAGAATTATGATTTTTCAATTCTTTTTTGTGTTCTTTTTTATCTTTCTTATCCTTTTTTTCATGTTTATACCACCCATATTTGTTTCCATGTTCTTTCCCATTGTCACCGGGATGTTTTGGAGGAGTCACAGCTATGCCATTTTTTACAGAAATCGTAACAATAGTAGATGTGCCTACGTTGCCAGCCGCATCATAAGCTTTGGCTGAAAGACTGTGGGAACCATTGGTAGTGGTAGTAGTGTCCCAAGCGAAAGTATAAGGAGTAGTGGTGGTGGAATTTTTCAAAACTCCATCAAGATACCATTCTACTTTTGAAATACCAGATTGAGGGATGACATATGGAGTCATTCGAGAGACATTGGTTCCATGCATACCTTGATAGGTAGATGTCATATCCGTCCCACAAACGAAAACATTTCCTCCGGAATGCGACCCTTGCAATGGCGTAACATCATAAAGAGTACCAAATATGGTAACGATACAATCTGAAGCGGGGATAGCCAAATCAGTAGCATTGGCAGAAACTGCAACTACTCCTGATACTGTCGCGCCATTGACTGGTGCAGTGATCGCGATCGTCGGAGCAGTGATATCTGACACTGCCAGAGCGGTCAAAGGGGCCAACGGCAAAACCAAGATCGACAAGACTACGATCATACCCAACGTTTTGAATACGGATAATTTATTTTTTATTGATTTCATAATTTCAATTTTAACTAATTGGTTTGTAATTTTAATAAATTTATAATATTTACACCGACCCATACATACAATAAATATTGCAGAGGTACATAGTGAGACGAGTTTATATTGTTTGACTTACACCAAAAGTAACATCTAATAAAAACATTTGAAATATTTTTTGAGATTTTTCGTCTCATACCTATTGTGCAATGGCACAATATCAAAAGAAAAAATGAATACATATGTTATTATTGACATACTTCTCTAAGTTTGTAAGAAATTGACCGACATATCGTCTCAACCCATGGAAACCCTCCAAAAAACATTCTTTGAATCTTATAAATCTCATTCGGATGAGATATTTCGATTTGTCTTTTTCAAACTCAATGATAGAGAGAAGTCAAAAGACCTAGTGCAAGAGGTCTTCATGAAAACGTGGATTTACATAACAAAGAACGGTAATATTGGAAACATCAGAGCTTTTTTATATAAAACGGCTAGCAACGCCGTCATAGACGAATACAGAAAAAAAGAAAGGGGTTGGGGTAGACTCTCTTCTTTAGAAAATCTTTCTGAAGAATTTGGATACGACCCAGGCTTTGATGACACTGATTCTATCATTGATAAAATAGACGGTGAAAAAGCGATGAAACTCATAAAAGAGTTGCCAGAAATATATGCCGAAGTTGTATTTTTGAGATTTGTTGAAAACAAAAGTATCACCGAAATAGCCGAGATAACCAACCGATCTGAAAATGCGATTTCTGTGCAATTAAACCGAGGAATCAAAAAACTAAAAGAAATAATTCAAGATAAATTCAAGATATGATAAACGACTTATTTAAAAAAATAAAAAAAGAAACTTTAAGCTCAGATGAAAAATCTCAAATTTTATCTGTTTTAGAGAGTTTTGTAGACCAAAACCCAATACAAAGCGTGAGATCGCCTTTTTATAGTTCGTGGTTTATTTTTCAACAAAAGATGGTAGTCGTGCCGATAGCTATAATTTTGGTTTTCGTTTTAACCTCTGGCACAGTTTTTGCCGCCAAAAATTCATTACCGGGCAATATACTTTACCCAGTGAAAATATTGAACGAAAAAGTAGAATCATTCGTCACTTTTGACACTGAAACTAAAGCTCAGGTTGACGCTTCGCATGCGATCTCTAGATTGAACGAAGTAGAACAAATCGTGAACTCAAACCAAGAACTAGACACGGAAACCAGACAAAAAATAGAAAGCCATTTCACTACTCAAAGTGAAAACACGATAAAACATATAGATGAACTAAAAAGCAAAGGTTTGGAAAAAGAAGCTTCAAAAATAGAAACTGATTTCCATAAATCACTCGGTGAATACGAAAAAACTATCACTGATTTATCCAACAGCACCAGTACTGAAAATAAAACCAAAAAAGAATTAGATAGCGTAGTTTCTAATATTCGTTCTCAATTAGAAAAAAGATCAGACACAGATGAAGATGATCATGATTCAGAAGAACAAAGAGAACAAACCACAGAAAGACAAAGGGCAGAAACAGAAACTAGAGAAATTGAAAGGACAAACACCGAAGATTAATTATTTACTTAAAGCCGTTGAGATGAGGTGCGAGAGGAACTCCCTTATATCGCCACCAACCGCTTCTAGTGACTTGATAAAAGGAGAGCGGTGAGTGAGCTCAGGCAAAGTATTGACTTCCAAAATGAAAAGCCCGCGTTTGGGATGGAATATAAAATCAGCTCGTGAATAATGCCTCAAACCCAAAATTTGGTGGGCGAGTATAGTCGCTTCGGTTATTTGTCTTTTTTCATGTTCACTAAAATTGCCCGGTATTTTGCATCTGGATTCTAAATTTTTATATTTGGAATCAAAATCATAAAAAACATCTCCTTTGTTTTGATCAATTTCAATTGGTAAAAGAGTATAAAAATTTTGACCACGGAAACCCTCAACCACTCCGCAAGTGGCCTCTTTGCCATTTATGTATTCTTCTATTAGAAGTTTGTTGGAATGTTTAAAAGAATTTTTTAAGGCTTCTTTCAAATCCCCGAGCTTGTCGACAAAAGAAATACCAAAAGAAGAGCCCGAACTCACTGGTTTGATAATGATAGGGAAAGGCATACTTTGGTATATGGTATTTATCATTTTTTTATCAATATCTTCGTCTTCACTTTTTTCTATAAAAATATGATGGGGGGTTTTGAGACCATTTTTATTGAAAATATTTTTGGACATTATTTTGTTCATACCCAAAGCTGAAGCCAGTGAACCAGACCCAGTATAAGGCACGCCAAAATTTTCCAAAAATCTTTGGACGGTACCATCTTCGCCATAAAACCCATGCATAGCATTGACCACCACATCAACCATTTTTAAAATATCGTAAGGATTTTTTTCTAGACCACTGGTGTGCCAAATTCCATTTTTAGAGACCCAAATATCTAAAGGGATGTACTCATCAGGTAAATTGGCCAAAATAGTTTTGCCAGTGTTTAGCGAAACATCATATTCGGGCGAAGGTCCACCCCGCAAAACTCCAACTCTTATTTTGTGAGCAAATGACATGCATTTATTTTATCATAATTTTAATATAGAATGTGTATATGGAAATCGCTTTATATAGGAAATACCGCCCACAGACCTTCAAAGAAGTAAAAGGCCAAGACCATATCGTCTCGGTACTTGAAAACGAGGCCAAAACCGGCAAGATTGCTCACGCTTATCTTTTCTCCGGTAGTCGGGGTACCGGCAAAACCAGTATCGCTCGTATTTTTGCCAAAACTCTAGGTGTGAATAGCGAAGATATTTATGAGATAGACGCCGCTTCAAACAGGGGGATAGACGAAATCAGAGAGATCAGAGACGCAGTACACACGTTCCCTTATTCTTCAAAATACAAAATTTATATTTTGGACGAAGCTCATATGCTCACTCCACCAGCTTGGAACGCATTCCTCAAAACTTTGGAAGAACCACCTGAACATGTCATTTTCATAATGGCTACCACCGAACAGCACAAACTACCAGATACGGTGGTTTCGCGTTGTGAATGTTTTACTTTCAAAAAACCCACTCATCAAATCTTGGTAGAATCGATCCAAAGAGTAGCCAAGGAAGAAAAGTACGAGATAGAAAAAAAATCAGCTTCGCTTATCGCCACTTTGGCCGATGGTGCTTTTCGTGATGCTTTTGGGATACTGCAAAAAGCGATGCATTCATTTTCACCCGCCGAAGCGGGAGCGAAGGAGGGCAGTAAATTGTCTCATGAAAAAATAGAAGAAATTTTGGGCGCACCAAAAACTGAGTACATCTTAGAAGTTTTGGAAGGCCTTTCAGAACAAAATACAGAGAAAGCGGTAGGAGCAGTCCACAAAGCTTCTGAAGAAAACACTGACATGCAAGTTTTCCTCAAAATGATTTTGCGAGCCTTGCGTTTTGTTTTGCTTTTGCGTTTTAGTAAAGATATGAAAACCATGATCATAGACCAGACTGGTGAAGAAGAATTTGAAAAACTTGAAGAAATCAGTAAGACCGCCAAAAACATAAACTCCAAAACTTTGCTCAACTTCCTCGAAGCCTACACTCGCCAAACTTATGCTTCTATACCCGAGCTACCCATCGAACTCGCGATCATCGACTCTTGTGGAGAAAACAAATAAAAATACAGCAAAAGAGTATAATTAAACAATATTATGGAAGCTTTAATTCAAAATATTGTTTGGTGGATTGATTCTTCAAAATATTTTTTGCTATTTTTGGGTTGTATATTTGAAGGCCCGATCGTGATGCTGACTAGCGGTTTTTTGTACCACTTGGGTCAATTTAATTTTTGGCAAATGTATTTTGCTTTAGTTTTGGGAGATTTCACTGCTGATATCATCTGGTATTGTATCGGTCGTTACGGCACCCGAGACATCACTTTCAAATATGGCAAATTTTTTGGTCTTACTCCTGAAACATTGGCAAAAGTAGAGGGTTGGTTCACCAAATACCATCAAAAGATTTTGATTATTTCCAAACTGACTACTGGGTTTGGTTTTGCGGTAGCGGTATTGGTCACCGCTGGTATGTTCAAAGTGCCATTCAAAAAATACCTCATCCTTACTTTGTTTGGCGGTTTTATTTGGACGGCGATGCTCATCACTATCGGGTACTTCTTTGGAAATATTTTTATACTCATCCCCGGGTCAATGAAAATAATATTTTTGGTTATAATATTTTTAATTTTTGTTTTTGGTATTAAGTTTTTAAACAATCGTCTAAAAAATATAAAAATATGATATCTATCATAATCCCAACTTGTAATGAAGAAAAAGATGTTAGCAGACTAATAGATTGTCTTCTAAACTCATCTGTAGACAAAGAAATTATTGTTACTGATGATGCCAGTACCGATAAAACTTTACTCGTGCTAGAAAAATATGAAAACAAAATAAAAGTTTTAGCCAATCAACCCAGACACAAATCAATCGCCGCCAATCGAAACGAAGGCGCAAAATCTGCCAACATAGACAGTGAATTTTTGGTTTTTATGGACGCAACTACTTTTTTAAAAAATCCCGACGATTTTTTCAAAAAAGCTTTGTCCATATTTAATAATGATAAAAACCTAGTTGCCATAACCGGCAGATTGATGGTTTTAAAAGAATTCGAAACTTTTGGCGACAAAGTGATGCATTTCCTTTTCAATTTAATAATAATGATAAAAAATAATTATTTGGGAATGACTGAGGCCTCAGGCAAATTTGAAATGATAAGGAGAGCCGTATTTGAAAAAGTTAACGGTTTCAACGAAGATTTAATCACCAGAGAAGACGCTGATATGTTCGGTCGGTTAGCCAAAATAGGCAAAACCAGATACATGAAAGAACTCGAGATATTTTATACAGGTCGTCGACAGCATATTTTAGGTTGGCCAAAACTTTTATTTATATGGATGTTAGAAACTTTTTGGGTTAGCGTTTTTGGTAAAGCCAGAACAAAAGTTTGGCCAGTAACTAGATAATATATGAAAAATATAACAAAAATGGTTAAATGTGATACTGCTCTTTCTTTGGTAATTATTTAGGAAAATTGTCGAATGAGCCAAAGGTATGGTAGAATGCCTCCAACCATTTGGGAGATCGTCTAACGGTAGGACAGAGGCCTTTGAAGCCTTTAATCTAGGTTCGATTCCTAGTCTCCCAGCCAGTCTGGACACTGTTCTTGCGACCAAGACGGGTCAAATAATAAATATTATGAAGCTAATAACTTTAAATGTTTGGGGAGGCAAGCTGTATCAGCCTCTCGCGGATTTTCTTGAAAAGCGCTCTAAAGATACAGATATTTTTTGTTTTCAAGATACGCTCTTTGGAAGCAAACCAGAGTTTTCTCCAGTTAAAGGCGGAAGAATAAATTTGTTTGAAGAAACCAAAAAAATTTTGGAGGATTTCAATTCATTTGTTTACCGAGATCCGGAAGAGTCATATTTTCATGGAGAATTACTGCCACTTAATGTTGGGTGTGGTCAAGCTATTTTTGTTAGAAACACAGTAGAAATTTTGGAAAATGGAGGGTTCAGAAGCCACCCAGAAAGCCCATACCATAAAGGCGGGGATATGGTTAGTGGTAGGTGTCAGTGGGTTAAATTGAAAGAGAATGAAGAAGAAGTAACCATTCTGAATTTGCATGGATTGTGGCAAAGAAATTCAATGAAAAGAGACACGCCGGAAAGAATGGAACAATCAAAAAAGATAAAAGATTTTTTCAACGGACACAACGGTAAAAAAATTCTTTGCGGGGATTTTAATATCATAAACGATGGCAATGCAATGAGTTTACTTGAAGAAGATATGACGAATTTGATAAAAAAATATGAGATAACTTCTACCAGAAGTAGCCACTATCCGAAGGAAGAAAAATATGCCGATTATGTTTTAATATCTGAAAATGTTGAGGATAAAAATTTCCAAGTTTTAACTGACGAAGTTTCCGACCACTTGCCCTTATTATTAGAATTTAAGTAATTTATTTTTATGAAATCAGAACAAGAGCTAATTGAAGTAGCGCGCGAAGCTGCCAAAAACGCCCACATACCATATTTTGATTTTCCAGTAGGGGCAGTGATTGAGACTGAAAGCGGAGAATTATTTACTGGTTGCAACATTGATAACGCCAGCACACCATTAGGGATATGTGCTGAAAGAACAGCTATTTTTAATGCAATCAATCACGGACATAAAGATATTAAAAGGATAGTAGTTACTTGCATCAAGGGTGATAAAAGCAAACCAGAGACCTTAATGCCCTGTGGCGCTTGCCGTCAGGTTATGGCTGAATTTATGTCGCCAGAGGCAGAAATTATTGTTGATGGTGTAAGAACTTTCAAATTAAAAGAGCTTTTGCCCTCTCCGTTTACCTTAAAATAAATATGCTTACTCCCGAACAAGAGAAATGGGTCAGTCACTTGAACACTACTGGTAGAGTGGAGATTTTTCTTTATGACGAAAAAGCTCCTGAAAAATTTGAGCAGATAAAAGCTCAAATCCAGTCGGCTATCGGAGCAGATTTTGAAATCCTCCACCGCGGCGCTTCAAGCATGGGTATTTCTGGGCAGAAAGAGATTGATGTTTACATACCTATTTCAGCAGAACAAATTGAGGTGCTTACACCTAAAATGGAAGCTGTATTTGGCAAACCTAAGAGTGTTTATACCAACGAGAGAACAAAATTTTTGGCTAACGTTGATGGTACAAAAATTGAAATTATGCTAACCAACAAAGAGCACCCGAGCTGGATTAATGGAGAGAAATTTCGTGATTGCTTATTGGCAAATCCTGAAACTTTAGAAAGATATAAGAAGTTAAAAGAAGAGTGCGCTGGTGTGAATTGTCAGCAATACTATCGAAAGAAAATTGAATTTATTAATGAAATTTTGGGTGAAGATTATATAAGATATGAATAAAATCAATCTTGAACTAAAACATTATTGCAAAGATTTCAAAAAAGTCAGACTTGTTTTGAAAGAAATAGGGGCTAAAAAAGAAGTTGTTAAAAATCAGAAAGATTATTTCTTCAATTTGTCAGACATAAACAAGGAAAAGTTGCCGCGGCTTAAGTTGAGGATTGAGGGCAAAAAACAATTGCTTGTATATTATGAAAGACCGCAATTTGTAAAAGGAAAAGACACGGCTTCTGATGTGAAGCTGTATGAGGTAAAGGATAATCAACTTTTATCTTTTCTTGTAAAATCTCTTGGAGTAAAAGCTGTAGTTGATAAGAAGCGAGAGGTTTGGAGAAAAACCAATACCGTATTTCATATTGATAATGTAAAAGGTGTGGGCGGTATTTTTGAGATTGAATTACAAAAGAAAGGAAGCAAAATAACTGAAGCCGATAAGAAAATCTTCAAATCTTACCAAGACAAACTGCTCCCTTTCCTTGGTCCAGTTATAAAAGGTTCAAATGTGGACTTGGTTAAACCAGAAAAGCGTATTTCCCTGTAGTATAATGGTTCTAACTTCATCCAAGAGCCCCAGCACTTGACATGTGTATACAACACGTGATACAATTGAAGATAGGAGGTCTACCATGGATTGCAACGCAGTTAAGGCTGGTCTACGTGTCAAAACGATAAGATTGGAAGGCATCGAAGGTATGCTGATCAACCCGAGACACCTGACGGTACGACGTGAAGGAGTCACCGGCACGGTCAAGGAATGGGCGCCTGGACACGGCGGAGATGTTTGGTTCGTTCAGCACGACAACTCGGAAGAGATCGGTGCGTATTGTTTTACGGAACTGGAACCTGAATAGGTTTCTTCCGAGGGTGGCCGTCAAAAGATGGTCGCCCTTTCGCTTTATCTAAATTCGTTCTAAAATAGTTCCGACTTCCTCCTTCGTCAAGACTATGGCCGGAGAAACTCGTACCAGACGGCCAGCCAAAATTTTTAGCTATATTTTGCAATACATTTTTATCCATCTTTTTGTTAAGTTGAAAATTTTGGTATAATTTTTATACAATGGCTCACTTATCATTTTTTATTGGGGCTTTAATTGCCGGCGCTGTGTGGCTGGCCATGTATTTGTATCACAAAGATTTGCGAGTTGGTATGCTATGGGGAAGTCTTTGGGGATTTCCTTTTGGCGTGATTGAGATTTTTTATAGAGAGTATTGGAATCCGCCCTCCTTATTTAATCTTATAAACAAAATTGGTTTTGGCATTGAAGATTTAATGTGGGCCGGTTTTGTGGCTGGTATAGCATCTGTAACTTACAATTTGTTTACCAATCGTACTTATACAAAAATTGAAGGGCAGAAAAAAACGTATCTGCCTTTTGTGGTATTTTTGGGTGCATATCTTTCGGCTGAAATTATATTTCCCAATTATTCAATCTATGGGTTAATAGTTGCTTTTGTTTTATCCTCAATTACAACAGCTATTCTGAGAAAAGACTTGGTAACAAAAATGCTATCAAATGGTTTTATTTTCCTAGTAGTTTATTTTGTTTTTTATTTTATATTTGTTAATTTGTTTCCGGAATTCGTTGGGAATTATTACAGCTTAAAAAATATTTCAGGTATAGTCTTATCGGGCGTTCCACTAGAAGAGCTAGTATTTGCATTTGTCGTAGGTACAGGCTGGTCCACTTATTTTGAGACCATGAAAGGTTTCAGAAACATTAAAATTGATCCTCATTAGTAACCTTACCTAAATCCGTTCTAAAATAGTTCCCCGTCCGCTAACGGCTTCATTTCCTGACATTTGAGCCGTTCCTAGAATTCCGTTTACTTCGGAAACATTTTTTAAAAAATTTTGGTCACTCTTTAGTATGAACATGAAAAATATTACACCCAATCTATGGTTTGACGGCAATGCACGCGAGGCAGTCGAATTTTATATTTCAGTTTTTCCGGACAGTAAAATAATCGCTATGACCAACTATCCCGAAAGCGCCGACGACGGTCTGGCTGATTTTCAACTTAATATGGCGGGGAAAGTGTTGACTATAGATTTTGAACTAAGTGGCAATCGCTTCGTGGCTATCAACGCCGGTCCGGATTTTAAGTTTAACGAGTCAGTATCCTTTTCAATTCCTTGTGAAGATCAAAAAGAGATTG
The DNA here is from genome assembly GCA_041664625.1 of Minisyncoccota bacterium. Taxonomy (GTDB): domain Bacteria; phylum Patescibacteriota; class Minisyncoccia; order Phycocordibacterales; family WO2-35-19; genus WO2-35-19. The sequence goes on from JBAYKK010000007.1 coordinate 35,138, forward strand.
ATTACTATTATGAAAAGCTTTCAGCCGTACCGGAATCTGAACAATGCGGTTGGCTCAAAGATAAGTATGGACTAAGTTGGCAGGTTGTACCAAAAAACATGGAAGAATTGATGAAGCGTCCTGGTGCTTTTTCCAGAATGATGAAGATGAAAAAGATTGTTATTGAGGATTTTTAATTTCTACTCAATATTTATTTATGGCAAAAAATACGGACCTCAAGCACAAAAGAAAATAAGTAAGGTTATGCCGGCGGTAAAGTCCCTAAACAGAAAAAATAATATGGTTATTGCAAGCGGTACAGTACATAAAATACCAAAAGATTTACAAAAAGCTCTCACTTACGATAAAGCGGCACTCTCAGTATGGGAAGATATCACGTCGCTTGCTCGTAATGAATGGATTTGCTGGATTATTTCCGTCAAAAAAGATGAGACAAGGAAGGAGCACGTCAAGAGGACAATCATCGAACTCAAGGAGGGGATACGCCGGCCTTGTTGTTGGATAGGTTGTATTCATCGTACGGATAAGTCAGTAAGTCCTTCGGTGCAAGGGATTCTCGATAAGCGATCTAAAAAATTCAGAAAATAGCGTAAGTCGCATTTGTCGCTTTTTGGTTATTCCGAGGAGGGTAGAAGTAGTAAAATCATAGAGGATATTTAAATATAACATAAGGGGTCTTTGTTTTTTACATAAGCCAAAAATTTGACTTTGACCTCTGAATATGCTATCATTACGGGTAGGAGAATATTTCAAAAATGGTTGATTGGCCCACCCACCAGAGTATTCAAAATTTGAGTATTGCGGTGGGGAGAAATCCCGAAAGGAGTTCTTTGTAAACTACATATGATCAATACTATCGCTCGCTGTTTCAAGGAGGGGTGCGGCATTTCTTTCGAGAAAGCCGTATCCTCCGATCGCTTTGCCGAAATTTTGTCGCAAGAGTCATCTCTGCCCGACCAGTTTCCGGCTACGACTGACGAGGGAGTAGCGTTAAGGACTAACCTGATTAAAATTGGAGTGCTGCTAAACACACTCTCCGATGAACAGGCCATATCCGAAGCACGCAATCTCTCGCTCAACAACATCCCAAACTTCCACTCTCGAGCAATCGTCCGACTTCTTGGTGAACACATCATCAAAGCGGCCGACGATTGTCTGCCTGACGGCATCGGAGAGTTGGAAAATAAATGGAAGAGTGGCGATGCGGAAGTTCAATTGCGTGTTGTTCGCTCTCTATTTAATCTTTTTGTCGGCGAAACTCAGAAAGCTCCCGGCAAGGAAGAGCTGAACTGGAGTTCGGCTAACCAGCAAATCCAACGCGAGATATTCAACAACATGGAACACGACGACCATCGTGTTCTGCCCCAAACCTACGGCAAATGGAACGGCGGAGACGCCCCCAACTGTCAGGGTAAGGCGCAAATGATCCTCGCGTTCGCCAAGAGAGTCGGTGCCCGCGCGTTCTGTGTTAACACCATCACCTCAACGGGTGTGGTGAAAGACATCTGGCGCGATGTGGCCGCCAAAATCATTCAACAGGACTTGAAGGATCGAAACATTCAAAATATCGATCCGACTTTCCATGAATCTCTTGAGGCTTTCGCCTTCGTCCGCTCATTCGAACAGTCAATCCCGGATTTCTTCCACATCGGAGTAGTCCTGGAGATGTGCGACGGACGGTGGGTGCTTCTGGATCCGCACGCTCTCACTTGGGGAATACTTCCTCCGACATACCAAATGGACAAGATCGATCAGCTTCTTACGAAGTATGGCCGAGTCCAGCCCGGGCTTTCGTTCCAAGCTCACGATCACGGGACGGCTGCCAAGCTTTTTGGCAAACAGATCAAAGAACTGCAGCGCCTGCTGCAACGTTCCCGCGATCTCGAGAAAGTTCTTGGCGACGCTTCAAATCCTGTCGAGGCCTTCAAGGCATTTCAGGAAATCGGCGAAGTGGATTTCATCATCGAGCAGGAAGGACTTCAGGAACGGATGCAGGGAGATAAGGATCTGCGTGAGTGGTTTGCTCACACCGTCTTCTTTGGAGACATGATGAGCATTCTACGCGCAATGTTCGATCCAGATTTTCTTCCTCGCCGAATCGGCTCGCTCGTCACTTACCATCATTGTCAGGCCATGAACCTGTTCAAAGATCAGATGACGATGGGAGGCCAACTCGTCCATCCGGAATGCGAGTTCAGCATTCCAGAATACAATATCGCCATGTCGATGATCAATTCTCTGTCAATCACTGATGGGACCACGCCCGCAACAACGGAATTTTTCCTCAACAATGACTTTGGACAGATCACTCTGTACAACGCAATGGCTGAGGGGATACCGAACTTGCCGTGGCACCAGCGGGAGAGAAACCCGGAGCTGGCAAAAGCTGCTGTGCAGACATTGTCCGCATTGCCGTTTATGCACTCCACATGCAGAGACCGAATCAACCGATTTTTCAGGAGGTATCGCGATGAGAAACTGTAAGGCCATCAGTACAGGTGGTCTTTCTCCCCAAGCCCAACGCTTGGTGGAGCTGATCTACGACGAGGGCAAGTCGCTGAGTGAGGTATTGCAGAGCAACCCCGAACTCATGAGCGGCTTGGACGAATACCACAAATGGCACGGTGAAAATCACGCGGCGATCTCGACAAAGAACGAGAAGCCGGACACCGGCCACAGTGTCAAGGATGCGGCAAAGAAGCTCAAGAAGAAGAAGTAGTCCGCACGATCATGTATAGTATTTTACTGGTTTTCATAAACCAGAGCCGCCTTGGGTAACACCGGGGCGGTTTTTGTAAAAAATCATTCGGCCTGGTTTACCCGATATATCAGGCAAGTGCTAACACTTCTACTAAATCAGGGCAAGAAATTTGTTTGATTCAGATAGTGTGAGCTCTGAATAAGTGACAAGATCTAACCAATTGGTAATTCTGAAATCGTTCACAATTGCTAGTTCGTAAATTTGAGCTAGAAATGTTAGATTAATTTCATGGAAGAAATAGAAGTTAAATTTTTAGAAGTTGATAAGAATATTCTGGAAAAGAAGCTTCTTGAAATTGGAGCTAAAAAAGTTGGAGATTATTTATACAAGCGCCAAGTGTTTGATTATCCAGATCTCCGACTTGATAAACAGGGCGCATGGATAAGATTGCGTGACGAAGGAGATAAAATCACTCTTTCATTCAAACAACGTCTAGGGATGCAGGGAAACTCTGGAAACGACTTAGGAATGAAAGAAATTGAATTCGCCGTAAGCGATTTTGGAGAGACGGCAAATTTTTTGTATGAATTGGGTCTTGCGAATAAATTTTATTTTGAAAACAAACGTACCCGTTATGAAAAAGATGGAATTGAATTTGATATTGACGAATGGCCTCTGCTTAAGCCATATCTTGAAATTGAAGCTGATAATTGGGAAGATATAGATAAAGCAATTGAGTGGCTCGATTTAAACAAAGTTGATATGAAAAAATTTTCTACAACCCAGATTTATGCGCTTAAAGGCATCAACGATAAAGATTATTCAAAATTGACTTTTACCGAAGCTGTTAAGAAATAAGGGTTCCAACTTCGCCCGCCTGCAACGCTTATGCGATAGCATTGCGGGCAGGTACCAGACGGGCCAGCTCGGGAATTTATCTTTATTTTTCAACGTATAAAAATGCGCCTATCTGATAATACGGAACTTTGATAAACTGATAAACATGAATAAAAAAATTGCAATGAGAGATTTGGGTTATAATAATTTTTTTGAGTCCAATCGCAAAAAGTTAAAGTTGGAAAGTTTTGGAGTTGCTCGAGTTATCATTGAATACAAAGGAGCTTACAAAATCAGAAACAAAGAAAATGAATATCTAGCAAAAATAACCGGCAAGCATATGTTCAATGCTTCATCGCGAGAAGATTACCCGGCAGTTGGAGATTGGGTAGCAATAACCGATTTAGATGGAGAACATGCTACGATACACAACATACTGCCAAGGAAGACAATACTAAAAAGAAATCACAGTGATAAAAGCCGGACTGGCGGAAAAAACGAGACCCAGATAATAGCGGCAAATATTGATGTGGCATTTATCATTGAGTCAATTGATAGAGATTTTAGTCTCAATCGTTTTGAAAGATATTTTACCATAGCTAATAATGGAGGAGTAAAACCGGTTATAGTATTAAACAAAATAGATTTGATTTCCAAAGAAGAGCTTGATTCAAAATTGGCAGAGATAAAAAACAGATTTAATGGAGTCGAAATTATCCCGACCAGCTCCATAAGCAAAGAAGGGTTTCAGGAATTGAAAAAATATATAAAAAAAGGGAAGACTTATTGTTTTCTTGGTTCTTCTGGAGTAGGAAAGTCATCTTTAATAAACAAACTGCTTGGCAAAGATATTATCAAAACTGAAGATATAGGTCTTCATACTGGCAGAGGTAAACACGCTACCACCAGCAGAGAAATGTATTTTTTGGAGAATGGAGGGATTGTTATTGATAATCCGGGCATGAGAGAAGTTGGAATGACAGATGCTGGTGTTGGTATTGATAGTATATTTGATGAAATAACCATCTTAGCTGAACAGTGCAAATTTGCTGATTGTACACACACAAACGAACCGGGCTGCCAAGTTTTAGAAGCAATGGAATCAGAAAAACTTGATGCAGAAAAATATTCAAATTTCATAAATCTCAAAAAGGAAGTCGAGTATTACGAAATGACTGAATTGGAAAAAAGAGAGAAAGATCGTCAATTTGGAAAATTTATTAAAACATATAAGAAACAATTCAAGAAAAACGAACATTAGTTACCGTGGTTCCAACTTCGTATTTAATCCGCCGAAGTCTTGACGAAGGAGATCCAGACAGCCAGCAAATACCAAGGACTCGAACTTTGATATACTCATTGTATGAAGGGTCATGTATGTAAAAATATTGATGTATTCCCGTTAGATAAATTTCATCAACTTGGGGAAGGAAAAGGCTCAAAAGTTCTCATTGTAGGAGAATCACCAGCACCAAATGGTTGGATAATTTCAGGCAAAGCTTGTTATAGATCTGACGGTAAAATTTTGCCAACAGGTAAAAGATTAAATGAACTTCTCCTACCATTTGATATCTCGGTAGAGATTAGTGGATTTACAGAACTTTCTAAATGTTTCGTTTCCAAACGTTCCGAATTAGAATCTTGTAGTAAAAAATGTTGGCCAATTTTTCTTAATCAGATTGATGGAAAAAATTACAAACTAATTATTATATTGGGTGTACAGACGACTAAAATTTTCTCTAAATTAATTAATATGGAATTAGTTGTTGGAGAAATTGTTGATGTTAATTTAAAAAATAAAAATTATAAAGTATTGCCAATTTTTCATCCTTCTCCAATTAATACGAAAGGACATCCTAAAAACATAGCTTTATTTAAAAAACATTACCAAAATATTAGAGGCATAATGAAATAAAGTTTTAGTCCTTATTATCAGTTATAATGATTCCAACTTCGCCCGCCTGCAACGCTTATGCGATAGCATTACGGGCAGGTACTAGACGGCCAGCAAAATCTGATATAATTAAAACCATGAAATGGTATTTTGCTTCACGAATAAGGCATAGAGAAAAATTAATCGATATTTCTGAATTTCTTAGAAATAAAGGTGAAATAATAAATTCACAATGGATATATAAAGAATCTCTCAAACCTTACGATCAGAATATTTCTAAAGTCAGATCTTTTTCAAAAGAGTTTATCGCAAGTCTTTTAGATAGTGATATTTTTGTTTTAATTAGTGATCCTGAAGGTACAGATATGTTTATAGAACTTGGAGTCTGTGTCGCTAAGAATACCTTATCGAATAATATTAGAATATATATTGTTGGAGAACATTCCAAACGGTCATTGATGCAATTACACCCATCAATAATTCATGCTCATAACTTAAAAGAAGTATTTAAACTCGAAAAAATTGAGGTCACGGGATTCAATATTCCAAGTATTGATTAAGGATGGTTCCAACTTCCTCCTTCGCCAAGGCTACGGTCGGAGAAACTCGTACCAGACGGCCAGCCCATTTGTTTTAAATAAAGTGCCTGCCGGTGATTAGCCGAGCAGGCACTGCTTTCCTCGTCATGTAGACGAGATTACACGATTTTCAGGTGCTTTCGAGCCAAATACGTGACCCATATCGCACCGTTACCAACGAGAACACATACCACAAAGACCATCGCCACCATGCCCTCAGCCCCCTGGGCTGTAACAAGCATCGCGATCGAGGCAACTGCGCTCAAAACCGTGATTACCGCAAGAATCCTTGGGCTAAAAAATATCCCAAAGATAAACCCAACCAGAGCACAAATTATTAGTATTGTCATAAACTCCTCTAAACATATTAAATACTAATCAATTAAGATTGTCAATATTACGTATTTAAGCCGGTTTTTGATATAAAAGTTCCAACTTCGCCCGCCTGCAACGCTTATGCGATAGCATTGCGGACAGGTACCACAGATGGTCAACCATCATATACTAAGTCAGGTGACTGAGATGCCTGCTTTATTTCATCCCAAATTTAGTTAGAATAAAGACATGCTCCAAAACAAGCCCATAATCAGCGTCACTAACTTAAGCAAATCATTTGATAATTTTGTTGTTTTCAAACATGCTAATTTTTCTATACAACAAGGTGAAAAAATCGGCTTAATTGGTTCAAATGGATCAGGTAAAAGCACTTTACTCAAAATTTTGAACGGATTGGTCAAACAGGATGAAGGCCACCTCACAGTTTCAAAAGAAATGGCCATTGGTTATATTCCGCAAGAATTTGATGCCGATAAAGACCAACTGGTTAAGGATATTTTGAAGACAAAACTAAACCAATCAGAAATCATTTCCATATTGGAAAAATTAAAAATTGGAGAATCAATGTTGGACCGACCAATTGTAAAATTGAGCGGAGGAGAAAAAACAAAAGTGGCGCTCGCTAGAATATTTCTATCTAAGCATAATTTCTTGCTTCTTGATGAACCGACTAACAACCTAGATATAGAAGGACTGGAACTTTTGGAAAAATTTGTTAAGGAAAGTGACAAAACTTTCCTTATAGTTTCCCATGACCGCGAGTTTTTGGACAGAACAGTAAACAGGATTTTTGAAATTGATGAGGTCGACAGAAAATTGCGAATTTATGATGGAAATTTTTCTTCATACTTACAAACCAGACACGCTAGAATAGAACAGGAATGGGCTGAGTACAATGACAATGTAGAAAAGAAAATACATTTGGAAAAAACAGTCGAAGACAAACTCAGGAGAGCTGATAAAATAAGTCGAGCCGAACTTAGAGATAAAGATAAAATGCAAGGGAAAACTAAGATTGAATGGGGACAAAAAATCTTTCAAAGGGGAGCAAAACTTTTGAAAAATAGATTGGAAAATATGGAAAACACTGAAAAGCCGAAAATATTTCTGCCATTAAATATTAATTTTGAAATCGAAGAAAGAAGCGGAGATAAAGTCTTGGAATTAATTTCCATAACCAAAAATATGCCAGACCAGACTCTTGGACCTATTGATTTGGTGATCCAATACGGAGACAAGATCTTGATCACAGGAGAAAACGGATCTGGAAAAACAACCTTGCTTAAAATGATAATGAGACAAACATCTCCAGACAAAGGAGAAATAAAATATGGTACGAATTTAAAAATAGGATACCTGCCCCAGCAAGAAGACTTCGTATCAGAAGCCAAAGTCAAAGACGAATTTATTCGGCTAGTTAAAATAGAAGAAGGAACAGCTAGAAAAATATTAAACAGATTCAAACTTTCTACTGAAGATGTAAACAAAAAAATCAGAGAATTAAGTTCAGGCGAGAGATCGAGATTGATTATCGCTATCATAATGGCTCAAAAGGTTAATTGCCTCATCTTGGACGAGCCGTCGAACCATTTGGATCTGCAGGTGCTAGAATCTTTGGAATACGCAGTTAAAAATTTCAAAGGAACTTTGATTTTAGTAAGCCACGATAGATATTTCATCAAACAAATAGCACCACTGAAATCATTCGTGATTAAAAATGGTAAAATTATTGCTCGAGAAATTTTAATCTGATCCCAATTTTGTATAAAACAATCAATAAATTTGCTATACTTAAAACATGAAAAAACCATTTTTTTACGCATCAGGAGCGGCGCTTTACATAGTTATTGTAGTCTCAATCCTTCAAACTGCGTCTTACGTTTTTAAAGACCTGAGCGGGACAATGCTTGTCCCTATGGCTATGTTGAGTATGTTTGTACTATCAGCAGCAATTATGGGATATTTATTTTTATCCGAACCACTATATTTGCTCATGGAAAACCGTAAGCAAGAAGCTATTGTTTTCTTCGCTAAAATTGTCGGGTTTTTCGCTTGTTTTGTAGTCATTTTTGCAATTTTACTTTTCCTCGTTTAACACCTGTTTAAATAAATTCATGAAGAATATTCAAGAAATAAAAACCCTTTATCCTGATGTTGAAATCAACCTTGATGGTATTAATGATTATTATAGAGAAGGTTTGCCGATAATTGAACGGGACACTCTAGCCGTGATAATAAAACACCCAAGTGAAGAATTGTATCTTATGGCAAAGTGGAAGAATGCTGATTGGAATGGATTTTTAACAGGTGGCATTGAAGATGGAGATACACTGGAAAAAACTGTAAAAAAGGAAATTCATGAAGAGGCCGGTTTTAAAAATGTTTTAAAAATTATTCCTTTAAACTTTACTGCTCACGCTTTGTTTTTTCATACTGTTAAAAATGTTAACAGGTTGGCACATTATCATCTAGTTTTTGCACAATTGGCTGATTTAACGAAAGATCCGGTATCCGAAGAAGAACAAAGCATTGCGGATTTTGTATGGGTACCGAAAGGCGATGTACTCCAAACTATCACGAGAAATTCCATGAAATCTTTATGGAATTTTTATGTAAAATAATTTCAACTTCCTCCTTTATCAAAGATCATGGCGGTAGAAACTCGTGCCAGACAGCCAGCTTGTAAATTTGATACAATACGATTATGAAAGGAGGATCAGAAAATAAAAAGATTAAACCGATTTTAGTTTCCCGTTTTCTTGATATTAGACAAAAACCTGAAATAAATCCTGATGAGGGTGATTTTTCAAATACTTTTGAAAATGAAGACCGTCGTGAACATTTTTTTGATGAAGCAAAAAAAGCATTCGAGTTTGTTTTCGACAAAGAAAAATTTATACATGATATTCAATCTGAACCAAACAAAGAAAGTTTTTCCTATTTAAAAAAAGTCAGACGTTACGGATTAGTACTCAAGGCATCATACAAATTTTCTGATATTAGTCATAGATGTGGAGAAAAATTAAATCATTTTTTGTTTCTTTTGGGCGAATACAATGATAGTTATTGGATATCGCCAAGACTAGAAATTAAGGATGAGATTTTAAATAATCTAGACAATACGGATTTATCAGTAAATTTTATTGACACACCAAAATTCAAAGAATACGCAGAGGGTATTTTATCTCAAACAGAAATAATTTTGCAAAAAAAAGAACTTCCTATAAAAGAATTCCATACGCTAAGAAAAAGACTGCGATTATTATCAAATTTTATGCAAGTTGCTGCGGCAGAAGATTATGGTGGAAGCTTGCATTGGTTATTTTATTGTATTTTTAAATTGTCGACAGAACTAGGAAAAACACACGATGATCATGTACAAATGGGTTTAAAAAAAGAAATAGAATACCACAAATCAGTAGTAGAAATAGATTCAGATATTGCCACAGAGTTTGAGAGATTAAAACCTTTTATTAAAAAAGTTTATAGTTTAAATTAATATATATTTTATTTAGGATTAACTGGAAAGTTATTTGTAACAAAATAATGACTTCATGCGTCATATAAACGTTACCAATAACTTAAAAATATGAACAACAGACCTATTCATTTTGAAATACAAGCCGATGATATAAAAAGAGCTAAGAAATTTTATGAAAACACATTTGATTGGAAAATGGAAAAACCAAATATGCCAGAGGTTGGGATGGAGTATTGGATGATTATGACCGGCGAGGGTCCGGGTATAAACGGCGGACTTTATAAACGTTCGGATAACCCACATCATCAAATCACCACTTTTGATTGCACTATCCAGGTAGAAGATTTGGATAAAATAATCGAAGCCGTCAAAGCAAACGGTGGCAGTATTGAACCTTGGGAAGGCAAAGAAAAGTGGGAAATGAAAGGCCTGGGTTGGTTTTCGCGTGGCATCGATCCGGAAGGAAATATATTTGGATTACTACAGCCTACTGAATGGCAAGCAAAATAATACGAAAGAAAAAAGATCATATCAAAATATTACGTGAATTATTCATTCTTCTCTTCGCGAACTTCTTTTTCCATATCTTTCCATTTATTTTTTAATTCAACCCGAAGTCCATCAGCTTTGGCATCTTCGACATAATCTTCTACTTTTTGCCTGTTTCTCTTCTAATTTTTTGAACCAAAAAAGAATATATTTGTTTATAAAATAGCTCCAGTCCCTTATCAACTCCACTATCTCGTAAATTTGGCCTAAAAATGTTAATATAATAATATTACAAATATAAAATATATGAAAAAAACAAAAATCATAGGGGTAGTGATCGTAGTCGTCGTCGTAGGGTTGATTTGGTTTTTTACCAAAGGCCCAGCTGATCAACAAGTATCCAGGCTGGACATCAAAGATACTGTTGCTAATTTTTATGGAGACTGGCTTAAAGCAGTGAGAGAACCAGTCTCGGCCAACCCAACTCAATCACAATTGGCCAATTCGCCAGTCTTGAGCAAAACTCTAAGAGACCACATCAAAAAAACCATCAAACAGCCTGGGACAAACTTAGACCCAGTTTTGTGTCAAACGGTAATACCTGAAAGAATTTCTACAAGAATGGTATTCGAAAACGCCGACAAAGCCCAAATCCTGATCACATCTCCAGATAAAAAGGTGACTGAGCAAGCACTAACTACTTTGATTAAATACAAAGACGGCTGGTATATTGATAGTATCCAGTGTTCACCCGGAGAATTTGGACCACAACGAGAATTCAGTTTTGAAAGTCAGGGATTTTTATTGAAAAGCTCAATCCCTGCTCCTTATAATTCCAAAGATTGGCACCTAGTATATGAAGAAAACGGCCAAGCTGGTAACGTCATACCAATCTTCTTTGATTCCAAAAGTCAGTGTGTAAACCTAGATGGAACCAAATCTACATGCAAGCCCGATCAATTCACTGAAGCGACCAAAGTATTCGTACATGGACAGATGACCGAACGTGGCATCAGTGTGACTAGACAAGAATTTGTAAAATAGCACCTTGGTCGAACCTAAAATATGGATGTTCTAGAAAATACAAAATCCGAAAAAAAATTCTTTGACCAAGCCCACAACACCAAAGAAACCCCACTAGCATGGCTTATTTTGCAAATAGCATCAATCTGGCTGATTTCTGATATTGGTTATTACACATTCTTGCCAACTCTAGGATTCACTGGGGGATTCACTGCCAACCCTTTTGCGATTACAGTCTATTACTTATTTTGGTTGGCAATAACAGTCTTCACATTTTGGAACATTTATAGAGAATGGGAAACAATAGAAAGTAAGCGAATATCAACTTACATTTTTTTGCTGGTAGGAAGCGCGGTTGTCGTTTTTTATTTCACCTATATACTTCCTAATTTCCCGGCAATATCTTGGGATAAAGTAATCAAACCACCATCCGAATTGTTGCTTGCCACCCCTTGGTATTTTTTGCCAAAATCGATCGATATCTTGATGCAACAACTACTCGTGGTAGCGATGGTATTATCTTTTTCATTCCAAAAATACAGTTTGCGTGCTGTTTCCATATGGAGTGCCATACTTTTTGGTGGAGCACATTTATTTTTGATATTTGGAGGAAAAACAGCTTTGTACGTGACGGTCTTCACTGTTAGTGCTTCTTTGGCTGGATTATTTTTCCCATATCTAATACTACGAGTCAAAAATGGTTTTATCTACTCATATTTTTTGCATTGGTCTTTTTATGCTGTCGTGATCATCTTGGCTCATTTAATTTTCAAAGCATAATGATATGAAAAAAATTACGCACGTTAGTGACAAGATGCAAAAAGATTATCAGTATGAACTAGTGGCCCCAATCGGCAAAAAATTTGACCCCCAATTCACACCAGATTTGACTCCCAAACAAATGTTAGAGCTTGGAGTTTTTGGTGGAAGATATATGCGTGATTGTCAAAAAGAATTTCCTAAAAATTGGTTTATTAAAGCCAAATTCCACCCATCAAGCGCCCCCGGTCACAACAAAAATTTAAATTATTTCAAAGTTGACGCCTCTCAATCTCTATCTATTTGGCAAAACAAAGGTTGGATCTATCTAGAGGATCTGAGAGGCTGGTTCCAATGGTATTGCCGATATTATATGGGTCGCCGGATCCCTATAGAGGATGAGAGACAGATCAAACGTTGGAAGGCTATGACCCGCCATCTCGCCCAAATCAGCAAAAATTGCCGAGTGGGAGATTTTGCTTGTCGACCCAAACAAAGACAAGCTCTGCTCCATTGGGCTTACGACACCCGCAAGCTGTAAAATATCAATTTATTGA
>JBAYKK010000008.1:0-47763 GCA_041664625.1 Minisyncoccota bacterium
CTGACCGACCATTCTTCTTCAGCCACATTTTCTAAATTTTTGAAAAATTCCATATGCTCAGCGCTAACCGCAGTAAGCACAGCGACATCCAAATACAAATATTTTCTAAACTGATTGATCTGCCCCGGGCCATCAGTACCAAGCTCCACTACTACCAAATCAAAAGGATATTTTAAATAAATCTGTATCTCATTTTGCAAAATAATTTTAAGCCATAAAAAAAGATTCCAAAGCGGAGGCATACTATGACCAAAAAAAACCAAAGGCACACTGACGATGTCATTATAGTTGCCCGCTTGGTATCTGACTTTTTTTTCAGATGCCAAAACTTTGGCGATGGCCAGTTTGGTCGAAGTTTTACCGATACTACCCACTACTCCAATAATTTTAAAATCGTGCATTTTTCGAAGCCTCCGCACCTGATTGCCCAAAACTCTAACTAAAATATTTTTTAAAACAGATTTCATATTGTTAATTATACTTTATTCATTCTTCAAATACTCTGGTGTATTTATAGACATCCAATCAAGCATTTGGCGCATCACATAAGTACCACCAACAAGGTTGGTCACTGGACCTTTTTCCATCACCACCGCAAACGCATATTTGGGTTTTTGATAAGGCCAAAAACCAATCACCCAAGAATTCACAAACTGTTTCCTAGAACCCAATTCAGCGGTACCGGTCTTGCCAGCCACTTCTACGGCCGAAATATTCAAACCAGCGGCCGTGCCTTCGGTAGCTGACATGCGCATTCCCTCTCTGGCGACTTGAAAATTGTTATAATCGCCTTTAATTATAGCTCCTGAAGCCACTGTGGAAGTAGAAGTAAACAATATAGAAGGAGTAACCAAATTACCACCATTGGCCAAGGCAGCAGTAGCTACCGCCACTTGAATAGGAGTCACCTGCATTCCGTATTGGCCGATGGCGGTATTGTAAGTGTCACCCAAGCGCCATATTTCACCATCAAAAGTTTTGGCCTTCCATGCCGGATCAGGGATCACTCCAGTGGCTTCTTTTTGAGGATCTAAACCGGTTTTTTTGGTGAAGCCAAAATCTTCCAAATATTTTTTTATTTTTTCAATACCCAAACCTTTTTGACTACCAAATCCACCACCAATTTGATAAAAATAAACATCCGAAGAAACCGCGATAGCTTTCCTCATATCTACCGGTCCGTGAGCTTTCCAGTCTTTAAAAATAGAAGGCTTGCTCGGATCGTAAGGATTGGGCACCTCTAACTTACCGGTACTTACTATTATTTTTTCTGGCGTAATAATTTTTTCTTGCAAAGCAGCAAAAGACAAAAAAGGTTTGACGATAGAACCCGGAGTATAAAGACCGGAGACTACTCTATTCAAAAAAGGATTGTTTGGATTTTTATAATAATTTTCGATTTGTTCCGCATCTTTACCTTCGGTCATGACTTCCGAACTATACTCGGGATAACTGACCATAGTGAGTATTTCTCCAGAATTGACGTCTATTATAACTCCAGCCCCGCCTTGAAAACCCACTTTGGTAGCCAAATCTTTTATAGTTTCGTAAAATTTGCCTTGCACTCGACTATCGATAGAGAGGACCGCATCTTCACCATTTTTGGGTAACTCTATAACACTACCCGAAACCACTTCTCCGCTTACAGAAGTTTCAATAAGTTTCAAACCATTTTTACCAAAAAGAATTTCATTCAAATAAAGTTCCGCCCCATCTTTGGGCAAAAATTCTTCCTCATAATAAAAACCAGATTTATCTTTAGCGGGATATTTTATAAAACCCAAAAGATGGGAAAACCCAGGAACTTCTAAATACTTACGCAATGGAAATTCTGATTCATTATTGGCTTTTTGATTCCAAGCTAACTCTACTCCCTCTCGACTATAAATAGCACCCCGAGGAGCCACTATCAAAATTTGTTTGAGTTTATTGTTTTCACTTCTATCTTTATAAAAAGCACCATGCACGATCTGCAGATCGCCAAGTTTTATTAAAAAAACTACTATAACCAAAAAACAAACCGTTCCCAAAATAGTAAAAACTTGTTTAGCAATGGGTTTTTCCAATCGGCCTTCAAATTGATGTATATCAAATTCAGGTAAATTCCTAGAGTCCATAAAGATCTCGTCTGGATCTATTGCTCCATAATTTCTTTTGGTCCATTTTCTCAATACTCTTTTGAAAATTCCTGGCATAATTGTATGAAATTAAGCTCTTATCATATTTCAAAAGTGCCATAAAAGAAAGGCCCACCCGCGCGAACACGGGTGGGTCTATTAGTGGACATCTTCCTCAAATCTCTTCCGAGAAGAGCCATCACAGTCCACCAAACTTATAAAGAACAAAATGTTGAGGGTAAAAGACCAATCGAAGTTTTAACAAAAAAACAGCTGGAGCCAATTCACCCTCATTATTTTCAAGAATATTTTCCGAAAAATAATGAGGGGGCGAGATCGGACGACTACAGTTCTTTCGAACACTTTTTGGTTAATCTCGCCCATGGCAGACATGCTGTGAAAAACTCTCTCGAGTATCAAGACGTCAGTCTGCCAAACTTATGACCCGCCTCCGCAAAGCTTCGGCGTGATAAAAAGAACAAATGATGGCTGCGGACAGCAGCTTACTATTCTTTCGAAAAGGTTGGCCAAAGTCCGCGTTTGTCTGCACCCCCAGCTTAGTCTTTTGACAAAGAAAGGATAGCAAGCAAAATGTTGAGGGTAAATTATCACCGTAGTTGGTTAGATAACACCGTCCACCTATTACCCTCATCAAAATTTACAAAAATAATTTATAAACTTTGATGAGTCCCCGTCCTTCACTTTCGCTCAGGACGGGGTTGGGACACAGAAAGTTTAGTTCTTTCTAACACTGCATCATGAGTCCCAAATCAATCAAAAAGAACAAAAATTTTTAAGGGGTGGAAATCCCGCAATAATCTCCGTAGAGAACATCCACTCTATTCCACCCCCAAACGGACAAAATGATCACAATCCTCTACTAGGATATCCGACCTCTAGTCCGTTAAGCTTCGATCTTGTCCCCGCTTTCCGACTTCCCAGTCGCCCCTTCAAGCTTCCACCAATCCCGGAAAAGCAATTCCACGAACTTGCCGAGAGTGTACCACGTGGCCATCTTGTGAATGTGACCATTGGTGTAGCGGATGGTGCCTTTGAGACCCTCGTGAGAACCCCCGCGGCCAATGACATTGTAAGTGCCGTTCGAATTCTTCTTGAAGAATCCTTCGTGAAGCTCGAAGTTACCCTGATCATTGGTCACAAGAACCGGATAAGGGTGACTTGCGCGATACTTGACCTTGGCCTCGAGGAGCTTTTTGCCCCAGACCGAATCCGGCCGACGGTTGAACTGGTCACCGAGAAGGTAGAGTGCCTGACGGCAGTCTTTACTCCAGTTGGCGACCTCATTGTTGCGCCGACGCGGGAAGCGGCCATCACCGAGGAGGTGCACTCCGCAGAAGGCGCGCAATTTTGCCTTTGTCTCAAACCGGCGAATGTCGATAACAGCGCCAATGATACGCGAAGCGATCATCGGGCCGAGACCGACCACCGGCTTGAAAAGTTCGGTGTAGACATCGAGCCCTTCGCAAGCCTTGATGAGCTCACGCTCACGCTTGCCTTCCTCAGCAACGACCGCTTTGAAAATCTGGTCGTTTGCCTTGAGGTCATCGAATTTCTTTTCGATGCCACCCTCGGGGAATTTCCCCTCGGGCGAACAGAAGACGGCACCAATCATGTGCTGGCGAAGTCTCTGCTCACAGGCGATGCGAGCTTTCATCGCATCCACCCGAGAGCGCAAGCACTCCCGGATCCAAATGAGGGAAAGATCGCGAGGACCGACTTGATAAAAAGTCGCAGGCGACTTTTCCAATTCCATCGCGAGAAACTCGGCGTCTTTGTCGCCAGCCTTCTCGCGAACCGTCTTGAAGACAGCCGGCGGGATGCGGTGCACAGTAGCACCGATTTCCTGACCGCGACGAGCCAAGGCAAAGGCGAGATTGTCGCCAGAGCCACCTAGGATCATCGCGATCTTGTCGTCAGACTGGAGACCTTCGAGAGTCTCTGTTTTGCCAGTTTTGGCCGGGAAAATGCCGAGCACGAAGTTGAGCTCGTCGGTTTCCGTTTCCAAATCCAAAGTTGTCGTTTTGCCGTTTTCGAGGATGGTGACTTGCGTCGGTCGAGCCTCTCCTTCAGCAGTTTTCTTGACACGATGTCTGATCCCGATGATTCGCATCGAAACCTCCTTAGTCCCTAGGGACATTTTACAAAGAACGGATGTGAAGTGGATATCGGCATCACAGTCTTTTCAGACTAAGTCGTTTCAAATCCACTTCACAATGCGAGTACTGGCACCGTAGTCCTTGCGGACAGAGGAACCTTAACTCGCAGAGACAATAATACACATTATTTGACAGCTGTCAATATTTATATAACCTTACGCCAATGGATTTTTTGGTTTAAAAATAAAGCCAGAGCAATCAAAATCAGAGTAAATATAGTGAAAGTGTGTCCTTGCCAAAAACCTTGGCCAAAGTAATAAAATAAATCCAAAAGAAAACCAGCCAAAACAATCTCATAGGGTAATTTGATGAGATAAACCGCAAGCAAAGCCAAAGGGATAAAAAGCCACCAACCAAAAGTAACCGGCACAAAAATCAAAGCTAAAAAAAATAAAATTCTATACATTAAATTAATCAGTGTTAACCCCCAATATAAACACCGTATTGATTTTAGAAATATAAACTGGCAAAGACATCAAGACTTTTTTAAAACCAGCAGAACGATCTTCTTCTACCACCCCTACTATCGCCACCAAATAATCAGAAGACCCTCCTACTATTATTTTATCCCCTACTACGATATCAAAATCAAAAGGCACTTTAGCTTCTATGTTGCCACCACCCACTCCTTTGATTTCGATTGATTCAGAAGTCCTAGAAACTACTCCGTAAGAGATAACATCCACAAAAGAATTCAGAGCGACTATCGAACTATTTTTGGAAATTTTGACTATCTTACCAACCAAGATCCTTTCACCAGCCAAAACCGAATCTCCTTCAATCAGACCATCAACCGTCCCCCTATCTACAAACAAAGAGTCCATCGGTATTTGAGGAAATTTGCTTATGACGGAAGCCGAGATGAGTTTGCCGATTGGTTTTATCTTTAAATCTTCTCTTAATTTTTTATTTTCATTTTTTACAACTTCATACTCAATCAAATTGATACTGTTATTTTCTACTTCGTTTAAAAGTGCGTCATTTTTTTTGATTAATTCGATTTTATCAGAAAAAAAACTTGGTATTTGGCCGATAGTTTGATAAATATAATTACCACTCTTTAAAAAAGGTGAAAACAAATTTGCTACCAAAGTTTTTGAAAAATCAAAAACAGTAAAAACCAAAACGAAAACTAAAATCAACAACGATACCAAAAATATTTTTAAAAAACTCCTACCAAAAAACCTCTGATTATTGTGTTTTATTTGGAATATCATTTTCATCAGCGATTAAAACTTCTCTAAATTTTTCCAATTTTTCCAGAATTATACCAGTACCCCGGACCACGCAAGTCAAAGGATCATCAGCGATATAAACTGGCATTTTCACTTCTTCTTCCAAAACTTTGGCGAAACCTTTGATGAGAGCCCCGCCACCAGCTAAATAAATACCTCGGTGCATAATATCAGAAAGTATTTCAGGTGGAGTGACCTCCAACACTTCTTTGACAGATTCAACCAATCTTTCAATTGAATGCGAAACCGCATCTCTCACATCAGAGTCAGTCACCACCACCTCTCTTGGCAAACCAGTGATCAGGTCTCGGCCTCGCGCTTTGATTTCTAGAGGAGTACTTTCTAATATTAAAGAACAAATATTTATTTTTATATTCTCAGCGGTTTTTTCACCTATAACTATTTTAAACTCACTCCTTATGTAAGCCGAGATATCATTGTTCAATTTGTCCCCTGCAATACGGACATTTTTGGAACTGATCACACCATTTAAAGAAATCACAGCAATATCGACGGTTCCGCCACCCAAATCAATAATCATATTCCCAACCGGTTCACTTATTGGCAAATGCATACCAATAGCTGCCGCCATTGGTTCTTCTACAATATGAATCTCGCTTGCGCCTGCATTTTTGGTGGCGTCTCTAACCGCTCGAGTTTCTACATTGGTAATGCCTGACGGCACTCCGACTACCACTCTCGGGCCTAAAAACTTTTTTGAGACTGCTTGCGCTTTATTCAAAAGGTAATGCATCATCTCTTCTGTAACTTCAAAATCAGAAATGACCCCATCTACGATAGGACGCACCGCTACGATATGAGGAGGAGTGCGACCAAGCATATTTTTGGCTTCAGTACCGACAGCTACCACTTGACCAGTTTTTTGATTGACGGCAACGACGGAAGGTTCATTTAAGATGATGCCTTTGCCACGCACATAAACCAACATATTGGCAGTACCCAAATCTATGCCGATATCATTACGCAAAACTCTAGTCCATTGTTCTAGTTTTTCTTTGAACATATGGATAATCTAGCACAAATTTTAAATTTCGTCCTCTAAAATCATTTTGACTTCACCAGTTTTTCTGTCTTTTATTTCCAACTTCCCAGAAGCTATATTTTTTTCGCTAACAATAATCTGAGTCGGCATACCCAAAAGTTCTGCGTCGGCAAATTTTTCACCAGCTCTTAGGTCTCGGTCGTCATACAAAACATTATCTGCCCCCAATTTTTTATAAATCTTTTCTGCCCACTCTTTAACCTCGGGCTTATTTGAAGTAATCTCGATCAAATGATATTTGAAAGGTGCTACGGCCTCTGGCCAAACAATACCTTTGTCATCTGAAAGTAATTCAACTATAGTGCCCATGAGGCGCCCCAGACCAATACCATAAGAACCCATGAAAACCATTTCATTTTCTCCTTTTTCATTTTTATATTTCAAATCAAAAGGTTCTGAAAATTTAGTCCCGAGAGTAAAAATATTACCAACTTCAACTGCCTTTTTTTCTATGAGCTCTTCCTTTTTTAGACCCAAACTTTCTACAACATCATCAGTAAAAACTTCTTTATTTATAGCTATCTTACTTTTTTCATCTATATAAATAATGTCTTCACCAGCTTCGGTGACAGTTTGAAATTCATGAGAAAATTTAGAAAAGGTACCGCCCGAAGAAAAAGTGACATAAGTTAAACCTCCAATCCCCGCTCTTTCAAAAATATTTTTGTAGGCAATTTTGGCTTTTTCATAAAAAACATTGTGTTCAGCTTCGTTTTTTGAAAAAGAATACAAAGCTTTCCAATAAAACTCTCTGCCTCTCATTATGCCTGATTTGCTTCTAGCTTCATTTCTAAAAATCTCTTTGAAGTCGTAAGGGTAAATTGGCAAATCTTTGTAAGAATTTACATACTGTTTTAAAATATTTGAATAAGCTTCTTCGTTGGTAAACGAAAGACCAACTTCGGCGCCATTTTTTAACTTAGTTTTAAACCAATTATCAACCACGCTATCGTCCCATCTGTTTGTTTTTTCCCAAACTTCTTTATTTTGTAGTACCGATGTTTTCATCTCGATACCACCAATTGCGTTCATTTCTTCTCTTATGATGTTTTCAATTTTTTTTATAACAATCAAACCAAAAGGCAAATACGAATAAACTCCAGCCATTTCTTTGTGGATATAACCGCCACGTATCAAAAGCTCTGCGTTTTTGGAGGTCTCATCAGCTGGCGCTTCGCGCCTAGTCTTTGTAAAAAGTTGTGATTGTCTCATACATTAAATAATACCCTAAAATTTGGGATTTTAAAACAATCGCAAAATGTCGCGGTAGGTGACGATGAGCATGACTATAATAAGTAGAGCAAAACCAACATTATTCAAAACTCCGGCCACTTTGGCATTAATTTTTTTACGAGTGATGCCTTCGATAGCCACAAAAAGGATACGGCCCCCATCGAGTGCTGGGAACGGCACCAAATTTATGATAGCCAAATTTATTGAAATCAAAGCAGTGAAAGTAAGTAGATAAGCAAAACCTAATCTCGAAGCATCTCCCACTAAACCGATTATACCCACCGGACCCGCCACTCCTGAAATATCAGCCTTACCTTTAAAAACATTGCCCACCAAATCGCCAAGACCCATCACTGTCAGATAAGAAAGTCGTAAAGTAGTTTTGCCACCCTGATAAAAAGCTTGGTGGACAGGGAGTGACAAAGTACCAATCATATCCATATTTATACCTATTATTTTTCTTACTTCTTTTGAGGGATTTGTCTCTTCAGTTTTTGGAGTTATTTTAAAATTAAAATTTTTGCCACCACGATCAATTTCTAAAATAATTTGACCGGAAGATTTATTTATAAAATTGGAAGTACTTTCTGGACTTAATTCTGATAAAGTAGTGCCATTTTCTAGAGAAATACTTTTTATTTTGTCTCCCGTTTTTAGACCAGATTTTTGAGCTGGATAATCAGACACCAAAGCAGTCACTGTCAGACTTGGATTTTTAACAACGGCACCAAAATCATTTTCTACTGAAGTTGGCAAACCAATCATAAAACCCAAAGAAAATAAAAGCCAAGCAAAAATAATATTGAACACCACCCCGGCGGTCAATATGCTAGCCTGCCATTTTTTGGATACTTGTGTGAAATTTTTACCGATTTCTTGCGGCAGCGAATGTTCCTGAGGCGACTCTGAATAATCCTGAAGCGAGGTATGCGTAGCATCTTTGGAGCGTAAGGATTTATTCAGAGTCGTCTCTTCCTCATAATTCTCACCAAAAATTTTGACGAAACCACCGAAAGGAATCCAATTCAAAGAAAACAATGTCCCCCATTTTGTGCCAAGTTTTAAAGCTCTTGGCGGATAACCAAAACCAAACTCTTCTACTCTCACTCCTGCTTTTTTGGCAACCAAAAAATGCCCAAGTTCATGGACAAATACTAAAACCCCCAAGACAATCACAAATATTATAAATGCCATTTAGTTTTTTATCTCTTTTTCTTTTTTTTCTGCTAATTCTTCCAATTTACGGTTTGTTTCTTCTATTATTTTTTGCATTTCATCTTTCAATCTAAATTTATCATCTTCTCCCATGCCACCCGCTTTTTCTTTTTCATCAATCGATTTACCGGTTTTTTCGCGCAAGTTTCGCATTGACACTTTTGATTCCTCCAGCAAGTTTTTGACTACTTTTACAAATTGCTCTCTCCTTTCGGCAGTCAATTCTGGGAAAATAATCCTCAGACCTTTTTCAAAAGGTGCGACCGACAAACCCAAATTTGAAGAATTGATAGCCTTTTCGATACTCTTGCCAACTGTCATATCCCATGGTTCCAATCGAATTGTTTTGGCATCTTCTACTAAAATATTAGCTAATTCTTTGATAGCCATCTTTGAACCATAAGCTTCAACTTGTATAAAATCAAGAATAGCAGAAGTAGCTCGGCCAGTTCGAATAACTGACAACTCTTTACTGAGCCAATTTTCGATATCCTTACTTTTATTTTTTAAATCTGAAAAATCAAACATCATACATATTATAGCACTCAGTAGTAGATTTTAGCATAGCACTGAAAGTGCATGCAAAGCAATGCTAAAATTCACTACTGGGTAGCACAGCCGACAGCCATTCCAAGAGCATTTTGGGCGAAGACCCTCGGCTAGTCGCAAAAATTTTGGCAATTAAAACATTTTTCATTTGATTACTTGAACCTTTATTTTGATATGCGATATTTTCCAAGTCATTGATCAGTTCTTTCATTTCATTTTTATCTTCTTTTTTTGAAAGAGAACGAATAATGGCCAGTTTTCCTTTTAAATCAGCAGACAAAAATTTTTTGGAAGAAACATTATTTTCCAAATCATTTTGTGGTAAATCCAAAATCCTGACTCGAGAGATAAAAGTTGGCAAAATCCCACCCAAACTTTCAAGATTAATAAAAATATGAGTACCAAGTGTCGGCTCTTCCAAAACTTTCAGCAAAGCGTTTTGAGCTTCCAAAGTTATAGATTTTGTAATTATTAGAGAAACTTTTGTTTCGCTCAGTAAGGGTTTACTTATAGCCCATTTTATAAATTCTCGCGCATCGTCAATTCCAAACGTCTCTTGATCTATGATCGAAAAATCTGGATTGGCTTTAGTATCAAAGTTTAGTTCTTTCCCCAAAATATCAAAAACATGATCTCGACAATCTTCTTTACTTATTATTATATTAGCGTGATGCATTTTATTTTTTGGCTATAACTACTCTCTTGTAAGCACCCAAATGATCCAAAGCTATACCCGTACCTTTGGCCACACAATAAAGAGGATTTTCGGCCAAAATGGCTTTAACTCCAACTCTTCTGAAAATTAACTCGGGTAGATTTCGAAGAGCAGAAGTCCCGCCCGTCATTATGATGCCGTGATCCATGATATCAGCAGCGAGTTCTGGTGGAGTTTCTTGCAAAACATCTTTGACCGCTTTTATTATTTCTCGAAGTTCTCGAGAAATCGCTTTTACTATTTCATTGGTTTTGATCTCCACTGAGCGAGGGAGGCCAGAGATAAGATCTCGCCCCTTGATTATGGTCGCGATTTCTTCATCTACGGGCAATGCTGAACCTATCCTTATCTTTATGTCTTCAGCAGTCTTATCACCAATCGCCAGATTAAAAGTTTTTTTGATGTAATCAGTTATACTTTCGTCAATTTTATTTCCAGCACATTTGACTGAAGTGGCTGAGACAATACCCCCCAGAGAAATAACAGCAACGTCAGTAGTACCACCACCAATATCTGCTACCATATGTCCTTTGGCTTCATAGATGGGGATACCTGCCCCTATAGCTGCCAATATCGGCTCTTTTATAACGTACGCGTTTTTGGCGCCCGCTTTTATAGCCGCCTCTATCACCGCTCTTCTTTCAGTCGAAGTCACTCCAGCCGGCACAGAAATCAAAACTTCCGGTTTTATAAAACTCCAACCACCCAAAGCTTTTTTCATATAATACGAAAGCATAACCTCGGTCACTTTATAATCAGCTATAACTCCATCTTTCATTGGTCGATAAGCCACTATCGCTTCTGGCGTTCGGCCTATCATATTTTTGGCTTCGATACCAACTGCCAAAATTCTTTTATCTTCCAGAGAAATAGCCACTACCGAAGGTTCATTCAAAACCACCCCCTTACCAGGCACAAAAACTAGTGTATTTGCAGTGCCCAAATCAATCCCCAACTTTTTAGAAAAAAATGACATACTCAAATACTACAAGTAACTCCTCAATTCGGCAATCTTGAGCTTTACCTAAATCTCTGCCACAATTCTGTTTATGTTTATCATTGATTGCTTACCATTTTCCAAAGGCTTAAATAAAGAATCTTTGTCATATTTTGGGCCTAAATATTTAGAACCCGGATCTTTGATAAAAGTAAACCTCAGAAATAAAAGTGTAGACGCTTTGGTACTAGAAAGTCAAAATGCAACAGGAGTTAAATCACAAATAAAATCGGCTGACTTTCAATTAAAAAAAATCGGAGAAACTACATCCAAACCTTTTTTACAAAAAGAATTTTTAGAAGCAATAAAAACTAGCTCCGAATACTTTGCCGCCACATCTGGCAATTTACTTACTCATCTAATCCCCAGTTTTATTTTGGAAAACACATCATTACTATCAAGAATAAAGCCCCAAAAAATATCAGAAGAAACAAATGACGACCATTATTTTAGAAAAAATTCTGAATTATCTATTTTGCAGGCCCCCGATGAAGAAAGGATGGATCTTTATAAATCGCTTATAAGAGAAGAATTTGCCAGAAAGAAATCAGTTTTTTTATGTTTGCCAAAAAATGAAGACATCAAACAAGCCAAGAAAAAGTTAGAACGAGGTATAGAATCTTTTGTTTATACTTTTCATAATGAAATGGGTCCAAAAGAGTTACAAGAAGAATACAAAAAATTATCCAAAAATTCTCATCCCATACTTATCATAGGCACCGCCAGATGGCTGTTTTTACCCAAAAATAACCTGGGTACTATTATTATAGACAAAGAAAATGAAAGTGGCTGGAAAACTCTTTCAAGGCCATTTATAGATTTACGTATTTTTGCTGAAATTTTAGCCAATAAAAAAGATGTTCGTTTAGTGATTGGGGATTCTTTTTTGAGAGTAGAAACCTTATACAGATACAAACAAGGCGAAATCAATGAATTTGAAAGTGTTAAATGGAGAATGCCTATCGAGATTAAACCATCGGTAATAGATCTTAGAGAATCGGCTAAAAAAATAAATCCAACTAATCAAGAAAAAGAATTCAAAACTCTTTCACCAGAATTACTGGCAGCAATAAAGGAAAATATTCAAAAGAGTTCTAACATGTTTATATTTGCCGCCAGGAAAGGTATCTCATCGGTGACAGTTTGCCGTGATTGTGGTGAACAAGTCAAGTGTAATAATTGTTCCGCTCCGATGATTCTCTACAAAACTAAAACTATTAGCATTTTTAAATGCCACCAATGCGGCGAAACTAGAGACGCGGCCGAGCTCTGTCAAAAATGTGGCAGTTGGAAATTGGCCGCTTTTGGTTCAGGTATTGATCGAGTAGCTGATGAAATAAAAAATAATTTTCCAGAAATAAAACTTTTTGAATTAAACAAAGATACAGCCGGAACAAACCTAAAAGCCCAAAAAATAACAGAAAGTTTTTATGAAAACAGAGGTTCAATCCTCTTGGGGACTGAAATGGCTTTTTCTTATCTTTACAAAAAAGTAGGTAGTTGCGCTATCGCCTCATTTGATTCACTTTTTTCTATTCCAGATTTTAGAATTAGAGAAAAAATATTTCGTCTTATATTGCAGACAAAAAATTTAGCCAAAGATCACTTCCTTATCCAAACCCGCAATCCCAGAGACCCCACTGTAGAATACGCCATTACCGGCAACTTAATAGAATTTTATAAAAAAGAAATTGAGGATCGACTTATCTTGAATTACCCACCTTTTGGTGTTTTTGTGAAAATAACAACTAGAGGTACCAAAAATTTTGTAACCAAAGAGCTTGATAGTTTAAAAGACAGTCTGCAAGATTACAGTCCGATTTTTTTTCCCTCTATTCATGAAAAAAAAGGTGAACCAGCAGCTCTCAATGCCATTATAAAAATGTCAAAAGAAAAATGGCCAGAAGAAAATTTAATAAAAATCCTCAAATCCCTGCCACATCACTTCGAAATCAAAGTTGATCCTGATAATTTACTGTAAACTTATAAGTGATTTTTTGATAAATTATAGTATAATTGAGTTCACAAAACATATGAATGAAATCGTACAAAAAGAAAATAAAATTTTAAGAAAAATCTCAAAAGCAGTTCCAATTGCAAGCATAAAAAGCACTAAAATAGCCTCTATTTTGGAACGTATGACAGAAGCATTAGACAAACAAGAAGACGGAGTAGCTATCGCCGCCCCCCAAATCGGGGAAAATCTACGCATTTTTATAGTATCCAAAAAGATATTTGAAATAATGGATGAAGAAAAAACCAAAACTAAAATTTCTAAAAAGCAAAGTCTAAATGAATTAAGAGAAGAAAAACCAGATTATAAAAATATGGTTTTCATAAATCCAGAAATACTGAAAACTTCCAAAAAACAAATGTCAGTAGAAGAAGGCTGCCTTTCGGTGCGATGGTTTTATGGAAAAGTAAAAAGATCTGAAAAAACTCTAGTCAGAGCTTATGATGAAAATGGCAAATTATTTACCCTAGGAGGGTCCGGCCTTTTGTCTCAAGCCTTCCAACACGAAATTGACCACTTAGACGGTATACTTTTTATAGATAAAGCTACTGGTCTAAAAGAAATGGTTCCCGATAAAAATGGACAAAATAAATAACAAAAAAACAAACTGGGTATTTTTTGGCTCATCAGAATTCAGCGTTTATGTATTGGAAGAATTAAAAATTCACAGCATCTTACCCAAACTTATAGTAACAACCCTCGACAAACCCAAAGGCAGAAAACTGATACTGACCCCTACTCCAGTAAAAATTTGGGCCCGAAACAACAATATAGATTGCATAAGCCCAGTTTCTTTAAAAAAGCAAAATTCTGATCTTGTATCAAAACTAAAATCTCAAGATTATGATTTATTTTTAGTCGCTTCATATGGAAAATTGATACCAAAAGAAATTTTTGAAATACCCACATTTAAAACTTTGAACATCCACCCCTCTCTGCTTCCCAAATACCGCGGTGCCTCCCCTATTCAAAGTCAAATTTTAAACAACGAAAAAGAAATAGGAGTAACCATAATGCAGATTGAAGAAACTATGGATACCGGACCTATTGTTATTCAAAAAAATGTTGCGATAGAAAATTGGCCCATAGGCAGAAAAGAATTAGAGAAAATTCTAGCTACAGAAGGATCTAAATTATTTGCTCACATTTTGCCCGAATGGGTTATAGGAGCTATTGATCCCATCATGCAAAATGAAGAAAAAGCTACTTACTGCCAAAAAATAGAAAAAGAAGACGGGCTTATAAATTTAGAAGACGCCCCATATGAAAATTTACTCAAGATAAAAGCTTTTGAAGAGTGGCCTACCGCTTTTTATTTTGAAAACAATAAGCGCATCATAATCACTGATGCCAAATTTGAAAATGGCTCACTAAAAATACTAAAAGTAATACCGGAGGGTAAAAAAGAAATGCTGTTTACAGATTTCCTCCGAGGTCAACAAAACCAAAAATAATCCTTTGAATTCAAGAGCTACTTTGTTCTTCTTAAACCTTTTAGTAATTCTTTTATTTTGGCTCCACCCCTTCTGAAAAGTCTGAGTGCCTTTTTTCTGCTCGAAGTCAATTCATACACAATTAAATCTTTGACCTCATCAATAGAAGCGTATAAATCTTCGGTTTCTGATTCTGCGTAATAAGTCTGACCACCCGAAACGACCTGAATTTCTGCCCGAAAGATTTCTCCAGATTTATGATGTTTTGATATTTTACCTACCTCTATATTTACTAATACTTCATCTTGTTCCTTAAAAAATTTATCAAGCATGTTTATTTTTTTTCCAATATATTCTGATATAGAAGGAGTAAGTGTTATGGCCGTAGCTTTTGTGTTTATTTTCATTTTATTCAGGTTAACTATTAATCAAAAATATTTATAAGGTAAGCATCTATTTTGCGTTGGTCAAGATCATAAAAATTTTGGTTTTCTTCGTACAATCTTTCGGCTAAAAGCTTTCCAACGAAACGAAAATGCCATGGTTCATATTGATAGTAAACATTATCTTTGGGATAAGAAAGTATAAAACCGTATTTGTGGGCATTTTGCAAAAGCCAGGTGTATTCTTTAGATTTGCCAAAGTTGGTGAAATCGGCACCCAAATCCAAAGAAGTGAAATCAATCGCAGTGCCCAATTGATGCTCTGAATACCCCTGATCAGCCGAAAATTTATTAGCCCCACTACCATAAGTAAGCTTATAATTACCCTTTAAAGACATTTGATCATTAAACGACCTGAAACCAGAAATCAGAAGCAAATTAATATTATCTTTTTTAGCATCTTCTACCATATTCAAAAGAAACGGAGAAGTGCTGGCGTGTATTTGAATAACCTTATTTTTTTCATACACATATTCTTTGGGTACCTCAATCAGTTTTTTTGGAGTATAATTTTCATTTAAAAAATAAACTTTAGAATACTTTTGCAACAACTCTTTATCAGTTTTGGCTAATTTATCAAGATTGCCAACTGTACCACTAATCTGACCAATTTGAGCCTCAAATTCTCCATTTTTTTGTTTTTCAATTTGTAAATTTTGACTCAAAACTAAATTTTCATTTTGTAAAACCAAAACCTTTTGTTCTAGATTTTTTGTATTTTGTTTTATATCATCACTTATTTGGTAATAAAAATAACCCAGAGTACCAAGACTCAAGAGACCCAGTACCACCAAAACAGCGAAAATGTTTTTTTTATATTTATAATCTTTATCAATCATAAAGTGAATTATAACATACTAGTAGTGCATTTTTGACATCGACAGCCTTTGGGTTTGATATGCTCGTCAAAATAGTCTTTACCATAATCGTAAGTCAATTCTTCCCCTGCTTTGATTTTTTTCAAGGTCATAATAAATACTTTGCCTCTCGGACCTTCGGGCTCACAGTTGGGTTTACAAGAATGATTTATAAACCGAGCGATATTTTCTTTAACGTTGCCATCAATCATCAAGTCTCTTCCTGTAGCAAAAATATATTTACCTCGAGCTCTCTCTTGATCTTCTTTTTTTATTTCTTTGCCTATATATTCAACCACACAAGCGCCTTTAGGTATAACTTCATTGGCAAAAAGCCCCTTACCAGCATAAGACTTTCCAACCCGCAAAGAAAAATTTCCGACTGTGTATTTTGATTTTTTCATTGCCCTAGTTTAATCAAAATTTAAATAAAAAGAAAGTCTATTTATCAAAACAAATTTCAGTCTACTTGACTTCATTTTTTATGTAGTATATCATTCAAATATGCGTTTGAATGAATTAGCTAAACTGATGCGTACAGCTGGAGACGAAAGCAGGTTAAAAATCCTATGCGTCATATTTGGTAATAAAAAAGTGTGCGTATCGGATATAGCAAAAAAATTAAACATGAGTGTAGCGATCGTTTCTCATCACCTTCAAGTTATGTCTAAAGAGAGTTTGGTCCTGCCGGTGCGTGAAGGTAAAAGGATTTGCTACGAGCTTCCAAAAGATAAGTTCGTAAAAGATTTGAAAAAATTTGTTTGCAAATACAAATAATTATCAATTTATTAGTAAATATTTAACAAAATAATAATAAAAACATGAATACAAAAAATCACAAAGTTATAGTCTATTCCACTCCAACCTGCCCATATTGTGTTTACGCAAAAAATTACTTCAAAGAAAATGATGTTCCTTTTGAAGATGTTGATGTGTCAACAGACCGAGCAAGGGCTCAAGAAATGATAACAAAAAGTGGCCAAATGGGTGTACCAGTCGTAGACATAGATGGAAAAATTTTGGTAGGCTTTCAACCAGAAGCTTTTGAAGAACTTCTGAAATAAAAGGAAAGAAAATAGACTTTTGTATTGTATTAGAAGTAGAAAGGTTGAAAGAGACGTCAAATCAATCTTTCTTTAATAATTACTAACAAAAATACTATGGAAAACAAAACATTAGGATTAGCAGCATTAACTCTCATTTTGGGAGCAACAGCTCTATCTGCTGGTTCAGCTTTAGCCTACAGAGGTGATCCTACAATTCAGGGTCCAAATTATTCAACAGAACGTCATACAGCAATGTTAAAGGCGTTTGAGAATAAGGATTACACTGTGTGGAAAAGTCTTATGCAAAATCGAGGCCGAGTGACAGATGTCATAACTGAAGCAAATTTTGCTAAATTTGTAGAAGCTCACAATCTTGCTGTGCAGGGTAAAACAGCCGAGGCACAAAAGATTCGCCAAGAACTTGGGCTAGGTTTACAAAATGGTTCAGGTAGAAATGGTGGTGGCATGATGAGCGGTATGGGAATGGGTAGAAATTTCAATCGTTAAATTACATAAGCTGAAAGTCAAACTCCGGCATTAGTCGGAGTTTGACTTATAAGCTTAAAAAACTAGCATGAGCGAAATCCAAAAATTAACCGACGAAGAAATAGTAGAAAAAGTTCGCTCAAACGACTCTGATCTTTACGCTGTCATAATTGAGAGATATAAAAATAAACTTTTAAGATACGCCACAAATCTAATTCACGATAATGACAGAGCTAGTCACATTGTGCAAGACTCTTTGATAAAAGCATATATAAACATCAATGGTTTTAACACAAAAAAGAAATTTTCAAGTTGGATATATCGTATAGTACACAATGAAGCAATGAATGAAATAAAAAAATATCAAAAAGAAACACCGATTTTAGATGATTTTGATTTTGAAAGTGAAGAGGACACTATAAAAGAATTCGAACAAAAAGAAGCAGTAATGCTAGTGGAAAAGTGCCTGAATTCAATACCACTCATATATTCTGAACCTTTGAGTCTTTATTATTTAGATGAAAAATCATACGAAGAAATAAGTGACATATTAAGAATACCGATGGGCACCGTGGCTATCCGTATAAGTAGAGCTAAAAAATTAATGAAAAATATATGTCAAAAGAATTAAAAAAAATTACAGAAAATATCATGGACCAAATCCATGATAAAAAAATAAAGATGAGACCCAAGATATATTTTATCGCGGGCTCAGTACTTACTTTTGTCGGGCTAGTTTCATCGATAATAATTTCTGTCTTTTTGATAGGATTGATTAGATTTTCCTTACGAACACACGGGCCAATAGCAGATTATAGGCTTGACCAAATACTTTCTAGTTTCCCCTGGTGGGCACCCGTATTCGCTTTGATAGGATTGACTGTTGGTATCTGGTTACTTCGCAAATACGATTTTTCTTTTAAAATTAATTTCAAAATTATTATAATAGGTTTTATTTTAACTGTTTTCGCTAGTGGTTGGATTATCGATAGTATCGGGTTAAACGATCTTTTAATACGTCGAGGTCCCATGCAAGGCATAATGAGGCAACATAACACAAAATAACTTTATATAATCAAACACAGTTGAATTATATTATATAAATAAATAAATTATGAACAAATCAAATAACGACCAAGAAAAAGAATATGACGTTTTGTAAATTTTGGACAATAGAAAAGCCTCACACAGATGGAGCCGTGAGGCTTT
Organism: Minisyncoccota bacterium; assembly: GCA_041664625.1. GTDB lineage: Bacteria > Patescibacteriota > Minisyncoccia > Phycocordibacterales > WO2-35-19 > WO2-35-19. The sequence goes on from JBAYKK010000008.1 coordinate 18,790, forward strand.
TCTATGTGAGACTTTATTTTTCAACCTTCATACGGTAGATTCCGTCATGAGGTTTTCCTATGGCAGTTGACTCAGCGACAGAGACAACGATCGTGTCTTTGCCGCAAGCCGCCTGGATCCTTTCTCCCTTAGATGGAGGGAAAATCATACGCCGGGTGAGCCACATCTCTCCATACAGCTTAATGTGATCTCTTTCCCCTTCTGTCACAGTTATGCCCTGGACAGAAATCGAAGCGTGGTGGCGATAGACCCAGAACTGATACAGAATAACCAAAGCGAACATTGCTCCGGGAGCATTCGCAGTCAAGATGTACAAGTTGCTGATTTTGAATGCATACACACACCACGACATTGTGGTGAGAAAAAGTGTGAGCTGAGTGAAGAGTGAAATACCCTGTGTGGATTTCGCTTCATGGATTTTGTAAATCTGCACTGGCAGTCCCATGCCCATGAAGACAAGAGATGTAATCGTAGCAATAACACCCAGGATTTCTGAACTCATTGGGTAACCTCTGCTAAGCAAGATAACACGAACCTTTTAGTTTGTAAAATTGGCTCCCATTTTTAAACGACTCGACGCCACCCCCGTTGAACCATTCTCAATATTCAATTATAACTCGCTTGATTGCGGTCTCAAGTTTTTCCGGCTCATCCGTTCCGATCCGGTAAATTTTTCCGTTCTTCATTCGAATTTCAACTGCACTAAAGCCGGAAACATTAAAAATCCACATACGTGGCCAGAACCACAATCGGATACCCCAGCCATAATACCAATGGTTTTTTACCTGCGTTGCTGAAGCAATCTCACTTGCCAAGAAGTTTTTGCGAAAAATGCCGTAGCCAAACTTGATTGCTACACGCTGTTCGTCAACGCTCACGGTAAGTGAGCTGAAAGATGCGAGGATAACTAATATCAGCACCATGATAGCGGTAATGGCAAAATTTGTACCAGAATCGACTGATGGAGGTTCAGCTCTGGCCGTAATCTGAAGCCATGCGAAAAATACGAACACGACCAGCGTGATAACGATCATCAAGTAACCAATTTGAGTATGTTTGTATGTGGTCATAATTTTATGAATACCGTTAGATTAACAATTTATATTTTCCCATATTTATTCTATTCTATCTAAATTTTATACTTCTCGCCATACGGTCAATGGCACTGTCGAGATCAAATACAGCCATGCCGATGAAATGGGCCCCACTTGATAGAGGACGTTAGAACTATAAATTGGGCAAAATAAAAGCTTTAATTTAGTTGAATTTTAGATGAAATCTTTAGTTTATGCTAATGCAGTTAATAACAGTTTCTCTGTTCGTCGGTTTTATTAGTGATATAATATAGCGTATACACAGTCTTTTATTAACTCTTAGAAGCTAATGTTAATTTTATGAAAATTAAGATAATACCTATATTTTTGTCCATCCTAATGCTTTCGGCCGTGATGTTTTCCGTAGCAAACGCCGAGGGTAAGAGTAATGCAACCAGTACCTCAGCAAAAGAAGCGGTTCGTGAAAATGCCACAAGTACGGAGGCAAAGACTAAGGGTCAAGTTGTTGCCGAAGAGCATCGAAGTACGGTTGCCACATTTGTAAAATCTCTCCTTAGTGTCGCCAATATTGAGGGTAGCGATGGAATAGGACCTCAAGTACGTGTTGTTGCGCAAGCCCAAAATGATTCTGCCAGCACTACAGCAGATGTTGTCATAAAAATAGAGAATAGAAGTGCACTTAAGACATTTTTTATAGGTAGCGATTATAAAAATTTGGGCCAGTTGCGCAGTGAAGTTGTGACAACCCAAAATAACATAGACCAGCTAAACAACCTTATTACCAAGGCTAAATATAATATGGATAAAACAGAGTTGACCGCCCAGATCAAAACCCTTGAGGACTCGCAAGCAAAAATAAAGTCTTTCATTAAGGATCACGAAAGTTCATTCAGTCTCTTCGGCTGGTTCGTAAAATTGTTTGCTAAATAATTTTTAAAATTTATATATGGAGTGGGGTCCGCGATTCTACTCGCGAACCCCTTTGCCCTAAGGGCAGTTGACCTCGTACTTGTCTACCATTACCTTCGTAGTGTTGGTGTCGAGGTCGTACAAAAGCACTGACGCCTGGCTGACCATGAACATTTTCCTGGTCGCCGTCTGTGTCAAACGGAAGAAAAGCCTCTGTGGCAGGACATACTGTCCTTTTTGAAAGTGAAAGACATACTGGAAGTTTTCCTTCACCCCGTACGCCATACCCGAGACTACGCCGACGCCGTTGTCCAAATGGATAACGGTACTCCATGTCACTTGGAACCCACCGTTCGGCAATTGCACCGTCTGGAAATTGTTCTGGACAAAACCACTTGTAAACATAACTGCTTCCCAGCACGGTCCGCCGGAAATCCCGAAGGGGTTGGTCGTTGTGACATCAATTTGCTCGTTATTCCTGTAAACCTTTGCCTGCCCGAAAGCAGACGCCCCGAATACAAGAATGATGGCAAAAATCGCCACCATGAATTTGTACTTGTTGGTCACTTTTTCTCCTTATTGCCTTTACTCACCCTTGGGTGAGTTCTAACTACGGTTTAGCATTTTATATTGAATATGTCAAATTTTTCGTTGATGAGTTCAAAACTGAACCGGAAAAAAGAAAAGCACATGGTAACTTGTGACAAAATGTATAAAATGAAACGTTCCTCCCCTGTTTCCAGCGGGAGGAACGTTTTTGTTTTCCGACCTTTAATTAGCTTTTAATAATTTCTAATTTGTTTTACTTGAGCTCCACCAGACAAAGAAGACTATTTCTCTGATACCAATTTGACACCCATTGAGCTCTAGTTTGTCAATGGTTTCTATGTATCAGAAAAAACTCCTAGGATTTTATTTCTCCAGCTTTTTTCTCAATTCGCCTATAACAGCTTTCTCCCAAAACTTCATAGAAAACCAACCAATGAGCGGTTTTGCAAATATACGAAGCCAAAATTTATGAATAGCTACTTGATATGTATAATCAACCAAAGTCCCTTCTCTGTTTTCAGAAAGTAAAAATTCTTCATGACCAGAAGTTCCAAATTTGGGATTTTCATTGTCCGAGAGATAGCCTTTCCCAGGAAGGATTTGGGTTTTCATTTTTACTGGAAAATTTTGACCAAAAGATTTTGCGACCGCATCCATCTCCAAATTATTTCCTTCACGCTTAACGACTTTTATAGATGCCGCAACTTTCGGAAAATATTCAGGAAATTTTTCAAAATCAGTCATCATATCAAACACCTCTGTTAGAGGAGCTTTGATAAGCCACTTGGCGCGGAGAGTAATACCTTTCATATAAGAACTATATCAAAAAAAGCTCAAACATCCAAACCGAGCCAAGAAAAGTACCAATAAACTAACCAAATTCGAAAGTTTTCCCCCTCTTTGTGCACCTTTTTTGCTATTTTTAGCATATTTTATACTTTTTTCTTGCTATAATTAATAAGCCTAAAGGTCGGCAAACTAAATTATAAATTAATTAAAATAAAAATATGAAAAAAACAATTTTATCTACAATTACAGTTATCTCTTTGTTGGCTTTTGCTTTGCCAGCAGTAGCTGCAACACCAAATTGGAACGTAACGGGTGTGTGGAATTTTGATGTGATTAGTACTGTATGGCCAGGAACTTATTCAAAAACTATGACACTCAGTCAAGATTCAAGTGGAAACCTGACTGGAACAGGAAGTAATATTCCTGCAGGCCAAACATGGAATATTAATGGTAATGTAAGTGGAGATTCTATTAATTTTTCAGCAACATATGATGCGCCAATGGCAGGATATGTAGCCACTTTTGTTGGAACTATAAGCCCTAGTGGAACAATGAACGGCACATGGTCTGATGTCACATATGGTGATTCAGGACCATGGTCAACAACTAATGGTGTAGCAACAGCAATTGTACCTCCTGTAGTCACGATTTGTCCGACTGGTACCACAAAAAATCCAGTGGCCCTAGAAACAGTTACAGTTAACAGCGCAATTATGACAGGTTCTAATTCTACATCATTAACGGCTGGGCAAAGCTATATCTTAAATGTAAGCGGTACTTGGGGAAATCGTGGATGGGAATTAGTAGATGCTAAATATACAACTGGAAATGGTTGGTCAACGTATTTTGATGCACCTGCTGGAGGTTACCCAACTTCACTTCTGGATTTACAACTAAACAATGAATTTATTGATTGGGGTCCTTATAGTTCATCTCATAATTATGAAATAACTTATACTCCAGTTGCTAATGGACCAGTGAATTTCCGAGTTTTTGATGGTAATGTCACAACCAATACACCTGATGCTGGATGGTATGGTGATAACGTTGGAAACTTGCTGGTAAATATTTACTCCTGTGTTCCAAACATGCCTCCCACAACAACTCCAACAAACAAGGATCAATGCAAGAAGGATGGTTGGAAAACATTCAACAATCCAGTATTCAAGAATCAAGGCCAATGTGTGAGTTATGTTCAAGCGAATGAACACGCAGGTAAAAAAATAGTAGAATAAATTTTTACTTGTATAAATTTCAAAGACAGCCTTTAGAGGCTGTTTTTGATTTATACGATAAACCACAGAAAATAAAAGATTTCTCCCCTTCAAAAATTCATAAAAACTCTTGAAGGGAAGCCTGATCGAGTGACACTGATCAGGCGTTCTAAAACTTAGGCGTGCTTTTCATCGGAGAGCTGGTACCGATCTAGCGGATTTGTCTCCTTCTTATCCTTAATCTCGTTGATTTCCACACCATAAGTGAGAACGAGACTGCTACAACCCTCCTGGGTTATAAGGAGATCAAATTCATTTACTTCGACCCTGCATTTAACCAAATCGAAGTGAAAGAATTCGAGAATCTCCTCTCCAGACCACTTCCTGTAACCATCGAACACAGTGAACTCATCAGGCCTCAAAACACGAGCCATAATAGTTTCCTTTCTGCCAAGATTTAATCATATTTTATATAAATCGACAAATTGACTAATCAACTTTATTTAAATTTAAACAAGTCACAGAACACAAAAAGCAACTAGACCCAAAAATCAAAAGTCCCCTTTTAGGGGACTTAAGATTTTTACGAGCTCCGCGGGTTGGATTCGAACCAACGACCAATCGCTTAACAGGCGACTGCGCTACCGCTGCGCCACCGCGGAATGAATTAAAACTTACCAAACTGCATTTGTTAAGTATACAGTTGCGCAATCGCCTGAACAGGCGACCTCCTTACAGGAGCTGTCCACTCATTGGACTTTTTGTTTCGCTATGCTTACAAAAATTATCAATGAGTCTTGCGGTTGGGTCCCAACCCAACCTCACGCCACAGCTGCGCCACCGCGGAATGTTATTCTTTTTTAAAAGAATAGTTAGTATTGTATCAAAAATTCAGCCTGTTGCAACACACCAAATTTAACTATTGTTTTTCAAAAAAATATATTCTAATATGACCGCAGAAGGATCCAAATGACACACATTCAGGCCACTCTGTGGCTCAAAAAAATGGATAGTGAGATACGAAGGTTTTGCCCTTTCGAAATGGGTAGCAAAACTGGTTGGTACAGACTCACGGGGAATCTCACAAGACCGCAGTGGGCAAAGATCAAAAAAATCATAGAGGAGCACGACTTGCCCTGTTTGCTCCACCCCACCTGCTATGGCTTTATGCTGGTCATTCATGAGAATAAAAAAGCTACTATATTCTCAAAAAAGAGACCCAGTATGTTGTTGGCAGTGGAAGATTCGCAATTTCCTTTTTTATCAGCAAAAAAGGGATTTGCTGGGCAAATGTCCACGCTGAATAGACTGGCACCGCTCACACACAGTGAAAAAAACAAGTCTCTTCTGAAGCTACAGGGGTTTAAGGCACTGAAAAATTTGGAGCATTACGAATACTAGCCCCATCCGCCGACACATCAGATGAGTGTGTCGGCGGGTTTTTGTAATAATTAAATAATTGACACCTGGGTTAAAAAGCGTAATTTGAATGAGGAAAGGAACAACATGGATCTAACCAAAAACAAAATCGATGCGACTTTGGTTTTTGCCGTCAAAAATGATGGAAACCAAAGAAAAGTGCTTCTGGCCCAGAAAGTCAGAAAACTTATCGTCAACTGTTTCAATGGTTTTGGTGGTTCTTTGAACAAAAAAGAAACCCCAAGGGTTTGCGCGATAAGAGAACTAAAGGCCGAGTCTGGCTTAACCGCCATGAAGAAAGATTTGGAGTTCGTCGGGGTGGTCACTTTCCATAACCAAAGGAAAGACCACAGCCAATTTAGCGTCAGGGTTTTCATTTTTACCTTGAGCAAATGGCGAGGCAAAGTGAAAACCAAAGAGGACGAAATGAAAAACCCCAAATGGTTCAAAACCTACCGACTACCGCTCAAAAGGATGGCTCCGGGCGATAAACTCTTTGTGCCACAGATCTTCATCGGAGATCACAGCAAAGAGCTCCTCCATGGAGATATCTGGTACTCTCGTAACCAGAAAAAACTGCTCCGTTATGTCGTCAAATGGGTGGCGAGAACTGGCGATATTAACTGAGGTTAATATCGCTAAATTTTTATATATTGTGATAGGGTTTAAGTATGCCAAAACACAAATTTTTTGATTATAAGTTATAATATCCGCATGAACCCTATAGATCAAGCGATTCTGGATTTTTTCACTCACTACCGAGTAGATAGCCTAGTTTTTGTTATGCTGATTATCACTTATACCGGCAGTAGTTTGGTAGTTGGTGGTTTGACTTTACTCTCAGCTATTTCTTTTTATATTCACAAACACACGAGCAATATTATACCCCTTTTGATAACCATCGGTGGTAGCACCATAACCACATATCTGATCAAACACATAGTCGATAGAGCAAGACCTTTGGGAGCAATATACACCGAGCTTTCGCCGTCTTTCCCTAGTGGACACGCGACCACAGCTATGGCTTTATACGGGTTTATGATTTACACAATTTGGTCTCAGTCTACCAAAACTTCACGAGACGAACATCGTTCATTACATAAGTTTCTAACCGCTGGTCTTGTTATTTTGATACTACTCATCGGCTTAAGTCGTCTTTATTTAGGAGTGCATTATTTTTCTGATGTGCTAGTCGGATTTTTTATTGGATTGATATGGATTTTAATTTCTCGCTCAATTGCAAAATCAAAGTTCTGGCGTCTTCTGGTAGGTGAGCATCTCTGATCACGATCTCTCTGTTGTGGCCAGCCGTCTGTATATGCAAAGTACCAAATTTAAAAAAGGTTTCCACCAAACCTTTGGTCTCTACGGTGATATCTTGAATTTGTTCAAATTTGAAACTAGTCACCTCTCGATGGAAGAAACCTCTTTGATCGACATCTACGATACGCCTGTCAGTGATCACCCAAAGATCCAGATAATAATCAGTCCATTCAATAAAAAACAAAATCCAAAGCAAAAGTAGCCAGAGAGAGTAACCAAAAACTTTCCACTTAGAAACCAAAACTTCTACCATATTTTTGATCCCCTCATCCAAAGGCAAAAAACCAGAAGACAAAAGATTGATAACAATCATAGGGGCCAAAGCTAACAAAACCATCAAAAAGACCATCGGCATTATCACAAAATAATGTCTACGGACTATCTTTACAATTTTTTCGCCATTTTCAAATTGAATCATTTTTTTAATTTAAAGCAAAAAAGGCAGTTGCCAAAAGCGCCACTGCCACCACCAAATAAATCAATTCAGTAAAAGCCAACTTGGATCCGCCCATACCATATCTACGCCAATGAAAAAACAAGACCAAAGAAACTCCGGCAGTGAAAGCGGCCATAACAAAAAAAAGCAAATCAGCTAGAGCTTCACCAGAGAACGTAAACCAACCAAAAATATCAGGCAACGTTTGCATACTTTAATTATATAAAATTAAAAAATCTTTTACCAACTGCACCGCTTCTTTGGCGTTTTCGGTACGCATCAGTTTATAACGAAAATCTCGCAAACTTAAATCTTTCAAATATTCTTTAAAATGTTTTTTCATAACAGCAAAACTTTTGAACCCACCCAATTTTTCATCAAAAAGAGTTATGTGTTCAGCTAAAACCCGCAATCTTTCTTTGGGAGTAATATATCCTTCGCTTTGCTCAGGATGCTCAATTTGGCAGCTCTGTTGCACAGAGGCCAAATTAGCAAATAACCACGGATTACCAAAAACCGCTCTGCCAAGCATGGCTCCATCAGCTCCGGTTTCTGCACATTTTTTGTAAGCGTCATTTATATCCAAAACATCACCATTACCGATAATCAAAGTTTGGCTTTTTAATTGATCCCTTATTTCTACTGCTCTCTTCACGTGTTCCCAGCGTGCTGGTACTTTGGACATTTCTTTGCGAGTCCGAGCGTGTAATACCACCACTGTCGGATTTTCGGCCAATATTTCTGGTAACCAAGTTTCTAATTCATCTCTGTGATAACCAATCCTGGTCTTGACCGACACTGGAATTTTATTTTTTGTGCCTATTTTGGCGGCTGCGATTATCTCTCTAGCCAACTTTGGATTTTTCATGAGAGACGCTCCGGCCCCCTGTTTCTCTATACTTTTATCGGGACAACCCATATTTATATCTACTCCATCAAATCCGAGTTCCACTGCGAGCTCCGCTGCTTTTTCTATCATCTCAGGTTTGCTGGTGAAAAACTGAGCAACGATCGGCCTTTCAATTTCAGAATATTCCAAATCTTTCAAAAGTTTTTGGCGGCCAATCTCTGGAGCTTTTACCAGACCATCGGCCGAAACAAATTCGGTATAAGTCACGTAGGGGTAAGCGGAAAAGGTTTCTAGCGAAGCCGTATTTTTCGAAGAAAAATCAGCGAAGCCGGCGGGGAGAGAAACCTTTTCCGCTGATACTTTGGCTATAATATAACGGAAAGCCACATCGGTGACATCAGCCATCGGCGCCAAACAAAGTATTGGTTTTTTTATTTCATTCCAAAAATTTTTCATAATGTTTATCCTATCTTTTTCCCCTCTGCTTCACAAGGAGCGGGTTTATAGGCAAGGTTGATATAAAAAACGAGCCCCGCACCCTCCGAAGAGGGGCGGGGCTTTCGCTCAGGGCCGGCGGCCTTTTTATCGCGGTCGCACAGCCCGGGGCCGGCGGTCAGGACGAGGACTTCGGCGCGGACGACCCGGTGACGAAATGGCGGCAATAGTAATTCAGATTCAACGCGGACGGCGGCGAATTGTTTCGCATTTTCGGGCTCCTTTTTGTGAGGTCGGGTTCTAGCCCCAACGCTCACACCAAACAACGAACCGAACACATTTGTACTTGAAATCGAACTGGTATAAGTATAGCACAACCACAGTATATGTCAAGCATTTTGACACGATTATTTCATTTTGTCTGTGCCCGTGTCAAAATATAGCTCAACAGAGCCGTATTATACCAACTCGGATTTTTTTATTTCGATTTTGCTTCCCGGCCCAGCTTCCCCACTGACTATCTTTTTGGCGATTATATTTTCTATTTCATTTTGAATAGTACGATTGACTTCGCGACCACCAAACTGACTGCCATTGCCTTTTTCAACTAAGAAATTGACAACATCGGCATTTATAACCAACTCAACATTTTGCTCTTTCAATCTTTTGGCCAATTTACCCAATTCCAACTGAGCGATACTTTCCAACTCTGTGTTTTGCAACGGATGGAAAAGTATAACCCCATCAAATCTATTGATGAGTTCTGGTTTAAAAATTTTAGTTTCAATAATTTTATTTATAATATTGTCTTTTTCTTTAGTTAAATCTTTTTTCAATTTGACTGTCTCCCAGATCAGACTACTACCGGCGTTTGAGGTGGCGATAATGATAAGATTGCGACAAACCACTTGCCGACCCAAAGCATCGGTAAAGAAACCTTCATCTAAAATCTGCAAAAATAAATCCAAAACATCAGGAGCGGCTTTTTCAAATTCATCAAGCAAAAGCACACTGTAAGGATTGTCCCTCACTCGACTTGCGAGCAATCCGCTTTTATTGGTAGTGAAATCTCCAATAAGTTGAGATACAGCTTCCGGACCGTTGTATTCAGACATATCAAAACGAATCATATTTTTCTCATTACCAAAAAAACTTTCGGCTAAAGCTTTTGATACTTCAGTTTTACCTACTCCGGTTGGGCCAATAAAAAGGAAAGAGGCCAAAGGTTTTTTGGGGTTGTTGATACCCGATCGTGATCGTCTCACCGCATTGGCGATACCACTCACCGCTTCATTTTGACCTATCACTCTTTGATGCAAAAGCTCTTCTAGGTGTTCTATTTTTACCGCTTCTTCTTCTTCAACTGCCCCAGTGGTGATGCCGGTTTTTTCTGAAACAAAAGTAGCCACATCTTTTTCTTTTAAAATAGCAATCTTTTGTTCTACCGTCCAGGGCGCTATCTCGATAAGCATATCCAAAGCTTTGCCTGGCATTTCTCCATAACTTATAAAACGATCGGCATTATTGGCCAAAGCTAAAATGCTTGGGAAAGAAAAAAACAAACCATATTGCTTCTCGATACTAGGTACTTGCTCTAGAATCACACCGATCGAAGCCTCAGCTCCCAAAGAATCAGGTATAATCCTTTCAAATTTTTCCAGAAGAGCTGGCACTGTCTCAATAAAAAAATGAAAATCAGTTTTGGTCGCCGAAGCGATAATAGGCAAATTATTTGAAGAAAGATAAGGAGCAATAAGTGACGGCAAATTGATGCCCAAATTTTTAAAACCAGAGACGAACCCAGCAAGATCTCTCACATAAAGGATGATGTTGCCAGCCGAAACGGATTGATTTAAAATTTTCAAAAGCTCCGACTCCAATTCATTTTTATTTTTATAATTAGACACCAAAGAATTCCAATCCAACTCGATAATATTTTTGTGCTCCAAAGCTGGTTGGGTTATTCCCAATTTAATTCTTTTCAAAAACCGCCCCACTATATCTCTAGCTACAGCTTCAGAATCATCGATAATTATGGCGTTAGCCTCTTCCCTTCTCAGCAAAATCCCTTCAAGTGTGGCAACTTCTTTGCGACGATAACCATTCTCAATAGTCAACGCAGAAATATCAATAGAATTTTCAAAAACTAAACCAAATTTTCCCAAATCATTGGAAACTCCGTAGGCCCAATTAGTGCCAATCGATGGTATGGCTCCCAAGTTTTCTCTACTCCAAAATCTGTCACGACGGTTTTTTTCATTTTCAATATTCATCACCCAATTGACTGCTCCTATAAATTCATCTCTGTTCACAGAGTTTTGAGATAAGAAATTTTGAAAAGATTTATCAACGTCATAAACTGCGCTAGCATATTGAACCAAATCCACCAAATCACTAGTCAAGACCAAAGCTGAAGCCATAGTTAGTGGTCTTTCTGAATAAATGAAATGTTTTAAATTATCTGAAGCAATACCCGTTCTCAAAAGTATTTCCATACCGATTTTATTTTTAAAAAAAGCTGAAGTTACATCTATATTGCCAGTACTAAACAAAACATTGGTCAGAGCATAATCCAGACTGCCTCCGTTCATTGATCTATAAAAGAATTCCAAAAAAGAAAGGGCGAGATAAAAGAAAATAAAGAGGAAAAATAAACCATCAGCCAACCCCAAATAAAGAGGCAAAGCATCAAAAGAAAGGAAAAAAGAAATCAAAGCAGCCAGAGCGCAAAACTTTCTCAAAATATTGCGCAAAATTTTTGGGAAAAATTTATCTAAAGATAAACTATAAAAATATGGCCCGTATATTATTTTTAATTCTTTAAATGTCATATTATGAAAAAAGTAGCTGACAGTATAAGGCTACCAAAAAGTATTATTGGCGCCAAAATCCAAATAATAAAAACAAAAACCGCAAAAATAAAAACTAAAATATAAGAAACCAGACCCAAAACCAAAACCAAAGTTTTGATGACGAAACTGACGGCTCGCATAAGCGTATTGACAATAAAAGAAGAGGCGAAGGCTTCCAAATCCAAACCGCCACTATAATTTTCACCAAGTCTTTTCCAAGGGGCAAATAAAGTTCTTAAAAGTAGTTTAAAAGAAAAAAAATGTGCAACAAACCATAAAAAATTTTGGGTCACTCCAAAAAACTCTCTAAGCCCTTGGCCGTAGTGCCATTTTATATAAGCCGAAATTAACAGATCTCTTTCATAAGTTTCAGACATAGCTTTATTATAGCAAATATAAAAAAATAATTTTAAATATTAGAAACAAAAAATCAGAAGGTTTTATAATACATTTTGTTGCCAAAACGAGCATCTATATATTGGAATCGAGCTGAGGGATTTTTGATCTTGGTCTCGTTTACTAAAAGCAAAACATTTTGAGCCACTAACGAAAGATCAACCTCATCTGGGTTAAATATGACAACCCCTAAGTCAGTTTGTGCCGTAGCCTTATCTGCAGATTCGATATTGAAAGAAGCCACTGCAAACCCGGCTTTTTTAAAAACTTCTACCAATTTTAGATAATTTTGGATTTGAGTAGGTGTAGCAAAATATTGCATCAAAGGATCACCAGTCAAAACTCCTTCAAAAATCAATTTGTCTTTTGTATTTTCGGTCTTTTCAAAAACCAAACCATTGCTGGTCATAAAATAACAAACTTTATTTTGAGAACACCATAAAAATTCAGGTTTTCTTTCTGCTACTTTTAATTGAACTTGGTGGCTAAAAAACTTTTTATTAACTTCTACTTTTTCTATTTGATTAAAATTGTTGAGCAAAACATTGGCCAAATCTTTTTTGTTTATAAATAAAATATTGGATTTAGGTATCAAAAAAAGTCTAGTGCCCGTAGCAAAATCACTAGCCAAACTTTTGACGTTTTGTTCTGATAAAGTAGTAAGCCCCAATACTTCAAAATTTTTGACTTGCAAAAAGTCAGCTCGCAAAAGCCAAACTAAACCAATCAAAAAAGCGATCGGTAAACCTATTTTCAAAATCAAACCAAAAGTTCTTTTTAGTTCACTTCTCCTGGTTATCCTAGAAGAAGCTTTTTTGTATCTACTATTATGCATTAAACTTTTTTAGAGATCTTTTCTTTGCCTCCCATATAAGGACGAAGTACTTCAGGGATAATGATCGAGCCATCAGCTTGCTGATTGTTTTCTAGAAGCTGGATCAAAACTCTTGGGGTCGCTATGGCGGTATTGTTGAGAGAATGAGCAAATTTCAATTTACCTTCGGCATCTCGATATTTGATATTCAAACGACGAGTTTGAAAGTCATGAAAATAAGAGCAGGAATGAGTTTCGCCATATTTTTCTTTGGAAGGCATCCAAGTCTCTATGTCGTATTTTTTGACTTGACCCAGACCCAAGTCCCCTCCGCAGTTGACCACTACGTGGTAAGGTAATTTGAGCGCTTGCAATATTTGCTCAGCGTTGGCCAAAAGTTCTTCGTGATATTTGACACTTTCTTCGTGACTAGCTTCACAGATAATCACTTGTTCAAATTTCATAAATTCATGTACTCGATACAAACCTTTGGTGTCTTTACTGTAGCTCCCTGCTTCTCTTCTAAAAGCTGGAGAAAAAGCCAAAACTTTTTTGGGTAAATCTTTTTTGTCCAAAACTTTATCAGTGAAATAACTCATAGTGGCCACTTCGGCTGTACCAGCCAAATAATCAGAGTCTTGAGTGTGATACAAATCGTCTTCACCTTGAGGCAAATAACCAGAACCAAGCAAAGTTTCTCTTTTGACTAATGATGGTACAAACATGACTCCATAATCTTTATGGTTTTTTCTAAACAAATCCATAGTGAGTTGCCAAATAGCAAAAGCTAATTCAGCCCCTTCATTTTTCAAAAAATAACCTCTAAACCCAGCCACTTTAGAACCGGCTTCAAAATCAGCCAAATCCAAACTTTCCATAAGTTCAATATGATCTTTGGGTGTGAAATCAAATTTAGGAATTTCGCCCCAGACTTTGGCTTCTTGATTATCAGCATCATCATTACCGTCTGGCACTGACATATCTGGGATATTGGGCACAGCCACCATAAGCTTTTGCCATTCAATCATTATTTCTCTCAACTCTTCTTCTATTTTTTGCATCTCTTCTTTCAAGGGTTGCATCTCTTCTATCAATTTTCTTTTTTCAGCTATTTTGCCAGCCTGACCGAGTTTGGCTACTTCTTCACTTACTTTATTTTGAATGGCTCTCTTTTCTTCTAGTTTTTGGCTAACAGCTTTTCTTTTGTCATCGACAGCGATGAGCTCATTGACTTCAAAATTGAGGTGCTTTTTCATAGCGCCCATTTGGATCAACTCGGCATTTTCTCTTATAAACTTGATGTCTAACATAAAAAATGAATTACGAATATTGAATTAAGAATTATGCATAATTCATGATTCTTAATTCATGATTCAAATGATAACAGATGTTATAATAAATGTTAACACTAAAACCATGCATTACAAAATCCAAAAAATGCCTCAGGCTGACTGGCCACCGCTTTTGGCAGAGATAAACGATCCGCCAGAACAATTATATTTCGCAGGCCAAATACCAGATTACAGTCGCAAATTGCTCTGCGTTGTTGGCAGTCGTAAATACACCAATTATGGCCGAGAGGCGGTAGAATATCTGATAAGAGAATTGAGTGGCTACCCAATAACTATCGTCTCGGGGCTGGCTTTGGGCATAGACTCAATAGCTCATCGAGCAGCATTGAAAAATAATTTACCAACTATTGCCATCCCTGGGTCAGGACTACACCCTAATGCTCTGCATCCGCAGACTCATGTCATGTTAGCTCAAGAAATCGTCGATCAAGGCGGGACATTGATTTCAGAGATGGAGCCCGAACAAAAAGCCTCGCTCTTGATGCATGACACCGCTTCCAAAAAAGTTTTTTTCAGTTTTCCAAAACGCAATCGCATAATGGCGGGCATGTGTCACGCGATCTTGGTAGTAGAAGCCGAACTCAAATCTGGGACACTCATCACTTCAAAACTAGCCACCGAATACAATCGCGAAGTACTCACTATACCTGGTAGTATATTTTCGCCACATTCCGATGGGCCACATATGCTCTTGCGATTAGGTGCGACACCCATAAGAAACGCTGACGATATACTGGAAGTTCTCAATATTGGTAAATTAGATTTTGGTTCAAGTCAAAAAAATTCAAAAAATAAAGCGGGTAAAAAAGAATCAGCTTATGAAAATTGTTCAGAAAAAGAAATGTTGATAATAAAAATTTTGATAGAGCCCCTACCAAGAGACGAGATTTTGCGTGAAGCCAATCTCCAGCACCAAATCCCCATTGGCGAAACTCAAACTCTACTTTCACTTTTGGAACTCAAAGGTCTTATCAAAGAAACTCTGGGCGAAATCCGCCTGATTTGACTAAAAAATCAAACTATTCTATCCTTTTAGTAGGAGTGTTCCATGCATTATTTTTTGTCTGCGGCGTTTCTGCCTCTTTTGGCACTTGTCGCTCTTGCGATCTTTTGCCTGAGTGGCAAAAGCCGGTGCAAACCGAAGTCTGAATACTTCAATTCGTTTTCGATCTTCGAAAATAAATCCGGCCAGGACATGATCGAGTTCGCAATCATGGCCGGCTTCTTGGCCGCCATAGCCCTCATCATCATCGTCATCTGGTTATGACGAAACTGAGCCCGCCACAACCGCCCCGATGGTTTGCAAGCAGTAACGCAAGCAAGCCACTCGGGGTAGTTTTTTATACACAAAATTGGCTATTTTTGCTTTTTATTGTTTTTTCGCTTATTCTGTATTGATATGAAGCTTTTGATAGTAGAGTCCCCAGCCAAAGCCAAAACTATTGGTAAATACATAGGTAATGATTATGTAGTAGTCGCTTCTGTCGGCCACATAAGAGATTTACCAAAATCCAACAAAAAAGCCATCGACATAGAAGGTGGTTTTATACCACATTATGAAATTTCTAAAGGTAAAGAAAGAGTAGTAGAAGATATAAAAAAGTTGGCTAAAAAAGCAGAAGAGATACTACTCGCTACCGACCCCGATCGTGAGGGAGAGGCCATCGCTTGGCATCTAGCTGAGGAAATTAAAAAATTGAAGATTAAAGATTTAAAGATTAGGAGGGTCACCTATCATGAAATCACCAAAGAAGTGATCGAGGAAGCTTTGAAACACCCTCGTGCGATCGACCAAAATTTGAGAAAAGCACAAGAAGCTAGAAGAGTTTTGGACCGACTGGTAGGTTATGATTTATCCGGTTTGATTTGGAAAAAAGTCAGGTACGGCCTTTCGGCTGGCCGAGTACAATCCCCCGCCTTGCGAATACTCATGGAAAAAGAAAGAGAAATACGAGCTTTCAAACCAGAAACTTATTTTGTTATAAGTGCCAATCTTGCAGTTTCCGGAAAAAGTTCTTCCATAGCCGTATTTTCCGAAGGAAAATCAGTGCAGCCGGCGGAGGAAGAACTTTTTTCCGGAAACCAGAGTTTTATAGCTTTTTGTGAAGAAGAACCCAAAACAAAAGCTGAAGCTGAAAAAATTTATGACATAGCCAAAAATGGAAAGTGGCAAGTCAAAGCGGTGACTGAAACTGAAGTCAAAAGAGCACCCAAACCACCTTTTTCTACTTCTACTTTACAGCAAGTAGCTTCAACTCGACTCGGCTTTTCTCCTAAACGCACGATGATGACCGCCCAAAAACTTTATGAGGCTGGTCATATCACTTATATGCGTACCGATAGTTTAAATATGGCAAGCGTAGCTCTAGATCAAATAAAAACTATTGTCACAAATAAATTTGGCAAAGAATTCCATGAGACTAGAGTTTACAAAACCAAATCCAAAAACGCTCAAGAAGCACACGAGGCTATCCGCCCTACTCATTTTGACAAAGAAAACTTAGGAGCAAGTGATGACCAAAAAATTTTGTATAAACTTATTTGGCAAAGAGCAGTCGCTTCACAAATGCGAGATGCTTTGATGATGCGTACCAAAATAATTACCAATATTGTCCCAGGAAAAGTTTCTTCTGAAGCCGTAATTTCTGAAAGAAATTCAACGCAGCCGGCGAAAGAAGAAACTTTTCCTGGGACAGAAATTCCAGATTTTTCAGCTAATGGTTCGAGAGTTATAGAAAGTGGCTGGCTCCTAGCCGACCCGCAAGCCAAAGGCGAAGATACTCTGTTACCAAAAGTTAAAACTTCAGATCCTCTATCTTTGCTCAATTTAAACAACGAAGAAAAACAAACTGAACCACCAAACAGATACAGTGAGGCCGGCCTCATCAAAGAACTAGAAAAAAGAGGTATCGGCCGGCCTTCTACTTATGCGTCCATCATTGGCACGATAGTAGAAAGAGGTTATGTAGAAAAAGATGGCCGAACTTTGAAACCCACTGACACGGGTGATGTGGTTTCTACTTTTTTGGAAAATAATTTTGAAAATTATATAAGCGACACTTTCACCGCCGAAATGGAAGACGAGTTGGACCAAATCGCAGACGGCACACGAGAATACGAACCAACTTTGAAAGAATTTTATAAACCATTTTCTAAGGATGTAAAAGAAAAAGAAAAAACCGCCAAACTCACCACCCTTGGAGATGCTGATCCAAAACTCAAATGCCCAATCTGTGGATCAGGTATGGTGATCAAACTTGGTCGAGGTGGTAAATTTTTGAGTTGTGAAAAATTTCCAGATTGTAAAGGTATGCGCAATATTGATGGCTCTGAAGTGAAAGAAGCAGAAAGTATCGGCAAAGATCCAGTCTCTGGTTTGGAAGTGTTTGTCATGGATGGCCGATTTGGCCCATATGTACAACTAGGAAACGGTAGCAGCCAGCAGCAGGTAGTAAGTAGTAAGGAAGGGAAAATAAAGAAAGAAAAGAAAGAAAAACCACGACGCTCGTCGATCCCCAAAGACAAAGATCCTAAAGATGTCACACTCGAAGAAGCTCTGAAATATTTGAGCTTGCCTAGAGAGTTGGGGGTTTACCCTGAAACTGGCGAAATGATCTCTGCCAACATTGGTCGCTTTGGCCCTTATATCGTCCACCAAAAAGATTTCCGTTCGCTCAAAACTGACAATGTTTACGACATCACTTTGGATCGCGCTATTGAAATATTGAAAGAACCTAAAAAAGTCGGCCGCCGAGGCCCTTGGAAAAAGAAAAGCGAATAAAATTATTATTTAAATAATTAAAATGAGTTTGGAATCTCCAAATAATAAAAAAACAATAACGGAAGCCGAATGGGGTCAACTTAAACAGGACTCACAATATTATGTTGATTTGATCAGATCAAAATCTGAGGGAGCAAGCAGAAGTTGTACTCACATTTTAAATAATTTAGGATTAGCTATATCTTACATTTTATATGACTTAAATCAAAAATCTCCATTAAAGGATCCTGAGTTATATCAAAATGCCATTGACGCAATTTCTGATATAAAAAAATATTTAAAACTCTTAGAAGAGTTTCCAGATTTTGCTGAAAAAGAACTTGGGCCAGGTTACGGTTGTTTTCCTGAAATAAGTACCAAAGTCGCGAAAATTAAAGAAATGATTGGCGCCTACGAAAAAAAACTAAGAAAAATCTAAAATCTCTTAGCAAAATTACAATGGCCGTCATTGTAATTTGAGATGTGTTATAATTTGGATATGAATAATAGAGATTATAAAGAATTTGCCAAGGGTGAAATTTATCACATCTATAATAGAGGTGTTGGTAAAATGAATATATTTAAGGATGAAGAAGATTTCAAAGTATTTTTGTTCCGTCTTAAAGAAAATTTATTTCCCGAACTCATAAAAAGAAGAGATCTCTCTAAATCGAATTACAGAAGAAAAATTTTACCACCAAATTCCTTTGATTTAATAGCCTACTGCTTAATGCCAAATCATTTTCATTTATTAATAAAACAAAATTCCGAAATATCAATAAGCGTGCTGGTATTAAAACTATGTGGTGGATTTTCAAAATATTTTAATAAAAAACATAATCGTGTCGGTTCACTTTTTCAAGATAAATTTAAAGCTGTAAGAATTCAAAAAAATAAACAACTAATGTGGACGTCATTATACATTCATGAAAATCCTCTGAAGGCAGAAATCACTAGTAACTTATCTAACTATAAGTGGAGTAGTTATTCGGATTACGCCGGATTAGAAAATAACAATCTTTGTAAAAAAGAAGCAATACTAGGCCAATTTAATTCCCCAAAAACATACTTAAATTATTTTAAAACATCAGAAAATAAAAAGATTAAAAATAAAATGATTGGCTGTCTTGATTTATTAATCGATAATGAATAATTACAATGGCCGTCATTGTAATTTGAGATGTGGTATAATAATAAAATGGAAAATGATTTAGAAAAAATATTATCTCTTTTAACTAAAATCAGTAAAACCGAAAAAGATTTAATCAAAAAAGCTTACGATTTTGCCAAAATAGCTCATGAAGGAGCCAAGAGAAATAGTGGAGAGCCTTATTTCAATCACCTATTTGAAACTGCCAAAAATCTGGCCAATCTCGAGATGGATACCACCTCCATAATCGCCGGCTTTTTGCATGATGTTTTAGAAGACACTAAAACCAAACCAGAAATTTTAGAAAAAGAATTTGGTAAAGAAGTTTTGTTTATCGTCGAAGGAGTTTCTAAATTAGGTACATTAAAATACCACGGGGCCAATCGTCACAATGAATCATTGCGTAAATTGCTTTTAGCCACCTCCAAAGATATCCGTGTGCTTATAGTCAAACTCTGCGACCGTTTACATAATATGCGCACTCTGAATTTTTTACCAGAAGAAAAACAAAAGCGTATCGCAGCCGAGACCCTAGAAATATACGCGCCTATCGCTTATCGACTAGGTATAAGGAAACTCTCTCGCGAACTTGAAGATTTGGCTTTCCCTTTTGTCTATCCAGAAGGTTTCAACGAAATATCTCCTCTTTTTAAAAAAAGTTATACCGAAAAATTGGAAAAATTGGAAAAATTTAGAAAATCGGTTATGAAAGAACTGGTTAAAACCAACTTCACCAATTTCCGTTCAGATTATAGAGTGAAAGGTTTATATAGTTTATATAAAAAATATTTAAAATTTAAAAAGGATATAGAGAAAATATACGATGCTTTGGCCATGCGTCTAACAGTAGAAAAAACCGAGGATTGCTACAAAGCTTTGGGTATCATCCATGCCAACTGGAAACCTCTACCTGGCCGTATCAAAGACTACATTGCCTTCCCTAAACAAAATGGCTATCAAAGTTTGCACACTACCGTTTTCACTGGTGATGGAGATTTAGTAGAAATCCAAATCCGTACCGAGGCTATGCATAAAGAGGCCGAATACGGAGTAGCATCTCACGCTATTTACAAATCAGAAGGTAAAGACAAAAAACAAATCACTCCTTGGATAGAGGCGATGCTGCCTCATTCAGTAGATGAAATAAAAAAAGATTTTTTGAGTGAAAGAATATTTATTTTCACCCCCAAAGGTGATGTGGTAGATTTGCCAGTAGATTCTTCAGCTATTGATTTTGCTTACGCTATCCATTCAGATTTGGGAGACAAAATGTCTGGTGCCAAAATAAACGGCAAATTTTCTTCTATCACTACCGTCTTAAAAAATAGTGACATCGTAGAAATCATAACTTCTAAAAACACTAAGCCCAACCGCAAATGGTTGGAGCATGTCAAAACCAGCTTCGCCAAAAAAAGGATTAGGAATTTTAGTTAAATACTGAAGTTTTTTATGGAATACAAATCTTCTTCCTTGCCCGCCATAGCCTCGGCATCGGTGGGGATAGGAGTCTCTTCGGCTATTTTGATTTCTTCTGGGCTTCTATCGTCTAATATTTTTTCTTCCTGATTACTAGATGCTGACTGTTGACTACTATTTTGAAGCATTTTCAAAATATCTTCTAAATCATCGTTGGAGAAAAATTCAATCATAAGTTTGCCACCCTTTTCTTTCTTTTCAATTACCACTCGTGTACCAAGAGATTCGGCAAATTTTTCTTCAAAAGCACAAATCTCCGGATCGACTGAGGCATTAAATTTACGCACTCTTTCGATAGCGATCTTACGAGCCGCCAACTCCGCCTCACGCACATTCATTTTGCGAAGCATTATATCTTGGAAAAGTACTTTTTGTTCTTCTGGTCTATCAATAAGCATGAGTAGTGGACGAGTATGACCTTCGTTTATACGACCTTCTGAAAGAGCGGTGAGCATATCATCTGGCAAATCCAAAATACGCATACTGTTGGAAACATAAACTCGACTCTTGCCGATTTTTTGAGCGATTTGATGATGTTTGAAACCAAATTGATCAGCCAGTTTCTTGAAAGCCCGAGCACGCTCAACTGGGTTCAGATCTTCTCTTTGGACATTTTCAATAATAGCCAATTCTAATTTCATCAAATCATCTCGATTGTCACTCCCTTCGCCCATGCGGATAATCACCGGCACTTGAGAGAGCCCAGCTATCTTGGAAGCTCGCAAACGGCGCTCCCCAGCTATGAGCTCATACTCAACTCCCAAACCGCCATCTTCTTTTTCATATTCTTTACGAGTGACCACCAAAGCCTGAAGCACACCGTATTGTTTGATAGAATCAGCCAAAGCTTTGAGGGCCTCCTCGTCAAATTCGCGACGAGGCTGGAAAGGGTTGGGTCGGATTTTGTCGACTTCTACCCAAAATATGGAATTTTGATAAAAATTTGAAGTGTTGGGCATGTTGATATTTTACATTACTTAAACCGAAAACAAAAGTTAAAAATTTTGATTTTGGGGGATATTTAGGGTATATTTATGCAAACAGGGGCATGTGGCGAAATTGGCACACGCGTAGCACTCAAAATGCTATGACCGCAAGGTCTTGTGGGTTCAAGTCCCACCATGCCCACAAAATGCCAAAGGCAAAATTGCCAGCTAAAAGTTTTAAATGGACTTCAGATCTAGCTTATATTGTAGGTTTATTGGTAACAGATGGATGCCTTTCTAATGATGGTAGGCACATTATTATGAGATCTTCTGATATAGACCTCCTTTCAACTTTCAAAAAATGTTTAAAACTAGGTAACAAAATAGGAAAAACAAACAATGGAAAAATAATTTCACACCGAGTACAGTTTGGTAATGTTCAATTTTATAGATGGTTACTCACAATAGGCTTAACCCCAGCAAAAAGCCACACGATTGGAGTAATAAAAATTCCAGACAAATTTTTTAAAGATTTTCTTCGTGGTCACCTCGATGGTGATGGGAGTATTATTGTATACAAAGATCTTAACAATAAATATCGTGGCAGAACATACTCAAACAATAGACTTTATGTTAGATTTATTTCGGCAAGCAAAACTCATATACTCTGGCTACGCCAAAAAATAAAGAAATTGGCTAGCGTAGATGGCGCTCTTGTAGTTAGTAAACCTATTTTGGAAAACAGAGCACCTATATGGGAAATAAAGTTAGCCAAAAAAGAATCTTTAAAAATTCTAAAATGGGTGTATTATAAGTCTGACCTCCCATCATTAAAAAGAAAAAAGATTAAAGCAACGAAAGCAATAGAAATGATCGCAAAGGAAAAAAGACGCACTTATACAAGAATTTAGTAATATGCAAAAACTGATAGTCGTACTCGGACCGACAGCTAGTGGCAAAAGTGACATAGCGGTAGCGCTCGCCAAAAAATACAATGGCGAGGTTATTTCGGCCGACTCCAGACAAGTTTATAAAGGGTTGGATATTGGCACCGGCAAAATAACCAAAAAAGAAATGCGAGGAATACCTCATCACCTACTTGATGTCGCCTCTCCCAAAAAAAGATTTAGCGCTTCTGATTTTGTAAAAAAAACAAACAAAACGATCGTTCAAATTGTCGCAAAAGGCAAAATACCGATTGTTTGTGGAGGTACAGGATTTTATATTGACGCTTTACTTGGAGATAAACAAATCCCCGAAGTGCCACCCAATCTCAAACTACGAGCAGAGCTTGAAAAAAAATCAATGGAAGAGCTTTTTAAAATTTTGCAAAAATTAGACCCAACCAGAG
The DNA here is from genome assembly GCA_041664625.1 of Minisyncoccota bacterium. GTDB lineage: Bacteria > Patescibacteriota > Minisyncoccia > Phycocordibacterales > WO2-35-19 > WO2-35-19. The sequence goes on from JBAYKK010000008.1 coordinate 41,846, forward strand.
CTTCAAATATTGACGCCAAAAATCCAAGGAGGTTGGTGAGAGCAATTGAAATATGTACAGCAATCGGCAAAGTACCGAAATTTGAATCAAGAAGTATGAATTATGAAGTATGCAAAATAGGAATTAAAGTTCCAGACGAAGAGTTAAAAGAAAGGATAAACAAAAGAATAGACAAATGGTTTAAAATGGGACTTTTGAAAGAAGTCAGAGATTTACACCAAAAAGGCCTCTCTTGGAGGAGGATGACCGAAATCGGTTTGGAATATAAAATCGTCTCTTTGTTTTTACAAAATAAAATATCTAAGCCAGAAATGATGGAGCAGATGCAAAAAGAGACTTGGCAATACGCCAAACGCCAAATCACTTGGTTTAAAAAAGATAAAAATATTGTTTGGATCCTACCAGGGATTAAAGAGATAGAAAAAGAAGTTAAAAAATTTATTTAGATTCTGTCCAATCAACTCCGCTTGCAAATACATTATACTCCCAAGTTTTTTGTTCTTTGGTACATTTTATTGATGCGTTTCTCTTTTGACCTTGTGGCTTTGTAGCTTCCAAAAATGCTTTTGCTCTGCGAGCCAAAATTACAAAATCACTTTTGTTAGTATTAGTTAGGTCTAAACGGATCTCTAAAATAGGTTCCTGCCTTACACTATGCAAGAAAGAATGGAAATCAAAATCTGGATTTGTATTTATAAATTCAGATGTTATATCTTTACCGTGTTTTTCTAGAGCATTTGTAATAGGTTCTTCCATATTAACAAAATGGTTTATTGATAATGCGGGCCCACGAGGATTCGAACCCCGGTCGCTCCTTTTGGAGAGGAGAATTCTACCACTGAACTATAGGCCCAACAATTTAAAATATAACAAAAAATCGCCATTTTGGCGAATTTTTGTTTTTAATCATTTTTTGACTTCTTTGAAGACTATTCTCTTGCGGAGTTTTTTGGAGTATTTTTTGAGTTCGATTTTGCGTTCTACTTTGCGTTTATTTTTGCGCGTAAAATACACTTCGCCAGTGCCTTTGTTTACTATTTTTATGAGTTGATCTTGTGACATAAATATACGAAATAACGAATTAACTACGAATTGCTACGAATAAAATAGCAACCAACAAAATGAAGGATAGCACAGAAGACATCGTAGGGCAAGCTATTCTGGCACCGATATATAAGCCTTAAATTTGGCCATCAAATCCTTAGTGATTTCCCCCACTTGCCCATCACCTACAGTAAAATCATCAACTTTGACAATCGGCACTATATCTTTGAAAGATGAGGAGATAAAAACCTCGTCAGCAGTCTTTAATTCTTCTTCCAAAATCGGTCTCTCTTCTACTTTGTATTTACCTTCGGCTAATTTCAAAATAACTTTCCTAGTGATACCTTTCAAAATATCTTCGGTTGGAGTGATCAGGGTTTTATCTTTAACAACAAAAATATTGGAAGTAGCACATTCCAAAACCTCCCCATCATAAACATAAAGGATCTCTATAGCTTTTTCTTCTTTGCGCCAATTTTGCAAATTGACCGCTCTGATGTAATTGGTGGTTTTATATTCAGCCAAACCGCGCATATGACGATAAGTCACCAGTTTGCCCCCCTTTTCATAAAGCTCCTGAGGGAGTGGATCCCATTTTTCAACCAAAATATAAAAAGTGGGCTCTGCAAAATCATACTCAATACCACCCAAAGTTTTCCCACCAGTCAAAATTATACGTACGTTAGCCCGCTCCATAAAACCATTTTTCATAGCCAACTCTTCGATCACTCTCTCGGCTTTTTCTTCGGTCACTGGTACGTTGAGATTCAAAATATGAGCACCACTAAGTAACCTATTCCAATGATCAGCAAAGTGGAAAACTTTACCTTTGAAAACCGCCAGTCCATCATAAATACCATAACCACGCAAAAGGCCGATATCTTCCACGCCCACTTTAGCCTCACTAAGAGGCATTATTTTACCGTTTAAAAAACAATATTTTTCCATAGAAATAAGTTTAACACATAAATATTTATATGATAAACTTCTATTGGAGTAGACCTATGGTCAAAGACATGTGTGAGCAGGTAGTCAAATACTGGGAGGAAAATACGAGATTGCTCCCAGAAGTTCTCAAAATCAGTGGGGATGTGCTCTTGGAAGTCATCGATGGCATAGACGAATGCCAGCGTGACCTCCTCGCAAGTCTCCGCGAACTCTGTTTCTGACAACCAAGATGGGGGGCTCCGAGCTCTCCATCACATTTTTAAATTCTCTATTAAATCATTAAATTGCTCTCCTCTGTCAAAAAATTGAGACCCCTTGACTAATATTTAAAATGCGTTAAAAATAAGGACGGAGAAACTAACCAATGAGACAAATTGCAGGCATGCAATTATTTTTAGTATGCGAAGGTAAACTTCTTCTCATACTCCGGGATAACAAACCAGACATCAAAGATGATCCGATAAACGGGATCCACTTCCCCAATACCTGGGCCTTGATGGGTGGTGGAGTGGAAGAAGGCGAAGACTTCTTCCAGACTGCCGCTCGAGAATTACTTGAGGAACTCGGCATTGAGTTTCAGTTGCAAATTTTGGGAGTTTCTGCCAAAGGAAACTGCTATTTCTTTGCTGAAATTGGTCAAGGATTGGCCGATAAGATCGTTCTGGGAGAAGGCCAGGAGTATAGATTTTTCAATCTATATGAACTGGATAGTCTTGAACTTGGTGGGGCCATAAAAATCTATCTCGCCAAATACCGTGACATCATCATGAAAATGATAGTCTCGGGTAAACCGGCTCAGGGTTCTCAAATGGGTCTCTTTATTTGGAATGGTGGGCAGCCAAATAAAGTTGTATAAGGGCGAAACCGCAAGGTTTCGCTCTTTCTCTTTATTTCTGTATAATAAAAATATGCAAGCGGTAATACTAGCAGCCGGTAAAGGAAAAAGAATGGGTAACCTAACCTTAGACACTCCAAAACCTCTTTTAAAATACAAAGACAAAAGTCTCTTGCATTGGAAAATTGATAATCTGCCAGATATTATAGACGAAGTGATTTTAGTAGTTGGTTATTTGGGAGAAAATATAAAAAAGATTTTTGGTGATATATACCAAAACAAAAAAATATACTACGTCCAAGACCAAGAAATAAGAGGCACCGGCAAAGCATTATGGCAAGCCCGAGATTTATTAAAGGGCAATTTTTTAGTGATGATGGGAGATGATCTATACAGTAAAGAAGCTTTTTTGAATGCTAGCGCAGAAACTTGGTCACTCACGGTCAAAAAAGTTCCGAGAGAAAATAACAGTAGTCGGATAGAACTCGATGAACATGGAAAATTAAAAAATTTTATAACAGCTGAAAAATATAGGGAAAAATATAATGACGAGGGTTACGCCTTTACTGGTTTATACACTTTAAATCAAGACGTATTCAAATATCCTCTAGTAAAAATGAAAAAGAAAGAGGAGTGGGGTTTACCTCAAACACTTTTACAAGCAATCCCAAAAATAGATATAAAAATATTAGAAACTGATTTTTGGAAACAAATAACCACTCCTGAAGATTTGAAATAAAAAAGGTAAACCGCCACAATCCAAAGATTGCAGCGGTTTATTCGGCTCTACTCATGTCATCCTTTCCAGAGCTCCACATAATCCGCATGAAGCGAGGGGTTGCAAGTCGATCCGAAGTGGATCACCCTGCCACCCATATCCTGGAGAGACACATGCCAGGGAGTCTCATGGGCGAAAACCACGAACGGCCCTCGGCTCTCGGCCTTGATCCACTGATCCAAACGCCCTTGAACATCGGGATCTTTGTGAGACCTTTTGAGTCCCACAAGCGCCCCGATTTCAAACGCAAAAGAGACCAACATCTTGATACCCATAGTACACCTCCTATTATATTTTTAACACATTTAAAACATCAAATCAAATTTACAGACCAATTACAGATTTAGTAGCTATAAAAGCTCTAGTAATTGGCCCAAAATACCCTACAGCCGGTGAAATCTTATTTTTCTTTTGGTATTCAATCAAAGCCTCTCGCGTCAAAGATCCGAAATAATTAGTCACTCCGTTTGCTTTCAATTTTTTTGCTGAAGGGCCTATGTTTTGAGAGACCAGAAATGATTGCAACCGTCTCACGTCATCACCCTTCAAACCAAAAAACAAATCCCGATTAAAAACTGATGCAGGAGAAGACGCGACAGGCACAACGCTCCACACTATCCTCCTATGCCCACCAACGCGCCCTGCTGGTGTATTGGTATTGCCGGCTAACACGGGGTTAGCAGTTGTCCGCCCTTCAAAAGACGTTGTAGTGCTTGTATTGCCAGCCAAATCACTAACCGAAACTTCAAATGAATAAAGAGTGTCTGCAATCAAATCATCGGATAACCAAGACTCACTAGATGTTGCTAAAGAATTTGTTGAATTTGTAGTGTTGTAGAAAATATAAGGGGTAGCAGACAAACCAGAACCACCATCTGAAGCTCCAGAGATTGTCGCAGTAAAAGAAGTGGTGGAAGTAGCTGATAAGCTCACGTCCCCAGCAGTAGGCGCAGTTGAATCAACCTTGAAAGCTACTGACCCGGAATTGGCAGTGGTATAAGTTGATGAAGCATTATTGTTATCAGCCGTTAAAACTCGCCAATAATATGTTGCTGAATCAGGAAGAGTTTGAGACTCGGATCCCACAACATAAGCTCCAGTACCAGCGGACTGACCAACAGTAAAACTTTTTGCACCTTGAGCTTCTAAAGCCGATATGTAGTTTATAATCAAAGAAGAAAAACTATTTGAAGTATCATCGATTTGGATCTGGTATCTAACAGTATCCCCCGCATCAAGATCAGATATATTAAAACTAAGTGTTGGAGAGATATCAGAAATCCAAGAACCATCTGAAGGACTCAAGCTACTTGGAACACTTGGTGTTTGATTGAAACCCCAATTTACGTTATTTCCCGCATCCGTTATATTATGTCCCGCACTAGAGATTACAGTAGCGTTACTATTGTAAGAATCCTTAACACTTAAATAATCAACATAGCGAGTGCTTTGTGGATCAAGATAAGAATAATTACCAGCCGAAGAGCTAATCAGAGAAAGAAGATTGCCAGATGCTCCACGCATAGTAAGAGTACCGGCAATCGTAGTTGTAGCCCCCACCTCAAAGGTAAGAGTATCTGCTGATGTAATTACTTTGTATAAATTATTAAAAGTTGTTGAGTCATTAATCAATTGGCTAGTACCGTTTAAATGTACCGTACCGGAATTATGTGCAAAAGTACCGGCCGTTCTCGTAATATTACCGGCAATAGTTGTAGTAGCTCCAGAGGCAGTGAAAGTACCAGCAGATTGAGTGAAATTTTTGCCAATAGTCAAAGGACCAGATGTGGCAGTGAAAGATCCTGCACCAGTTATAGAAAGATTTGAATAGGTATAACCCTTGAGAGTGTAACTACCAGCACCTGCATAATCTACAGTTCCACCAGTTTGGATTTGTGGATTGCCAGCATTTGTTGTAATAATTTCGTCACCATTTAATTTTAAAGTCCCGCCATTTTGAACAATTAAAGTTCCGGAAGAACCATTTACCGTTAGAGCATTTCCATTTAAATCCAAAGTTCCAGACTGAATCAATAAATCCTGAGAAGCAGCGTCCATAACAAGCGCAGAAAGTAAATTAACTTCCCCTGCAGTTTTATTTATGGTTATATCACCATTAAAAACGCCTGTCGCTCCAGTCAAATTAAAATCTTGATTAGCTGATCCGGAAAAAATTAAAGGTGAAGTGCCCCCATCATAGCCAGATGACAATGTGACATTACTTCTGGCCTCTAAAGTACCGGTATGGATTATTCCATTTGTCAAAGTAAGTGCACCAGCGACAACTATGGTATCTCCAGAAGAAATAGTTAA
>JBAYKK010000009.1:0-33223 GCA_041664625.1 Minisyncoccota bacterium
GACCGACTCGTTCGTCGCTCATTTTCCAGTTGGTGTGATACTGCCTGCAGTGCTGATTAGGCACTATTTCTGCTTGCACTTTCGGTTTTGCCATTGTCGTATTCTCCTTATAAGGTTCAACCTACCCGAGTATAGTATACAAAATATACTCATACTTGTCAAGTATTTTATTGACTTTCCTTAAAAACTAGGGAAAATAAGGGGATTTTTAATGTGGTCAGGAATATTTTGCTCGTCGTCACTCGCAAAATTTCGCGACCCCGACTCGCGGCCTCGCCTACTGGCTCGGCATCCGCTCCGTCTTTCTCGTCCTCTCGGTAACAATTAAAAAAGACTGGAAAAAATCCAGTCTTTTTTAATTGTGCGCGAGACAGGACTTGAACCTGCACGCCTTGCGGCACTAGCACCTCATGCTAGCGTGTATGCCAATTTCACCACTCGCGCATCAAATCTTCATTCCAACTATACCTAAAGCTTTGTTAATTTTCAATCTTTTTCGGGAAAGAAATATGTTTTTAGGGGAATAATACATTTTTTTTAAAAGAATTATTGATTCTTGTTTTGCATATTTTAACTGCTGCATTGAATGTGTCTTCCCAGCAGTTGTTACATGACCATTAATACTGGCTAATATATTTATTTTTTGTTGTAACCATTTGATAAATATTGGGCTAGCAGAACAAAATTCAGTATAAAACATAAAACTAGACTTCCACCGTGGATCCCAATAAGAATAAAAACACCCATCACCATCAAAACATCCACGTAAAAAGTCAAAAAAATACTTATCAGGAACGGCTATTTTTTTGATTGTTTTGGATTTTGCAGGAGTTAGTCCTATAGATAACAAATAATCATAGAAAAAGCGATTTTTGAATTGTACCCTTAAAGATCTTCTACCCCCACCGGAAGATTTGTCACATATCTTAAAATTAACCTCTAAACATTCGCAATAATTATTTAACTGTTCCCTATCATTTGAAGTTAAGTCAACAAGCAAACCGTCACCAGATAAGCAACCGTCGGTTGCAATAAGACCAACCGCATAAGCTAAATTTGCAGACCATTTAGTATTTATTATTTTTTTAGGTTTTGGCCCCCTCTTCCTCATTACTTAATTATAATATATCTCAAGGACATAGCGTCTACCAATTGTGCATAAATCAAAACCGCCTTACGGCGGATGATTTTATTTTTATTCTTTAACTTCTTCCTCCACCACTTCAGCTACTTCGGCAATGGTTTCAACTTCAGGTAGAGCTTGGACGTTTCTCATTTGGCGCCTGATATCTTTGGCTACTTTTTCGCGAATGTGATAAAGCTTGGCGCGACGAACTTTGGAGCGTTTGACCACTTCCATTTTTTCAATCATTGGAGAGTAGATTGGGAAAATTCGCTCTACCCCAACACCTGAAGCTACTTTTCTCAAAGTGATAGTACCACCCGCTTCTTTGCCGTGTTTAACCGCCAAACAAAGACCTTCAAAATCCTGTAAACGAGTTTTGGGTTTGCCAGTTTTTTTATCTTTTTCAACGATTTTTTGAGTCACTCGGATAGTATCCCCAGATCGCATATCCAGTTTTTTTCTTTCTTCTATATTTACTGATGAAATTTTTATATTGTTCATTTGATTTGATTTAGCAAATTATCTTTGTTTACCCACTTTTCTTCGGCTCACAATAAATTTGTTGGAATATTTTTTGGATCGACGAGATTTTTGACCCTTACCTGTTGGTTTGCCCCATAGAGAGATCGCGCGTCGGCGTCCTCTACCCTGTCTACCTTCACCTCCACCATGTGGATGATCTACTGGGTTCATAGCAGTACCTCGGACCGTTGGGCGGATACCTTTCCATCTGCTCTTGCCGGCTTTACCATAATTTTCCAATCTTTTTTCTTCATTTGAAACTTCACCGATAGAAGCCCAGCATTCTTCTTTAACTTTACGAATTTCGCTAGATGGCATTTTGAGATCGACTGATCCAGCATCTTTGGCGATAACTTGCACGAAGTTGCCGGCGGAACGAGCGATTTTGGAACCACCTTTTGGTTTTAATTCTACATTGTATACAAAAGCACCAACTGGAATATTTTTGAGTTGAGTACGATTACCTTGTTTGGTTTCGGCTGTTTCCGAAGTTATAAGCTCTTCTCCAACTTTGATATTTTTAGGCAAAAGCACATATCTTTTTTCACCGTCTTTATAAACTGCAAGACCGATGAAGCCAGTACGATTTGGATCGTATTCGACAGATGCTACTTTGTAAGGAATATTTATTTTGTTGTATTTAAAATCAACTTCTCTAAAAAGTCTTTTGTGCCCACCCCCTTTATGACGGACAGTCACACGACCAACATTATTTCTACCAACTGCTCTCTTGCGACCAAAAGTCAAAGATTTGGTAGGTTTGTCTTTAGTTAAAATCGATTTGAAAGACACGACGGACATATGTCTTCTCGATTTTGATGTTGGTTTGTAAGTTTTGATTGCCATGATAATTAATTAAAAGATTGAAAAATTTAAATATTAAAAGATTATTCGATCTTATCGCCTTTTTTCAAATATACATAAGCTTTTTTCACGCCAGCTTTGGTGCCCTTCTTGCCTTTTATAAAAACTTTTTTAGCTGGTCTTTTGACTATGTTTACTTGCAAAGGAGTGACTTTGTAAAAAGCTTTGACCGCTTCTTCTACTTGTCCTTTGGTCGCATCAATCGCTACTTCAAAAGTATAAACATTGGACTCCATCAAAAAAGAAGCCTTTTCGGTGATACGAGGACGCAAGAGGATATTTGCATATTTTGATTTTAAATCGGTAGTCATAATATTATTTTAGTCTAGCAGTTAAATTGGCAATAGACTTTTCTGGGTCAGCCATAACTAAATATCGGTATTGCAAAAGGTCTAAAGCATTCAAATCTTTTAGTAAGCTCACTTCCAAATTGCTGAAGTTATTGAAACTTTTCAAAACATTTTCATCCTTTGTATTCATGGTGATGAAAGCGGCGTTTTTCCTTCTGCCAATTGAGCCAATCTCTTTGATTTTGGAAAGTGCCAAAATAACATCTTTGGCTTCTTTAGTTTTTGGAGCTTTGAAAGAAAGATTATCGAGGAAAACCACCTCACCGTCTTTAAACTTTTTGGAAAGCACAGTGAAGAGCGCTTTGGTTTTCATTTTTTTGTTTATTTTGGTTGAAAAATCTCTGTCGTTTCTTGGACCATGAGTGATACCTCCACCAACCCAAATCGGACTGCGTCTAGCACCATGTCTTGCTCTACCAGTGCCTTTTTGTCTCCAAGGTTTGATACCAGAACCGGCCACTTCGCCTCGGTTTTTGGTATGAGCGATAGGAGTGCGAGCATTACCCATCATAGAATTCACCACTTGGTGCACCAAATCTTGGTTCCAAGATAAACCAAAAATATTTTCTGGCAATTTTACCTGGCTGACTTCTTTTCCTATTTGATTATAAACTTTTGCTTCCATTTTATTATTGAAATTAATTAGCCTCTTATCTCGACTAGAGTGCCTCTGCGTCCTGGTATTGCTCCGGAAATCATCATCTCATTGCTTTCTTTATCAATAGCCACTATTTTGAGATTTTTGACTGTGATCCTGTCACTGCCCATTCGTCCGGCCATTCGCATACCCTTGATAACTTTGCCTCCTTTTCTTCCACCGCCACCAATAGAACCCGGTTCTCTTTCGGAGTGTTTTTGACCGTGAGAACGAGGACCACCATGGAAACCATGTCTTTTGACTACTCCTTGAAAACCTTTACCTTTGGAGATAGCCGAGACAGCTACTTTGTCTCCAACTTCAAAAGTGTCGATAGAAATCTGATCGCCTTTGTTTAAAGTAGAGACTTCTTTCATTCTGAATTCTTTGAGATCAGCTGAGCTGTTTTTTTCATCTTTTTGGTTCTCTAAGCCCTTCAAATGACCCACCTGAGGTTTTGATATGTTTTTTTTGTTTCTAGTACCACTGCCCAATTGGACTGCGTCATAGCCGTCTTTTGCTTTGGTTTTGACCTGAGAAACCACTACAGATCCAACGTTCAAAACAGTCACCGGTTGGACTGCGCCATTTTCCCCAAAGATTTGGGTCATATTTATCTTTTTTGCCAGTATAAATTTCATCCCGTAGTAGATTTTGACTATGTTACTTTGTAACCGATTCCGTAGGAATTATAGTCAAAATTCACTACGGGATTCATTAATAAAAAACGCCGTTTGGCTTTTTAATAAAGTAACAAATATCGGTTTAAATTGCAAGTACCAATCACAAAGGGGCCCATTCTTTATGGATTTCGTCCGGCCTCAATTTCTTTGATATAAAAGTCCCCTTTTTCTTTAAAAGTCGGATCTAATCTTATAATTTCCTGCAAAGTTTGCACGGCCTCCAGTCTTCTACCGGCCTGCAAATAAGCGGCTGTCAAAGTTATTTTGTGTTGCAAATTGGTTGGATCAAGGACAAATCTTTTTTGAGCCACATCAATAATTTCTGAAAATCTTTTCAACGAAAGTAGTACGCTCAAATATCTATCATCAAAAATAATTTTGGATTCAGGCACAGATTTCAAAATTTCATCCGAAAGAGTTTTGTCACCAGATGCCAACAAAGTCAAACCATACACAATCCTAGCTTCTTCATATGAAGGCTCCAATTCAAAAGCAGTTTTGGCCGATTGCACAGCTTGTGCTATTTTGCCATCGGCCAAAAAATTATTGACCAACTCAAAATATATTTGTTGTTTTTTGGGAGAAAGTTTTTGAGCGGTTTGTAATTGCTCAATCGCTTTGCTATACAGACCAAAACGAGAAAGGAAAAGACCATAAAAAAGCCTATACCTCGTGTCGTTCGGGGCCACGCTCAATTGTTTACCAAAAGCTTTATCTATATTATTAAATAAATTTTGTTTGAACTCTACCGGAACGCTAGTATTGGCGGCTATATTTATAGCGGTCTGGGAAATATGCTCCAAACTCTCAGAAAATCCCATGCCATAGCCACTTAGGGGCTTATTATAAACTTCAAGTGCCCCAATTTTGCTTTGATTATTTAATTGCAAAACTTCTAACAAATCTTTATTTTGTTGCCAGGGCGCATAAATCACAAAATACAAAACAACTACAGTGAGAATTATGACTAGCGCCTCCAACATTGGTCGCCACTTTTCTGATTCAAATATATTTGCCAGTTTCGCTCCAAATTTATCAAAACGCGGAGAAGCCTCACCTGTTGAATGTGAATGTACGTAAGCCAGTAATATGAAAAATAAAATGTAACTACTGATTTGATCAAACACGAAAAGGTTATTGAAAAAGTAAGCCGAGATAAGTCCAAGCACAATCGCCTTTTCTTCTTTTTTGAATGAATCGCTTTTGATTTTGAATATGTAATACAAAAGGGCAAAAATAATAGAAAGGTAAGAAAGCAAACCCAAAGCTCCACCGGCTATGAGCCAATCCAAAGGTGTGCTGTGAGCCCGATCAAACCAAGGTTCCTGATTGTACATTTTGGGATCATAGTATTTGTTGAAAACAAAATTGAAACCTTCTTGACCCCAACCCAAAATCGGCTTTTCTACAAAACCTTTGATAGCCATCGGCCAAACGAAATACCGGCCCTGAGTTTCAATCTCTGAAATAGAGAGTGAAGCGAACCTACCCAAAACTGGGCTTTTTTGAACAAACGCTGTATTTTTGAAAGCCACAAACAGACCTACGAAAACGACAAGAGCCAATACCCCGCCCAAAGCTATTTTCCTAATTTTCTCGCCCTTGTGAGATTTAAATAAAAGATACCCAAAAGTTATCAGAGCTCCACCAACAAGACCCAAAATAGCTCCCCTAGTGGCAGTGAAATACAAAACGACCAGATCCATCAGGGCTACTACACCAAGCAAAATCTTCTGCCAGTTTTGTCTAAATCTAACAAAAAGCAAAGCGGCAAAAAATATATGAAAAACCATGTATATACCCAAATAGCCCGCGTTGCCCAAAGTACCGTCTACCCTCACCCCACCCTGATTGATCGTGATCTTACCTGCCAATTGCAAAAAGGAATAAACCGCCATAATAGCCGAAACCCCCAAACTGGTGGCCAAAAGTCTGTTCCACAATTGTTCAGTTTTCAAAACTGAACCCAAAACTAAGAAATAAGCACCGAGGTGCAAAAGTGTGATGTAACCTTCCATCCTTTCATAATTACTCCAAAAAGCTTTGAAAGAATTTTGACCAAAAAAGTCAGCCACCCCCATCACCACCAAAAAAGTAACCAAAGATCCCAGTATCCAAGAAAATTTAGGCCGATAGGATTTATCCCTCATTGCCAAGATCAAAAATCCCGCAAAAACTACTTCCACCAAAGTTCTAAAGACAAAAGCCTTACCAGTAATAAAAGGGAAAAACAGCGAAGAACTCACCACCAATACCACAAAAGGAATGATAAAAAGCCCCGCCAATATAAAATACTTGATTTGATTGTTGGTCATGGAAACAATAGTAGCACAATAAAAAAATCAGGTAAAATCATTATAACCGGCCAATTCTTTCAGTCTTTTTTCAGAATACTTAAAATCAGGATCAATAGAAGCTACCACGTAAAAATGCGGATATATCGGATTTAGCAATCTATCAAAAAATCTATCAATAAAATAAAAACCTCGCGTCATCATCATGTGCCAGCCTCCTTTTTCGACAGTTTTTACGAGAGTATCTTTAGTAAAAAAATTGATATGAGCACTAGCCAAACTACCACTAAATTTATTTACGTTTAATAGAAAAACAATTTTGGGTATACACGGCACCCCCAAGATCAACACCCCACCTGGTTTAAGATATTTTTTTATCTTACATAAAAAATGATGGGGTGAATACAAATGTTCAAATAAATTATTGGCAAAAATGGTATCAAATTTCTCTTCCAATAAAAAATCGTCTGATTCTATATTGCCATATATAATGTCTAAGCCTCTCCCTTTACCATATTCAACCTCATCCTTAGATATAGTGACCCCAACGCTACCAATACCAAAATGAACCAAAAATTCACCATATGAACACCCCAAATCTAATACTGATTTTTTATCCAGATCTAAAATTTTTAATATATTATTAAAAGTTCGTGATTCTGCGACATCCTTAAAACGATTTTCAATATTTTGATTCTTTGACACATCATCAATGATACAAAAATAAATTCTAAAATCAAAGGTCCCTCTAGATAATAAACTTTGAATAATCTCTTATTTCTGTTATTATTTTATAATTAAATGTCAACCGAAAAGCTAAAAAACAAAGCTATCACCTTCCTGCGCTGGACCGAAAAATACACCAAGACTAACATGGTTTACGTGGCCACTGGCGGTTTTTGGCTAACTTTGGCCAAAGTTATTTCAACCCTATCAGCTCTGGCTACCTCTATTGCTTTTGCCAATTTACTTTCGCCAGAAACCTATGGTATTTATAGGTATGTTTTATCGCTACTGGTTGTACTTACTATTCCAACTCTCTCTGGTATGGATGTTGCCGTAACCAGATCCGTTGCCCAAGGGAACGAGGGAGCGTTCATGCCAGCCTTTTGGACAAAAATAAAATGGGGCACTCTTTCGGGAATTGCTTCTCTTGTCGTTGCATCCTATTACTACCTGCAAGGCGATTTTAATCTAGTCATTTCATTTCTTATTGCATCCGTATTCCTGCCATTCATGGATCCATTACTTCTTTACTCAGCATATTTAAGTGGTAAAAAAGATTTCGCCACCTCCACAAAATATCAGATCATCACCAATGTAATTGCGGGAGTGGCAATGGTTATCGTAGTCCTTTTAAGCAAAAATATATTTTTAATCATATTCACATATTTTGCTGTTTATTCTTTATTACGCCTCATATTTTTAATACTCACTACAAAAAAAATCGAGGGGTACCCACAGAAAGATCCTTCCACAATCTCCTACGGCAAACATATCAGTTTAATGAATGTTTTATCAATCATCTCAACCTCTCTTGATAAAATTCTTATATTCAATTATATAAACGCAACTGCTTTGGCCGGCTATTACATCGCTCTGGCACCATTTAAACAAGTACAGGGAATAATCAGTAGCGTAAATACACTAGCTTTCCCCAATTTTTCCAAAAATGACATCCAGACGCTCAAAAAAACTCTGCCCCAAAAAATTATAAAATCTTACATCCCTATTTTAGTAATTATAATAGTTTATATAGCCATTTCTCCTTACGCTTTCAAGCTTGTTTATCCCAAATATACCGATTACATTATTTTGTCTGATATTTTCATACTGCAACTTTTATTTAACCCGACTTCTTTCCTTTATACGGCCCTCATGGCCCTGGGCAAACAAAGACATATGTATATTTACAGCACCTTCTATTCTGTCGTAAGAATTTTGTTGTTATTAATTCTGGTACCACTCTTTGGTATGTACGGCGCTGCCTGGACCATTTTAATCACCGGAGTTTTAAGTACTTCAGTCTTGATCTATATGTTTTATAGGCTTTAGATTACTTACCAAAATTTCTAGTTATTTTTTCAAAGATGGAATCTGCCATATTTTTCAAGTTTTCTTCGCTTGTCAAAAGATTAGGGGTGTTCGCTTCAAAGATGGCTCCCCGGCCACAAGTTGAAATGACCTTGTATATAAACCAGATCCATTTATCCTCATTTTTCTTATAGATTTCCGATCCACTCTTTATTGCTTGCCATAAAACTTTTGGCAAGTCACAAATATTACCAACCTTGTAAACTAAAGAAGAGTAAGAGTAATACGGCAGACCACCGATACAGATCACCGGCTTCTTAGATAAAAATCCTTCCCAGCCAGCCGTCCCCTCAACTGTTACCACCGCGGAACTGCCGTCTATTAATTCCTGACTGGAGACAGAGGGGTGGAAAATTCTTACGTTTGAGCTTTCTTTTAATTTTTTAAGATCTGAAAAAGTAAAGTCACCGGGGTTAAAAGGGTGCTCCTTGGCATACAGGAAATATCCAACAGGCAAGCTACGAGCCACTTCCTTAATCAAAACAATTTGGTTTTCGGAATAAAATATATCATTAGAAAGGTAATGAGCTTCTTTACCAGAAAAAAATGGGAAATAGACATATTTCTCGTTTTTTTGGGATTTATCATACTTGAATAAATATTTTGTAAAATAATTCCACTTAATTCTCCCCCAAAGTTGTCCCCTACCGTAATTTAATCCAGCTACAAAAATTGGATCTTTCTTTCTATTTTTTTTATTATCTCTCACCCAAAGACCAACTAAATTTTTGATTGATCTAAAAATTGACTCGGGGACAAAAAACACTGGTATCTTAATTTTTTTAGAAACGCGCCTGTCAACAAAATTTAATACTATTTCTTTTTCTTTTTGAGAAATTTTTGTATTTCTGTCATTTAAAGATTCCGTCAATTCTTTCCAGGCATAAGTCTCTCCCACATCATTCATACAGAAATGTTCGTTGTCTGGACCAGCGACAATGCAGGATATCGGAATATTTTTATTCTTAGAGACCAAATAGGCACTACGCGCCTGGAAAGAAGCGGTTTCATTTAATAATAAGTAATCAATTTTGTTTTTATCAAAATAATTTTCCCAAAATTTAAGCGCTCTCGCCATTATCTGTTCCTTAATTTCATAATCATTGCCAAAAAGACTTTGCATGTGTACATCCGAGAAACACATTTCTCTTACCCCAGGCGGCCCATATTTTAAATCTAATTCTTCTTTTTCTTCGTTGCTAATTGTCATTTTGTCATTAAAAATCTTGTCAGCAATATTGACACTCTCAAAGCCACTGGCAGAATAGAAAGCGCAGTTTTCCGGACTTTTAGACACAAAACAAAATTTTATACCATTACTCCCTAATAATTTTGCCACCGGCAACATTATAGTATGTTCTTTTGAGTGTTGAATATAACAAACTCTAGTCATTGCAAAATAATAGCATTATAAAATCATGTAGACAAATACTCATAATTACTTTATACTGAAAAATATAATCATGAAAATAAAACCTTTCATAGTAGGAAAGAGCATAAATCTCAGACCCCTGACCCGGGCAGATTTGGATGGAAATTACATAAACTGGTTTAATGATGCCGAAGTTTGCCTATATAATTCACATCACGTTTACCCTTACGGACAGGAACAGGCCGCTCAATATATTTCAGCAATACAAAATAACAAAAATGATTTAGTGCTTGCCATCAGCGATAAAAAAAATGACAAGCATATAGGCAATGTTTCTCTGCAAAAGATCGATCTGGTCAGCCGTAATGCCGAATATGCAATCATATTGGGAGAAAAAGAATACTGGGGGAAAGGTATCGCCAAAGAAGCATCACTTCTTATTTTAAAACACGGCTTTGAACAATTAAATCTTCATCGAATTTATTGCGGTACTTCAGAAAATAACAAGGCAATGCAAAAACTAGCTTCTGCTTTGGGTATGAAAGAGGAGGGCCGCAGAAAAGAGGTACTATACAAAGATGGTAAATACGCAGACATTATTGAATACGGTCTTTTGAGAAAAAATTTTCAAACACTAAAATGAAAAAAGATAAATCGGGACCGTTGTTTTCACACCTTAAATATTGCACCAGATGTTGTGTTCCTGAGACACAAGAAGGTATTAAATTTGACGAGATGGGTGTATGCCAAGCCTGTCAATCCTCAGAACAAAAAATTCATATAGATTGGATAGAAAGAGAGAAAAATTTTAGAAAAATTTTAGAAAACGCAAAAAAGAAATCTGGCAACAATTACGATTGTATTATTCCGATAAGTGGCGGCAAAGACAGTATGTTTCAGCTACATGTTTTGACCAAAATATACGGAATGAAAGCGTTAGCCGTCACCTTTAGTCATAATTGGTGGAGTGAATCTGGCTGGTATAACCTGCAAAATGCTCTGGAAACTTTTAACGTGGATCATATGATATTCACACCAAATCGATCTCTTATAAATAGAATCGCCAAGAGATCGGTGGAGGGCATTGGTGACGTAAGTTGGCACGATCATGCCGGAGTCGGATCATATCCTGTTCAGATAGCGGTTAAGTTCAAAATCCCACTGCTCATTTGGGGTGAATCAATAGCGGAAGCTTCCGGCCGAGCGACCTACAAAAATCCAATTCATAAATTCGACAGAGACTATTTTTTGAAACAATCTGCAAAACTTCGATCAGACCAGATGATAAATGACGAGCTTAGTATGAGAGATCTTTATCCATTCACCGTTCCATCACAAAAAGAAATAGATGAGGTGGGAGTATGGGGTATTCATTTGGGTGATTACATCTTCTGGGATGAGGAACGCCAAGTAGAGTTTTTGCGCGACACTTACAACTGGAAAGAAACACAAATAGAAGGTGCCTACAAGCGCTACAAAAGTGTTGAGGATATAATGTCGGGAATGCATGACTTTACCTGCTATCTAAAACGTGGCTACGGCAGATGTACCATGCAGGCTAGTGTGGATGTACGTAACGGATTACTGACAAGAGATGAGGCTTTTGATTTAATAAGAAAATACGATACAGAAAGACCCGAGGCTTTAGATTATTATCTAAAAATAACTGGAATTACCGAGAAAGAATTTTATAAGACTATGGAGAAAATAAGGGTGCCCGCTATGAAAGGTATAAGTATACCCATTAACAAAAAATTGCACAAGAACGCAGAAAGAATACTGCCTTTCCCCCAACAGTTAATGGAAAAATTCCATGAATAGACTTTTTTTGGACAATTCAATTGGTGAAATTATAG
Organism: Minisyncoccota bacterium; assembly: GCA_041664625.1. GTDB lineage: Bacteria > Patescibacteriota > Minisyncoccia > Phycocordibacterales > WO2-35-19 > WO2-35-19. Next base: position 11,799 of record JBAYKK010000009.1, read on the forward strand.
AAAAGTTGGAAAAGAAAAAACTTTTATATTCTGATATTACAAAGGCCTCTCTTGAAAATATTAAAGAGTTTGATCCCAAATATTTTGCCTGGGTAACTTACGGAGACGAAAAATTATTTGAAAAGCAAAGGGAACAATATAAGGAATACAAAAAAAAGACCGGTTTACTTGAGGGTATTCCCGTTGGCATTAAAGACATTTTTAACACCAATGATTTCCCTACTCAGATGGGCAGTCCCCTGTGGAAAAATTTTACCCCAGGTAATGATGCTCGCACGGTTTTCAACTTAAAAAGACAAGGGGCAGTAGTTATGGGCAAGACGGTAACCGCAGAATTTGCTGTTCACACATTAGGTAAAACACTAAACCCATATGATATTACTAAAGGTCCGGGGACATCTTCTAGCGGTTCGGCGGTGGCCATCTCCCTGGGTATGCTTCCGGCAGCCACCGGCACCCAAACAGCTGGTTCAATTGCAAGACCCGCCAGCTTCTGTGGAGTTTATGGCTGCAAACCGTCATTTGGAACCATTCCCCGCACCGGAACGCTTAAAACTACCGACAGCTTAGACACTCTCGGCTTTCTAGTTATTCACCAAAAAGATCTACGGAGAATGTTTGATTCAATGCGAGTGTGGGGTCTAGATTATCCGATAAGTAATGCCACCTTATCAGATACGGGGCGTCAAAACAAACAAATTGGTAAACCTTGGCGGGTGGGTGTAGCCCGTACCCACACCTGGACCAGTGCGCCACAATATGCCAAAGATACCCTAGAAAATTTTGCAGAAAAACTTTCAAAACAAAAAGGTATCGAGGTAACCGATGCGATATTACCAAAATCTATGGATCAAACACATTCAGTTCACGAAACAATTTATAATAAGGCTTTGTCCTATTATTTCAAAGGCGAACACAAGAAGTCTGATTTTGTCTCTCCTGTTATGAATTACCTGATTAAGGACGGTAAAAAAATAAGCCTGGAAAAATATACTGCGGCCATAGAATATCAAAATAAATTAATTAAAGAGATGGATTTGTTTTTCAAAGATTTTGATGTGATTATATCTTTAAGTACTGCCGGTGAAGCGCCCCCTCGAGAGGTAACCGAGCTGCCAGATCCGGCACTTATGTGGACGTTAACCCATCTTCCAGTAGTCTCAATACCAAATTTTACTTCGCCAAATAAAATGCCATTCGGTATGCAGGTAGTTGCCAGAAAATATAATGATTATTTATTATTTTCTTTTTTAGATTACCTCCAGGCTATAGGTATGATCCCAAGTAAAGCAGGATATAAAATAACAAAAAATTCCTAGGACTAAGCCTTAAATACTTCGCCGTCAGACCTTATTATGATATCATCTTCCACCCTCAAGGCGGCTATGTATTTCCCATACCCAGCGCCAAGATCAATATTTATATAACTATTTTTTATTAGAGGCTCCACACCCAAGAAGGTGTGCCCAGCAACAACTCTATATTTATCTAAATAAAGTTTATCTGTGTCCATATTATCAACACGTAGAAAATAATTTAGCTCAATAAATTTAACGGGGTTATGTGTCAGTTGCTCTGGCAAAAGACCGGCATGAACAGCAACATATTTACCCACAATATGATAATCAACATTTTTTTCTACAAATTTCAAAAACAGCGCCAATTTTTCTTTTAACTTTTTTAAGTCTTTGCCTATCTTTTTAAGGGTATGCTGCCCATGTTTTTCAATAAAATCTTTGCGACCTAGCTCACCGTAAACAAGATACCGCTCCCAAACAAATTCATGATTACCTTTTATAAAAATACAATTATAGTAACGATCCAAATCAAAAAGAAAATCAAGAGTTTCATCTAAATATGGGTTTTTGTCTATATAATCACCTAAAAAAATAAAACTGTCTCCCTTTTTTGGATCAATTATTTCAAAGAGCTTTTTGAGCTCTGTAATATTAGCGTGAATGTCTCCTATAATATAATTCATAGTCTTTTTTGAGCCCCTCAAAAAGTGGTCTAAATTTAAGACCCAGAGATTTTATATTTTCATTAGCACAAAAAAAGTTTTCATTAGCAAAAGGAAATTCTTTCTCCTTGAATGCCTCCCCATCAGCTTTCGGGTTAAATCTAATGATTGGGTCTTTCTTTACAATTTTTGCCATCATATTTACCAAAGCACGCAAGGTAACAGATTCATCATTTGAGCAATTATATATACCAACTTTTTTATTTTCAATGATGAGAAGTAGAGTCTTGGCCACATCATCGGCAAAAACAAATTGTACGACCGCCTCACCGTTACCTGGTAAAGTAATACTGTTTTTTTCCATTATTTTAGAATATATGAATGATTCCCTTTTGACTGGATTATTAACACCTAAAATATAAACTGGTCGAATTATGGCATATTTTATTTTGCTTTTTTGTAAGACCTTTTCACACTGTACCTTGCCAATATTATAATCTCCCCAAAGTGGCCATTTTCCGATCTGTGAATCTTCTCTTAAAGGAAATAGCCCATTTTTTTTATAAACAGCCGCGGTACTCATGTGCACAAAAAAATCAAAGTGCAAATCTTTTAGAGCCTTTGCCGTATCGACTTTTTTATAAGCACACATATCGACCACGGTATTAAAATGTTCTTTGATTTTAAAACCAGTCTTTCTGTCTCCTTTTATGAATTTAACACCGGGCGGATAAACATATTTGTTGGTGCCACGGTTATATACAGTCACCTCGTGACCTCGCCCAGAAAGGAGATTCATGAGTCGTAAACCAACAAATCTTGATCCGCCAATAATTAATATTTTCATAATCTATTTAAAATAATTTTCTTCATACCTGTATAGATAAACTCCTTTTCTGAAAGACAGTGTTTTTTTGATTTTATCAATATTATTATATCTGATGTACAACTCCACTTCGTTTTCCAAAGCTTTGTCTGTAAGCACAGAAGTGGTGGAGAGTCTGGGATTGATTTCAAATATGTAGGGGCGATTTTTCCATATCTTCAGTTGTATATTAAACGGCCCGGATGGATGTAATTTTTCAACTATGGCTTTAGTTATTTTTTCTACAATTATGTTTTTTTCAGTCACAGCCACTCTGGTAATACCCCTTTTTAATATTATTTTTTTAGGAACTATACTTATAATCTGATTAAGATTATTCACAATGGCTGATATTGTGTATTCTTCACCGCCAATATATGGCTGTATAAGAATATCCTCAAATTTTTTATTATAAAGTTTAAGGTATCCTTCTAGCTGTTTAGAATCTTTAATTATATGAACTTCTCTAGAACCTCTGCCAAAAATTGGTTTAGCAATTGCTGGGTATTTAATAGATTTTTTATCTGTAAACGGTAAAAGGTGGGAAATGTTTGATTTCTCTAAAACTTCCATCAGTTTTTTCTTGTTCAGACACAAGGTAATAAAATCCTTGGACGGAAGGACGGCCAACAGAGATGGGTAACCTTCGCAGAGTATTTTGATTGATAGCAATTCTTCATCGGCTCCGGGTACTATACAATTTATATTCCATTTTTTGATTAAAAATTCCATTCTTCTTAAATAATTTGGGTCATTCCCAAAAGGAATTTTTTCGAATGGCAATCCTAAATATGGAGCAATGGTCTGATCAGTGGCATCTACCAAAAAAACATTAAACTTATTTTTCATCTTTTTGGCCATATAAATAGGCCCACTGCCCCCGGCACACGTTATTAGAATATTTTTTTTATTATTCTTGTAAATCATAATTTATACCACTATTCTTCTCATACATATCTTTGAGAGAAACCAAAAGTGTACGGTAGCGATTTAAACCACTTTTTATTAAAGCGGCCTTAATCTCTTCATCGTAATCAATGGGGGCGATAAACAGAACGTCAACAGGATTACTAATTAATTTAGCTGGCGCCTCAATAGGTAGCTTAGAACCCGTAATGTATTTATTCTGTTTAAAAATATCTCCATTAAAAATTCTTGGCTCTTCCCCAAACTTAATTAAGCATCTCAAAAAAGAACCGGGGGCATATAGTCCAATTTTCATCTTTTTGCTTTCAAAATCGTTAACCATCTTTTGAATTGAATCTATATTTTTTTTGAAATTCTTCATGAATCTTAGAGAGATATTATTGTCTACCGATTTTATTCCCCAAGCAACCAATGTAGATGTTTGTTTGAACGTCTCCACCCTAATCCCAACAAAACCTGCTCCCTCTATTAATCTCCTTAAAGATGCTTGGGTATAATAGTTTAAATGTTGGTGAGTAATGATTGATAAATCTCCTATTCCCATTTTTTTCTCACAATCGGGGACAGCTACAAAAATCATTCCTTCGTTGTTCAAGTTTTTGTATATATTTTTTAGAAATATTAGCGGTTTTTCCACATGTTCCAAAACACAGTAATTATAGATGCAATCGAATTTCTGTTTCAGTTTAAATGGAAAAAACTTTCGTATCATTTTTATTCCATATTTTTTACTTCCTATTATTCCCTCTCTGCCGGGCTCGATTCCAACCACCTCCTTCGCTTTTTGTTTTTTCAATAAATACAATAAATATCCATAAGAAGCTCCGATTTCTAAAAAGCTCATGTTTTCCAGTCGTTTACTTTTGTCTTTTAGAGCTAGTAGCAATGATTTAAAAACTTCCAATCCTTGTCTTTTACCATATTCACCTTCACCCAAGGGAGTTGAGGCGTAACCGCCACTTAAGTAATATTTTTTTAAAGCGATTCTATTTTTCTTTCCTATTTTCTGTTTAATCTCTCCACTTTTTGAGTCGAAATTTAAAACAAAAGGCAGTCTCTCGGGAAGATGCGACGATTTTTTATTAAAAACCCCAATATCAAATGGTGCTTTTTTTAAAATGAACCCATTCATGATCTTTTGTAATTTTTTAAAAGATTAAATTTTATTTCGGCCAACTTCCAATCCTCTTCATTGTCTATATCTTGAGCCTCCGATTCCGGCACTTCCAAAGGGACCGATAGTTTTGGAAATAATACTTTTTGTTTTAAAAAATTACTGACTTTCAGAAAATAAAATTGACCACAATCGTGGTAAGCGGACCCTAAATCCTGCGAACGAGCGCTATAATTTTCTGGCCAAAACATTTCTACTTTCCCGTCTTCTTTAATTTTGAGAGCTCTTTGAATTGGGTAACCGAACCTCATTACGGGGATAACCGCATCCGCATCTTTATCCAAGATCATTTGTTTGGCCAAACGCAATCTCTCACCTGTTACAAAAATAGCGGTAGGATAGATACAACAAATATAATCAAAATCTTTGCCAAGTTTTTTATATTCCAAAATAACCTCTTCCAGAACCGGTGCGGTTGCTGACCGGTCAGTTGAATTCTCTTTAGAACGCAAAAAGGGTACCACAGCACCTGAAGACTTGGCCACTTCTTCTATCTCCAAATCATCCGTAGAAACCATTATTTCATCAAAAATGGCACTTTCTTTAGCTGCGTCTATTGAATATTTTATAATAGGCTGACCCAAAAAAGACTTTATATTTTTTCTGGGAATCCTTTTACTGCCGCCCCTGGCAGGAATTATAGCTAGTATTTTCATAAATTATAAAGACAATATATTACAATTATCATAAAAAGCAAGGCTGGCGATTTACCCAACAAACAAGTCAAGAATATTTTGTGTGGCATTGGTTATTATAGTGTTTTTTATTTCTTTTTTCGTCATTGGCCACGTATCGTTACGATACTGCTCAAATAGATTTTTGAGATCTTCTTTTTTAGTTACCAACCTACTCAAACCAAGACTGTTACTTATCAGAGAATCCTTGGCTTTTAAATTTGGCTGATAACTTATCACTTTTTTATTAGCAATAGACGCCTGGAAAAGAACCATTGAATTCATACCGACAATGAGACCCGCTTTTGAAATTAGCTTTTCAATTAGTGAATCAGCGTCTATCTTAATATTTTTATTTAGATACTTATTATATTTTCCTTTTTTTTCTTTGGGGTGAGGCCTTATTGTGAGTTCATATCTAGTTTTTAAATTATCAAAAACTTCTAATAAATCGCCCAGAACCCTAAACTCATCGTAACCCAATTCATCTTTATTTTCAGCCAAAGGTTGAGAAACAAAAAGAACTTTTGATTTTTCTTCTGCATTTTTTTTGATATTTTCTTGAAAAGAGTCAAAATATGGATTACCGGTAATTTTAATTATATTTGGATTAAAACCCTCTTCTACCATTTCTTTTTTAGATTTTTCATCCATAACGCAAATTATATCCGGCAAATATTTAAAATCTTTTTTCTTACCAGAAAATCTCTGCCAGTAGTGACTCCAGTAATCAAGAATATAAATAGTCTTTGCTTTATTTTTTTTAGCAATTGACAAAATATTTTTATCAAATGTCAAACCGGCGCTTGATCCGCCCACAAAGATTGACGGTTTAAAATTTTCAACTAGTATGTTTAATTTTGATTCATTAAATAAATCAGCATCTATAAATTTTATTTTTCCATTTTCAAAAATACGTTTAGACGGTCCTCCAATAATACAGAGGGTTCTGAATCTTTTGTCCTCAGAAATATTTTTGGCTATGGGAAAAATAGCATTTCCACCACCGGCATCGAAAGCACCAAATAAAATGTTTATCATATTTACAATAAACCTAATTCTGATTTGTTTTCTATGACCTTCCTAACGGCAACTACAAACAAATCTATATCTTTTTTAGTCCTAGGATATTGGCAAATCATGGTGTGGGTTAAGTCATGCTCATAGAGCCTTTCACAAACCGGGCAAATGCCCTTACTATAGTCAACTTTGCCAGAATAATAACCATCTTCAAAAGGAAATTTGGTATTATTAAAAACCTTTTTTTCTTGAAATATTTTTAGCAAATAAACCGGTAGGTTGTAACCTTTTGACATAGGAAAACCTTCGGCAGTCATAGCCTCAACAAACAAATCTCTTGATATGCCCAATTTTTTCTCGTCTATCTTGATCGGATAAAGATAGAAAACATGAAAATAATCCTTCGACACGTAAGGTAATTCCAAACCACTTATACCTGAAAGTTTTTTGGTTAAATAGGCAACCAATTCTCTTACTTTTTTATTAAATAAATCCAATTTTAGCAATTGTTCATAAGCTATAACTGCTTCTATTTCTGTCATTCTATAGTTACTTCCCATGACCGGACCGGCAGAATAATCAGAATCTTGGCTAACATAATTTTCACCATGATTTCTACAAAGCTGAGCTCTAAACGCACAAACGTTGTCATTCGTGACCAAAACTCCCCCTTCTCCACTCTGAATGGTTTTGTGCACATTAAAACTAAAAACCCCAATATGACCTATGGTGCCCGTATATTTCCCTCTATATTTAGCGCCCGGTGCCTGCGCATTATCCTCTATAACTTTCAAATTATTCCTCTCGGCAATTTTCATTATCTCATCTAAATCAGCTGGCCCACCAAAAATGTTTGCAACTAGTATGGCTTTAGTTTTTGGCGTTATATTCTTTCTTATTGACTCTGGATCAAGACAAAAAGTTTTTTCATCTATATCCGCAAAAACTGGAATTGCTCCATTCATTAAAACACAGGTGGCTGAGGCCGACATCGAGTATGGAGTTACTATAACCTCATCACCAGGACCTATGCCCAATGCGACCACTGCGGCGTGAAGAGCGGTGGTGGCAGAGTTGAAAGCAACTGCATTTTTAATTTTAAATTTTTTACAAAACAAAGCTTCTAGTTTTTTGACATTTTTACCCCCCAAAAAATAATCCCCCCTTGATCCGACAAAACCAGACAAAGGACCATTTTTGAGAAGCCTGTTGACCGAGTTTATTTCTTTTTTGTTTATATTATAGACCGGTGGTAATGGTTTTTTTAAAATCGGCTTACCTCCTTTTATGGCTAATTTATATTCCATGTTTTTTATCTAATGATTTTATCGCCAGATGAGCAATTTGTAATGATTTTAAAGCGTCTTCTCCGGAACATTTATTTTTTTCCTTATTTCTTAAACTAAGAAAAATATTGTCATAAACAGGATAGAGACCACTTTTTATACTAATAAGACTTCTCTCCTTAACAAGTTTCAGCCCCCTGTATCCCTTTACTAAACCAGAACGGTCACTCATAGAAATACTTGACTTGTCGCTAATAATTGTCACCCTTCCGAGTTCACCCATGATATCAAACTCATAGATATTATAAAAGTCATTATTTAGGCCCTGAATATAACCGTTCACCCCATTTTTAAATGCCAAAAAAACATCAACGGTGGGGTCTGTTTTAAGATAACTAATGGTGGAATTTTTAAATCCCCTAACCAACTCAACCTCACCAAACATCCTGACTAATATGTCTATCAAGTGGGTACCATTATTAAATATACCCTTTGAATATTTAGCACTAAAACTTTGTATTCTTCCCAAAAACCCGCCACTGATTTTATGAATTAGATCATTGTATGAATAGTTAAATGCTCTAAAATAATTTATAAACAAAACGCAATTTTTTGCCTTTGCTTTTTTTATTAACGACTCACTTTCTTTTAAGGAATAAGAGATTGGCTTTTCACACAATATACTTTTAATTCCTAAATCAATAGCTTCGTCGCAGATTGTAAAGTGACTTTCGGTATTAGAAGCAACTACCAACAAATCTATTTTTTCTTTTTTAATCATTTCTTTCCAATTTCTATAGACATTTGGTTTTTCTTTCAATTTTCCGTTTTCCCTCACAAACGAACCCAGGACTCTACTACTCTTATCTTGAACCGCCACCAATCTAAAATTTGGATGATTTTTTAAGACACTAAAATGAGTTGGAAATTCCATTCTTTTTTTAACTAAAGGATCTTTTTCATAAGTCCAGGATATTTTTCCAAGACCTATAATGGCTGTTTTTATTTTATCCTCTAAATCAGGTTTAAAATTATAGGTTCCTTCTTCAATCATTTTAATGCCTCTTTTTTCGATGGTAATTCTTTTTTTTATGCCATCGGAATTATAAATACCGGATATGAGCGATCTCCACTTCTTTGGATTTGAATCTATTAAAACACTTTCAGCAGAAATGATTTTAGAATTTTGGATATATGTTTTTTTTAAATTATTGTCTGATTTTATAAAAGCTATTATTCTTGGTAAATGAAATTCGTTTGATATTAAAGTAATATTTTTTATATTTTTTTTATTTAAAATTTTGGCTGACTCTTTAAGTTGTTGCCAGGTATTATTAGAATTTTCTTCAAGAATTAGGCGGCTTTTTGCGACTCCAAGTTCCACAAGTTCCTTGGCATTCACCGATGCTGTGGTGGGAGCGTCTGGATTATTTAGATTTTGGCCTTTGCCACCAGAAATTATGCAGGTGATATTAGGGGTTTTTTTACATAGCAACGCGACCGCCTCAACCCGCAACCTATCTGGAGAATCACCAAAATTATCCCCCTCTCCAAACCGTAAGGTTCGCCACGAGCCATTATTATTTTTAATGCCGCCACCAAGCATTAAAATTACGCTATTATTTTTATTAATCATTGAGTTTTCTTATAACCTCAAAAGCTTCTGCATATTTATATCCCACCGTCATACCACGAAATTTGGCAAGGATTTGTACTCCCTCATAAGAGCGGGGATGTGGATATGAACGCATTTCATCTTTGTATATTCTCAATATTTCAATTTTTCTGTCTATGAAATCAGAGATGTTATTATAAAAATTTGGTATAAATGTTTTTCCAAAATCTTTATTTGCCCATTCTGTAGAAGACGGGGTTTCAAAAGTAAAAATACTTTTTACAAAAAATCCTGGCTGAGGTCTACAAGCCGTGAGAACCGATTGAAAAGTGAGTTGATGGTCAATATTTAGGTCTCCGCCATGATGAGTATAGATAACCTCCGGCTTTATTTTATTTATATATTTCTCAACAATTTTTGTAATTGACAGAAGGGATACTGAATCAAACTGATTATCCGGAAGCTTTTCTAAAAATAAATTTTTTAATCCCATTTTTTTGCTCACCTGCTCCGCCTGTTTTTCTCTTTTTTTAATATCAGCCAAAGTGGCGTTGCCACGAGAAAGCTCTCCATCACCTAAGATAAGGGCGGAGACATCATCGCCCTCCGCCACATGTTTGAGTATAGTTCCGCCGACACCCAGCACTTCGTCATCCGGATGAGCGACAATGACAAGTATTTTGTTTCTCATGTATCTATATTACACGCATAATCTTCCATAAAACAACTTGACAAATAAAGAGGATGTGGTTTTTTAACCAAATCCTCTTTAATCTGAAATTATTCCTCTGCTTTCCATATGCGAAGAAAATACTTTTTTCCTCGGTGTTTAAAAAACGCGGGATACCTTTCGTTATCAGCCACCCTCAGCTGATTAAAGAGCTTTACTAAAGAAAGATTCGGGTTAAGCTCGCTATCCTCCGGACGGCGACGCGGATAGAATGTTTCTTTCCCATCTTGTTTTTTACCTCTTATGTTTGGATATTGCTCAATGAATTTCAAAGCAAGTTCTATAGTTATTTCTCCCTGAACTCGCCTTAGTTCATCGACAAGCTCACTACCACCAAAGTGCGTCATGTCTTGAAAATAAATATCGCCACTATCAACGGCATCTTCGGCCTCAAAAAGAGTGATAGGAATTTCGTTCTTTCCCTCCAGAATTTGCCAGGTCAGGGGGGACCACCCCTTACCTTTCGGCAGGTCGCTTTCATGGACTACCAAATTGTGAGCATTTCTATCCCTGATTGATTTGGGAATAATTTTTTCACAGCTCAAAAAAAACGCCAGGTCTCCCCTTTTTATTTTATCGGCGTCATGTATCAAGACCGCCTTATGCCCCAACTCTCTTACTTTTAATAATAGAGTCTTGGCATATGGGAACATCCAACTATTTAGATTGTCGAGTAATAGTGTTATTTTCATCGTTCCTTCCTTTCCGTCTTGCATGTTATCATTATATGCTTACCAAAAGCAACGTTTGATTTATTTTTTAATAAGGTGCCAAGAGAGAGGAGTGCCAAATTTTATATTGGATTTAGCTTTAGAACCAAGAACATCATTGAGATATTTTGGAGCCAAACCATAACCTGGACGTATACAACGAACATTCTCCTTGGAAAATTTTTCTCCTTTTTTTATATCCTTAACCACAAACAAAGAGCGACGAAAAACAATATTTTGCTTTTCTCGTGAAGTGAGTTTGTAACATGGTCGGCCAATAGCTTTTTCTACTTGGCGAATGGAGTCTACCAACTCTTTAAACTCTGTCGGTTCCAAAGAAAACTCAGCATCTGGTCCCCCATCCGAGCGTTTAAGGGTCAAATGTTTTTCTATAATGCAAGCACCCAAAGCTACACCTGCCACCGAAGAAGTTGTACCGAGTGAATGATCGGATAATCCAGAAACAACTTTAAATTTTTTGGCCAAATCGGCGATAGTCGCTAAATTCATCTGATCGGCAGTTGCTGGATAAGAACTAACGCAATGTAAAACTGCCACCGTCGGTGCACCACTTGATTTCAGAGTTTTAATTGCTAATCTGATTTCTTGTGGAGATGCCAATCCTCGCGAAATGATAACTGGTTTTTGGGTCTGACCAATTTTTTTAAGTAGAGGTATGTGGGGTATTTCAAAAGATGCAACCTTATAAAGCGGAACACTTAACTTTTCCAAGAAATCTACTGCGGTCTCATCAAACGGAGTGGAGAAAAATATTAAACCTCTCTTTTCCGCATATTTCTTAAGTCCGGCATGCCACTCCCATGGGGTATAAGCCCATTTGTATAAATCATAAAGAGTTTTGCCAGCCCAAAGATTATCAGTTTTCACTTTAAACCATTCCTGATCACTATTAATCGTTATCGTATCTGGAGTATAGGTCTGCAATTTGACAGCATCGGCCCCAGCTTCTGCTGCCGCATCTATAATCTTTAGAGCTTTTTTATAATCACGATTATGATTACCTGACATTTCTGCCACTATAAAAACCGGCTGATTTTTACCGATTATTCTTTTACCAATTTTAAATTGATTAGGCATAATTAAAAAATTTCTTAACAATTGAACAGGTATACAAAATATCCGACTCCGAAAGTTCAGGGTGAAGTGGCAATGTCAGACAAGATTTTTGGTATATATCTTCATTTGGTAATAAAAGTTTTTGGTAGCCATTGTTTCTGTAGTAAGGGTGCGAGTAGACAGCCGGATAATGAATCATACTACCTATGCCCGCCTTTTTTAAATAATCCATCAGTGCCACTCGCCTATCTAAATTTTTTAAACGAATAACGAAAAGGTGCCATGACGATAAGGTTACTTGTCCGACAGGTAATATTATATCTTTTACTTCTTTTAAGTTTTTAATATAAACATTTACCAAGGCCTGTCTTTTTTTTACAAAACTGTCTAATCTCTTTAGTTGGCTGACGCCTAGAGCGGCCCCAATGTCCGACATACGATAATTAAATCCTAATTCAATCATACTATTAAAACCATTTTTATCTTTGATTATGCCGTGTGAACGAAACATTTTCAATCTCTCGTAATATTCCGGATTATTAGTCAAAACCGCTCCACCCTCCCCCGTCGTAATATGTTTTACCGGATGAAAACTAAACACGGTCATATGGGCGAGTGAGCCAGTTTTTTTATTTTTATACGAGGCCCCGAGAGCATGACAAGCGTCTTCAATTACAATCAGCTTGTGTTTTTTGGCAATTTTATTTATTGCCTCCATATCACAAGGGTGTCCTGCGAAATCTACCGGCACAATGGCTTTAGTTTTTTTAGTGATTAATTTCTCTATTTTTTTATTATCAATATTGTAAGTGTCTAATTTAATATCACAAAAAACCGGCTTAGCTCTTAAAGCCAAAATCATGTTTGATGTTGCCACAAAAGTATTAGGGGTTGTTATAACCTCATCTCCCGCTTTTATACCGGCGGCCAAATAGGCAATGTGGAGGGCGGCCGTGCCACTATTTACTGCAACTGCATACTTAGCTCCGCAGTATTTTGCCAGTTTCTCTTCAAAATCTTTTACCTTTGGTCCTTGAGTGAGCCAGGCGGATTCTAAAATACCGACAACAGAATTTATATCTGAAGCGTTAATACTTTGATGCCCATACGAAGCTAAACCAGACCGGCTATTTTTTTTATTTGTTCTGATGTTAACCATTTTCTATTTAAATCACTGGTGTAGACAAAATTTTTCTTAACGCTTTTTTTATCATCATATTTGGAGTGATGAGCCAGACTTTTGGTATGAGGTAATATAACATAATAATCTTCCAGATCATGGGCTCGACTGGATTCTTCTTGGGTTATTAAAGTCTCGTGTATTTTTTCTCCCGGACGAATCCCGATGATTTTTATTTTTCTATCCGGAGCCAAGGCTTTGAAAAGATCTTGAATTTTCATAGAAGGCACTTTGGGTATAAATATTTCTCCACCAACCATATTTTTTAGAGCATAAGAAACCAGATCAAAACATTGATTAAGGGTGATCCAGAACCTGGTCATATTGTGATCTGTTACATGCAAAGGAGCATCTGATTTGTTATTCATTATGGTATCCACGATACTGCCGCGACTACCAATAACATTGCCATAACGAACAACACTGAAATGGGTCTCGCCATCACTTGAATAAACATTACTGGAGACAAAAAGTTTCTCGGCGCACATCTTACTGGCTCCATAGAGATTTACCGGACTAGCAGCTTTATCAGTAGAGATGAGCAAGACTTTCCCCACTTTTCTTTCCAGCGCGGCCGTAATTATATTCTGACTACCCAAAATATTAGTTTGTATCGCCTCAAACGGATTATATTCCAGAGCCGGCACTTGCTTGAGGGCAGCCGCATGGACCACTATATCTACCCCCTCAAAAGCCATGCGCAGACGAGCCACATCTCTGATATCACCAAGAAAAAATCTGATATTGTCATGCTCCCCTAATTCTTGCTGCATGTTAAATTGTTTCAGCTCATCCCGACTGAAAATTATCACTTTTTTGGGTCTAAAATTGATCAATAAGTATTTGGCAAAGCTTTGGCCAAACGAACCAGTACCACCAGTTATAAGTATAGTTTTGTTGTTATACATAGCTTATATGCAAGCATAATATTTTCTATTTTACAAGCCACAACCAAAAAAGTTTGGTATTTTCGCCTTCTATTTTTAATATTTTAAATCCAATCTTTGAGAGCATCTCCAAAGCCTCATCTTTATTGAAAGCTTGTCCATGATACCATTGCCAACGATATGGTTGTCGACCACCCCTTATTTGAATCTTCGCTAGGCCATCTTTTTTTAAGGTTCTATAAACTTCTTTGAAATTTCGCTCCACCACCTCTTTATTTGGCATATGATGAAACACTACAAAAGAAAAAATAAAATCAAAGAACTCATTACTAAAAGGATAGTTTAATCCATCGGTAGCACATAAGTGAACATTTTTTAGATTAGCAAGTCTGGCCTGACCTTGACCTATCATCTGCTCCGAAATATCAGTACCGTAAACTTCTTTGAAATCAGCCGCAAATAATTCAGTCAACCGGCCAATGCCACAACCGATATCCAGCACAGATTTATCTTTAAAATTTGTTAAACGTTCTTTTAAAATATCATCACTTAGAATTAAATCTTTATAATTTTCCTGTCCGATTTTTTTGAATTGTTCTTCGTTTATTTTTTCCCCGACTCTACTCACTATATAGAACTTGGGATTTTTTTGGGCCAATTTGTTCCACTTATCTTTTGAAGCAGAAATGTTCTCTTCTGGAAAAAGCTTTTCGATCATTCTTTTAACTATTCCTATAATTTTTTGTATAAACATAATTGCTATTTTATCATTATCTTTAAAATTGAACTATAAAAATTATATTTGGACTGGCGGCGATTTTCATACCACTCAACCGAGTGTTTCAAAAACGATTGCCAAATAGTAGGTAAATCTTCCATTTTTATTCTTTCATCATATTTTTTAAACCAAGCAAGCACTTTCGGAGAAGTTAGAATTTCTCGGGTACTGTTTACGGGGAGATGTTTTAATATAAAGAAATAGTGAATTATGAGCGAACAAACATCAAAAAATTGACTCTCGCTTTCTGCATAATCATCCCAATCAATTATTTTGTAACTTTCTCCATCTTTTAAAATATTGGCCAAAGTATAATCACCGTGAATGAGTCCGGGATTTTTAAAGTGTATATCTTTTATCACATAAATGGCTTTTTCTATTGATTCGGCATTAGTCTCTAGTATCTTTCCGTTTATAAATTCAAAAAGTTGGGTGTCGTTATTATATTTAATTGGCAAAACCGCTTGTGGTAAATTAAATGACAAAAGTTTTTCTACTTTCCTCATCATATTTTCGTCATCAGAGAGATTTCTTTTAATTTTAACTGCATATTTAGGAGCTTTTGTTTCTTTGTCTATAAGCCAAAATGAACTCGAGCCAAAATTAGCCAAATTACCAAAAACTTTTATGGGCTCATATTTGGTCATATCAACCCAGTCGCCAACTTTGTGATCCAATAATCTTCTGCCATTATTTGATTCTTTATTATTTAATATAAATAAATAACTAGGAGCAAAGAACTTTTCCAGTCCCAAATAATAGAGAAACTGAAAAAGAAACCGGCCACGGGGAGCTGGGAAAATTTCTTTAGCAATTTTATTAAAAGCAAAATTGTAAGCGGTTTTATCTCCATAACTAAACAAAAAATAGGGGTCTTTATAACTGGCTACCGGATATATGGTTTCCATTTTTTGAGTGTCAAAACCCGCCTCTTTAAATAATTTTGAGTAACCTGGGTGGGAATAAATATAAGTTCTGTAACCAGCCATGCCATTTTTACGACACCACCAATCCGCTATTTTCCGAGGTAAAACCGAAGTGAAACGCAAACCTGAATGAGGATCTCTGACTTTGGTGAAATAACCCGGGAAAAACCTCCCCTCAATGCCTATATACAAAGATCCGTTTTCTTTCAATAAAGACTTCAAATATAGCAAAACCTCAACCTGATGTTCTCGCGGATTCCCGACGGTGGTGCCAGCCCCTACCCATTCCAAAACTCCATTCATTATGATCAAATCAAAACTTTTTTCTTTAAAAGGTAGATTCTTTTTTTCGACAATATCAGTCTTAATAAAATCAATATTGGAGCACTTTTCCCACCTAGCTTGTTTGGAGGCTACCCCGAGTATGTCCAGAGAGGCATCTACGGCATAAATTTGGGCCTCAGGCATCTTTTTGGCTATGGGTATGGTGATATTGCCGAAACCGGCTCCTAGGTCCAAAACCGAGAAATCAGCTCCCGTTTGGTAAGGTAAAAAATAAATCATATCCGCACGATGATAAGTAGAAATGTAGCCGGGATTAATTCCGACTTTGGTAGCCGCGCCCATTATTGGCTGACTATCAAGCTCTTTTTGTAAGGATTTTATCTGGTCCCGAGTAATGCTTCGCTGCCAATAAAAATCTTCTTCAGAGAAGATTTTTATACCATCTTTTTCTATAATTGGTTCTCTGGAATAAATCATGATTCTAAGAAAAGTTTTGTAATCTGTTTAATATTTTCTTCTAGACTAAAATCAGCTGATCTTCGTAAAGCTAAATTAGCATATTTTTCATAAAACATCTTGTCTTTTTTTAACTTAACCAAAAAATTGGCAAATTCTTTTTGATCCCTGGCAACTAACCCATACCGACCATCTTGCCCGACTATTTCTTTAAGAGTTGAAATGTTGTTAACTAGAACAGGTTTACCATTGGCCATACCCTCTACTAAAGCCAAGCCAAAACCTTCCCAGCTAGAGGTCATCATAAAAACATCTGCCCCACTTAACAAATCAGGAATATCGTCACGCAAACCCAGGAAATTAACGATGTCCCTGAGACCGAACTCATTGATTCTAGTTTTTAATTTATCGCCCAATGAACCATCATCACCACCGGCTATAAAAAAATAAATTTTCTCGCCCAGCACTTTATTGACTTCATGGGCAATATCAACCAACAAATCATAATTCTTCTGCAGAGTGACTTGACCAATACTCAAGACGACAAAATCATCTTCTGAAAGCTTCAGATTATTTCTGAGAACAGATCTATTTTCTGAATCAAAAATATATTTATTTAAATTAACTCCGTTGTAAACAACTGATATTTTATTATAATTTATCCCCTCCCGATCAATTAGATAATTTTTTACCGATTCTGAAACTGCCACAACTTTATAAGAAAAGCTAGACAAAATTCTATTTGCTAATCTCTGAAAATACCTGCGACTAAGATAAACATTGTGTTCAACGACAATAACGCGCTTAACTCCTGATATTTTACCAGCCACCCGACCAACCAGATTAGCAAAGAAAAGATGGGAATAAACTATGTCAAAATTATTTTTTCTCATCCATAAAATTATCTTTAGCCAGCTTGAAATGCTAAAAAAGGAATTGAAATGTATGACTTTTTTGTTCTCTGCCGGTATGAGTATCGACTGGAAAAAATCAGCATCTATACTACTATTTAAAATGCATACGGAACGTTCAAAAATTTCTTTGTCTAAATTATTAATCTGATCTATCAATACCCTCTCGGCGCCGCCGCCTTTTTCTAAATTAAAGATTAAAAATAAAACTTTCTTTTTCATTGTGGCAAAATTTTATTAAGTCTCATTTTAATATTACGACTTTTGGCCATCAAATAAGTGTTGAGTTTGGTGAATGGATTTCGATACCAATGATACTCATAAACATTAAAAAGTTTACCTCCGAAACCGATCTTGAAATCCAAATGAGATAAATCTTTTTGGGTAGAAGGTCCGTAGTCAAAATATCTGACACCTTCTTTGTATCCATACTCAATAGTTTTAAAATATAGAAAATTATTTATCCTTTCTGGCCAATACTCTTTGAGAGAAATGTTGCTCAAGAGTAGCAAGTAGCCATTATTCATATAAAAAATATTGACTCCACACAATTTGTCTCCCAGAAAAGCTCCCAAAAAAAATACTTTTTCTTTTAAATTATTGCTAAGCGACATGAAATAATCCAAACTTTTAGGCAAAGTGCCATGCCTTTTCATATTTTCTAAATACAGTTCATAGGTTGATTCAATGGGAGTATCCATTCTGACTTCAAATTTATTGTTCAGAGACTGTCTGACTTGATTTCTGGTTTTTTTATCAAAAAAACTTAAAAAATCTTCATTTTTTATTTCTGCAATCGCATGATAGATTGGCAATTTGACCAATCCTTTCGTTTGATTATTTTGATCATAATTAAAAATCCTTAGATTAATAGACTGATGCCTAGGGAAATATCTTTTTAAGAAAGCTATTACCGATCCATAATCAACATCAAATTTTTTAATAAACTCTATCGGTGCATCGGTTTTGGCAAGAGTGCCCATGACCAAAACATTTTTTAATTTATAATCTGCCAACGGCAATACCCCCACTATCACCCCACTTTCTTTAAAAATAAGAAAATATAAGGTAGCCAAATAGTAATTTTTAACAAAATTAAAATATTCACCAGAATAAATCCCTTGGTTCAGTCTGATATTTGAATCATTAAATTCCGCCTCTGTTAATATTTGGTATTCCATTTGTATTTTTAAATTTTGCCCACCTTAACTATATTTTTAAATTCAGACATACTGACCGCTGAATCAATCGAATTTCTCTTTAGATTTAAAAGGTCAAATTTGTTTTCCTTGCCTTTCTTGACGGTTACCGCCATATCAAAAAACTTAGAAGTTACTCGGTCAACCCTTTCGTCAAAATTACCCTTAGGATAAGCAAAAGATTTTGGCACGTAGCCCAGTAAATCTTGGATAATTTTTTGGGAGACCACAAATTCATTTTCTATTTCTTCATTTTTAAGACTAGTCAATTTGGGGTGGTTGTGACAATGAGAACCGAATTCAATTAAACCACTTTTATGCATTTCTTTCATCTCCCCTTCGGATAAAATACTCAGATCTGTGCCCTTACGAGCAACCATATTTTTACCAATAAAAGCAGTGCTGACAAAGATGGTGGCCGGAAAATTGTTTTTTTTTAGAATCGGAAAAGCGTTGGTATAATTATCTTCATATCCATCGTCAAAAGTAATCGCAACTGTCTTTCTTAATCTTTGTGACTTATCTATTTTAAGCAAACTGTCTAGTCTAATTACATTAAAATGGTTCTGTTTGAGATATTCCACCTGTTCTTCAAATAGAGCTCTTTTGACAGTAAAAAATTCATTATTTTCACCGATCGAATGGTACATCAAAATCACCACACCATTTGATGGAAAAATAGAAAAAATTTGATATAGAAAAAATTTAATTATTTTTTTTAGAAAAATCATTTTAAAAAGGTAGATTTATTATAACCAATAAACGCTCAAGATTATAACTGACGGCCAGATAAAATATTACAAGCAAAGCCACAACATATTTATTTTTTATTTTAGACAAACCAAAACCGGAGACCAAACAAAGTAGTGGCAGTAGTACAAAAGAGGTCCGGTAGGTAAACATGGGCCAAGCAAAGAAAGATAGCGATGCTGGTACTAGTATCCCCAAAATTTTAACTCTTTGTTTGTCAAAAAATTCTTTTTCTTTATAAAGACCCCAAAGGAACAGTGGCCAACCGACCAAAAATACCCAACCCATTACCTTGATGAATACCGACAATCCATAGGCGCCCACTGGATGATTAAAGGAGCTATAAATATACCAATCAAGATATGAGAAGTGGAATTTATAATAAAAAAATAAATTTAGAAGTAGTGGAATAATAGCGAACAAGACAGATGCTTTTAAAATCAATTTAATTTTTTCTCTCCAGTCATATTGCATGCAGAGGACGGCCATTCCCAATGTAATCATACCCAATGCTCCAAATTCCTTAAACAAAATTCCTATTACTGAAACCAAAATAGTTGAGTAATAATATTTTTTATTGCCAGACATAAAATATTTTACTACCAGAAGATTGGCCAAAATAAAGAAGAACCGCCCGGCCATATCGGCAATAAAGAAGTTGTCCAGATTAAGAATATGATAATTTGAAACGAGCAGGATGGTGCAGAGGAGAGCGACTTTATTATCTTTATAAATCTCAAAAACGAACTGGTAAAAAACCAAAGCCATTAAAATGTAGAAAATAAAATTTATGACTGCTAAGCTGACAAAAGGATTGTTAACGATAAAATCAATAACGGTAGCCGACACCAGAAGCAATGGTGTGGTTATAAGGCGGTGCAGAGGCAAAGGACCCTCTAAAGTTTGCCCCTCCAAATATCTTATTGATTCGTTATAAGAAAGAGCGTCACCGGCAATTTGAAAATTCGGAGAAACATAAAATATAGACGCCGCCATGTTCAGTGCCACAAAAAGAACTACATAAAAATAAGGATTATTTAAAAAAGACGCTTTTTTCATTTAATAAATATACACTAATTATATATGATTTATAAGGATATAATTTTGGCTAAATTAGAGCCAATTCTGTTGGCGTTGGCCATGATGGTAAGGGTCGGTGGCTTGGCAGAAATAGCTTTCCAAAGAGAAGCGTCGGCCACAAAAATTTTAGAGGCCCCGTGCAATTTACCATTTATATCTGCCCTAAGGGGCGACTCCGAGTCCAAAGACGTTGATACACCTCCCGCATAATGAGCACTACTACCCTCAGGCATATAAACCTGCTTCAATGGGATGAGACCTAACTTTCTCAAACCTTTTTTAATTATCTTCATCTGGTCTTTAACATTGACAAAATATTCTTGGTCGGTTTTATATTTAATAAGCAAAGTGTCACCATTTTCTGATTTATTCAATTCACAAGTTTTATATTCATTCAAAGATGATGAGAAGCGACTATCAACTATCAGCATTGACGGCACAAACAATGCAAGTAGCCCGAGAGATTCAGGTTTGGTTAGTGGTAAAAAGTTTAAAAGCTTAAACAACAAAAGGGATTTGTAGGTGTAGAGCTGGGAAGAAAAGTTGGAAAAACCATTGGTTTTTTGATTGCTTTCCAACATGAGCTGACACAAGCTATGCTTCTTAGTGTCTTCAGTTTTTCCCAAAAACCTCAAGTCCACACATGGTGTTATGGTGTGGGGTTTGCTGGTAATACGCACTTTTTTATCATACAAATTGAAACTCTTGAGGAGTATTCTAACAGTGTTTAGAGCGCCAGCTGCTACCACGGCATATTTTGCGGTGTAGGTATGTTCATTTTTTGAAAAATCCAAAGTTTTGACAGAAACATCTTGGTTTGATTCGGACAAAGAAACTACGACTCTTTCCGACAGATAATGAAAATTGTTCTTGAGTTGCAGTTCTTCTATAGTAAATCTGGCCCGGTACAAAGATTTTCCACCTTCTAACCAATA
>JBAYKK010000010.1:0-32394 GCA_041664625.1 Minisyncoccota bacterium
AGAAGTTTATCTCAAGCGTTTTTGGAGTTTAGGGTTTTTAATAGCTCTTCTATTTGTTTTGATCGCTCATTTATCTCATGAATTTTTTGTTCTACTTTGAAATCCTCTGATAGTTCTTTTTTTAATTCTTCTTCAGTTTTTTCGGCTATTTTTTTTTCCTGTCTTAAGCCGGATAGAATTATTTCGTTACCAATAAAGCTTGTAACGAATAAACCCACTGTGAGCAAAAGTATAGCGCCAACGACAATAGACAATGGCCCGTCCCACCAAGGTAATTGGGAGCCGCTAGTACTACTAATATCGTTAATTATTGTAAAAAATGACATGATATAATCCGTCGTATGCCAAATACCACGCCAAAATATAACTACTCCTGTGCCACCGATAAAAGCGTACAAAATAGGGTAATGACTGAGTTTAACACGGGTTTTATCTTCGAAACTATCGCTTAAATTGTAAATTTTTCTAAAAATCATTTTCGGTTGTTTATGGTTAATAATTAAAATAATAACACAAATTAAATATAACAATATCGTCAAAGCAAAGCCATTTTGCAAAGTTTGAAATGGTCTGGATTATGATAAAATGAATTTATGAATAAAAAAAGCAAACACTTTTTTGGGGATGTCACCCTTTTGCTTATCAGTATAAGTTTTGCCATTTTTATTACAAAAACTGGGGTTGTTCGTGAGTTTATTGAATATTTTAATGATTTGGAATGGGTTGGTATTTTGCTTGCTGGTTTATTTTTTACTTCAGCCTTCACGACAGCTCCCGCCATTGCAGTTTTGGGTACACTGACAGAAACAAACCCGCTATTATCCCTAGTAATTTTGGGTGGTATAGGAGCTACGTTGGGCGATTATATTATTTTTCGTTTTATAAAAGATAGAATCTCGTCTGATGTTGACTATCTTTTATCTTTTTCAAAAAGACTAAGATTTTTTGCTATTTTCAAAACCCGTTTATTCAAATTCTTTGTTCCTTTTATAGGGGCCCTGATTATCGCTTCACCTTTTCCTGATGAAATTGGTATAACAATGATCGGGTTGTCAAAAATAAATAAAAAAATTTTCCTTTTAATCTCTTTTCTTTTAAATGGGATCGGTATATTTATTATCGGCTGGTTAGCTAAAACTATTGTTTAATTATGAAAAAATTTGGAGAATATTTTTCTTCTTTGGTTTTGATTGGCTTAATTGTCTCGTCGATTTATTTCATATATCAAAAAACTCTTGACCCATGTCAAAGACCGTTACAGTATAGTATCGGACGTTTTGATACACAATTTGGAGTAACCCAAGAAGAATTTATAAATTATTTATCTGAAGCCGAAACAGTTTGGGAAAAAGCTTTGGGGCGAGATGTTTTTGCTTATGATTCTGAGGCTAAGTTCAAAGTAAATTTGGTTTATGACCAAAGGCAACTTGAAACTACCCAAAAACAAAAAACTGAATTTGGTCTCTCGGCCGTAGAAGATACTTTTAAAAAATTAGACACTGATTTTAATATTTTTAAAAATCAATATGAACAAAAAGTGACAGCTTATGAAGCAAATTTGGCATTGTATAAAAAAGGCAAGTACTCAAATGATGAAGTGCAAATTTTAAATCAAGAGGCGGCCGAACTCAACAAAGAAGCCGCTCAATTGAATGCTCTTTTGAAAGAACGTAATAATAAAGCAGCTGAGTATAATAAAATGGTTGAGGCCTATAACCAAAAATACAATCAGGGTGTGGAATTTAATCAAGCTGAATATATTGGAAATCCTATGAACAATCAAACTGGCGATATAAATGTTTATCAATTTGGCAATAAAAAAGATTTGATATTAGCTCTGACTCATGAATTTGGTCACGCTTTGGGTATGAATCATACTGAAAATCCAAATTCCGTGATGTATTATTTGACCAGAGTGAATGCTGGCGTCTCCCCGACACTTTCAGCCGAAGATCTGGCCGAACTCCAAAGAGTTTGTAAAAAATAATATTTTTGTTTTTAAGTTATTTTATGCTATAAATTAAACCAAGCTGGGGTAGTTCAGTGGTAGAACGCCGTCTTGGTAAGACGGAGGTCGAGAGTCCGATTCTCTCTCCCAGCTCAAATTTAAGTTTTCTGCTATAATTGGGTCGCTAAATCAGATGAAATATTTTAAAAATAATGCGGGCTATGTTTTGATGTGGATTTTGGCTTTGATACCACTAGTTATTTGGTATTTTATGAGGCCTCTTGATATACGATTTGGCTCTTCGGGGCAGACTTTGCGTAGTTTGGGTCAGCTCACTGGTCTTTTGGGTATGGCTTTACTTTCTTTAAATTTTGTACTCTCAGCTCGTTTCAAATTTTTGGACCGATGGTTTGCTGGTTTAAATAATGCTTATGTCAAACATCATATTATTGGCGCTCTCTCTTTTTGTTTTTTACTTTTTCATCCAACCTTTCTATTTATCCAGTATCTTTTCATTTCTCTAAAAGCTTCTTTTGATTTTATTTTTTCAGTCGATAATTGGCCGATTATTTTGGGGGAAATAGCTTTGCTCGTTTTTATTGGGCTTATGGTGATCACTTTTTACTTAAATTTTAAACATGAAAATTGGAAAAAAACTCATCAGTATTTAGGGCTGGTTTTGTTTTTGGGTGGTTTCCATATGTTTTTGGTGCCAAGTGATATTTCTAATAATAATATTTTGAAATTTTATATGATAACTCTCGCGGTTTGGGGAGCTTATGCTTTTGTTTACCGTACTATTTTGGGAGTTTACAAAAAAGGGGAGTTCAAGTACAGACTTATGGAAGTTTTGAAAATAAATGAAAGTGTAGTCGAATTAAAATTTAAGCCATTAGAAGAAAGTATCAAATTTTTGGCCGGCCAGTTTGTTTTTTTGAGGTTTGACGTGCCCGGTATTCTTTCGGAGTCACATCCTTTTTCTATCGCTTCTGCCCATAAAACTGACTTATCTTTGGGTGTCAAAGCTTTGGGTGATTACACTTCAATGGTTTATCTGCAAAAACCTGGAGTAGTAGCTTCGATAGAAGGGCCATTTGGGGCTTTCTCTTATTTGAAAGCAAAATCAAAAAGACAGATTTGGGTGGCTGGTGGCATAGGTGTGACGCCGTTTTTGAGTATGGCCAGGGATATTGATATTAGTAAAAATACAGGGGGTTATGAAATAGATTTTTATTATTCTGCTAAAAACGATAAGGAATCTGCTTTTGGTCAGGAACTAGTTGAGATATCTGCTCACAATCCGGGTTTCAAATTTTACCAACATTTTTCTGATATTAGTGGGTATATCTCAGCTGATTTTATAGCTCAAAATATCAAAGATATTGTTTCGGCAGAAATATTTTTGTGTGGGCCAGTGGCTTTCATGAAAAGTTTGAGAGAACAGTTTATAAAAATAGGTTTTGATAATAGAATGATCCATTCTGAAGAATTTAGTTTTTAGTTGCAAATTTAGCAAAATCATATGAAAAAATACGTTACAGCATCTTTGTTTATTTTTTGGGCAATCACAGTGGCTATAATAGTAGCTGGGCTTCTTGTTCATGATAAAAATACCAAAGCAGTAAATAGTTCAAATACCGGTGGAGTAAATCAAGTCGGCAATATTACTGGAGTGAGGGCGGGGGTAACCACTTTGACTTTATCTCAAAGTGAATTAATCGAACACAATTCCTATAGTAGTTGTTGGCTTTTGATATCGGGCAAAATTTATGACGTTACTACTTATCTCAATAGTCACCCAGGCGGGGAAGCGGAAATATTAAAAACTTGTGGCACTGATGCCACGGTTATTTATGACAACAGAGACAATACGGGCAGACACTCTAGTAACGCCAGAGCTATGCTCGCTGATTATTATATCGGAGATTTGAACCAAACGGTCAAAACTAGTCCAGGCTCTTCGACGGGCTCAGGGCAAGTAAATTTGGCTACTCCACCAATAGCCAATCCTTCGGCTGCTACTCAAACTAGGAACCGAGATTATGATGATGATTAGTCTTGTTTTAGCTGTGCTCGTAGCTAGAAAATATGCTAGCATAATTTCTATCACTCTCTTGCCAAAGTAAGATGATCTTGCTTTGGCTACGTTCGTAACGAGAAAATATGTTAACATAATTTCTGTTGCTCACTTGCCAAAGTAGTTCAGTGGCAGAACATTGCTTTCGTAAAGCAAGAACGTGAGTCCGATTCTCACCTTTGGCTCTGGTTTTATGACAAAAGAAGAAATCCAAAACAAAATAAATGAACTAGAGGAGGCAATGACTAGACCTGATTTTTGGTCTGACAAAGAAAAAGCCCAGACAATTATAAAAGAAATTCAAAATCTCAAAGATGAGTTGGAGGGGGTGGGTCAGTATGACAAAGGGGACGCAGTCATGACTATTTTTAGTGGGGCGGGAGGTGATGATTCTGAAGATTTTTCGGCGATGTTACTCAAGATGTATTTTAAATATTTTGAAAATAAAGGTTGGGGTTATTTGGTTTTGCATGAAAATCAAAATGCTAATGGCGGGTATCGGAATATCACTGTAGAAATAAACGGTAAATCAGCTTATGGGACTTTAAAAAATGAGTCCGGAGTGCATCGTTTGGTCAGGATCTCACCTTTTAACGCCAATGCCAAAAGACACACCAGTTTTAGTATGGTAGAGGTTATACCCAAATTTGATAAAAATAATGAAAATGAAATAGAAATAGATGAAAAAGATTTGCGAGTAGAACTTTCGAGATCCAGTGGTCCTGGTGGTCAAAATGTAAACAAAAGAGAAACCGCTGTGCGGATCGTGCACATTCCCACCAACTTGGCGGCGGCTGCCGATGGCGAGAGATCACAAGCTCAAAACAAAGAAAAAGCGCTTTCAATCCTTAAGGGTAAAATTTTTAAAGCTTTGGAAGAAAAAAGAGTTGAAAAACAAGAAAATATGTATATAAGTAAAACCACTGAAGTGACTTGGGGTAACCAGATCCGCTCTTATGTTTTGCATCCTTACAAAATGGTCAAAGATCATCGTACCAACGTGGAAACTTCTGATATCTCCGCTGTGCTCGAAGAAGGCAAACTAGATGAATTCATTGAAGCCGAAAAAGGTTTGTAAAAAATTTTAATGTAGTATAATGGAAGCATGTCTATTATCTTTGATAATGTTTCAAAAAAATACGGTAATGATTATGTGGCTTTAGACCAAGTTTCTTTTACTATCGCCCCCAATGAATTCGTTTCCATCGTCGGGCCATCGGGCGCCGGCAAAACTACTCTTTTGCGTATGCTTTTGGCCGAAGAAAGGCCAACTGAAGGCCGAGTGATGCTCCATGATACTGATATCAATCTACTTTCCAGCAAAGATATCAATTTTGTGAGGAGGAAAATCGGAGCAGTTTTCCAAGATTTCCGACTTTTGCCACACAAAAATGTTTACGAAAATATTGCTTTTGCTATGGAAGCAGCTGGTCGGCCAGATGAAGAAATAGAGTCTGACGTCCCTCATGTTTTAGAGTTGGTTGATTTGGGTTCAAAAATTTGGAATTTTCCACACGAGCTTTCGGGTGGAGAAAAACAAAGAGTGGCTATCGCTCGAGCCATCGTCAACCAGCCTGACATAATCATCGCCGATGAACCAACTGGTAATTTGGATCCGGCCAACACTTACGATATTGTGCAAATTTTTAAAAAAATAAATGATTTAGGCACGACGGTGATTTTGACCACTCACAACAAAGGCGTTATCGATTCTATCGGTAGGCGAGTGATCACAATGCAAGATGGTAAAATGATAAGGGACGATGAGGCGGGCAAATATATACTATGATACAAATATACGAATGTACTAATGCAACGAATAGTAAAACATGCGAATTTAAAATAATTTTTATTTGTAGTCATTAGTATCATTTGTATAATTAGTATATTGGTATCATTATGGAAAAAACAGAATTCAAAACAAAATTAAAAAGGATAGCCAAAGCAGGTTTCTTCAATTTTTGGCGTAGCGGTTATATTTCTTTTGCTTCGGTATTGGTAATGGTCATCACGCTCTCAGTCATAGGTAGTGTTATTTTCGTTGGGGCTATTTTAAATATCACCATGCAAGAATTGCGTAATAAAGTTGATATCAATGTTTATTTGGTGACTATGGCTCCGGAATCCGATATTCTTTCTTTAAAAACCAAGATAGAAGCTTTGCCAGAAGTCAGTAGTGTAGCTTATGTAAGTAAAGATGAAGCTTTAGCAAATTTCAGATTGAGGCACGAAAACGATCAAGTCACTATCCAAGCTCTTGAAGAATTGGGGGACAACCCATTGGGAGCAGTTTTGAATATAAAAGCCAAAGAGCCTTCTCAATACGAAGGTATTGCCAATTTTTTGAATGAAGAAAACATCCTCTCGGGCGATGGCCAAAAAATAATAGATAAAATCAATTATTTTGAAAATCGTACTTCCATCGACAAGCTTTCGCGTATCATAGCTTCGGCCAAAAGTTTGGGTTTGGTTATTTCTCTGGCTTTGATTTTGGTCTCCATCATCATTACCCTGAACACTATTAGACTCACTATTTATATTTCTAGGGAGGAGATCTCAGTGATGCAACTCGTCGGAGCTTCCAAAAATTATATCAAAGGGCCATTTGTGGTCACTGGTATTTTGGTAGGGCTTATTTCAGGACTTATCACTACTATTTTGTTTTTGCCAATTACATATTGGTTAGGCAATACTACCGCCAACTTTTTCGTGGGCCTAAATATTTTTAATTATTATATGAGTAATTTTTTCCAGATAGTTTTGATCATCGTCGGTTCCGGCATAGCGATTGGGGCAGTGTCAAGTTATTTAGCAGTTCGCAAGTATTTGAAGTTATAGATACAAATATACGAATGTACTAATGCAACGAATAGTAAAACATGCGAATAAAAAAATTATTTATCCCGAGTTATCTTATCAATTGACCGGGATTTTATTTAACGTTCATAATGAATTAGGGAAATATGGGAGAGAAAAACAATATGGAGATTTGTTGGAGCAGAAATTAAAAGAAGCAAATTTAAATTTTAAACGCGAAATTTATATAGGAAATACAGGCAATATTCTTGATTTTATAATTGATGAAAAAATTGCCCTTGAATTAAAGGCTACCCGCTTGATATTAAAGGAACATTATCGTCAAATACAAAATTATTTGCAACAAACTGGCCTTAAGTTAGGATTTCTGGTAAATTTCAGAGATGAGTTCTTGAAACCAACAAGGGTAGTTCGTATAGATCACGTTAGTAATTCGTAGTTATTAGTATAATTCGTACAATTAGTATATTGGTATCATTTAAATGAAGAAAAAAAATCATAAATACATATTCGTAGTGGGGGGTGTTATGTCAGGAGTAGGTAAAGGTATCGCTTGTTCGTCTATCGGTAAAATTTTACAATCCAAAGGTTTCAAGGTTAACCCTATCAAGGTCGACCCTTATTTGAATGTGGATGCCGGCAATATGAACCCGACTGAGCATGGCGAAGTTTTTGTGCTGGATTCTGGCTTAGAGACTGATCAAGACTTGGGTAACTATGAGCGTTTTTTGGAGATGGATCTAAGCTCGGCTGACTATATGACTTCGGGCATGGTCTATAAACATGTTTTGGAAAAAGAACGCAATTTGGGCTATCGCGGTAAATGTGTAGAGGCTATACCACATATTACCGACGAAATATTGAGACGTATCAAAAAGGCGGCTGACGAACACGAGTCTGATATTTCACTTATTGAAATCGGCGGTACTATTGGTGATTACCAAAATATTCTTTTTATTGAAGCAGCCAGAACTTTGAAAATAAAATATCCGCAAGATGTGATTTTTATAATGGTTTCTTATTTACCAGTACCAGGTTCATTGGGAGAGATGAAAACCAGACCAACTCAAAATGCTGTCAGACAACTCAACTCATACGGGGTGCAACCGGACATCATCATCGCTCGAGGCAGTCAGTCCCTTGACTACAAACGCAAAGAAAAAATAGCCATGGCTTGCGCCTTGCCAGCCGAAAATATTATTTCAGCGCCAGATATCGAAAGTATTTACGATGTACCTCTCAATTTTGAAAAAGACAAAATCAGCAGTATTATCTTGAAAATTTTCCATTTGAGAACTAAAAATAATGATTCTTTGAAAGATTGGAAAGAATTTGTGCATAAAAAAGCTCGAGCCAAAAAAGAGATTCAGATCGCGGTGGTGGGTAAATATTTTGATACCGGAGACTTCGTGCTTTCAGATGCTTATGTGTCAGTTATAGAAGCCGTCAAGTTCTCTTCTTTTTGGAATGGGGCCAAAACTAAACTAGCTTGGATAAATTCTAAAGAATACGAAACTAACCCCAAAAAAATATCAGAACTCAAAAATTATGACGGTATCATTGTACCGGGTGGTTTTGGTGAGTCAGGGATAGAGGGTGTGATAATGGCCATCAAATATGCCCGAGAAAATAAAATACCATATTTAGGACTTTGTTATGGTATGCAATTGGCGGTGATCGAATACGCGCGCAATGTGATTGGTTGGAATGATGCTCATACTGCCGAGATTAATCCCAAAGCTTCAAAAGTAGTGATTGATATAATGCCGGAACAGAAAAAACTTTTGGAAGAAAGTAAGTATGGAGCTACTATGCGACTCGGAGCTTACCCAGCTATTTTGAAAGAAGGGACGATCGCTCGCGAAGCATATAAAGCTCAAGAAATTTCTGAGAGACATCGTCATCGTTATGAAGTTAATCCAGAATATATAACTGAAATAGAAAAAGCTGGTTTGGTTTTTTCGGGTACTTCGCCGGATGAAAGGCTGATGGAAATCGCTGAATTACCCAAAGAAAAACATCCGTTTTTCCTCGGCACCCAGTTTCACCCCGAATTCAAAGCGCGCCCTCTCCACCCGCACCCACTTTTCACTGCTTTTATAGAAGCTTGCTTGAAGAATAAATAGAACTTTATTGCCCATAAATCTTACGGGCTTACTTTGTGGGTATATTTCTTCTTGTAAAAGTTTTCCACATCTTACTACTAATTGACTACCCGTCATTTTACAGTGTGGTAAACTATAGAGTAGAAATCGAACCCAGGAAAATAAGAGTTTAAAAAACTAAATTAGCCTAAAAATAAAAACAAATAAATGAAAAATTATATTTGGGGGTTGTTGGGTGTCTCACTACTTGCGATTTTCGCAGCTTTTTTGATGGTATCTCAGACCACCAAGACTGTAAATTACTTAGATGGGCTTGATAATTCTGCTAATGTATTAGGAATGCCCAAAGTTTTGGGGGTTACTGGGGCTTCTTACTATGTTTCAACTACGGGCTCTGATTCAAATCCCGGTACTGCAGATGCTCCGTTTTTAACTATACAGCGAGGGGTTGACGTCGCTGTTGCGGGAGATACTATAATAGTCAAGAACGGTACCTATAATGGCAATTGTTCTGGACAGAGTTTTCCAGTGGTTATTGCAAAAACTGGTACGATATCTGCACCAATAACCATAAAAGCGGAAAATAAATGGGGCGCGATTCTCGATTCACAAAACATATGCCATTCCTACATTGTATTTATGGACGGGGCTGCCTATATAACAATTGATGGGTTTATAATACGTAGAGGTTATTGGGGTGGAATTTGGGCTAATTCAACCGCTCATCATATTACTATTAAAAATAATGAAATAAAGCAGACTGGTAACACTAGGTTGGAAACCACCGGTATCGGCATGGTAGGAATATATACTGGCAATAATAACAATAATTTTAGGATAGAGGGTAACGTAATCCACGATATTGGCCGAATCCCATGTACAGCAGCGACTTATCCTCCACCATCTGGCAATGGAACTTGTAATAATGATTGGCATGATCATGGGATTTATTTTCACGGTAATAATCATGTGATTGTTAATAATCTTTTTTACGCTCCTTTTTCTGGTTGGGCTATTACAGTGACAGGACCAAATGATAATGCTTTGATTGCTAACAATACTTTTATCGGAGCGGCTGGTGCAAATCGAGATGGGCAAATTGTGCCAGGTGATGGGAGTGTTTCAAACCTTAAAATTCGTAACAACATATTTTACAATCCTAAAACAGCAGCAATTTCAAATTGTGTGGTAAGTTACAGTGGCTCCAGCACATTTTCAGATAATTTTATTTATAGTCCTACTTTTACTTATGGAACAGCTAGTATCTATAATGATACTGTTTGTGGAGGGTCAACCGGGGTAAATACTATTACCCAACAAAACAACCATTATAACGTGAATCCGCGCCTTGAGAATGCCACTTCGATCCCATACGATATAAATATTCAATCGGTTAGTCCTGTTATAGATACTGGTACGGTCCTATCTGAGGTATTGAATGATTTTAACGGTGCAGTTCGTCCACAAGGTACAGCTTATGATATTGGTGCAGTTGAGTATGTAGTAGAGGCAACGGACACCCAAGCTCCATCTACCCCAACTGATCTTACTGCCACTGCCATTTCTTCTTCCCAGATCAATTTGTCGTGGGGTGCTTCTACGGACAATATAAATGTTGCTGGGTATCATATTTTTAGAAATGGTGTACAAATCACAACAATTACCGGAACAACCTACCAAAACAATGGTTTGACTCCCTCCACCTCGTATTCTTACACAGTTCAATCTTACGACGCCGCTGGCAATAATTCGACCCAGTCTTCACCAGTAAATGTAATAACCTTGCCAATCACAATCCTTCAAACTCCTTATCCTGGCCCTAATCCAGTAAATCTTCCTGGTCAAATAGAGGCTGAGAATTTTGATAAAGGTGGAGAAGGAGTGTCTTATCATGACACTGAAGTTAATAATTGGGGTGGTATTTACCGATATGAGGGCGTGGATGTTGAATCTACGACAGATGTCGGTGGAGGATATAATCTGGGGTATATTGAAAATGGAGAGTGGGTGGAGTATACCGTAAATGTTGCAACTGCAGGTACTTATAATATCGAGTTCAGGATAGCGGGTACAATACCAGCCACGGCACACGTAGAATTTAATGGTGTGGATAAAACCGGTTTGTTAAACTTCCCAAGCACGGGTGGTTGGCAGACATGGTCAACTGTAACAAAGACAGGAGTTTATCTCTCTGCTGGAATTCAGGTAATGCGTTTTTATTACGACTCGGCGGCTACTAATTTGAATTGGATAAGAGTTGTTGTTCCGCAAGACACTCAAGCTCCGGTAATTTCTTCTATCGGCACTTCTAATATCTCCCAGAATTCAACTATGGTAACATGGGCCACCAATGAACCATCCACAACTTTCGTGGATTATGGTTTGTCTTCCTCTTATACTTCCACCATAGGGGACTCCAACTTGAGTACGAATCATGCTGTCGTCATTCTCAATCTGTTTCCATCTACTCCTTATCACTTTAGGGTCAAGAGTTCAGATGTCGCTTCAAATCAAACAGTCTCTTCTGATCGCACTTTTACTACGCAGTCTTTATCTGGCGACATCGCACCTGCGGCGATTAACAGTCTTTCTCGTTCTTTGGTTAGCAGTAGAACTTCAGCTAAATTAATGTGGATATCTCCTGGTTCTGATGGTAATGTAGGAACGGCTTCTTTTTATGATATTCGGTACAGTAAAAGTCCGATCATGGAAGACAACTGGAAGAATGCTACTCAAGTGAGTGGTGAACCAAAGCCAGCCTTAGCTGGTACAAACCAAAATTATACGGTTTCAGGCTTGTCTCCGGCCACTATATATTATTTTGCCATAAAAACATCTGATTCAACTGGTAATATTTCTCCACTTTCCAACGTAATTACGTTCGTGACTTCAAAGAAGGGTTGGTGGTAAGGATATTCCTCTTTTTTTGTTTATTTCTTCTTCTCTCTGATTGCCGCTTGGGCGCCGGCTAAGCGGGCGATAGGCACACGAAAA
Organism: Minisyncoccota bacterium; assembly: GCA_041664625.1. Lineage (GTDB taxonomy): Bacteria > Patescibacteriota > Minisyncoccia > Phycocordibacterales > WO2-35-19 > WO2-35-19. Next base: position 11,942 of record JBAYKK010000010.1, read on the forward strand.
GGTGAGCAGGAGACATAATTGAAGCCTTCACGGTGGCAAAATTCCACTGTACGAGGCTCTCCTCCATGTTCACCACAAATACCAACTTTCAAGTCTTTTTTCACGCTTCGGCCCTTTTTGATAGAGATGCGAATTAGTTCACCCACGCCTTCTTGGTCCAAAACTTCAAACGGATCGTACTCAAATATGTTTTGATTGACATATTCTTTCAAGAATTTGCCAGCATCATCTCGAGAAAGTCCTACACCCATTTGAGTGAGGTCGTTGGTGCCGAATGAGAAAAATTCTGCTCCGGCAGATACGATCTTGTCGGCTACCAAAGCGGCCCGAGGCACTTCGATCATGGTGCCGACTTTGTAAGCGATTTTGATTCCCACCTTGCTGCGAGGCAGGTTAGCTTCTTTCATTTTACTTTCTACAATATTCACGATTCTTTCTTTTAAGATACTAAATTCTTTGGTGGTAGCAACTAGAGGGATCATTATTTCTGGTTGAATGTTCTTAATTTTTTTAGGACCTTTGGATACAGCGATAGCGGCTTCTATGATGGCTGTAGTTTGCATATCATAAATTTCAGGGAAAGTGATAGCGAGACGGCAACCACGATGACCGAGCATAGGATTGAATTCGTGCAAGTCTTCAATTTTATCCATCAAAGTTTTAACTGGCACTTTCATTTCACGAGAAAGTTCTTCTATATCTTTTTTTTCTTTTGGTAAGAACTCATGAAGAGGGGGGTCAAGCAAACGTACCGTGACAGGGAAGCCTTCCATAGTGCGGAAGAGTTCGATGAAGTCGTTCCTTTGATAAGGTAGAAGTTTGGCCAAAGCTTTTTCTCTACTTACTAAGTCGTCAGCCAAAATCATTTCTCGAACCGCTTTGATGCGATCGCCTTCAAAAAACATATGCTCAGTACGGCAAAGACCGATACCTTCAGCTCCAAATTTTCTAGCTACAGCAGCGTCCGTTGGGGTGTCCGCATTAGTCCTCACTCCTATTTTTCTTATTGCGTCTGCCCAACTCATAAGCTTGCCAAAACCACCCGACAAAGTTGGGTCTTCGGTGTTTATTTTGCCTTTGTAAACTTTGCCCGTAGTACCGTCGAGCGAAATGAATTCACCTTCTTTTAAAATTAAGCCTCGGTCTTTGATGGTCAAAGTTTTGGCTTTCTCATCAATGGTCAAATCACTACAACCAGCTACGCAACAAGTACCCATCCCTCTGGCTACCACAGCCGCGTGAGAAGTCATACCACCACGAGCAGTGAGGATACCTTTGGCACTATGCATACCGTCGATATCTTCTGGAGAGGTTTCGGTGCGGACCAAAATAACGTTCAGACCTTTTTGGGTTTTTTCAAAAGCGTCTTTGGCAGTGAAAACGATCTCACCAACGGCGGCTCCAGGAGAAGCGGGTAGTCCTATCGCGATAGATTCGGCTTTGTCCAAAGCCAATTGATTAAATTGTTTATGGAGTAATTGGTTTAACTGGTTTGGATCAATACGCATGATAGCTTCTTCTTTGCTCAAGACTTTTTCGTTTACTAGTTCAACAGCGATACGGACAGCCGCATGAGCAGTTCTTTTGCCGTTTCGAGCTTGCAAAATGTAGAGTGTGCCGTCTTGAATAGTGAACTCCATGTCCTGCATGTCTTTGTAGTGTTTTTCTACTTTGTTGCAGGTAGTGACCAGTTCTTTATAAATTTTAGGATTTTGTTTTTGCAAAGTAGAGACGGCGAGTGGTGTACGGATGCCAGCGACTACATCTTCACCTTGAGCATTCATCAGGTATTCACCATAAAATTTGGCTTCGCCGGTTGAAGGGTTGCGAGTGAAGCAAACGCCGGTACCAGAAGTATCTCCTAAGTTACCAAAGACCATAGCCTGGATGTTTACTGCTGTGCCGATAAGTCCTTTTATATTATTTATTTCACGATATCTAATAGCTCGATAATTATTCCATGAACCAAAAACTGCATTGATTGATCCATAAAGTTGCTTGATTGGGTCTTGAGGGAAATCCGTACCTTTAACTTTTTTGATTTTTTCTTTGTATTCTTTGACAATCTGTTGCAAGTTTTCAGCAGTCAAATCAGTGTCGTATTTGGCTCCGACTGTGTCTTTAACTTTTTCCAAAATATGTTCGAAATCTGAGTGTTCCATTTCCATCACTACTGAACCAAACATTTGAATCAAGCGACGATAAGAATCCCAAGCAAAACGAGGGTTTTGGGTTTTTTGAGCCAAACCCAAAACCGACTTATCATTTAATCCTAAGTTTAAAATAGTATCCATCATACCGGGCATAGAAGAGGCAGCTCCAGAACGCACTGAAACCAATAGGGGGTCTGTCGCATCGCCCAATTTTTTGCCCATTTTTTTCTCTAATTCTTTGAGTTTTGTGTCGATTTGTTTCCGAGCTTCTTCTGGTATAGTTTTTTTGTTTTTATAATATAGATCACAAGTTTCGGTTGTGATAGTAAAACCTGGGGGTACATTGAGTCCCAAGTTTTTCATTTCTGCCAAATTGGCGCCTTTGCCACCCAAAATTTCTTTCATACTTCTGTTTCCTTCTTCAAACGCGTAAACGTACTTTTTGTTTTTTGCCATTTTTGATTTAGCGAAATCATGTCGCACGATATCGTCCTTTGGAGTGCGACGCTTTTTCTTTTGTTATTTTAGTAATAAATAAAGAGCCAAGCTCTTTGTTTATTTATATCAAAATTATTTAACTAAAGCAAAAAATTGCTACGGGACTTGGATTCGAACCAAGATACTCAGATTCAGAGTCTGAGGTCCTACCATTAGACGATCCCGTAATGACTTTAAAGTATCAGAAAAACGACCTTTTTTCAATACAAAAATCCCGTTACGAAGACGGGATTTTTGCTTATTTAATTTTGGATTTAAATGTGATCCTCTTCGTCAGCTTCGGCGTCAGCTTTGGTCTCATGTATAGTGCCATCTTTGTGTTCGGGTGGGGTGTAAACTGTGTAGAGCTTCATCTCGCCATCTTCACTATTTATTATATTGTGACGGGTGCCGGCTGGTACTACTATTGCAAAATCGTCCTCAATATCAAACTCTTCGTCATCTAAAATAGCCTTACCGCTACCTTGTTCAATGCGAATAAATTGATCAACTTCGTGTACTTCTTCGCCGATATCTTCACCAGGCAAAAGGGACATCACTACTAGCTGGCTTTTTTCGGTGGTGTTTAAAACTTTTCTAAAATTATCATTTTCTACTGTGTCTTCTTCTAAATTTTTTACATAAGTCATGTGATTTTGGTTAATTATAATAACTATTAAATTATATCATATAGTGTGCTAACATTAAGACGTATGAATAATATAAAAAGTTACATTTGGATGGGAGGTATCGTACTAGTTTTAATCGGGCTTATGTTTTGGGGCGTGAAAGGTACTAGCGATTTAAATACGACATTTGCGTTAGACAAAATCAGCCCTTCAGATCACGTAGAAGGTAATGCTAGTTCAACTGTGGTTATCGTAGAATATAGCGATTTCCAGTGCCCGGCTTGTCGCACATATTATTTTGTAATGAAAGAATTAATGGTTGAATACGGTGGGCAAGTAGCTGTGGTTTATCGCCATTTCCCATTGATTAATATTCATGCCAATGCTGAGTTTGCGGCTAGGGCGGCCGAGGCGGCTGGTAAACAGGGCAAATTTTGGGAGATGCACGATCTGCTTTTTGAAAAACAAGATGAGTGGGCTAAAGTGGCCAATGTCCAACTTATGTTTGAGTCGTACGCCAAACTTTTGGGCATTTCGGTAGAACAGTTTAAAACTGATTGGGCTTCGCAGGAAGTTAAAGATTTTGTTAGAGCTCAGAGACTCAATGCTACCAAACTTGGCCTCCAAGGCACTCCTAGTTTCTTTATAAATGGTAAACAAATTCAAAACCCAAGTTCAGTTCAAGCTTTCAAGACCATAATCAATGACGCTTTGAAAAAAAGTAATTAACTTTTTTGCTTTCTTTATAATTGCGTAACATTGTAAAATGTAGATATGCATAAATTTAACAAATATATCTTATATGTAGTTGCGTGCGCCATAGTTTTTTTGGTTTTTGTAAAGATTTTTAATGGCTCAATTTTTTCGAATTCAGTCAATGCTTTTGAATGGCAAAAACCAGTAGATGTTTATTTTGGCAATAGCAAAATGGGCTCAAATGAAGATTGTGCTCAAGTTTTCCCTCTTTCTCGAAATATATTAAACGCCGAAACTCTCGGCCCGGGAGCATTAGAAGCCTTACTCAATAGTATTACAGAAAGCGAAAAATCATCTGGTTATTTCACTAGTCTAAACGACGGTATTTTGATTCAAAAATTTGAAATAAAAGACAAAGTAGCTTATGTGGATTTCAGTAGCCGTTTGAATGAGGGGGTAGCGGGCTCTTGCAAAGTCACGGCTATAAAATCTCAAATAGAAAATACTTTAAACAATTTACCTGATATTGATTCAATAGTAATATCAGTTAACGGGGAAACTCAAGGCATATTAGAACCTTAAAATTATGGAAGGAATAAAATTTGAAAAAAATAGAGACCCGTTTCTAGAGGAACTGTGGTCAGAATATGGCTTCCGCGGCAAACCACCGTTTGCTGATAGTGTAGCCGAAAAAAGACTGAAGGAGTCTTGCAATAGTTATGCAAATTTTGTAGATCGTAATAAAAACCAACTACCTGGAGAAGAAAAACTCATTTATGGTGTAAACAAAATTGGATCTTCAGAAGTTGGCCGAAGGGCTTTGCATAATCAGATTGCTTTGATGGTAATGGGTGAACAAAGATCGGGTATGGACATTGGTTTGGCTAAAAAGATTGGCGAATTTGCTTATGAATATTCTAGGGGGTATAAGACTACTGAAGCTGAAAAATATGGTAAATAGAAAGCGGGGTCACAAGACCCCGCCATCGGTGGTTGAAGTGCAGAAAACTCTGCCCTGAAAACTGAGAGATTTGAAAAAAGTCCCGTCTCCATTTGCCCGGTTGCTCTCCAAAATAGAGCCACCACTTGAAAGTAGGACCTCAAATTCCTCTTCTGTTACAAGGTAGATCTCTCTTTCGCCCCAACCAGCCACCTGTTGTTCTACCACTTGTTGTGCTGTCATCTTTTATGAATTATAGCATATTGGTTATTTCGTGTCAACTTTGGGTATAAAAAACAAACCGATGACAACAAAGAAAGCGAGGAAGTAAAAAGAAGTGGCGTAAGAGAAAAAATAAATAACTGGCAAGGCAAAAAGCGGAGAAATGATGTAAGAAAGTGGTCGAGTCATCCGGAAAAGACTGATGAGTCCAGTGTCTTCTTCTTTAACATGTTTGAAAAAATAAATTTCACTTGATGCTTCTACCAAAGCGGCTCCAACTCGAGAGGCAAAAAGAATAAGCGCCCAAATCCAAAATGTTTTGACCGATATCAAAGGGATCATAAAAGTGGCGAGCGCCATTGTGATAAAACCAATTATGAGTAGTTCTTTCTCACCAATTTTTTTGTCAGCCAAAAGTCCGGCCGGCAATTCAAAAAGTAAAAATGGTAAAAGCATAATAATAAAAAGTAGACCGATTTTGTCCCAACCAAACCCTAGCTCTCGACTCAAAAGTAAAGGCAAGTTGATGACCATCCAAGCATAAAAAAAGTTTAGTATGAGTTGAGCACCAATAATACGAGCCTTATCTCCACCTCGAAATAAGGTTTGCGTAGTTTTTGAGATGCTCGAAGTGATTTTGTCGGTTTTTTGTATATTTTTAAAAAATATACTGACTATGAAAAGTAAGGGGATGAGAGCTACTCCAGAAAGTAAATAAACTTTGCTAAAAGTATTTTGATTTATTAAAAAAATCAAAGCCAGAGGTGAGAGTACCCAAGCGATTTGGGATATAGCTAGGAGAGTGCCTCTTTTGCCACCGGTTTCGCCTTCTATTTTTATTTCTTGTTCTAGGTTTATATCCAAACAAAGATAAAGTATCGAATCGGCGGCTATATGGATCAAGAAAAATAATATTGCCAAACTAGCAATATTAGTCAGTCCCATACCAAAAACTGCCAATATCTCCAAAGCAAGAAAAGCTATAAAAACCCAAATACTGCCGTATTTACGCAATAAAGTAGGGGCAAAAATCAAAGTGCAAACACTTAAAATTGAACCAACTACATATAAAATATTTAAAGTGCTATCGATTACAAATTGTAAAAGCAAAGAAGAATTTATATAAGCCACCGACGCGAAATGTACCGCCAGCAAAAATCCAGCCAAATGCACTAGTCGCAACCTTTTTTTTGAATCGGTTTTTAAACTCACTCTCTTATTCTACCTGAAATTTTTTAAACTCCAAGTATAACCGGGATGACGATTGGTTTTTTGGCCGTTTTTTGGAAGAGGAAACGCGCCACAGCATCGCTTACGTTGCTTTTGATGAAATCAAAATTGATTGGGTTCATACCACGAGTCGTATCTTCTATAGTTTTTTTGATGATGAGACGAGTGTGGCCCAAGAGTTCTTGAGATTCACGTAAGTAGACGAAACCACGAGAAATGAGGTCAGGGGATTTTTTTAATTTGCCAGTTTTTAAATCAATGATAGCTACTATAACAAACATACCATCATCTGCTAGCATTTTGCGGTCACGCATCACTACTTCTTGGACATCGGCTACCGCAAACCCGTCAACCATAACAGGAGATGATGGGGCAGTTTGTTTGAGGGCTACTATTTTTTCACCCTTGTCTTGGATCTCTATGATCATACCGTTGTCAGGTACTACTATATTTTTTTCAGGCATACCGAGAGTTTGAGCGAGCTCCTCGTGGATACGCAACATATAATGATTGCCGTGAATCGGGATAAAAAACTTAGGATTGATTTTTTTGTGTATCCATTCCAATTCTCCGCGGTTGCCGTGTCCAGTAGAGTGGATATAAACATCAGAAGTACGGTAATGAATTATTTTGGCACCCAGTCTGGCTAAGTTATCTTTTAGTTTTTGTACTGATCTTTCGTTGCCGGGGATAATAGAAGAAGATAGAAGTACCGTATCTCTTTTGCCCACCTTGAGATATTTGTGACTTTTGTTGGACATACGCATCAAAGCCGCAAATTCGTCACCTTGGGCGCCGGTCGCCAACACTACCACTCTATCGGGTGGGTAGTTTTCGATATTTTCTACTGGCACGATGGTGTCTTTGTTTATTTTTAATTTACCTATAGCCATTACTATTTCAATATTTTGCTTCATGCTACGGCCTTCTACTACTACTTTTTTACCGCATTTTTCAGCTGATTCTATAATAGAAATAACCCTTTCCAATTGAGAAGCAAAAGTACCGATGATCAATCTGCGTTTGGTGTTCCTGATTATTTCCTCTAAGTTTTTACAAACTATTTTTTCAGGAGTAGAAAATCCTGGGTTATCTACGTTGGTAGAGTCCATCATAAGCAAAAGATTTTTTTGTTTTTCAAACACAGCATATTCGGTTTGTTCTCTTTCGGTAGGGATACCGTTTTCGTGTTCTAATTTGATGTCTCCTGGGTTTATGATTGAGCCGTATGGAGTTTCAATGATAACTCCCATTGAATCAGGGATGGTGTGAGAAACTGAAAAGAATTTCACTTTTAGTTTGCCAAAAATAATAGTGTCTTCTTTTTCTACCACTTTTATATCTAAAGGTGGTAGGTGGGGGAATTCTTCTTGACGCTTCTTGATCATGATGGTTGTCAGAGCACGAGAATAAAGAGGTGGATTGCCTATACGGTACATTATGTAGGGGATACCGCCGATATGGTCTAAGTGTCCATGAGTAATTAAAACTCCTCTGATCTTTTCTTTCCTTTCTTCCAAATATTTAGTATTAGGCAAAATATAATCTACTCCTGGAGTGTCTTCGTCTTTGAATTGAAAACCGGCATCAATTATCAAAATATCATTATCAACTTCAATTGCGGTCATGTTTTTGCCGATTTCTTCGCAACCACCCAATGGTATTATCCTGATATTGTCACCGACTGGAGGTAATGAAAGGGTTTCGGTAGTTGGTTTGCCTATGGGTTTTTGATTTTCGGCATGACCAAATCTGCTGTTTGAATTTACAAAGCGTTTGCGATTGAAAGAACCTGTACTTTTGCGAGCGGGAACGAGACCTACACGTAATGGAGTGGTTTTGACCGGGGTAGTGAAATTCCTGGGTTTTTCTGGGGCGTGGAAGCTCCTTATTCTGTTGGTTTTATGTTCTGGCATATTTAATAAATTTAGTAGTTAATTTTAATTAGATAGAAATTTCCAAACTTTATCGGTTTCTATAAACCATTTTTCGATGGAAACAAATCTTTCGTTCTGGGAAGAAATATTTTTTAGTAATATATTTTTTACTTGTGGGGCTGGTGCGTACAAAAAAGATGGAGAGAACAAGAAAATAGCCGGCATATCTTTTTTGATTTCAGCCAATAAAATTTCTTTTTCTTCTAATTTTTTTAGTTCATCAGTCTCTTTTTGCATGGTTTCTAGGATTTTATCTGTTGTGATGTTGGCGTAAAGTGAGATATTGAGGCCCGGATCGTTTCTCTCTGAAGAATGCCAAAATGGATACAAATCACTTTCCACTCCTACTACTTCACCAAAAAGTAAAGCATCATATTTTCTGCCTTTTATTATATTTTGACTCAAATCTCCAGCTTCAAATACTTTTATAGAAACTGACGCTCCTAATTTGTTCCAAGTTTCTTGTAAAATTTCAGCAGTTTTTTTGAGTTCTGGGGCATCGGAAGTACTGATTGAAAATTGGAAAGTACTAGTGCCAGTTTTGGTTTTCTTTTCTAGAATACCTTCATCGTTTACTTTCCAGCCATTTTTCAGAAGTAAGGCTTTAGCTGCTTCAATATCACCATCTGTTTTTTGGGAGTCTTCTTCTGTATTGGCTGGAGTTGGTCCGTTTAGGATTTTACCAAAACCCAAAAGCACGTCGTCGACTATTCTTTTCTTTGGGGCAGATATTTCCAATGCTTCTCTTATTTCTTTATTCAATAAAACTGGAGCTATGTTTTGATTAAAAAATACTCCAAAAACTCTCGGTAAAGAAGTCTCCTTAACTACACTTTTGTTGGCGATGAGACGTTTGGCAGAGTTTGGGCTTAAACCCGCGGCGCTGTCTATCGATTTTTCGTCGTAAGCTTTTACGAGTGAGCCTTCATTTTGAAAGAATTTTAAATTTATTGATTTTATTTTGGTTTTGCCCAAGACATATCTGTCCCAAGCGGAGAGATTGATTATCGTAGGAATACCACCAGAGTTTCTGGTTATTTTTTCAATTTTGTAAGGTCCAGAACCGATAGGGCTTATATTGAACTGACTGAAAGGGAACTCTTCGGGGGAAACATTTTCCCAAATATGTTTGGGCAGTATACCCAAAGTTAAAGCATTCAAAAATGGGGCATAAGGTTTTTTTAAAATGAACTTCACTTCTTTTTCACTTATTTTCTCTACCGTGATACCTTCAAAATTTGATTTTTTGGGGCTCTTGATGACTGGGTCTAAGATTTTGTTGATAGTGAAAACGACATCATCACTAGTGACGGCTGTACCGTCATGGAAATAAGCATTGTCTTTGATAACAAAATCGTAAACCGTACCATCTTCTTGTATTTCGTATGAGCTCGCTAAATCATTTTCAAATCCACCGGCTTCTTTGGATTTCAATAAACCAGAGTATATAAGAGAACTCACGTCTTTATCGGTGTCAGAAACGGCCAAAACCGGGTTAATGAATCTAGGGCTTCCTGCCAGTCCTTCTGTGAAGCTTCCACCAAAAGCTGGTACTTCTACCAAAAAGCTTTGGTGCAAACGGTTTAACAAAGTCAGAGCACTAATAATGAGTATAAAAGAAAATAAACCAAAAATTATTTTTTCGGAAAGGTTCATTTTTTCAATTACTCTTTCTATTTTGCTAACAAAACTTAAGTGGTGGAAGTTCACAAACAAATTATCAAAAAAAGATGCTATTTTGTTTTTGGGTTTCATCCCGTTAGAGATAGGAGATTGCATATTTTAATGTATTTTCCTAATGGTAATTATATAATAATGTAAGTTGTTCATTTCCAATTTCCGTTATCTCTAACGGGATTCATCAATGTAGATAATGGGTGAAGTTTTAGTATAACAAATTTAAAAAAGTAGAAGCCACGAAAAGACACGCGATGATGATAGTAGTTCTGAAAATCCAAAGTTGAGCTCCGCGTCTAGTGCTATGAGCTGAATCCATATTGCCACCACCAAAAGCACTTCCTAAAGACCCTTCAGATTGCTGAATCAAAATGAGAGCGCCCAAAATAACGGCCAAAACTATTTGAATGTAGGACAACATTGCTTTATTGGAGTCAGTATAGCACATATCAAAAATGACGCAATAAAAGCAAAACCCCAGGCGACAGCGCACCTGGGGTTGGTCTGGTCTCCTCAATGATTGTAGAGAGCGTCCAGAAAACACGTCTTGAGTGTTTTGTCGGAATGAATGGGCTTTTCTGCCCCGTCCAACTTTCTTAATTTCCCCCTGGAAATTTTGGTCCATTCTGTGTCGCAATCGACGCAGTTGTAATGGACGGACGGAGTCTTCTCGATTTTGGGGAGATCTCCGATTCTTTCTCCAAATTCAATGCTCGAAACAAATGGGCAGTTTTCCTGCTCCATTCTCTTCCCACACTCTGGGCAGTTCATGTAGTACACCTCTATTTAAATGTAACCATATAGCAAATGCAATGTCAATTTGAATAAAAGGGGAAAAGAACTATAATAACCACGCTTTATCAACTAATCTCAAATATGAAAAAGAACGCTAAAAATAAAAAAGTAGTTAAAAAGGTAGTAACAAAAAAAGTTAGCCCGAAGTCGGACTTCGGGATAAAACCTTTGGGTGATCGAGTAGTAATCAAACCTTTTTCGCAAGATGAAATGAAAACTACAGCTTCGGGTATTATTATTCCTGATACAGTTAGTCAAGAAAAACCAGAACAAGGTGAGGTGATAGCGGTTGGCGAAGGTAAGTGGGACAAAGGTTCTCGAGTACCTATGTCTATAAAAGTTGGTGATAAAGTAGTTTTTTCTAGATACGGTTATGAAGAAGTTAAACTTGATGGAGTGGAGTATTACATACTTAAAGAAGAGAATGTGCTAGCGATTATTAAATAATATAAATTCGAAATTCAAAGCACGAAATTCGAAACAAATTCAAAATAATAAATTCAAAAATTTCGGATTTCGGATTTAGGATTTTAAAAAAAATATGTCTAAACAAATCATTTTTAATGAAGATGCAAGGAAAGCTTTGAAAAGAGGAGTAGATGCAGTGGCCAATGTAGTCAAAGTGACTATCGGCCCCAAAGGCCGAAATGTAGTTTTGGACAAAAGCTATGGAGCCCCGACTATCACCAATGATGGAGTTTCTATCGCCAAAGAAATCACTCTTTCAAACAAATTTGAAAATATGGGTGCCGAAATTATCAAAGAAGTGGCCAACAAAACCAACGATGTGGCTGGCGACGGGACTACTACTTCGGTTATTTTGGCTCAAGCTATCATAGGCGAAGGTATGAAGCACACTAGCATGGGTGTGAATGCTATGAGTTTGCGTGCTGGCATCGAGGAGGCCACTTTGAAAGCGGTGACTATCTTGGGGCAAATTGCTAAACCTATAAAGAATGAAGAAGAAATAAGACAAGTGGCGACTATCGCCGCTGAGTCGGGAGAAATGGGTAAAATTATTGCAGAAACTATAGGCAAGGTGGGTAAAGATGGGGTAGTGACAGTAGAAGAATCTCAAACTTTTGGAGTTGATTGTGAGGTGGTAGAAGGTTTGGAGTTTGATAAAGGTTATGTTTCGCCTTATATGATTACCAACTCAGAAAGAATGGAAGCCGAATATCGAGATGTGCCGATACTGCTCACCGACAAAAAGATTTCTTCGGTTAAAGAGATTTTGCCATTGCTCGAAGCTCTAGCTCAAACTGGTAAAAAAGAATTAGTGATCGTGGCTGATGACGTAGACGGCGAAGCTCTGGCTACTTTTTTGGTCAACAAACTTCGAGGCGGATTTTCAGTTTTGGCAGTCAAGGCCCCGGGTTATGGTGATCGCAAAAAAGAAATGTTAGAAGATATCGCTGTGACCATCGGTGCCAAAGTGGTAACTGAAGATTTGGGAGTGAAATTGGAAAATGCGACCGTTGATATGCTTGGTAAAGCCCAAAAAGTAGTATCCAAAAAAGACAGTACTATTATAGTCGGAGGCAAAGGTGGTAAATCTGCTATAGACGCGCGATTGAAATCTTTGAAAAAACAAAAAGAAGCTTTGGATTCAAAATACGACAAAGAAAAAATAGATGAAAGAATTGCCAAACTTTCTGGAGGAGTAGCCATCATCAGAGTGGGAGCAGCTACCGAAACTGAAATGAAATATTTGAAATTAAAAATAGAAGACGCGGTCTCTGCGACCAAAGCGGCTATCGCTGAGGGTATAGTGGCTGGGGGCGGAAGCGCTTTCATCAGAGTAATTAAAAAAATGAAAGCTTTGAAGGCGACTGCAAAAGAAATAGAAAGTGCTACAGCCGAGACTGCTTTGGGGTTTGATATTGTTTTGCGCGCGCTTGAAGCGCCTTTACGTCAAATTGTACTCAATACTGGTAATGCTGATGGTTCGGTGGCAGTAGAAAAAATAATGAACTCTGACAAAGAAAACGCTGGCTTCAATGCTATGACCGAAAAGTTTTCGGAAGACTTGATCAAAGAGGGTATCATTGATCCAGTCAAAGTGACTCGTACTGCTTTGCAAAATGCTTCAAGCGCAGCTTCTATATTACTCACTACTGAAGCAGCTATCGCTGATGAACCTGAACCAAAAGAAAAACCTCATGGTCATGGTGGACCTGATATGGGTGATATGGGGTATTAAAAACCTCACCCCTTAACCCTCTCCTAGAAGCAGGAGAGGGGAACCATTTTTAATCTAGTGAACTTTCTTGCGTTTTTATTTCTCCCTTCCCCTGCATCTAGGGGAAGGGCAATTCCGCAAAGCGGAATGGGATGAGGTTTTAAAAAATGGCTTCATAGAGCCATTTTTTGATTTTAATAAAAAGAAAATGCAAAAATAGTTGACAGATACTGTGGTTATGCTATACTTATTACAGATTGCGATCTCCAGAAGCCGAATAGTAGCCTTCCCGTGGTGGATGCCAACATCAAGCTAGGCTAGCAACTTCTGGGCCGTCTCCTCGTGGACACTTGTTCTCATCCATTTGAGGTGCACCGACGGCAAAACACCGGCGCTATGAGGGCTTCGCTTCGCGTATACCCTGTAAGCGCCGGTTCAAGATTTTCTTCCGCCCCGCAACATCAGTCGGCCGCCAACCCTTCGTGGTAGGCGGCCTTTTTTTGTGCTATCCCGTAGTAGATTTTGACATTGCATTTGATGCATGGGCAAAGCCCCATGTCAAAATTCACTACGGGATGTTATAATAGTCTCAATTATAATTAACTAAACAATCATGGAATTTTCAACAATTATTTTGGTGTCAGTGGTTGTCGTCGTTTTGTTGTTTGTTTTTTCTTACAACAAATTTGTCAGACTTATCACTCGCGCCAAAGAAGCTCTGAGCGATATCGATGTGCAGATGAAGCGTCGTTTTGACCTCATCCCTAATCTAGTTAACACAGTCAAAGGTTATGCTACTCATGAATCTAGCGCTTTTGAAAATGTGACCAAAGCTCGAGCGATGGCTATGGGAGCAGGGACTTTGGCCGAAAAAGCCGAATCTGACAATATGCTCACTGGTACTTTGAAATCGCTTTTTGCGGTAGCTGAAGCCTATCCAGATTTGAAAGCCAATCAAAATTTCTTGGAATTACAAAAAGAACTTGCTGATACCGAAAACAAGATCCAGGCAGCTCGCAGATTTTACAACGGCAATGTCCGCGATTTGAACATCGCTACCGACGTTTTCCCTTCAAATTTTGTCGCCAGAATTTTTGGTTTTGCCAAAATGGAATTTTTTGGTTTGGACAATGAAGCGGCTCGCGAGCCGGTCAAAGTGCAGTTCTAAATATACGAAGTAACGAATAGGTTAACGAATTGCTACGAAATTAAAAAATAAGAAAAGTTAAGTATGGCAAAAGAATACACACCATTTGAAGTAGTAATAACGGCTATAATTGCAAATAGTGAAGGTAAATATTTGATTACTCGACGTTCACTCACTAAAAAAAGATTTCCAGGGATGTGGACAGTGCCAGGTGGACATCTGGATCCAGAGGATTTCATGGGTTACCCTAAAGATACTGAACACTACTGGTATAACGTTTTAGAAAAGGCTCTAACTCGGGAAATTAAAGAAGAAGTGGGATTAGAAATAGAGCATGTCAGATATGTGACGTCACTCGCGACCGAACACAAAGATGGTGCCGCTTCAATTGTTATTTCTTGTTTAGCTGATTATAAAAACGGTGAAGTAAAACTTCAAGAAGAAGAAACTGATAAGTGTGAATGGGTTAGTGTTGATGAGGCAAAAGATTACGAACTCATAGATGGTATTTATGATGAACTCAAAATGGCTGACGCTCTGCGTTTAGGTCAAAAATATGAGTGGAAAAGGCATTAAAATAAAAAATTTACAATTAAAATTAAAAATATGAAAAACGTCATTATATATTCCACTCCCACTTGTCATTTCTGTCACTTAGCCAAAGATTTTTTCAATGAAAATGGAGTTAAGTATGTCGAATATGATGTGTTGGCCAATTTGGAAAAAAGACAAGAGATGTTAGAAAAAAGTGGCCAGAGGGGGGTGCCTGTCATTGATATTGATAATCAGATTATCGTAGGCTTTGATCAAGTCAAAGTTTCTTCTTTGTTGGGGATTTAACCTCACCCCTTACCCCTCTCCTAGAAGCAGGAGAGGGGAACCATTTTTAATCTAGTGAACTTTCTTGTGTTTTTCTTTCTCCCTTCCCCTGCATCTAGGGGTGAGAAGTGAATACTTGGAGCTTCGCAAGAGTCATTGAGATTTTTTGAATAAAAAATCCAATGACTGGACTGTTCCTGTAAGGAAGGGCAACTTGCCATAGGCAAGTGGGATGAGGTTTGTTATAATAATCACATGACTCCTGAAGAAAGAGAAATGCTCAAAAAAACTCTTGAACTTGCTCAAGAAAATAATGATATGCTACGCTCTGTTAAGCGAGGTATGTTTTGGGGTCGGGTAATTAAAATCGCTTATTGGTTGATTATCATAGGGGCAGCTGTCGGAGTTTACTATTACATCACTCCTTATATAGATAGTGCGGTGGGCGCTTATGGTAATGTCAAAGTAGATTTGAAAAGTTTCGTTGATTTATTTAAGTTGAATAAATAAAGGTAAATATGCTAGCATAGTCTCTATGCCTAGGTAAGAAAATCTTGTCTTGGCGTCGCTCGTAACGAGAAATTATGTTAACATACTTTCTGTTACTCGCTTGCCAAGATAGCTCAGTTGGTAGAGCATTCCCCTGAAGAGGGAAGGGTCCCCAGTTCGAACCTGGGTCTTGGCACCAAAATATTTATACTAAATTAATTCCCCCTTACTTTGAGGCGGGTGGAGCGGTTTTTGTCGAGCTTGGGAAGTTTGATTATGAGTAAGCCATGTTTTTCGATGGCTTCGGCTGCGTCTACATCTATTTCTTGAGGCAAAACTACAGTACGAGAAAAAGAGCCCCAATAAAGTTCTCTATGGAAATAATCATCGTCAGCCACAGTCCTTTCGTTTTCGCGTTTGCCTTTGATAGTGACCATATCGCGGGAGATAGCCACATCCAAATCTTCAGGCTTGACTCCGGCTACCATGGTCTTGATGATTATTTCATTTTGGTTTTGATAGACATCAACATTGAGTTCGCCTTCTTCGGGGGTGTTGTTTATCCAATTTTCTGATCGGGTTTCTGCCAAATCGTTTTCGGCTTCGTTGGACAGGGAAACTGAACCAGTTAATTTTTCAAAAAATGATCTTTTATTTGCCATTCTATTGTTTTTATTATTAAGACTTTTTCAAATTTCTATTAAGAATTAACCTTTTTTATTTTTTCTATAAGTACTATCAAAACCACGATCAGTACCCAGACTCCGGCAAAAACAAAAAATAAATTGTCTGCAAGTCTAATTATAAGTAAATTGAAGATAGTATGCAATATGATAGAAAGAACAATGCCTACCAGCAGAAAAAGTCTTTTGATCATAGGTTTTTTGAAGTAGGCTAAACCTATCATGACCCCAATCGCCGCTGAAGAAGCGACGTGCAGTAAGGTGGCTCCCAAAAATCGAGAGTTACCAGTGATTATGCCCTGAGAAAGTGCACCAGAATCTATCACATTAAAAAGGAACAAGGTGTTTTCAAAAGCTGAAAACCCTAGAGCGACCGTGATCATATAAATGACCGCATCGATTGGTTCGTCTGTGACTTTGTTTTTTAAAGCGGTGAAATAAGCGGTTACGTATTTGAATATTTCTTCTATTCCTGCCCACACAATTATAGTTAAAATAGATATACTCGAAAGAGTGGCGGTATAAAATAATCTTTCTAGAGGTAATACTATAAATACTGAAGCCATACCAGCCAAAAAAACTATGATTATTCTTGATTTGGGTTCTGGGTGCAGTCGATCTTCTTGCAACCAAAACCAAAGCCACAACACAGCCGGCAGGATACCGCCGAGGAGAGAAAAAATTATAGTGTTTAATGAAGACATAGATACGAAATAACGAATTTATTAACGAATTGCTACGAATAATTTGACCATTTTTCTACCATAAGCAAGTTGTTTTGATTTGGCAATAAAGACCAGATTTTTTCGGTGATGAAAGGCATAAATGGGTGCAGGAGCTTGAGTTGTTCTGTCAGTAGATGATAAAGTAGAACTTTGGCTGATTCTGTGTCGATAGACGGGTCTTTGATTCTCTTTTTGCAGTCCTCAATTATTATATCAGCAAATGTGTGCCAAAAATAATGATAGATTTTTTCAGCTGCTAAATGCAGTCTATAATTTTCCATATCCGCTGTCATGTCAGTTACGAAGTTTTCAAATTTTTTGATAGTTTTTTGATCTATTTCGGTTAGTCCGGATACGTCAAAGGTTTCCTTTGGCTTTTCCAAAATATCAGCAGTTTGTTCTAATACAAATCTCGAAGCGTTCCAGATTTTGTTGGTAAAATGTTTGTAAGCTTTGAGTTTTTCGTCTGAAATTTTGCTATCGCTCCCTGGTCCGGTACCTACGATGAGTGCCATGCGGACGCTGTCGGCGCTGTATTTTTCGATCAAATTGAGTGGTTCTATGTTGTTACCCAAAGATTTACTTATCTTCCTGCCTTGGTTGTCTCTGACTAATCCATTGAGGTAAACATTTTTGAAAGGCACTTGCCCAGTAGCGTAAGTTGACATGAGTATCATACGAGCAACCCAGAAAAATAAAATATCATAACCAGTCTCCAAAACAGTAGTTGGGTGATAGTCGTTGAAATCAGAATTTTTTTCAGGCCAACCCAAAGTTGAAAATGTCCAAAGTCCAGAAGAAAACCAAGTGTCTAGAGTGTCCTCATCTTGCTTCCACTTGCCCGTCGTAGCTCGACTGGAAGGAGATGCGGAGTCGGGATCTTCTCCTTTGGGTTCTTCTGTTCCACAATAAATTTCTTCTTGATCAGTTGCGGTTGAGCGATACCAAACGGGGACACGGTGTCCATACCAAATTTGTCTACTTATGCACCAGTCGCGCAGGTTTTCTATCCAATGGGTGTATTCTTTTTCAAATCTGTTGGGGGTTATATTTATAGATTTATTTTCTACGACAGAAAGCATTAATTTTTTGAGAGTTACTTTTTCTCCCTTTTTAATGTTATTTAAAGTGTCAAAAGGATACGCAAATTCTTTGTTAACATTTATAAACCATTGCAATTTTGGCAAAGGCTCTACGATTCCACCGGTGCGTTCAGCAGTAGAAACATTTTGAGAGACTTCTTCTTCTTTGATCATTAGATTGTTATCTTTCAACCACTGTACTACCAAATCTCTAGCTTCGGTTACTTTTTTATCTTTTAGAAGCGGAGATTCTATAGACATCCGGGCGTATTCATTGATAACTGGTTTGAGTGGCAAATCGTGTCTCTGGGCAATTTCCCAGTCTATTTGGCTGTGAGCTGGGGTTACTCCGAGAGCACCGGTGCCAAACTCCGGGTCAACTGATTCATCGGCAATCATTTTTATAGATAATTTTTCACCAGCAAAATCGGCGATTTCAAATGTTTGGCCGATATATTTTTTGTATCTTGCATCTTCTGGATGTACTGCCACAGCCGTATCACCGACTTTGGTTTCGGGGCGAGTAGTGGATATGGCGATAGGGAATTCGGTGGAGTATTTAAATGTATACATTGTTGATTTTCTTTCTTCGTAGACCACTTCATCATCTGAAATAGTGGTTTGACCTTTGGGGTCCCAATTGACCACTCTATATCCACGGTAAATCAATTCGTCGTCATACATTTTTTTGAAAACAGTTTTGACTGCCAAATTTCTTTGTTCGTCCAAAGTGAAAGCTTCGCGAGACCAATCCAAAGAACAGCCCATTTTTTTCATTTGTTCCAAGATGGTGTCATGGCTTTCTTGAGCAAATTTTTCAACTCTTTTCAAAAAAATATCTCGGCCGAGATCATGCCTGTTTTTACTTTCTTCTTTCAAAATCATTTTTTCGACTTTGGATTGAGTAGCGATGGCTGCATGATCAGTACCAGGGACCCACAAAGTTTTTTTACCAGACATTCTATTGTAACGAACCATGATGTCTTCAATGGTAAGCATAAGAGCGTGACCCATATGAAGTGTCCCAGTCACGTTTGGTGGAGGTAATACGATAGAAAAATAATCTGCATTTTTATCGGTTATGCCTTTTTCAATACAAACATCCGGATTAAAAAATCCGCTTTCTTCCCATTTTTTATAAATACTATCCTCGTGCTCGATAGGATTGTATGGTTTTTTTAATCCTTCATTCATAATTTGTTTTTTTATAATAATACATCAAAAATTTGTTTTTGTCATAAGATGCTAGTCTTCTCGGTTACTGAAGTAGAAGAATTAAAATGTAAAAGACAAAATAATATCGTAAAATATGTCATTTAAATTATGTATTGTCTTTGTTAGTTAAATAGGTATTCATAAAAGACATTATATTCTCATAAAAGACATAATTTTAAAATATGGCTTAAAATAAGGATTGTATCTATTTTTAGATATTTTGACACACATTGACATTTTTTTAAATTAAAAGTAGGATACGCAACATCATGCAAAAGTTAAAGAATACTACAACTTCATTTATTATTTTCGCCGTTTTATTTTCGGCGTTTTTTCCTGTTTTAGGTTCGACTAAAGTTTCAGCAACAGGCAATTCAACTCTTTCGTTAGAAAAATTAGTTAAAAAAGAAGCCGACACAATTTATGTTTCGCAAATTAATGCAAATTTTGGCGAAACGGTAGATTTTAAATTGAAGGTTACCAACACGGGCGACATGACTCTAAGTGATCTTAACGTTTCAGATGTTTTGCCGGTCAATCTTACTTTTCTTTCTGGGAGTCTTGTTGTAGCTGCACCAACTTATGGTGGCGAATTATTTTCTTCGGATGGCTTAAATATTCATGATTTGGCAGTTGGTGAATCTCAGGAAATTACTTTTAAAGCAACTGTGGCGGCGAATGATCAGTTTGGTGTTGGTGAAACAATTTTAACTAATACTGCAACTGCTGTTGAAAAAGGTAGTACTTCTAGTTCTCCTGATGCCAAAACTGCTTCGGTGAAAGTTACCAAAAATGTTGATGGCGGTGATCCTCTTCCTCCTCCGAGTGGCGGTGGCGGGAGTACTTGTACACACAAGGTTCCTACTGGTTATGTGCACGGAGCCAATGCAACTTTGAATGTTCCCGATGGTGCTTGCCCAGTAAAAGTTAGTTTTTCAAGTTATTCACACGCTGGTACTATTCAGCCTTTTGATGCACAAGTGTTGATCGAAAATATTACTCAAACTTATGGGCCTGGCACTTACAATGTTGGTCCAATTAAATTGGAATGTAATTGGCAAACCGACTTATATTTGGGCGAAGTTCAGTATCCACTTTCCGCTGGTGGCCACACAGGATTGATTGATGCCGATTATGTTGAACATCAAAATTGCAACCCAACCCAAACCAACACTCCCCCCACCATTACTCTAATTGGTGCCAATCCTCTAAATATCACCATCGGCACTCAGTTCACTGATCCAGGTGCTACTGCTACTGATACTGAAGATGGTGATTTAACTTCACAAATTGTAAAAACTGGTACTGTTAACGCTTCTACTACGGGCACCTACACTCTCACTTACGTAGTTAAA
>JBAYKK010000011.1:0-29279 GCA_041664625.1 Minisyncoccota bacterium
AGGTTGGTTGAGATACCACCGACAAATGTTGATGTTGCTGTGGTGGTTGCGATGAATGAATCTGCGATTACATTGCCTGCGACTGAAAGTTTCTGGTATGGAGATGTGGTGCCGATGCCGAAATTACCTGAAGTGTTTAACACTGCTTTTTCTTCAGAGTTAATGTACCATTTGAAAGAATTGCCAGATGGAGTAGTCATCCAGAGAGCATTTGATTCCAAACCAATAGCACTATCGTGAGGAACCATATCACTACTATTCCTACTCAACAAAATTCTCAAACCTGTACTACTGTAACCAGGTACTGCTTGTGTAGGAGAATTGAACGAAACTACATTAAGAGTTGGGTTGTTTAGAGCAATTTGTCCTCCTGTAAAGGTACCTGTACCAGAAGTAACGAAATTACCTAGTGAGCTAAGAGATGCGGTTAGAGCTGAACCAGTATACCATTTGTAACCATTGCCAGTGTTAAACCATAGATAATTAGTCTCTACACCCAAAGAGAAGTCACTATCAGCAACAGTACCAGCTGTTCCCCAAAGTTGAATCTTTTGACCAGCACTATTATTACCTGGAGCTGCTACACCATTTGAACCAAAGAAGATGGTATTTGATGTTCCGTTGTTAAGGTTAATACCTCCGTTTACAGTGAGTTTGGCAGATGAATTGTTTGTTGTCCCGATGCCTACGTTACCACTAACATTTAAACTACCAACGATTGTCGAAGAAGCTTGTGAGATAAATCCGTTTTCTAGTGTAAGTAGTGACGTTGTAGCACTTCCTCCGTATGCTGGATGTGTGAAGGCATCATATGATGTTAAACCTGTTGCAGATGTTAGGTATCCTGCATCATTGTTCCATTGTGAGATAGCGTTTGATGCAAATGATCCAACTGTTAGGTTAAGTGTAGTTGATGAGAAGTTTAGTGTGTTGCCATTCCAAGCGAGGTTTAGACCTGATGTGATTCTGTTTGATGGTGTGGTGTAGAAGTCGTTCCAGTTGGTGGTTGATGCGGTGAGTGGGATGTTGTAACCGGTGGTTGGAGCGATGTTGTTGACTGTTCTGGTTAGACCTCCTGAGAATGTTAGAGGAACTTCGTAGTCAACACCTGATGCTAGTGGTGATTGTAAACCTAGAGATGTTGTAGCTGTCAGTGTATAACCTCCAGATGAATTCCCAACCAAAATATTTCCGTATGATGGAGATGTTGTCAGTCCTGTACCACCGTACAATACTCCAATTGAAGATGTAGCAGAAACTACTCCATTGTTTGCTTGGAGAGGTCCGTTAAGTGTTCCGATAGTTAATGTAGAGTTAAATGTATTTGTTCCTGTGAAAGTATTGTTGGTGTATGTCTTTGGAATTGTGGTGGAAGCGTGGATGTATGCATTAGCTGTTGTGTTTAGGAATGTTGTGTCTAGTGTTAGAGCACTACCTGTGTTTAATAATCCTGTACCTAGGAGGTTGTTGAATGATTGACCATTGATTACAAAGTTTGTTGTTGATGCTGTGGTAAATGATCCGTATGTTGTTGATGAGTAGTTGAATGTTTGGAGAGAGTTCCATGAGTTAGCATTACCAAGATTTAATCCAACTGTTCTAGCGTTTGCTCCTGTGTATGAACCAGAGAATGTAAGTGTGTTGTCTGTAGCTGTAAGAGCATTCAATGTTCCACCTAATGCAACACCAGATATTGTTGAGTTAGTTAAACCTGCATTATCTAGTGTACCTGAGATGGTTGGTGTAAATGTTAATGCTCCGTTAGATGCTGTGATGGTTAGAGCAGAGGTGAGTCCGTTAGTTGTTGAAGTTGTTGTAGAGAATGTAGCGTAGGTTGCCGTGGTTGATGCGTAGCCTGTTCCGATAGTGGTGAGGTATGTACCTGAAGGTTGATATGTTGTTGTATCAATTGAAAGTGTGCCATCAGAGTTTGTGGTTTTGACAAAACCATTTGAAGTTAAGTTTGAAAGATTGGTGATGTTTTGTGTTGCGTTGACGTTGAATGAGTTAGCTGAGTATGTGAGGCCTGTACCTGCTGTGGTTGTAGCGTAGCTTCCGACCGTTCCGTTGTAGACAGCGAGTGAACCATTTGAAAGTGATGGGAGTTGTAGTGATCCGGAGATTGTAGAAGAAGCTTGGGAGATGAAGCCGTTTTCTAGTGTGACAAGTGATGTAGTAGCACTTCCTCCGTATGCTGGATGTGTCCAAGCATCATATGATGTTAGGCCTGTAGCAGAAGTTAAGAAACCTGCATCATTGTTCCATTGTGAGATAGCGTTTGATGCAAATGATCCTGTGGTTAAGTTAAGTGTTGTGGATGAGAAGTTTAGTGTGTTGCCATTCCATGCGAGGTTTAGACCTGATGTGATTCTGTTTGATGGAGTAGTGTAGAAATCGTTCCAGTTTGTGGTGGATGCAGTGAGTGGAATGTTGTAACCGGATGTTGGAGCAATGTTGTTTAGTGTTCTTGTTAATCCGTCGGAGAATGTGAGAGGTACTTCATAGTCAACACCTGATGTTAGAGGTGATTGATAATCAACTCCTGCTGTTGCACCAATAACTCCACCTGTTGCATTTGTCTTGAGTAGAGAGTTTGTGATAGCTGTAATTGCTAGGTTTGTTGTTGTAGCTTGAGCAAGTGTTGTGTTGCCTACAACATTTAATGTACCTGTTGCTGTTAGGTTTGATCCTGTGATGTTGCCTGTGATGAATGCGTCACCTACTACTGAAAGTTTTGCAAATGGTGAGGTGGTGCCGATGCCAACACGTCCTGTCGAACTTACAAAGATTGATGAAGTGGCTTGAGCTACACCAGCATCATCTCCCACTAAAAAGTGGCCCTTGGTTAGAGAAATACCACCTACTGGTAACCCAGAAATAGTGAGAGCCCCACCAACATTGGTCAAACCAGAACCAAGAAGAGAAGTAAACGATGAACCGCCAATACTTAAGTTGGTTGTTGAAGCAGTTATAAATGAGGCGTAAGTGGAAGATGCATAAGTTAATGTAGAAAGTCCAGAAACCGCAAGAGAACCAAAAGACCCAGAACCAGCAGAAATCGCAGAACCAGAAAAAGAAGAATTCGTAATTGTAGAACCATCTATGTGAGCGATACTGTCTCTGATATTGCCACTCACATCATTTATAATTCTGTCGTTTTGATTGGTTATGTAGTAACGATTGACATTTGGCGCAACAGTAGAGACTAAAGGTAGAGTCGAGAAATATTTTTTCAATTCAGAAATTTGCGCGTCAATATAATTTCGATCAGAGCCAGCGACAAAAACTGTTTTGGCGACAGCAACCTGATTCGCCACTGATTGATTATTATTTTTATTGTTAACTAAAATCGGAGCATCTTTGATGAGCCAAGGTTTTATGATTTTATAACCAGTGTCTTTGATCCATCCAGAAAAACTTTCTAAAGTGTTGGTAGAAAAAATAGATGAAGCGAGTTGACTACCATCTTGATTTATATTTGAAAAATTATTTTTAAATTTATTGTAACTATCTTCAATTTTATCGACATAAGGGTTATACAAAAAAGCTATTTCAGCTTTGACACGATCGCCAAAATGAGTTGTGGCTAGATCAGCAAAAGTTTCTTTACCAAAAACAAAGCCAAAAGCCAGGAGCACAATAGCCGAAAAAACAGCAGTATTTTGAGCGAATTTATCCAAAAAATGAGTCTTCTGGGGCTTACTCAACGCTTCATTTATACTCTCCAAAGCAACATATTTTTTGGAATCAATATCAAACTTTTTTTGTAAAACTGGGAATAAATCCCCATCATCCTTGTAGTATAAGGATTTTTTGGCAGAGACATCTCGGCTGATAGAGATAGGCGACAAAACAGGTGATTTTGGTGTAATAGACGCCGTCTGATACAGGTCTTTGGAGTTCAGTAAAAACGCTTTTTTGTCTTCAAAAATAGTAGTTTTATTTTCTATTTTTTTGACTTCATTTTTACTAGTTTTAACTTCTTTTGTTTCTTCAAAACTGTCTACTTTTTGGACCAAGGACTTTTTCTTCAGACGACGAGTTTTGATGGTCTTCTTGTGAGCAACTAAATTTTTATTTTTGTGATCTAAAATTTCATCTTCTACGACATACCAACTACGACCAACTAATTTTGATTTTATTTTTTTGGCTCTACAAAGTTGACCAACATAATCGCTTGTATAGCCTGTTATATCAGCGGCTCTTCTTGCCGAGATGAATTTCTTACCATTAAACTTCAGAGGCTTATCCATTAAGGATATTATACTATCTCGGGAAGCCGAGATAAAACAAAAATCTGTGGATAAATATGGTTATTTTTGGAACTAATTATTTCTAATTTTTTGAAATTAAATTTACTAAAAATATTTGTTAAATAAAAAATTAAAACCACGTTTCAGAAGTTCTTCACCCAAAAACGATTGAGATCTTCTTTTACAACCAAATTAGCCCAATATTTGAGCTGTAGCCAAAAATTTTCCCGATATTGATCAAGGACTTCGTAGACAAACACAATTTAAAAGTATAACCTAATACTATTCATAATTTTATTAGCGTGAAATATAAGTAACCAGATCCATACGCAACCAATCTTTACAAAGCTATCCACATTATTAAACCTACCAATTAGTTAATAAGTAGATATACTTAAGTAGTAATGTTTATATAGGTTTAATAATGTATAAACATACGAATGTTTTTATAACTTAACCAATAAAATGAGTAAATATATAACCATAAAAGAAGCTTCTGAAGTACTAGGTATGTCCAAACTCACCTTGAGAAATTGGGACAAATCAGGTAAACTCCAAGCCCATCGTCACCCCTTCAACAACTACCGGGTTTACAAAATAGAAGACATCGAAAAGGTCCTGGAAATGATCGAGAGTAACGATTTCACTATCAAAAAGAAAAAGGACGAAATCCGTAAATTAGCCGTCCAGCACCTAGAAGAATAAAATTAATTTTAAATACCAACTCGAATTTTGATCAATGATAAACACCTAACCACCGCCATTATCATAATTTTCTGTATAAAATTATTTTTTGTAAATCATATGTAATTAACCGCCTAATTACTCTTTGCAGATCATCACTACTACATTACTAGTCCACACATCTGATCTATTCCCTTTTTTACCTTCTATTTATTATTCACACCATCCAAAACGTCTGTTTATTTTTACAAAATTCTTACTATAAAAAGTACTAATTATTTTATTACAAAATAATTAGGCTTAGTTTTTGATATAATTTATCATCAATAATATTTTTAGCCTATTCAGTTTGATCCAGTTGCGCCAAATTTGTAGGAAATCATATGATTTATAAACTACTATCCAAACATCATATTAAGCACATCATAATCCATCCCGAAACCACGACCAACCATCTCTCATCTATCCAAACTCCCGTCGCCAAAATATCCTATCACACCACACAAAATCTACTATTTCTATACTCAATGCTCAGCGTTTAGTATTAGACGCTGAGCATTGAGTAGTTATCCACACTTCCAAAAATGCCCACTCTAAGCATTTGATATACTTTTATACGTGTAAGGAATACAAAATAACGTCACTAAACATGCGACTAGACACTTTTAAAAAAAATAACCACTACCATGTGCACGGTAGTGAGAATAAAAAAGAAAATATATTTATCGATGATCAAGACCGGGCCAGGTTCATATTCCTCATCACTCATTTTCAATCCCCCATCAGGATATACAACGTCGCTTTTTGTTCTAACGCTTTTTTCAAAAAAGGATCTTTCATTACCAAAGACCACAAAGCCAAGGAATTACTGAGTAAGCGGAACATCGAGCTCAACGCCTTTGCCTTGCTACCAAACAATTTTCATTTATTAATTAAAAACACAGAAGAAGGTATCTTGTCTGTCTATATGCATAGGATCCTCACCGCCTACAGCAAATACTTCAACGCCAAATATCACAAAACTGGCCACGTTTTTAACGGACCATTTGAAGCTAGTCAGATCAAAAGCAATGATCAATTACCATATCTCTCTAACCACTTGCATCAAAGCCCTAGTATTTTTGTAAAAAGATCTTTTAAAACAGTCGGATTTGCTGAACCCTTTGTCTCTTTCATGCCTTGACCTACCAAAAACTGTAGAGCTGAAACTTTGCCATTTTTGTACTCAGAAACGGCTGTTGGGTTTTCAGATATTATTTTTTGTACTACATTTGTAAGATCTGCTACATCGCTTTTTTGGAACAAACCCTCTTCCTCAGCTATAATTTTAGGGTCTTGACCGGTCTCTGTCATTTTAATTAAGATATCCTTTGCTCCACGAGAAGAGATCTCTCCAGAAGCACTCATAAAAATGAGAGTCGCCAAGTTTTTGGCATTTAAAGCAAGTCCTTTGCTACCCAAGCTGGCAATATCACTAACCACATAATTAGATAACAATTGGAAATCTTTGGCCTCCAAACCCTTGGCAGCCTCTTCAAAAAATTCCCCAAGTTTGATGTTGTAAACATAAAAATTAATATCACTATCTTTTATACCAAAATCTCTTTTCATTCTGAGCCTTTTTTCATTTGGTGTTTCTTTGATCTGCAATCGTAAAGCTTTTTCATCAAACTCTTCCGTCTCGCTCAATTTAAGTTTAGGCAAATCTGGATCTGGGAAATATCTATAGTCATGAGAATTTTCTTTGGAACGCTGAGAAAAAGTGATCTGTTTTTTGTCGTCCCAACCTCTAGTTTCTTGTTTTATTTTTTCGGCATTTTCCAAAAGTTCTATCTGTCTTTTTATTTCGTAATCTATAGCTCTTTCAGCCGAACGGAAAGAATTGAGGTTTTTTACTTCTACCTTGGTTCCCAATGTTTGATCTTTGGATACAGAGATATTGGCCTCAAGTCTCATTTCTCCTTTTTCCATATTAGCCGCTGCTACCCCCAAATACTGCAAAAGCAATTGCAATTCTTCACCAAATTTAACCACCGCTTGAGCAGAATGCATCACAGGCTCAGTCACTAACTCCATGAGTGGCACCCCTGCTCTATTGAAATCTATTAGGCTGAAATCACCGACGTGAGAAGCGCTAGCAGTATCTTCTTCTAAATGAACCCTAGTTATATCTACCCCCACAAGTTGCCCACCAGAGACCAAGGGGTGTTTATACTGGCTGATTTGATAGCCTTTGGGTATATCTGGGTAAAAATAGTTTTTGCGGTCAAATTCGCTGAAATCTGCCAACCTGCCCCCTATAGCCAGCCCCACTTTCAAAACCTGCTTGACCGCTGTCTTATTAATCACTGGCAAAGTGCCGGGATGAGCCAAACAAATAGGACAAATATTTACGTTTGGGCGTTTTTGGTCTGAATCATTTTTACAGTCGCAAAACATCTTGGTTTTGGTCTTTAGTTCTGCATGTATTTCGAGGCCTATAGTTGGCCGCCAATTTGAATCTTTTGTCATATTTAAATTATTATATACAGTATATCACCAGTTTCAAGTTTAAAAGACTTTTTATTAATGATATAATCCTAGCATAATAGTAACTATACACATTTATGAGAAAAACATTTTTAACTTCTTATTTATTTTTTATAATTTTTTTTGTTTTTACGGCCGTAAGTCATGCTGGTCAACTCGCTGAAGCACCAGTAGTAAACGGAATAGTTGGTTCTGGTTGGCAAGATCAAGGGGGAGGTTGGTACTTCAAAAATCCAAATTATTCAAACGCTGACGGCACCATCCAGTTTGGCACATCAAACGAATGGGGTGATTATCTGAGAGCTCAAGCATTAGCGACCGAAACCATAGGGACCAAACCTATAATACTCTGCAACACTTCCAATTGCGCTCCCGAATGGGCAGATGCTCAAATAGGCTGTTTTCCTGGCAGTTACAGTTCAACCAATCACACCTGTTCCAAACTTATAAATGGCTCGTACCAAACCATTGCCGTTTGTGATGCTGGCAATACTACTGGCCCTTGCCGTCCAGCAAGAGTTAATCTCTCGGCTGCTCAATCAATCGCTCAAAATGCCGAGATTATTCTCAGAAACCACGGTTATACCAATGTTTCTTGTGTGGCGACAAAAGAAAATTGGGCATCAATCGGCTACGACACCAACACCGGTCTCCAATATTATTACAATTCGCTTTGTACTGTGAACGGCAAAAGTGGGATCAGTGCCGAATTACTGGTCAACAATCCCTCAACATCCCTGAAACTCACAGATGAATACGTCACTGGGACAAGTCCAGTGGTCCCAGTTGGAATAGGAAATTTAAACACCCAAACACCACTTACTCAAACTTCCACTTCTCAAAACACTTATATTCAAAACCTCACAAATGTGGTCAACAATATAATTCAGCAGTACAAAAATATTTTAAACAGTCTAAATACTAGTGCTCAAAAATCAGTTGAACCAAAAATCCCCACTTTTGACCCACCCATTTCATTAGGCACAAATCCTGTTGTTGAATTAACATTAGATAATGGCCAAAAAAATGGCACCTACTCTGTCGGGGATAACATTATTTACAAAATAAAAATGGAAAACTTGGATTCTATCAATTCGTTCTACAATACAATCCCGGGAGACACTTGTGATGGGGGTTCAAAAAATGGCGAACAAAAACCCTGGATAGCTAAAGCGATTGCCCCCCAAAGCTCGTTTATTGAACAAGTCAAACCCTGCCAAGCCGGTTCAAATTATGTGATCACGGTCGTAGGCACAAACAAAACTTCTGGCAAAATTGTAGCTTCATCTATATTGGTTTATATAAGACCTTAAATAATTTAGCTTCTAGAAACACTAAAAGATTTTAACTTTTTATTGTATTCAATAACCGTCCGTACAAATTCGGCGTGACTCCACGTAAGTGGAGTGGCCGATAACGGCTCTCCGTTATACGGATTGAGCTGTTCAGAAAGCATGCCACTGTTTGTAAATCTGGTCACCCATTCTATATCTTTAGCCGCACTTTCCATATCAGCAAGTGAGCTGGCGGTAGCTATCTTGTATTGAGTAAGCCATAAAGTAGTGACAAACCAGGGATTGCCAGTAGACTCCCCTCCTACATGAGAGTACTGATCACCTTCATATCTAGCTACCCCACCGATAATTATACCCTTGCTCAATTTGGCACTCAATATTTTGAAAGCTTCTTTCATCCTTGGATCATCCGGAGCGATCACTCCAAAACGAAAAGGCCCATAAAAACTACTTATATCCAAACGGGTATCTTTTTCCAAATTATCACCGATAAGTTTGAAGAAATATTTGCCGTCTTCGTCCCAAAGCGAAGTCATTATGGCTTTGCGTAAATATTCTGATTCTAAATAAAATCGACTAGCATCATCTTCCTTGCCCAAAGTTTTAGCGAAATTATGAGCCGATACTAACCCCCCATAAACCACTGAAGCAGTGAAGCTAGAAACCCCATACTGTTCTTCCCACAAATCGTAACTAGGTAGAGGCAAACCCGAGTGACTATCTTTATAGTGGATAAGAAATTCGGCTGATTTTTTTATAAAACTATTGTAAATACTCTCTATAAATTCCAAATCTTTGGCTCTTATATAATGTGCCCACAGACCACTCAAAAGGATCGCGGTTTCGTCTTCTTGGATAGCCAATTGTCTTTTGCCATCTCTCACCCACGGATGCCAAGAACTGCCCAAAGAATGATCCGGCTGGTACTTATGCAAAACGTAACCCTCTTCGGTTAAAATATCGTTAGCAAAAGTATAAAATCTCTTAGAAACATCATAAAACCCGGCCATATCAAAACTCCAAGCCGTAAAACACGCGTCTCTGGGCCAAATATAGCCATAGGTGTCGCCCCCATACTGTACATTACCCGAATCGGCCGAAGCCAAAATTCCTCCCCTGTTATCAGAATGTACCCGCATCACCAGGAGCGAATCAAAAAACAATTTTTTGACTTTTTCGGATAGTCCCACAAATGATACATCAACTTGGTTGGTCCAAGCTTGCCAAAAATCTTTGGTGGATTCTACCAAATGTTCTGGAGTTTTTTCAAATACATATTCAAGCAACTCACAAACTTGTTTATAAGTTTCCCCAACTATGATCCAATAATAAAAAACTACTGAACTATTGGCTGGGATGTTTTTGTTCCAACCTATGACTGAATCCACCACTCCATGTTCAATAGAATTTTTTGACAAAATCCCGTCTTCAGCGTCTTTCCACGTACCCTCTTTGCCTTCTGCCCCACAGAAGCCAATACTATAATCGTCAAAAGGTTTATTTTCGCAAACTCCACCAGCCAAAAAAACTCTTCGGCCTTTATAGTGAATGATAGATTCAATTGTACTAGAAAAGTAAGCAGTATCAGCATGATTGGTATCACCTATTTTAAATTGTTGATTGAAAAATATTTTAAAAACTCTGTCTTTAGAATCTCGGTTAGTCAAAACCACTTTCCTTAAAAATATATTTTTTTCGTTATAAACAATGTCGGTGGATTCCAAAAAAATTTTGGCTTTATCATTCAAAGCCTCCATTTTTGAGACCATAGTATTTTTTTCAAATTTTGTATTAGTGTTCCATTCGCCATTGTCTGTCCAATGTATTTTGTCATCAACAAAAACTCCAATCTTATGCATCTGATTGATGCCGATATGATTTTCTTGCCCGACATAGGGGAAATAAAAATCCCTAACCTGTCCGAATTTATCGAGACAGACTGCAGTGTTGCCATTCCCCAATACCATAGATCGCGCCATATATAAAAATTATATCATAAACTAAACTTCGCTAAACCTCAAAGGTTTGACTTTATGGAGAGCTACTTCATGTTCTTGTTTTTTCTGAGCATTAGAGAGACGTAAACGCATGTCTTGCATGACATTCATATAGGCGATGAAGGCTTCGTAAGGTGATTCGTAAGGTGAAAAATATTTATGCACATCACCATCATTGAAATATTTGGTGCACATATAATAAAAGTGATCCGAAGTTTGCAAACGACGCCAATCTTCTATGAGTTCTGGATCGTCGATATGGATTATATCTTTACCCAATGCATAAACAGTGTCCAAAGCTTCCCTTTGCAGATCATTGCTTATCCAAGCTGATAAATCGCGCTCGGTATCGGCCCAGGAAACATAATTGGGTACGTCCAACTCCCCTTTGACCTCATACTTATCTATAATTTCAGATGGAGTGGCAAAATTGTTATCAGGATTTTTTAAAATTTCTTGGGGTAAATACTTCAAAAATTCAAATATGCCGGTATCTTCCCACTGGTGCTCGCCAAAAGTCTCGTAGTCCATAAAAAGATTTATAGTATCACCACTACCGTTGTGCTTTGAGACCCAATCAGCAAATTTGGATGCAGTCAGTGGCCAACCTTCCCAACTTTTTTGACTAAATCTAAAAGCCACATCATCAGAAAGCCGATAATGTTTAAGCAACAGTTTGATGTTTTCAGTACCCGTGGGTTTATAGACAAAAGTCGGACTACGCCAACCCAAAATATGGTCCGCCCCTTCGGCTAAAATACCACGATAGCCCATCTTTTCGGCCATTTGAGCTATATCATTTGAGTAAATAAGTTCAGTATTGCGAAAAACAGTTGGAGTAACACCAAATAAATCTTTTATTTTTTTACGGTGGAGAGAAACTTGATTAATAAATTCTGCTTCAGAATAAATAGATGAGAGCGAATGATAGTAAGTCTCCGATAAAATCTCGACATTGCCAGTTTGGACCAAAGCTTTAAATGAATCCAGAACATCGGGTGCATATTTTTCAAACTGCTCCAAAGCCACACCGGAAATACTAAAACTTATTTTAAATTCTGGATTATTTTTTATATTTTCAAGCAGAACTTTATTGGCAGGTAAATAACATTTACGAGCTACTTTTTCTATAATAGCTTTGTTGTCCAGACTAGTACCACTCTGGTCATTGAAGTAAGGACTACCATCACCTACATCAAAGATACGGTACTTGCGTACGCGCAACGGCTGGTGAACTTGGAAGTAAAAACATACTGAAGGCATTGTCTAAGGAATTATATAACGAAATCAGTGAATCGGAAGCTTTCTTCCAGTGGATAGCTTTGACTTCTTCTTTACCATTTACGCTCAAATGATTTTGTAACCCCCGATGACGCAAAACCGAAATCACTTTGTCTGACATATCATCTATATCCCAAAAATGAGACTTCAGAGCAGACGATAAAATCTCGCTGACGCCTGATTCTTTGGACACCAAAACCGGCACTTCCGAAATCATGGCTTCCAAAGGTACCAGACCAAAAGGTTCAGAGACCGAAGGCATCACGAATATATCAGCCGCTTTATAAACTCTATTCAGTTCATCTCCGCGCAAAAAACCGCAAAAAATAAACTTATTGGAGAGTCCCCGACCAGCCACTTGCCTGATCATTTCACCCTCCATGTCACCGCTACCTGATACCACAAAAAAAGTATTGGGTTCATGTGCGAGCACTTTTTCAGCCATAGTGACAAAATAATCTGGCCCTTTTTGCATAGTGATACGTCCCACAAACAAAACTATTTTGGCGCCGTTTTGTTTTAATTTTTTTAAATTTTGTTCTATGATTGCACCGTTATTGTTGAATTCGATACCATTATAAATAACTTTTATTTTTTCAGGCTTTATACCATATTTACTCACTACTTTATTTTTGGTCCACTCAGAAACTGCGACTATCTTGTCGGCTCGTCTGAAGCCTTCAAGTTCGATATTATAAATTTCTTTATTGACATTGTCGCTACCACTCCTATCAAACTCGGTAGCATGGACATGGGCCACCAAAGGCCGACCAGAAGCTTCTTTGGCCGCAATACCTGCTGGGTAAGTAAGCCAGTCATGAGCATGGATCACTGAATGCGGGTGCTTTCGAGCGATTGCAGGAGCTCGAAGCGCATAGGCCCTGACTCTTTCAATCAAACTGCCGGATATAGATACTGGCAAGCCGTATTTACTGGTATAAACATTGGTGTCTAAAGAATGACTCTGATAGCCAGCAAACAATGTTGAAATTTGAGATTCTTCTACAGATTCAGAACTTTCATTAGCAAAAGCAAATTTACACCAAGGCACCGTTATTGGGATTTTAAAAGGCAACACAAAAGTCAGAGGCACACCACTCGCAGAAAGAGCTTTTGAAATTCCTTCGCAAGCAACCCCCAAACCACCGCTATTAAAAGGTGGAAATTCCCACCCAAACATCAAAACATTTGGTAACTTAGGATTACTCATTTTTATAAGACATAACAAAAGGATAAATTTTCATTAAAGCCATAAAACTACTGACCACCACCGGACCTACCAAAAACCCAATCATACCAAACAGTTCCACTCCACCGAGAATAGAAAAAAGCACTACGAGTGGATGAACTTTGATTTTATTCTTCAATAATATTACCGACAGGAAGTTGTCCACCAAACCCACCAATAAGACTGTCCAGATAAGCAAACCTACACCAAAAGCAGTATGACCAGACAAAAACAAATAAGCCACCGCCGGCACAGTCACTACCGAAGTGCCCAAGACCGGCACAAGCGAAGCAATACCACCCACAAAACCCCAAAGCACCGGAGACCCTATACCAAAAATGAAAAAACCGACACCAATCAGAGCGCCCTGCACGATAGAAATCAAAATCCGACCACGCAACACCGCATCAACAGAAGATTTCAAAGTTTCAATAAATTCTTCATCGTGTTCATCAGGTAAAGGGCTCCAAAACATTAGACCCTTTTTTATACGATCGCCATAAATAAAAAAATAATAAAGCGCAATAATCATCAAAATAAAATTCAAAATTCCACCCAAAATCGCAACTGATATAGAATCGAAATGACTAATTATCCAATTCAAAAGGTTACTGATATAAGACTCTAAACTAGCTTGATCAGCCACTAAACTGGTAGGCAGGAAAGCATTTGCTTTTTCGATTAAAATGTTTATTTGCGAAACAAAATTTTGTGATCCGCCACCCAAAACTAAAGTATTATACAAACCCGTAGCTTCTTTGAGTAAAAGGGCCGACAAAATAGTAAGTGGGATAACTACAAAAATAAGAATCAAAAAAGTGGTCATAGCGGCAGCCAATTTAGGGCGATCATTAAATTTTTGAGTCAATTTTTGGTAGAGCGGATAAAAAGTGATAGCAAAAACTGCCGATATAAATATCACCGCAAAATAAGGCTTCAATATGAAAAACAAAAGGGTTAAAAGACCTAGAGCAATGGATGCTAAAAATAGTTTTTGAGTAGTTTTTTGAGACATTAGATACCAAATCAAAAAGATAATTTCATCCCTTTGATCTGCTCTTATATTTTAACACAATAAATATGAATAGCGCCAAAATAGTGGATACCAAAACTAAATCTTCTATAGACGACAAAGCTTTGGCATATTTTTCATAAATATTACCCACTTGCCAACCCAAAGCCCCCAAAATAACACCCCGCAAAAATACTCCAACAAAAGTAATTACAAAATATTTGAAAATATTAATTTCCAAAATACCGCAAAAAGCTGATATCGCCGCCGAGGGTACGAAAGGCATAATGCGAGCTATACCTATAAAAATTTCATCTTTCCTCGTGCCGGTCAATTTATTTTGCATAGTTTCTATATCTAACCAACGCAAACCTATAAATTTACCCCACTTTTCTATCAAAAATCTGCCCCCAAATCTGGCAACGTAATAAACAAAATAAGAACCCAAAGTCACCCCCAAAGCTGCTGGTATAGCCACTTTAAAAATCAAAGCTAAAATTGAATTTAAAGAAACAGGGCCAGAAACCAAAAGAAAACCCGACATAGTCATAACTAATGCCGAAGGTATAGGAGCTATCACTTCCTCAATCACCGAAGCGACAAAAACGCCGAGCGCTCCCCAAGGCAAAATATTAACTTGCAAAAAATGTATTAACCCTTCAATCATTTACTATTAATTTAATTACTAAGTAATTTTTTGACCAAGACTTCATCTTCTGGGTAAGTCAGACCGATAGTTTTGCCGTTAGCTGGATAAGCTATCATCTCAAGTTCGCCTTTTTGTATCATATCGGAAACTTCAGTTGGCAAAAATATTTCTACTTTACGATCGTTTGAATTTTGCAATTTGAAATCTTCAAAACGCTTAGCCAACACATCAATAATTGAATTTTCAAAACCAAAAAAATTCATACTGGCCAAATCGTCGGGCTTAAGACCTTTAACTTCCAGATTTTGAGGATCAATTTCTAACACTTCTTCGATAGATAAAACTTTGCCATTTTCAGCACATTTTATTATTCCTCTATTGCTAGTGCCTTTGACAGAAAGATTATCGATAAGTTTGTAACCCACGGTCGTAGCCCCTACTTTGTTTTCTAAATGATTGTAAAGTATGCGGAAAGCCTCATCGCCATAAATATCATCCCCATTACAAACCACGAAACTATCAGAAACATGGCTTTTGAGAGTACTTATAGCTTGAGCCGTGCCCCACGGCCGATCTCTTTTGTCCGGATCAAAAGACTGCAGAGCGTATTGTACTGGCACGCCTTTATAATTATCGCCAAACAAAGCTTTGAACGGCTCAGCCGTGAGTGGACTAACAATGAAAACAATTTTGGTAAATCCGATTGGTAGAGCCTGGCCCAAAGAATATTCAATCAAAGTCTCCCCGTTCGGGCCGACTTGAGCAAAAGCCTTAATCCTGCCACCAAATCGACTAGAGACCCCAGCTACCATATAAACCAAACTTATATCTTTTTTATTTTCCATGACATTTTTTGAATTAAAAATTATTCGTAATTCTTAAGGCAAAAGGATTGAAATACGAAGAAATTTGATTGCGACTAAGCACATTCCCTTCAACACTTTTTATTAAAATATCCATCTCTGCATTTGCATTTTTATTACCAAACTTTTTTATAGTATTGATGATAGAGACAGCTCTGTCATGTGCATTTTGCATCGCTTTAATATCGCCTTTTTCTTTCCAAACAAAAATTCGCTGGATTTCACTACCCAAGTTAGCTACATAAAAATATAAAGGTTTTTCTTGCATATTATTCAACTAAATTATTCACTATTTTAAAAATTTTGTTTCTTATTTCTTCGTTCTCAATTTCCATGCTTTTATTACCTTGTTTTGGCCTTATATTTATAAGAGAATTATATTCTAATCTTTCTTTTTTTGGTTTATCTATATAAATGTTAAAGCCCCATAGATTTTCTTGCTCTGACTCAGCTTTTATCAAGACTTCATTTGCATCCATATGCCACTCTCCACCCAAAGCAATAATATTTTTTTCAATATCAGCTACACCTTTTACCATTTCCACATAAAATTCTTTGGCTAATTCTTTAAGTTCTGGTTGTGATATTTTTTCTGTAATAATTTTGATATTCATATTATTTTCCATGACATTTTTTGAATTTTTTGCCCGAACCACACCAACAGAGATCATTGCGACCGATATTTAAATGCTCAGACGGAGTATCAGAGGCATTTTCAGAATCAGTCATGCCAGTTATTTTGAGAGCTTGATTTTCTATCTCCTTTTGAGCAGAAATATTAACAACTGATTCATCTACCTTAGTGATAGTACCCAAAATAGCATTTTCGATGGACTCTTCCATTTCTTTAAAAAGTTTCAGACCTTCTTTTTTGTATTCTACCAATGGATCTCTTTGACCATAAGCTCGCAAATTAACACTGCCTCGCAAATAATCCATCATCTCCAAATGATCCACCCAAAACATATCAAAAGTCTGCAAACTAAGTTCGCGAAAAGCTTTTATGAAATTCTCTTCACCCAAATCCAATCTTTTTTTGGTTACTGCTTCTTTGATTTCTGGCAAAGCATTCACTAATATTTTTTCTAAATAATCTAAAACTTTTTCTTTGTCATCTACCAAAATATTCCTGCGTCTTTCATAAAAAGTTTTCCTCTGAAAATTCAAAACATCGTCATATTCCAAAACGTGTTTACGAGCGTCAAAATTGAGACCTTCTATTTTTTCTTGAGCACTTTCGAGCGAACGAGTGATGAGTTTGTTTTCAATAGCTTGATCTTCTGGGATACCCAATCGCCCCATCATATTTTTAACAGTGTCGGAAGCAAAAACTCTCATAATATGGTCCTCCATCGAAACGAAAAACTGGGTTTCGCCTGAATCTCCCTGACGACCAGATCTGCCACGGAGCTGATTGTCTATGCGCCGAGCATCATGACGTTCGGTGCCCAAGACAAAAAGCCCACCCAAACTTTTGACTTTTTCATAGGCTTCTTTTTCAAAAGGAGCCCCACCAAGTTTGATGTCAACGCCACGACCAGCCATGTTGGTAGCCACAGTCACACCAGCCATCCTGCCAGCCTGAGCGATTATCTCACCTTCTCTTTCGTGATTTTTTGCATTCAACATTTCAAAATTTATCCCTTCTCTTTTTAGATATTCCCCGAGCAATTCATTTTTTTCAATTGAAATAGTACCAATCAAGACTGGTTGACCTTTTTTTTGTAATTCTTTGACTTTGCGTGCAATAGCAAGGAGTTTGCCATTTTCAGTTTGAAATATAAGATCGTTTCGATCTACCCTACCTGAAACTTTGTTGGTAGGTATAGCTACAGTATTCAAGCCATAAACTTTATAAAATTCTTCACTTGAAGTAGTAGCCGTACCAGTCATGCCAGCCAATTTTTCGTACATTCTGAAATAATTTTGATAAGTGATGGAAGCAAAAGTTCGACTTTCTTTTTGAACCGAGGTTTTTTCTTTGGCTTCGATGGCCTGATGCAGACCTTCTGACCAACGTCGGCCCGGCTGAAGTCTCCCTGTATAAGAGTCCACAATAATCACTTCATCATTCTTAACCACATAATCTTTGTCTAATTTGTACAAAGCTTTGGCTTTGACGGCCGTCTCCAAATGGTGGACTAATTTTATACCCCCTTCAGCATAAATGTTTTCCAAGCCCAATATTTGTTCGGCTTTGTTTATACCCTCATCAGTCAAAAGTACCGCATGCATTTTTTCATCTATTGTATAATGGTCACCTTCTTTGAGTTTATCGGCTACTTCTGCAAATTTTTTGTATAAAACATCCGAATCAACCGATGGAGCCGAAATAATAAGCGGAGTACGCGCCTCATCAATCAAAATAGAGTCTATTTCATCGACGATGGCAAAATGATGTCTTTTTTGTCTGACTTTTTCGTATTTATATTCCAAATTGTCACGCAAATAATCAAAACCAAATTCACTGTTGGTCCCATAGGTGATATCAGCTTCATAAGCTTCTACTCGACTGCAAGGTTTCAAAAAATCATGCACTATATGGAAAGAGCCTTTTTCATCCCTCTCTCGATCCAAATTCGAAGTACTAATATCGAAATCCGAAACTTTGGAATTTTGATCATTGGGATTTTGAATTTGTTTCGGGTTTAGAATTTCGGATTTAGAATTTTGTAATTCTGGTACATACAAAAAACTGCTCTCGTGTGCAATCACCGCCACCGATAAACCCAGAGCATCATAAACTTGCCCCATCCAGACCGCATCACGACGAGAAAGATAATCGTTGACGGTCACAACATGCACACCTTTACCCAACAGCGCATTGAGATAAACTGGCAGTGTGGCCACCAAAGTTTTACCTTCACCGGTGCGCATTTCAGCAATACTACCTTGATGCATGACGATACCACCCAAAAGTTGTACATCAAAATGCCTCTCACCCAAAGTCCGCTTCGCTGCTTCTCGCACACAAGCAAACGCTTCTGGCAAAATATCATCTAGAGTTTCTTTTTGCTCTAATCTGGCTTTGAATTCAAGGGTTTTGGCTTTCAATTCTTCTGGCAACAATTTAGAAACTACCTCTTCAAAGCTGTTTATTTGGGGTATTAAAGGCCCTATTTCCTTCAAATAACGACTACTTTCATCACCAAATATTTTATTCAAAAATGACATAACAGGCTCATATTACCACAAAACTCCTGGATTTCCTCACATAAAAACAAAAATCCCGCAGAGCGGAATTTTTGTTAAGTAGGAAAAAAAGGAGACTATGCTCTTTTCTTTGCTTTTGCTTTTGCTTTTTTCTTTGCTGCCATGTTATTTATATTCTTTTTTTTAATTTAAATTAAGAAAAAGAATGAGATTATTTTTCTAAGCGCGCTTGTTCAAAAAATTAAAATAATTTTTTGAACTTTCGACCTGCTGTAATTATCGCTCTAAAAAAAATTTAAGTAAATGATTTTTTATAAAAATATGTGGATAACTAAAAAAATATTCAAAAGAATAAAAAGTTTTTATATTTTTAAAAATATTTTTTATTCTTTATATTTTAAAATAATTATTTACTAAAAAAATAAATTTAAAGTTTATTTAAATAACAAAAAAGTTTCGATAAAAATCGAAACTTTTTTGTTGCATCGCACCGCGACCGGCGGAAGCTATCTCCAAAACAAATGTCTATGTGAGTGCGAACCGCCGGTCACGGTGCGACACACATAATAAGTATAACTAAATTAAAATAAATTTCAAAAGTCTATACATAGCTTTACTAGTTTATTTTATTTCGTAAGTGATACTGATATCAGCAGTGATTTTGGTCTCCCCGGTTGGTAATTCGGCTTTAACTGGGGCCACAGAAGATACCATCATATCTTTACCACCTCCCATACCTTCACCATAGTATATTGGATTGCCACTATTATCGTTATAGTACATGATTTTACCGAGATTGACTCCAAGTTGTTTGGCCAGAGCTTTGGCTTTAGTTTTGGCTTCTTTGATAGCCAAATCTCTAGCTTCAGCCACATATTTTTCTCTATCATCGACAGTAAATTCTACACCACTTATATTAGAAACTGCAGTCGCTCCCACTTTGGTGACCAAATCCCCCACTTTTTCGGTATCTCGCACTTTGACAGTGATCCTTTGACTCACTTCGTAACCAATCAAAACATTTTTACCTCCAGAACATGGATAGGCCAAGCTATTAGTTGTCGCAGTCATTAGGCAAGGAGTTTGGTTCCATTCATATTTAGGGTAAACATTGTAACCGGTAGTTTTGATATCTTTATCTTCTATATCCGATTCACGGACTGCAGCCAAAGCTTTGTTTATTTTGACATCAGCTTTTTCTTGAGCAGCTTTGACAGTAGTGCCTGTCTCAGTTACTGTGAAATTGAAAGTAGCGATATCAGGGATAGCGTAAGCTTCGCCTTTACCTGAAACCATGATGGTTGATTGTGGATAAATCTCTCGGCCAATATTTGGTAACCTCTTGAAATCTGCTAATACTTTTACCAAAAGGAACAAGGACAAAAGCATCAAAGCAATAGCCGACCATTTTGAAACTCTTTTAGATCCTTCTTCACCAAAAAATTGATTAAACATAAATTGTTTAAGTTAATTATAATGCTCCATTATAGCATTTTTACTCACTCAAATCAATCAAGTTTTGGAAGAGACAAACGACAGTGAGAGGGCCAACGCCACCAGGGACAGGTGTAATAGCCGAGACTCGAGGTTCTACTTCGGCAAAATTCACATCACCAACTAGTTGTGATTTTTCATTTCTCCCCTCTCCTGCATCTAGGAGAGGGGCTGGGGGTGAGGTTCTATTAATCCCCACATCTATAACCACTTGCTCTTTATTTACAAATTCTTTGGTTATAAGATCTGCTTTGCCAACCGCCGAAATCAAAATATCACAATCTCGCGCAATTTCTGGAATATTGGAAGTGAGGATATCGCATCTACAAACTTCGGCTCCCCTTTTTTCTAATTCGTTACCAATCGGTTGACCTGCCAAAATACCTTGACCCACCACCGCTATTTTTTTGCCTTTGGTTTCAATTTTATAAAAATCAAGCAATGCCATCACCCCTCGAGCCGTCGCTGGCATGAGAATAGACAAAGAAGACAAACCATCGGCATCTTTTTTTATATCAACTAAATTTATTATTTTTTGAGTATCAATATTTTCTGGCAACGGCAGCTGCACAATGATGCCATTTATATTTTCATCTTCATTTAATTTTTTTATCTCTTTTAAAATCACTTCTTCATCCTTTTGGTAACGTTCGGATGGAGTAATTTTTACATATTGAATTTTTACTCCTATCTCCTCTCCAAATTTTTGCTTTTGTCTTATGTAAACATTTGAGTCTTCTCTATCACCCACCTGAACAATAGCTAAAACCGGCGTCTTTTTAAGCTTTTTGATTCTTTCTATAAGTTCCGCTTTTATTTTCTCCTTAACCGGAGCGCCATATAAAATTTTAGCCATTATGCTAATATAATGATATGAATTGGCCAAAATTGCAAAAGGTAATTTTTATGATTTTTTTGGTTTTGGTCATTGGTTTATTTTTGGGTTATGAAATTTTCGGCAAGGGTTTTGATTCAGAACAGGTCAGACAATATTTAAAAACTTTTGGCATTTGGATGCCTCTTATTTTTGTAATTTTTTACACTATCGGAACTATTTTTATACCTTCCACTCCTTTTATGGCCATTGCTGGGGTTTTGTTTGGATTTAAATATGGTCTAATTTATACTCTTCTCGGTGGATTTTTAAGCCTGATGATAACTTTCACTATTTCCCGGAAATTGGGCCAAGAAAAAATAGAAAACATTTTGGAACATAAATATTTAAAACACTTAGGAGAATACAATAAAAAACTTGAGCGAAGCGCTATAGGTGATATTATTATTTTAAGAATCACCCCCATAATGCCATTCAACGCTTTGAATATTTTAATGGGGGTATCAAAAATAAAAACCAGTGACTATATTATTGGATCAATTATAGGGCTCATACCCAGCCACCTCATCACCGTATATTTCGGCAATATCATCTCTAAAATATTTTAATTTTTTCTCGCCCCTTCTTCACCGAGTACTCGGTCAATATCTTGTACAATAGATTGCAAACTTTCGTCTGATTTGATGACGTAACCGACTGCCCCCATAGCCATGACATCGCTTATTTTTTTGACACTAGAAAGACTTGAGGAAACCAAAATTGGCACTTTGGGTAAATCAGTTGATTCCTGGAGTTTTTTGAGGAAAGCCGTACCGTCCAGTTTTGGCATCATCAAATCCAAAATGACTAAGTCCGGCTTTTCAGATCTTAATTTTTCTAAACCTGCTTCTCCATCTTCGGCGGCAACCAATTGATATTTTTCTTTGGGCAAAGCCGCTTCCAGAGTTTTGGCAAAAAATTGATCATCATCTATCACAAGTATTTTTTTCATCCCGTTAGTGAAAAATGGCATTGCTTTAAAAAAAGCTTAGCATTTTAATGTTAAAATTATTAAATTGGACCTTTTAATATTCATACTACAATTATACACTATAAAATTTTTAATGCCATTTTCTACTACGGGATTCATAAAGGGATTGTAAAGAAGAAACTGGTGCCAGACCCTTCTTTGGAGACCACGCCGATAGTGCCTCCGTGAGCCTCGGCAATGCCCTTAGCAATGACTAGCCCCAAGCCGGTACCCTTACTATCCTTATCCACAGGGCTCAGTTTGGCCTGTTTGAATGTGTGGAATAAGTCTTTTATACTGCCTTCTGGTATACCCAAACCATTGTCTGAAACCACTACACACAAAGAAGATTTTTTCACTTTTATATCTTTAACTCCCGGAAAAACTGGTGTTTTAGACAAATCCAAGTCTTCCGGTAAATTT
Source organism: Minisyncoccota bacterium (assembly GCA_041664625.1). Taxonomy (GTDB): domain Bacteria; phylum Patescibacteriota; class Minisyncoccia; order Phycocordibacterales; family WO2-35-19; genus WO2-35-19. Next base: position 22,706 of record JBAYKK010000011.1, read on the forward strand.
TCTTTGGAATCATAAACAAAAGCAGAAATCATAATAGAACCACCGGTTTTGGTAAATTTCAACGAGTTTGAAATAAAATTGTTCAATATTTGTTTGACCGCCTGGGGATCAAACTTACAAAGCTCTGGCAAGTTTTTGCTCAGAGACTCACCCAAAGAAATACTACGAGTATCGGCCGAAATTTTATAAAAAGAAATCCTATTTTCAATTACATCTTTTATGCTGGCTTCTTCTTTATTTACTTCAAATTTGCCAGACTGGAGTTTGGAAAGATCCAAAATATCGTTAACCAACTCCAACATCGAAGAAGAGCTCTGCTGAACCATATTCATATACTCTTTGAATTGGTCTGAATTTTTGTCTATTTTACCAGAAACCGTAAGTTCTATGATTTTTTTGATGCCATCCAGTGGTGAACGTAACTCGTGGACGATCATACCCGTGAATTCTTCTCGCACTTTTTCAAGTTCTATATCTTTGGTAATATCGTGGAAAACTACTACCGCTCCCAATATTTGGCTTACTCCAGTACTGGTTGAATGCAAAACGGGGTAAACTCCAATCTCAAAAAAAGTTTCGTCGATATTTACCTTTTCTGAAACAAAAGTCTTTTTGTTGACCAAAGCGTCTTCTAATCGGCCATGGATATCAAACTTGCCTCCCAAACTATCTACGAAATTAAAAATATTGACATGGTGATCGCCGACAGTACCATCAGGATTGGTTGGAGGAACAAATTTTATAATTTTTTTGACGGCCGGATTGGCCACCATGACCCGATATTCTTTATCAATCATCAAAACTCCATCGCCCATACTTTGGACCATGGCGTTCAGTTTTCCTTTTTCCATTTTGACTACTTCTTCCAGACGAGTCACGGCTTCTGAGGCTTGACCGGTAATTTTATAAAGAATAGTCATGTCTTCTTCTTTATATAAACCTTTGTCTACATGGGCAACCGACAAAACCCCCACCACTTTACCTCCAATAACAATGGGAATATTGAATAGAGAGCCGATGCTCTGATTGACCTCATCAATCACGATCGCTCCAGAAACTACCTCATCAAGCACTACGGATTCAAAAGATTTATCGGTCAGAGCCGAGAGCGAAGCTATCATACGCTCTTTCATTTCCTTTATAAACACATTGCTTACCGGCTTTTCAATATAAATATTTACTTTTAATTTTTCTGGAGTAATCACGGCATAACTGACTGCCGTATAGTCAATGAATTGACGCAAAGACCCAGTGATGATTTGCAGTATTTCTTCGACATTCAAAGAATAACCGGTACGCTCACCCAGTTCTTTGATTATGGCTAATTCGTAGAGATGTCTGGTCGCCTCTTCTTTTTCTTTTATTATTTCTTTTTCTCTTTTTTTAATAACCAGAGAAAAATAAAAAATAAAAACCACCAATATCAAAAATACTGGGATTAAAAATAACAACAAAATGGCGCTTGATGGAAGCGCTATATTCATTTAGGTGTTCATTATGCCCTTAAGCAGATTGGTGGCCCCGATAACTGTAAATATATAACCCATAGCGAAGCAAACAGTGCTAACAATATTGAAATCAAAACCGGTATACCAAGGATTAATTATAGTAGCAATAGTCCCAAAAACAATAAAACATAGGGCCAGACCAATATAATTGAGAACCGAACCAAACAATCCACCACCCAGCTTTTTGGCTGATCTAAAAACAATAACAATCGCAATTATGCCTATAATAATAGACAGTAATAAAGAAAAGTTACCAGCAAAAACAGAGGCGTAGGCGAAGCCATCCTCAGGAATTTGTGCATTTAGATTGTTCATGTTTTTTAAATTAAATTAATGTTGGATGGAAGGATACTTTGCAAAAATAGAATTGACTGCGTTTTTGACTATTTCACCAGAAAGAGCCACGTATTCATCAATCAATTTTTGTAACACAACCTGTTCTGCTCCAGAAACTTCAAATACCTCCCCTTCATCTGACACTTTCAAACCAGCCACAGCTCTGGCTTTGAGTATAGCTATTTGAGGACCCAAAATAACAATTTGTTTTTTAATTATTTCAGAAAGCATCTGTTTGTAATCTGTATTTGTGGGTTCCATATTGGATTAAATAAGTTAAATAATATAAACTCTCTAACTCCTACATTATAACAAAATAAAACCGGCCAATAATGTTTTGTGTGGATTGCTATTTAGTCTTGGAAAACCACTTCAAACGGGTACATACCCATAGCGCAAGTACCCTGAAGAGTGCCAACTTCTGAATTAGGTAACGCGATGTCAGTTACACCCGAAAGTGGCAAATTTTGACTTATATTCAAACTTGGTATCCGCACAGAGGAAGAACAGTCAAAAGTACCTTTGGTATTAAATCTCAAAATAGTGGGCAGACCGGCTTTAGCGATACTAGTCCTGGGAATATATCCCCCCTTAGCTTTTATTTCTATGATCTGTACTCCATTTTCAATGATTACATTATTTACGGAAACGGTGTTTTCATTTGTGATTTTTGGATTGCCTTTGCTAAAAATAAAAGCTCCTCCTATGAGGACTACGGCTACAAGTATTGATGTGATTATGCTTTTCATTTTATGGGATGAGTTTTTAAAAATCAAATACTGGTGGAATTAAACCAATAACGACCAAAGCATTTATAAGATTGAACAGAGCAAACATTATAACAATAAGACCAGCCGATTTAAAGAAGATGCCAGACTTGCTGCTATTTTGAATACTAAAGGAACTAAAACTAACCAAGGCCAGCGCCGGCAGTGTACCCAAGGCAAAGGCCAACATAGTGAGCCCGCCCTGCATAAAACTACCAGTAGAAAGAGTATATATTTGCATTGATTGAGTAAAACCGCAAGGCAAAAAGAAAGTAGCGATACCCACCAGAGCTGGAGTAAGTGTGTGGTTTATTTTTGAAACTCCAAACGCGTGTTTTGATATAAATTTTGGCATAGACGGCTGAAATCTTTTTACGAAATGAAAAACATCAAGCAAATTAAGGCCCATCATAAGCATTACCAAACCGATAATCAGCCCCAATGCAAAATTTCCAATTGTGCCCAATTGAAACGTAGCACCAAGTACACCGATCACCCCACCAAGTATAAAAAAAGAAACTACACGTCCAACATGGAACAAAATCTGGGGTTTGACCTTTTCCCCCTCTTTAGCAAAAGTGGCTGACATAGAAAGTACCAACCCTCCCACCACTGCCATACAAGTTGAAAGTGAAGCGATAATACCAATCAGAAAAGCAGTGCCATAATTCACATCACCGGCATTCACCAGATTAACTATGCCCATTTTTTGTAGAACCACAAAGAATATTGCGAAACCTAAAGCTATCGGTATAGCTATTTTAAAATCAGACCAATTTTTATTTTTTATTTGCTTTTCAAGTGATAAGCTATAACCGTGCGGTTTAAGTGACAGGCTTAATTCTACTGCTATTTGCTCTAAAGTCTTATCGCCAAAATCTCCGACAATTTCTACTGAATGATTTTTAAGACTGGACTTGACCGAAGTCACATTTGGCAAATCATTAAGCTCACTTTCAGTCAGCAAAACACAGGAGTTGCAATGCATACCGTGAACGTGAAAAGTATAGGTTTTAGAAGTTTGATTTGTCATAGTTTTTATAATTTTTTAGTTTTTAAGCGTAGCGAATTACCAACTACTGATACCGAAGACATAGCCATAGCAAAACCGGCAAAAACTGGATTTAAGAGTAGGCCAAATATTGGATAAAACAGACCGCCAGCCAAAGGTATACCTATAATATTATAAATAAAAGCCCAAAACAGATTTTGTTTAATACCGGTCATAGTTATTTTTGAAAGTCTTATAGCTTTAACCAATTTTGAAATATCACCATGAAGCAAAGTAATACCAGCTGATTCAATAGCCACATCAGTACCAGTCGCCATAGCGATACCAACATCAGCTTGAGCCAAAGCTGGTGCGTCGTTTACTCCATCTCCGGCCATTGCCACTATTTTTCCTTCGGCTTGCAAACTTTTTATTTTATTAAGTTTATCTTCGGGCATAACTTCAGCTACCACTTCATCAATACCAATTTGCCCAGCGATATAGTTTGCAGTATTTTTATTATCCCCAGTCAGCATTACTACTTTTATATTTAATTTGTGGAGATTTTTTATAGCTTCTATCGCTTCCGGTTTTATACTATCTGCCACCATTACCACCCCCAAAACTTTTTCTTTAATAGCCAAAATAACGGGAGTTTTGCCATGAGTAGTTTCTTCTTCAATCGAAACTGAATCAAAAGATAAATTTAGATCATAGATTAGTTTTGTATTACCGGCATAATATTCTATATTTTCAACAACACCTCCTACTCCTTTACCTTTGATAGCTTCAAAATTTTGAACTGATTTAAAATCAATATTTTTTTCTTTGGCGTAAGCAGTAACCGCATGAGCAATTGGATGCTCAGATTTATTCTCCAACGAAGCTAGTATCGCCACCAGTTCGTCATCTTTTTTATCTGAAAAATTTTTTATTGATACTAGTTCAGGTTTTCCACGTGTTAAAGTGCCTGTTTTATCAACCACCACTACATCTACTTTGTGAAGTTTTTCTAGTGTACCAGCATCTTTGATAAGAATCCCCTCGCGTGCCCCTTTACCCACACCCACAATAATAGCGGTAGGAGTAGCTAACCCCAAAGCGCAAGGGCAGGCAATCACCAAAATGCCCACAAATGAGACTAGACCAAATGAAAGCGCTTGCGAGAAACCCAAGTACCCCGTACCCACCAAAAGCCATAGACCCAAAGAAACAAAAGATAAAACTAAAACAATAGGCACAAAAACACCTGAAATTTTATCGGCCAAAGCTTGGATTGGAGCTTTACTACCTTGAGCTTCAGCTACCATTTTAATGATTCGTGCCAACATAGTTTCAGAGCCTACTTTAGTAGCTTTAAAAACAAACGAGCCACTGGTGTTTATAGTTCCCGCTACCACGGTATCCCCTATTTTTTTTGAAACCGGCATTGGCTCACCCGAAATCATTGATTCATCTATATACGAAAAACCTTCGGTTATAATACCATCCACCGGCACAGCGCTTCCAGGCTTCACTACAATCAAATCATCATGGGCCACTTCGTTTACAGGTATTTCCAATTCTTTTCCGAGACGGAGCACCAGAGCGGTTTTGGCTTGCAGATTTAAAAGTTTTTCTATGGCATCGCCAGTTTTTAATTTTGAGCGAGCTTCCAAATATTTGCCCAGAGTAATAAAAGCGATAACCACGATGGCCACATCATAATAACTCTGCTCCACATTTATAAAAGGTCTGAGGCTTTCTTCAAAGGCGCTTATAACAAAACTATAGAGCACAGCAACTAGCGTCCCCAAACCGATGAGCGTATCCATATTAGCCTTACCATAACGGAAAAAACGATAAAGCCCCAGCAAATATGGACGACCGACTACAAAGAGAGTGTAGGTAGCCAAGATCGGCAAAAGATGATGGAAAAATTCACTCCAAAAATATGGCATCCCCGGTACGAGCTTAAACTCTGCAAAAATATCCCAACTCATAACAAAAATACTGATCATAACGATGGGAACGAGAGAGAGCAGGTTATTTCGCATACTTTTTAATTCTGCGAGCTTTTCTTTTTTAGATTGATTAAGACCCAAATGCTCAGCGTGTTCATTTTCTGACATGCCCATTTCACTGGCACTCATTTTCATTTCTGTATTGGGTATAATCAAAGAATAACCCAGGGGCTCTATTTTTTTAGAAAGATTTATTGGACTTACTTTGGTATCATCAAAATCCACCTTTACAGTTTCAGTCACATAATTCACTTCTGCCGAATTTACACCATCGGTTTTCTTAAAAGTTTTTTCAATGATGCTGGCACAGGAAGCGCAATGCATACCCTTTATTTTGTAGGTTTGATTTATCATTTTCTTTTTAATCTATAAACTTCTAATATTTCTTTGGCAGCTTTTGACCCCTTACCTTCTTTTATTTGAGGGATAACGCAAGAACTTAAATGATTTTCCATCAAAGCATCTTCAATACTTGAAAGCGCATTTTTGACTGCTGAAGTTTGGGTTATCACATCAATACAATAAACTCCTTTTTCTACCATACTTTGTAGACCCCGAACCTGACCGGCGATAATACCGAGTCTTCTTAAAATCCTTGATTTTGGTGTATGCATACAATTATTATTTTAATATAACTACAGTCTATACCCCCAGGGGGTATTAGTCAAGCAAGGAGTGGATAACCGTGCTATACTGAAATTTATGGAAAAGCCCCTTTATCCGATACGCATAAACAAGTATTTGGCCTTCAACAAGCACTCCACTCGTCGCGGGGCTGATTTACTGATCACCAAAAAGCAGGTTTTCATCAACGGCAAACTAGCCGTATTGGGCGACAAAGTTATGGAAAAAGACCAAGTAGAGGTACGCTTCCGTGGCAAACAAAAACCTTACATTTATATTGCCTACCACAAACCTCAAGGCGTCGTCACCCACTCCGCTGAAAAAGGCGAAAAGGAAATCAAAAAT
>JBAYKK010000012.1:0-25767 GCA_041664625.1 Minisyncoccota bacterium
CATTTGGTTTACAAGCTTACACTGACGGTTTGGCTGGTGCAATTTCTCAGCCAGCTGCAATCTTCGCCGAACTCGGCCACGCTACTAACGGCAACATCTTTAGAGGTTATTCTTCTGTTGCGACAGCCGCCACTCTGATGTCCCTATATCAAGAAGATGCGGCATTTACCGGAACAGGTTTGCTTATGGATTTGGGTAATGACACTGGTAGTTTCAATAGTGGTGACTTCATCAATCTCAAGAGAGTCGGTACCACTCAGTTTGTCGTAAAATATGATGGTATGACAGGTATTGGGACAAGTACTCCTTGGAGAACACTTTCGGTTGATGGTACTGTTGCAATGCCGAGCTTGGTCAATGATTCTACTGGTTACTATGTCTGTCTCAATACCACGACAGGACAACTTGCTACATCAACCACCGCTTGCGGTGCCTCATCAGAAAGATTTAAGGAAAATATCGCAGGTATTTCTTACGGTCTAAACTCAGTATTATCACTGAGACCAGTGTCATTTGATTATAAACAGTCTTATGTTCAGGGTGCAGGAAAACAAGTTGGGTTTATAGCTGAAGAAGTCGCAACCATAATGCCTGAGTTGGTCGCTTACGGAAAGGGCGGGACTATCGAAGGTTTGGATTATCCAAAGTTTACAGCAGTTTTGGTAAAGGCTTCTCAAGAGTTGTATAACAAAGTGGCAACACTTGAAAATATAATCGGCACAACTACAGGAAGTTCGATGCTCCAGTATCAATCAGACTTACAAAATCACTTTACAATAGCAACCACTGGCTCAGCTACACTCCTCTCAACAGTCTCAGATGATCAGGCGGTCTTCGCGGTATCAAATGCCTCAAGCACACTCGCTACAATAACAGGCAAAGGAAACTTGCGTTTGAAAGGAACAATAATATTTGAAAGCGACAGCGTCGCCGGAAGTATCGCGACAGACGGCACGACAGGTTTGGCAGAAGTTGATTTTGAAAATCATTTGGGTACCGGCAAGCCATCAGTTCAGCTTACTCCAGAAGGGGATATACCAACCATCGCCCAGATCACCTCATGGAAGAAAGATACTCTGGGTAATTATATAGGGTTCTTCATAAAAACATTTGGTCTCAGTGGTCAAAGCGTCGCTGCCAACGTCCACTATGCAGTCTTTGGCAAACAAGAGGGTTATACAACTAGTGGCAATGCCATCCAGGTACTTTCCAACACAATATCTGGCTCTGGAGGGACTCCTCCAACTGCGACCACCACTTCTGGGACGGCTACGGCTACAGCTACATCGACAGAGTCCGTAGCATCAACAACTGCGCCGGTGGTAGCTCCTGTAGTAGTCGATCCTGCATCAGCTACATCAACAGAGCCGGTAGCGACAGCAGTAGGGGAACCGGCCACATCGACAGAGCCGGTGGTAACGGCATTAGTACAATAGGATTTTATGACTTGGCAAAAATCATCAAAGAAGTGTCAAAAAGGACTTATGAAGAAATGAATTCAAGAAAGCTATAACCTTAATAAACGTTACTAGAAACTGTGTAAAATAGCTTATAAAATGCACTATTTTAATGAATTTGTAAGGTTTGGATGGGTTATTGAGGTAATTTTAATCAACGAATTTGTCCTTCCTTACAGGAACTGTCCAGTCATTGGATTTTTCTATAAAAAATCTCAATGACTCTTGCAAAGTTCCAAGTATTCGCTTCTCACTCCTAGATGCAGGAGAAGGGAGAAATGTAGGGGCATTATTTTGGTAAGAAGGTTTAAAATGGGTAGTTTAAAGATTGTTGCCATTTTTTGTAATCCACAAATATTGTTCTATGTAAACACTTTTTTCTGTTAAAATTGTGGTTATAGATGATGTTTTCAATTAGGTTTTCAAAAAATAAAATTTTTTTTAAGCTTAAAAAAGCTTTTACTTTTTTTCTAATTTTTAATTTAGTTTTTTCTTGGAGTTACGGTTTAATTCCGGAGCTTGAAAACTGGTCTCCTAAAACCAAAACAGTAGAAGCGGCGAGCGCATGGAATTTAAGGCAGGAAATAAATATTTTAAATAGTTATTTGGTGGCACCAGCAAGTACGGTTGCAACTTCATCAGAAATTATTCGTTTTGATCCGACGGTTTATTCTGGTACAAAAACTTATTATCTAGAAATTGTCGCATCAACTTCTGCTAGTTTTTCAAATACAGTAACTTTGCGAAGAAGTGGTAATGGAACAGATGATTGTACCGTGACTATACCTGTCGGGACAAACACGACCTATACTCTCATCCGTTCTTCAGCATGTACATTACCTACAACAGCTCAAAATTATGTTTTGAGGATAAGTTCAAACGCTGGAGGAACAACAGGTGTCAAGTCCGCAAGACTTATCGTGTTGCAATCTTTTGCCGGCACAGCAAGCAGCGCTGCGACAAGTACACAAACTCAAATTGAAATCGGTTCAGCCACAACTACTGCTACAAACACTACAACTCTTCCTCTGCAGTATCCAAAATACTGGACTTATGATTCTGCCAAATGGGATGGAAACTTAACTTTTTCAGTTGATGTCTCTTTCAAAACTGGAGCACAGGCTGCTTCATCAACCACATATAGTATTCCTGGTACATATACATATATAGGCTCAAAAGGCGTTAGTTATGTGGTAGTTGAGGCTTGGGGGGCTGGTGGAGGTGGAGGTAGTGCCGCGAGTGGTGGAGGTGGAGGTGGAGGTGGAGCTTACGCTCGTTCTACCACCACCATTTCAGCAGGAACCAACATTACCCTCAGTGTTGGTAGTGGTGGGGCAGACGAAACAAATGGTGGTGATAGTACCTACGGCTCAACTGTGGTTGTGGCTGACGGAGGTAATGCGGCATCTAATGCCACCGGTGGTTCGGGTGGTAACGGAACTATTTCAGTTGGTCAAGTAGAAATAGCTGGAAATACCGGAGGAAATGCGGATACCGGTCCAGATACTGGTGGTGGAGGAGGAGGCGCTGGGGGACCAAGCGGTTCTGGTTCTAATGGTCAAGGCGGGCAAGCGGCGGTTGGAGGTAGTGGAGGTACAGCTAATTGTAATTGTACCAATACTTACCAATCACCTTCAAACGGAGGGAATGGTGGAGCTGGAAGCTCTGGAACAAGCGCCGCAACAGGAGGTAATGGCGGTGGAGGTAGTGATACAAGTAATGTAGGAGGTCCGGGTGGTGCTCCTGGTGGTGGCGCCGGTGGAGGTGATGGTAATGGTAATGGTGGTACAGGTGGTAATGGCCAAATAATCCTGACCGAAATTCACGGTGGTGTTAATATCGGTATTGAAGAAGATGATGGCGCTTTTGGTTCTTGGACATACAAAGTTCCAGTTGTTTCTGGCGGAGTTTCAACTACAACTGCAAGTACTACTCGCTCAGCTTCGTTTACTCCAACAAACGGTAGGCATTATCGTCTGGTGGCTTCTTCAACAGCTTCTGGTGTTAGTTATGATATTTACAATGCAAAAATTGTGGTCAATCAAAATGCTGGAACTTGGAACGCCTTAAATGCTACCGGAGCCACAAAGGCATGGACGGGTGTTTCTGTTAATCCTTCTAATGGTGATGTATATGCTACTGTACTCGGCGGTGATATTTATAAACAAACAGGAGGTACTGGAGATTTTGTGGCTCTAAATGCTACCGGAGCGACAAAGAGCTGGTGGGGTGTTTCAGTTAATCCTTCTAATGGTGATGTATATGCTGCTGTATATCTGAATGATATTTATAAACAAACAGGAGGTACTGGAGATTTTGTGGCTCTAAATGCTACTGGGGCTACAAAATTATGGAGAAGTATTTCAGTTAATCCTTCTAATGGTGATGTATACGCTAGTGTATACACTGGTGATATTTATAAACAAACAGGAGGTACTGGAGATTTCGTGGCTCTAAATGCTACCGGAGCGACAAAGGCATGGGGAGGTGTTTCAGTTAATCCTTCTAATGGTGATGTTTATGCTAGTGTGAACTTTGGTGATATTTATAAACAAACAGGAGGTACTGGAGATTTCGTGGCTCTAAATGCTACCGGAGCCACAAAGGAATGGTGGGGTATTTCAGTCAATCCTTCTAACGGAGATGTTTACGCTAGTGTGAACTCTGGTGATATTTATAAACAAACAGGAGGTACTGGAGATTTTGTGGCTCTAAATGCTACCGGAGCCACACAAGCTTGGCGTAATATTGTCGTTAATTCTACAGACGGAGATGTTTACGCTGTTGTTCAAAGTGGTGATATTTATTATAAACAAACTGAATTCTTCAAACTCGAAACACAATATCTGTTAGCCAATACTAAATTGGCAAGCGGAACTGGTTATCAGAGTTTTCTAACCAAATGGGATACGACGGAGTGGTCTGGTGTAGATAATACTTATCTGTATGCAGTTGATGCGGCGGATAATTCTACATCTGTGGTGATTTTGAATAGTGCAGGTAGTACTGGTTCGGCAGTTGGGACTGTGACTTCTCCAGATAATCATGCGACCTCTACGTCTGTTACTATGCCGTCTAGCGGTAATCTAGATGTTAAAGCCACAACAAATAACAACGATATTTATGGGAGTAGAATTTTGGTGCAAGTAGCGCCGGCGGCACCAGCGACAGCGCCAACTGTAGAAACAAATGATGCCACATCGGTGACCGATACTACCGCGGTGCTCAATGGAAATATTACTGACACCGGTGGAGCTGATGTGACGGTCAGAGGTTTTGCGACGAGTACCACATCAACTTTACTTACAGATGTTTCTACCACGACAGAGAGTGGCACATTTGGTACAGGACCATTTACAAAAACGGACTCGGTTTTTGTTTGTGGTACCGATTATTATTATCGTGCTTACGCAACCAACTCAGCAGGGACATCGTACGGTGTAATTTCCGGACCGTTTACCACATCATCTTGCGGTGTGACTGTATCAGGCGTTGCTTATCAGTCTGAAGGGGGTGCAGTGGCTACAAGTAAATCAATAAAAGTTTACAAAAACGGAACGACACTTGTTGGAAGCGCAACCTCAGATGCTTCTACTGGTGCATGGAGTGTGACTGATGGAATAATTTCCGGAGATGTGATTACAGTTTACATAGACAACGACGCAATAGACGCTAATACGGTATTTGTAAGTGACGGTATAACAAAATCAAATATAAATTTATATGGCAACGCTCTCGTGGTCCGTGATGATGTAGACGGCATAGTCACCAATGCTAACCTTTTCACCGGAGCAATCTACGGAGAAGCTGATATGATATACGCCACATCATCAACAGCAGACATTACACTTGATACTGATGCTGAACTACATATATATGACAGTGATACTCTAACTACTGGGGGTACCATAACTACCCAAGGAACAGGTGGCATTCATATAGATGACAACGCAACTGCCACTCTAAACACTGCTACCAACGCTATTGCTGGTAATGCAGTTATAGACATAGGAGCCACTCTCTCTATAACAGCCGCTACCACAATATCGGGAGATGTGGCCGTCATTGGTACTCTCTCTGGCACTGGCAATCTCACTGTAAACGAAGGAGATGTGACTGGTTCCGGATTAATTAATATGACCGCGGGTGTATTTACTTTAGACGGCGTTGGTCTCTTTGGAGGAAATACTGCTTGGTCATTTAACGAACTAAAATTCGGTGATGGTACGGGCGTGGCCACAACAACTTCAACAGGAACCGGTGCCATTACTTCTGCGACGACTACGATTTCTGCAAATCAAATAATGGATGCTGGTGTAAATAAAACTTGGAATCTCACCGCTTCTCATGAACCATTTCAACTTTCAGGAACACTTCTAGCTTCGTCTTCAACTTTTGTTTATCAAGCTGTAAACAATGCAACAGTCACTCCGGCAACATATTACAATCTTTCCCTTTCTCCACCATCTGGCTCACCAACTTATAAGTTGGCTACCACAAGTAGTCAGACAATAACTGTAAATAATGATATCACTTTGGCTGGGGCAGGGAATGTCACTCTCGATTTTAATACATACGATCCTGCGGTTGATATAAATGGTAATTTAACTATTGGTGGTGGAGATGTAATGTTGGCATCAGACGACTCGATCACAACTATCGCTGGCAATTTTGATAACAGCGGAACGTTTACTCACAGTAATGGAGCGATAGCTTTTGATACAAGTGGCACATCTCAAATAACAAGCAGTGCAGACATAACTTTTTATAATTTTGTGGCAACAACCTCTGGTAAAGTTTTGCAATTTCAATCTCATACTACAAATGTCCCCACTTTCACATTTGCCGGCGCGTTTATTATCACCGGGTCATCAGGTCTTCCTGTTTATATCCAATCAAACAGCGCAGGAAATCAATGGCTCGCAAGTTTTAGCACTTCTCAGACAGATGTTACTTATGCATATATTAAAGATTCGGCTTGCGCCGTTGGTTCGTATTCTGTTGCTTACAGCCCATACAATTCTGCCAGTGGCACCTATGGGACTTGCTGGAATATTAGCAATAGGGGGTCTAGTGGCGATGGTATAGTTCAATCGATAGAGCAGGGTAGCGGTGGTGGCACTGTAAGGACAACTGGTGGCGCCGGCAATGCAGGTACAGGAGTTGAAGGTGGGTCAGGTGGCGGAGATAGTCAAGGGAATGGTGGCAATAGTAGTGGTGGTGGGGGACCTGGTGTTGGGGGGTCAGTAGAGGGGGCTTCAACCGTCAGTATGGAGTATGTAATAGAAGTTTTGGAAGATCTCAAAAACATTTTAATTGATGTCAGAACTTTTGTTAATCAAAGATAAATCTGCTGTGATATAATTGAGTGAGGGTTAGAAAAATTTATGTTAAAATTAGTATATAAATATTATGGATGAAATAAGATTTAGTCAGCTATCAAGAAGAGAAGAACCAATAAAAGAGAAAGTGGTTTCAAATAAAAATCCAAGAAATTTTGTTTTCATTAAACTCTTTATTTTTTTGGTCTTATTAATTGCGGGAATAATTTATGGATTTATTTATTTTACAAACAAATCCAAAAATTTAGTTTATTCAGATTTAAACGCTTCGCAATATTATGCAGTTTTTTTAACCAATGGTCAGGTATATTTTGGTAAACCAATCAATAAAAGCGCTAATGAGACGGTGCTTTCTGAAGTCTATTACTTACAACCATCAGAAAATGCCGAGGCAAGTCAGCAGCTCGCACAACCCAAATTTACACTGGTAAAGTTGGGCCAAGAAATCCACGGTCCAACCGACAAACTTTTTATAAATTCGGCTAGCATCTTATTTTCTGAACAGTTGAGGAACGATAGTAAGGTAGTAGAGTCTATCAAAAACTACAAAAATTAGCTTCTAGTTATCAACATATTTAGGTCGCTAAGAGCGCTGTTTTTGATACTATATATAGTAGTTAATTTGTTATTAGAATATTATAAGTCGGTTAATAACCCTGTTTATTTGCCCTTATTTTGGCGCCTTATAGGTGCTTTGAAATGAGAGGTGAGATGTGGTCGCCTTTGAAGCAACTGCAGAAGGGGTAAATTTATGGAACAAAATATGCAAAGTTCGAGTAATGCGTTAGTTAAAAAATTGTGGGTGATCCTTTCGGTTTTTGTTTTCCTTTTACCAGTGTTTTTTGTCCCTGTCGCTGGAGTAAGTTTGTATGTTGCTAAAATCACATTATTGGCTACCGGTTTGGTGGCTATTTTTGCGGTTTTTTTGTCATCGGTACTTTCTTCGGGAGTGATCGAAATACCTAGGGCCAAATACCTGATACCAATCGGGGTTTTTGCTTTGGTAGCTTTGGTCTCGTCTTTGATCTCTGGCGCTATTAGTTCTTCTATCACAGGTTCGTTTTTTGACCTCGGGACATCAGGTTCTTTGGTTATGTTAGTTTTTGCTTTGTTTTTGACTATGTTTGCAGTCAAAAGTGTGGGAGTGGTAGGTAAAGTGGTTTCTGCTTTTATCTACTCAGCGATTGTCTTGGCTGGTTATACACTGCTTGGTACTTTTGGTGGCGCTTTGCTACCTGCCAGTTTGGCTTCTCGTATGCCAGTTTTCCTCGCTGGTGGAGTGATTGATATGGCTATCATATTTGGGGCGGCTACCATCTTGGCTCTTTGCGCCATGAATATGACTGATATCTCAAAAAGAATGAGGATTATTTTTTCAGTTTTAATGGCTTTCTCGGTGGTGTTCATTGGGGCCACTAATTTCATGCCAGTCATTATTATTTTGGGTGTGATTTCTCTAGTTTTTTTCGTTTATATTTTGTCATGGAGTGTGGGTAAAAAAACAAATGAAAATGAGGAGTCGTTTCAAACTTCTGCCTCTTCGGGGTCGGGCCGACAAATATCTTTGTCATCTCTAGTGGTGCTCATCGCTGCGGTGGTTTTGATGCTCGGAGGTTCCAATATTGGCGGTTATCTAGCAAATTTCATGAAAGTCCAGACTACTGAAGTCCGACCAAATTTTCAAACCACTATGGATTTGGCAGTAACCTCTTGGAAAAACAATTTCGCTTTTGGGGTAGGTCCAAATCGTTTTGCAGAATTTTGGGCGGCCAATAAACCAATAGAAATAAATCAAACTCAATTTTGGAATTCTGATTTTTTGAGTGGCTCTGGTTTTATACCTACTATCGCGATCACTACCGGTCTTTTGGGGTTGCTTTCACTTCTGACTTTCATAGTGATGTATGTGGTGAGCGGAGTCAAAGCTATATTTGCTCAAATAAATTCTAGCAGTTCTAGGTACTTGGCGACTTCGTCATTTTTGGTCTCTCTTTATTTGTGGATTATGCTTTTCCTCTATACTCCTAGTATCACTGTTTTGGCCCTGGCTTTTATATTCACTGGATTGTTCACCTCTACACTCGTACCTCAAGGTATTATCGGTTTATGGAAAATAAATATATTTTCTAATCCTAAAACCAACTTTCTTTCGGTGCTTTCTATCGTAGTCTTCCTTATTATGTCAGTGGCGGGTGGTTATTTCGTCTGGGAAAAAGCGATCGCTACGGTAGTATTTGAGAGTGGAGTGGCTCAATATCAAAAAACTGGCAACATCGCAGATGTCAGGGACTCAACCGTCAAAGCTCTCAGTATGGTCCAGAGCGATGTTTATTGGAGAGGGCTTGCCGAAATTTCCCTTTTGGATTTGAATAGAGTATTGGCAAGTGTGACCAAAGAAAATCCAATGACTGAAACCACAAAAGCTGAGGCTCAAACTCTCATCGCTAATTCTATTGAATCAGC
Source organism: Minisyncoccota bacterium (assembly GCA_041664625.1). Classification (GTDB taxonomy): domain Bacteria; phylum Patescibacteriota; class Minisyncoccia; order Phycocordibacterales; family WO2-35-19; genus WO2-35-19. The sequence continues at coordinate 9,263 of JBAYKK010000012.1, forward strand.
TAAAAAAGCGGTAGAGGTAGATAGCGGTAATTTCCAAAATTGGTTTGCTTTGGGCGGGGTTTATGAAGCTCTAGCTCAAAATGGTATAGAAGGTTCTCTGGACACTGCTCGTACTAGCTACAATGAAGCAGCGTTGAGGTCTCCAAGTAATCCTTCGGTGCCTTTGGCTTTGGCCAGGTTGGATGTTTTGTCCAAAAATACAGAAGCAGCTAAAACCAACATCAGCAAAGCTTTGTCACTCAAAAATAATTATACCGATGCTTATTTTGCCCTAGCTCAGATTGAAATAGCTGATAACAATATAAACGGAGCGATAAAATCAGTAGAAGCGGCTGCGGTGCTGGATCCAAACAATTCAGGGCTTTATTTCCAGCTTGGTTTACTCAAATATAATCAGAAAGATTATGCTGGGGCAGTCGGTAGTTTTGAAAGAGCGGTGGCTTTGACGCCAAATTATGCTAATGCCAAATATTTCCTAGGTATTTCTTATTATCAGCTTGATAGGAACGCAGAAGCCATCAAACAGTTTGAAGAGATAAGCGCTACTGATCCAAATAACCAAGAAGTAAACACAATATTGGCAAATATGAAGGCTGGTAAGTCATTGTTCCAAACTGCTAAACCCGCCGACAGCAAACCCCCAGTCAAAGAAAATTAAAAATTCTGTGATACTATAATTAGTAATGGTCCGGAGAACGTTAAATGCCATTACATCCAAGATTAGCGGCTTACACGAGGCCGCTTTTTGGCTGGCCGGGTTCTCAATACTTTCTCAGATTTTGGCTTTTATTAGGGATAGGATATTGGCTTATCATTTTGGGGCGGGTCACGAGTTGGATATTTATTATGCTTCTTTTGAGATACCGGATTTGATCTTTGCCACTGCGGCCTCTTTGGTTTCGGCCTCGATTCTCATACCTTTTTTTGTTAAGCAAGAACAAAATTCAGAAGAGCATCTCAAAAAATATATAAATTCGGTTTTTACTTCTTTCTTTTTGTTTATTTCAGTTTGCGCAGTCTTGGCTTGGGTTTTTATGCCTATGCTGGTGCCACTTTTTTTTAAAAATTTGGGGCCTGAAGCGGTAGAAAAGATAATAAATTTTTCTAGAATCCTTCTGCTTTCGCCGTTTTTCTTGGGACTATCAAACTTTTTTGGTAGCATCGTGCAATATGAAAAAAGATTTTTGCTTTATTCTTTGAGTCCACTGCTTTACAATTTCGGCATTATTTTGGGAGCTTTTTTTGGGGCTTCTCAATTTGGAGTTGCGGCGGTAGTCACGGGGGTCGCTGTCGGAGCATTTTTGCATATGCTCGTTCAGATGATTTGGGTGTATCGTTCGGGTAATGGACCCAAATTTATAAAAGATTTGGATTTGCTTGAGGTCAAAAAAACTTTTGCTCTTTCGATACCGCGGACTCTTTCTCTTTCAGCTTCTAGTTTGGTTGGTTTGTTTTTTGTGGTTATTGCTTCCAAATTTCCTACTGGCTCCATCGCGGTGTTTACTTTTTCTTTCAATTTGCAGTCTATACCCTTGGTTATTATTGGAGCTAGTTATTCTCTGGCCGCTTTCCCGACTTTGGCAGGGCATTATGTCAAAGGTGAACTTTTGGAGATCGGAGCCTGTTTGAGTTCTGGTCTTCGCCATATTATTTTTTGGTCTTTACCAGTAGCAGCTTTATTTATTGTCTTGCGGGCTCATGTCGTGAGAGTAATCTTGGGTAGTGGCTCTTTTGATTGGTCTGATACCAAGATGACGGCTGCCGCTTTGGCTTTGTTTGTTTTTTCGGTAGTTTTCCAAAGCATTCAACTTTTTTTGACTCGAGCTCATTATGCTTTTGGTAAAACTCGTTTGCCGCTATTTATAAATTTGGGTAACGCTCTGCTTACTGTTTCTCTGGCTATGATTTTTGCCAAATATTTTGCGCCAAATGGTCTTTTCTTTACTTTTGTAGCCAATATTTTAAAAGTAGAAGGTCTGGAGCGGGTCAGTGTCTTGAGTTTGCCGATCGCTTTTTCGATTGGCGCCTTTATTTCGGCAACACTGCTTTGGTTATTTTTGGAAAAAGAAATTCGTAAATCAGCTACAGCGATGCTCGTCGTTTCTTTTAGAGATTCTATATTGAACGCTTTTTGTATCGGGTTTGTGACTTCGATCTCTCTCCATTTGCTTGATGGACTTTTTGATCTGGACGCTACTCTTGAAGTATTTGCGCATGCGTTTATTTCTGGCATAATCGGTATCGCAGCGGGTATACTTCTACTCTTGTTGATCAAAAATAAAGAGATGGCAGAAATTATCGCTAAATTCAAAAAACCACATGAACAAAATTAGAAATTTCGGTATCATAGCCCACATTGATCATGGTAAATCTACTTTGGCAGATAGAATGTTGGAAATAACCGGCACTATAGAATCGCGCAAGATGAAAGCCCAAGTCTTGGACTCTATGGAACTTGAAAGAGAGCGGGGGATCACGATAAAGATGCAACCAGTGAGGATGATCTACAAAGATTATATTTTGAATTTGATTGACACCCCTGGGCATATTGATTTTTCTTATGAGGTTTCTCGAGCTTTGGGTGCAGTAGAAGGAGTGGTACTCTTGGTGGATGCTACTCAAGGTATAGAAGCTCAAACTCTTTCGGTGTTGACCATGGCGCGTGAGCAAGGGCTTGTGGTGGTGCCGGCTTTGAGCAAAATAGATTCTCCACTAGCGAGGGTGGCTGAAATAAAAGCTGAGATTATAGCTTTGATTGGTTGTAGCGAAGAAGAGATAATAGAGACTTCTGGTAAAAATGGCGAAGGGGTAGAAAAGCTCTTGCAAGCTATCGTAGAAAAAGTGCCAGCTCCGGAACTTGCCAAGGGGAACCCTTTGGAACCGGGGCAGCTTAAGGCTTCCCCTTGGCAAGTAGAACCCCTGCAAGCTCTAGTTTTTGATTTCAAATATTCTACCCACAAAGGTATCGTGGTTTTCGTGCGGATAATGAAAGGGGAGGTTAGGTCTAGAGAAAATTTGGTTTTTAGAATAGCGGGCCAAAAATTCGTAGCTTTGGAAGTTGGAATTTTCCACCCTGAAGAAAAACAAACCGAAAATCTTTCGGCTGGCGAAATCGGTTATATCGTAACTGGTATCAAAACCCCGGGGGTGGTTTCGGTGGGGGATACTATCGGTAAAGAAAAGGAAGCCGCCTCCGCCCTAGCGGGCTTCGACGTGCCGAGGCCGGTGGTTTGGGCTTCTATATTCCCAGAAGACCAGAGTGATCTGCTTCTACTTCGTCAATCTCTAGCCAAACTCAAACTGACCGACTCCTCACTTTTTTATGAAGAAGAATCTTCTGGAGTTTTGGGCAAAGGTTTTAGGTGTGGTTTCCTCGGGATGTTGCATTTGGAAATAATCACCGAAAGATTGAAAAGAGAATTTAATCTGAACTTGGTTATCACTCAACCTTCTATCACTTACGAATTGGAATATACTAATGGCAAAAAAGAAAAGATTTATTCGCCGGCCTTTTTCCCTGAAGATGGCTTGATAGAAAAAGTAGAGGAGCCTTGGGTTTCGGCTCATATCATCACTCCGGTAAAATACGTGGGCACACTTTTGCCTTTGCTTTATGAACACGAAGCTGAGATCTCGGCTACCGAAAATTTCGGTGGTGACAAAACCAACATATTTGCTTTGATGCCTTTGCGAGAATTGATGCGAGGATTTTTTGATAAACTCAAAAGTGCTTCTCAAGGCTACGCTTCACTTTCTTATGAAAAGTCTGAGATCAGAGCAGCTGAAGTGACTAAACTTTCTATTTTGATCGGTGGGGAAGAAGAGTTTTCTTTGGCTAGAGTGGTTTCCAAAAGGATCGTAGAAAAAGAAGCCGATGTGATAGTAGAAAAACTCAAAAATATTTTGCCTCGTCAAATGTTTGAACTCAAAATCCAAGCCAAAGCTAGCGGCAGGATTATGGCTTCACGTACAATTTCGGCTTTTAGGAAAGATGTCACCCAACATATGTATGGTGGTGATATCACCCGTAAGATGAAGCTTCGAGAAAAACAGAAAAAAGGCAAAAAGAAAATGAAAGAAAGAGGGCGGATCTCGATACCACATGATGTGTTTATAAAAATAATGAAGCCAGACTAAAAAATGTTTTGCTGATTTAAGCAAACACACTTGGCATATACATTAGTACCATACTGATTATGAGGAGAGCGGATATAACAAACCAAGCTACTTTTATAAATTTTCGGGCTTTTGGATTCCACAACATGCTATGATTATAGCATGTTTTTGTGTAGTATTTAAATATTATGAGTATGCGTGGGATAAAGAAAAAAGAAGAGGGTAATTGGAAGAAATGGGTTAGTTTTTTGTTTTTTTTATTTTTGCTTGTGGTACTCGTCAATTCAGTCAGGGGAGTTTATCAAAAGAAAAAATCAGCCGAGGAAATTTTGGTGAGGATGGAAAAAGAGACTTCAGATCTTAAAAACAGAGACCAATATTTAAAAGCTTCAATAGAAAGGATGGCGACCAAAGAAGGTTTGGAGTTTGAAATGCGTAAAAAATTGAATGTGGCTCAAGCCGGAGAGGGTGTGGCCATCATCGTAGAAAATGGGGATTCTTCTACCACTACGGACACCCAAATTTCCGCCTGGCAAAAATTCAAAAATTTTTGGATAGGGATTTTTAGGTAATAAAAAGACCCACGTTGCTCGCGCTTCGTGGGTCTTATCAGCGGAGAGAAAGGTCCCGCGATACAACTGCTTTCGGCTATCGCCGACTTCTGAAGGATAAAACTCCTTCAGAGTCCGAAGGCCGACCTCGCAGTGCCCCTTGCAGGACTCTCACTTCTCTGATATAAGTATAGCATACCTACAAGATATGTCAAGTAAAAATCAATGAAATATTTATTTCGTAAAGCTCAATTTTAAAATATATTGAAAAATAAGGGAATTTTGGAAATCAATAAAAAATAAGTTGAATTGTGCGGGTAGGGAGAATCGGTCACATATAATTTCCTCGCCGTTGTGATTAGATAATCGGTCCTTACAGGACCAGTACCCCAATTGGATTTTTTAGTTCGTTTCCCTCCTAAAAAATCTCAATCGGGCTTCGATTCTCCCACGGAAGCAAATTTGGTTGCTTCCTTACCTCGCAAAACATAGAAAAATACTGGGTTGTAAACCCAGTATTTTTCTTGTTTGTGCGGGTAGGGAGAATCGAACTCCCGTCTCATCCTTGGGAAGGACGCATCATACCACTAAACTATACCCGCATGTGTGTCTTTTATATTATCATATCTAATCTCATTATTTTTCTTTGAGTTCAATTATCCACCTAGTTGCACGATCGCACAACTAGGTAGTGATATAATTTAAATATAAAATGAGAATGAAAATAGAAACAAAAGAGATAAAAAAATTTGTCAGAGACGAAAGAACGCTAGAAGTATTAGAAGTAATCGCTAAGTTGAGTGTTATTTTATTTGTTGGGGTAGCTGCTCCAAACGCTGCGGGTCATATAATAAAATTGCTTGGATGGGTGCCAGATTACAAAAATAAATATCAAACAGAAAAAATATTATCTGTCTTAGAAAAAAATAAACTTATTAAATTTTGGACAAAAAATGACAAAGGAGTTTTAGAATTAACAAATGAAGGTAGATTGTATTTTAATCGTCTGAAAGCCAAAAAAATTAAGTTGCCGACTGGTAAAAAATGGGATGGAATGTGGAGAATGGTTACTTTCGATATTCCAGAAAAGTTAAAATTAAACAGGATGAGATTTGCCAGAAATCTTAATTTTATAGGAATGTATAATATAGAGAAATCGATTTTTATTTATCCACATGAGTGTAGAGATCAAATTTTCAAAATAGCCGAACTTTATGAGGTTAGAAAATACATATGCTACATGGTAGTCAAATCAATAGAACCAGATTCAAAACTCAAAATTTATTTTCCCTTTGCCAAATCTAGCGTGAATTATTAAATTTCTACTAGCTGACTGATCGTGCAACTAGAGTGGAGAATATAATTCTTGGTAAAAGTTTAGGTTGTAATTTTGGTTGTGAGTCGGGGTCGCATAAATTTCTGAGCGACGGCGAGGAAATTATATGTGACCGATTCTCCCATCTCGCACCACTTAGCTTATTTTTTCTTAATTTTTTAAAATCACCTTATTTTAAAGCATATTTTATATGCTACTATTTACAAAATTACAAAATACTTGAGAAATAATGTGTATTTGCTATAATTGTAGATAGGAGGCATAAAGCCATGGCAGAAAAGAAGCAGTATCCCGCCGACTTCGTGAGGCGGGCGAAAGAGGAGTACCCCAATTGGCCCGACCTGCACAAAGCGTTGAACAGCGGCAACGAATTCGTCGGTCGCTATCTGGACGACAGCAGTCAAGGCGGAATCAGCCCCTACGAAATCGTGAAGCTGATTGACCAGAACAAGGTTCAAGAGCTTCGCCAGAAGGCCGACCAGTTCATTCGTCGCAAGAAGCTTTACAGCGACTGGTACGACACCGCTCAAGAGATGTTCTACTTCCAAAAAGTGTAGCCGTCTCATCAATAGCCCGCAATGGAGCCCACTCCTGCGGGCTTCATTGTTGCTTTGATAACTCTGTTCCGATAACGTCCCACAAGGAGCACAATTAAATCAAAGAAGATAAATTTTTTCTTATTATGCTTTCATTATTTTTGTCTTCCAAAACAAACCCTGTTCTTTCGATTTCACCTCGAAGCTCATCACTTTTTTGCCAATTTTTGGTTTCGCGAGCGTGGTCTCTTTCTTTTTTTAATTCCAAAATTTCTTCAGGAATGTCCGTTTTTGTATTTTCTGACAAAAGGGCAATATTTAAACCTAAAACCGCGTCTATTTTTTCTACGGTTTTTTTACTTTTTTTCAAACTAAAGGTCTCGTGCAGTAGTGCCAATGCTTTGGGGGAGTTTAGGTCGTCGCTTATAAAACTCTCAAATCTGGTTATGATCTCACTGTCTTCTTCACCATCAGGTAAACTGTCAAATTCAAAAATTAATTTTTCTAAAGATTTTTGAGCGCCAAAAACCGAATCCCAAGTGAAGTTCATGGGCGAACTGTAGTGACCCGACAAGAGCCAGAGTTTGAAGGCCAAAGGGTGGATTTGGCGCTTTTTTAAATCAGCTATGGTGAAAGTGTTTTGCAAAGATTTGGACATTTTTTCTCCTTCCACTGTCAGGAATTCGTTGTGAAGCCAGAAGTTGGCCAAAGGAACTCCAAAAGCACATTCGGATTGAGCGATTTCGTTGTTGTGATGTACAGCGATATGATCTATGCCACCAGTATGGATATCAAAAGGTTGACCCAAAAATTTGTGACTCATGGCTGAACATTCTATATGCCAACCAGGGAAGCCAACACCCCAAGGAGAAGGCCATTCTTGCAGACGTTTGGTGCCACCATCGGTTTCTGAAAATTTCCATAAAGCAAAATCGTTGGGGTTTATTTTTTGGTTGTTAGCTTCTACTCGGGTGCCAGCTTTTTGTTCGGCTATATTTATGTTACCCAGCTTGCCGTAATCTTGGAATTTGCTGATGTTGAAGTACATACCATCGGCAGTTTGGTAAGCAAAGCCTTTTTCTTCCAAAATTTTTATGATCTCTAACTGTTCTTGGATGTGGTCAGTAGCTCTAGGGAATATGATATTTTTGGTTTCTATATTTAAATCATTTAAGTCTTTGTAAAAAATATCTTCATAAAATCTGGCGATCTCTTCGGCGGTTTTGCCTTCTTTTTTAGCGGTGGATTCTACCTTATCTTCTCCGGCGTCTTCGTCGCCAACCAAATGTCCGACGTCGGTGATGTTTACGACTTGCTTCACTTGGTAGTCAAAATATTCAAAAGTTTTCCTCAAGAGGTTGGCAAAAACATAGGCTCGCATATTGCCTATGTGTGGGAAAAAATAAACTGTTGGCCCACAGTTGTACATTTTTACAACTTTGGCTTCAATAGATTTAAATTTCTCTTTTTTATTGGTGAGTGTGTTGTGTAAGAATATATCCATAAATCAGAACCATTTTTTAACCCGAGCGTAAATCAGGGTTGAGAGCATCACTATAACCATTAAACTCGAAATAATCCAGAAAGCGTTGGGGTCGTTTTTTAAGGGGAAATAAATGATACTCATGCCAAAAATTTGGCCGATAACTGTCAAAGGGAACAAAACTGAACCGATAACTGCCAAGTTTTTCATTATCTCGTTTTGTTTGGTGGAAAGCATGGAGTTGTTGGTCTCTCGGAGTTCGGTTACCAAATCCATTTGGTTGTTTACTCTTTTCATGAGTCGAGTCCAGTCGTCTTTAAGGTTATTAGCTTCGGCTTTAAATTTTTTGCCAAATTTTTCTTCGCCGGATTTGGCTAAAACATCAAAGACGTTGCCATGAGGATCAACCATCCTTTTGAAATTTAAAAGATTGCGGCCCGCATTGGAAATAGTGAAAACCATCGCTTTTTCTTGGCCATCAAAAATATTTTTTTCTATTTCTTTCATCCAGTCTTCTATGTAGGCCAATTCGTCGGTCATGCCTTTGTAAATTTCTTTCAGCATTTCAAAAAATATATGCGAGCTTGTCTCTTGGTTTAAGATCTCGCTCACTTCTACTCGTTTGGCAAAATAATGTAAAGCGTCAATCGAGCCGTAGCGAGCCGTGATCACTCCATCAGCCTTTATTATGAAATCAATCTCTTGGCTATCTTCGGCCGAATGAGAATTTTTGAAAGTGGGGATATGTAAAACAGCGTAAATGTTTTCCCCGTCTTCTTCAGCGTATTGAGTTGGGGTGGGGGCCAATAGATCTTTGGCAATAGTGGGGCTTATGTTTTGAGTGAGAATCAAAGAGTCGGCTTCTTCCTTGCTGGGAGAATTTAAATCTAACCAAACTTGACCCATAAATGCACGAGTAGTAATCATGTGATATATTATATCAGAAAATGAATAAAGAAAGATATACACAAATTTTAACATCTGTTTTCTTAGCTATCGTACTTTTGACGATCGGTTTTTATTTTGGCAAAAAAGGTAGTGTCACTCCCGATTCCAGAGCCGATCTAGAACCATTTTGGAAAGCTTGGGATTTGTTGGATAAAAACTTCGTCGGGGCAAGTTCAACTACCCCTAAAATAGACAGTCAAGCAAAAGTTTGGGGGGCGGTGCAGGGTTTGGCCAGTAGCTATGGTGATCCTTATACTGTTTTTTTCCCACCCGTAGAATCCAAAAATTTTGAAGAAGAAATAAGTGGCGCTTTTGGCGGAGTGGGTATGGAAATAGACACAGTTGATAATGTGTTGACGGTGGTTGCTCCACTCAAAGGTACTCCGGCTGAATCGGCAGGAGTTTTGGCTGGCGACAAAATAATCATGATCGGAGACAAATCCGCCCTGAATATGCCGATTGAAGATGCTATAAAATTGATAAAAGGAGAGGTGGGGACTTCAGTCGTGATAACTTTTGCCCGAAAAGGAGAAAAAAATCCTGTAGTCAAAACTCTGGTCAGAGCTTTGATAAATATACCAACTGTTGATACCAAAATTTTACCAGACAATGTCTTCGTCATAAGTCTGTATAGTTTTTCGGCTACTTCGCCAAACCTCTTTCGAGGAGCTTTGCGAGAATTTATAGAATCAGGTTCAGATAAATTGATTTTGGATTTGCGCAACAATCCGGGTGGTTATCTAGAAGCTTCACTTGATATGGCTAGTTGGTTTTTGCCGACAGGCAAAGTGGTGGTCACTGAAAACTTTGGAGACAAAAAAGAAAAAAATGAATATCGAAGCAAAGGTTACAATATTTTCACAGACAAACTGAAATTTGTGATTTTGGTGAATGAGGGCTCGGCTTCAGCTTCTGAAATTTTGGCGGGGGCTCTGCGAGAGTACAACAAAGCTATCTTGGTAGGTGAAAAAACGTTTGGTAAAGGCTCAGTCCAAGAATTGGTCCCAGTAACGAGCGACACCTCTCTCAAAATCACAGTGGCTCATTGGTTCACGCCACTCGGCAAATCTATTTCCAACGGGGGACTTACTCCTGATATAGAAGTTAAGCTGACAGCTGAAAACACCAAAGGCGGTAATGATCCACAGATGAATGCTGCGGTTAAATATTTAACAAAATAATTTCATGACCTCACCCCCAAACCCCTCTCCTTGCGAAGGAGAGGGGAGCTCCGCGCATCTTTTATTTTGTGCTATATTATTGGTATGAAGGTTATATTAAAAGAAAACATAAAAGGCGTAGGCAGGAAATATGAAATTAAAAATATATCTGATGGTTATGCCAACAATTTTTTGATACCCAAAAAATTGGCCGAATACGCTAGTCCGGAAGCTGTCAAAAAAGCAGAAATTTTGAGAGCTACAGTGGAAGCAGAAATTCAAATTCAAGAAAAGTTGACCCAAAAACAAATTGAGATGTTGAAAGGGGTGAAAATAGTTTTAAATAAAAAAGCTAGCGAAAAGGGCCACTTGTTTGAAAAAGTTCAGCCCGAAGAAATAGCCGCCGCTCTCAAAGATCAGGCCAAAATAGATATAGGTTCAGAATTTTTGATGATAGAAAAACCAGTCAAAGAAGTGGGTGAGCATGCTATCATCGTTCAAATAGGCAAAAATAGAGGCGAGTTTAAACTAGTTATTGAAGCGGAAAAATAAATATGAACAAAGATTTTGATAAATGGAATGAAAAGAAAAAACAAATAGATGCTAAGAATGAAAGTGAGATTTTATTTTTTAGAGAAGGTGAGATATGGTGGGTGCATCTCGGTGTTAATATTGGATTCGAAATGGATGGAAAAGGCGATGAATCAATGCGACCAGTTTTAATTATCAAAAAATATAATCAATTTTCATTTCTCGCTGTACCTTTGAGTACATCTCCTAAAAAGAATAGATATCGCATACCTGTTGGAGTAGTTGATGGTAAAGATGCTGTAGCGAATTTATCACAAATGAAAAATATAGATAGCAAAAGACTTATAAACAAAATCGGACATACAGAACTAGAACTCTTAAAAATTATAAGAGAAAAAGCTAACAGGGTTAATTTCTGTTAGCTTTTTCAAATTCTCCCTCTTGCGAGGGCGAGCCCGAAGGCCATCTATATAATTAGTATAGCAATCCGAATAAAAAAGTCAAATTTACTTTTCATTTTTAACGTACTCATAAATCGGTGACCAGCTCATCCCAAAACTCAATGCGAAAAGGAGCTCTTCTATCGGGATATGGTTAAAAGTCAAAACGCCACTTAAGTTTTGAAGCGAGTAAAAGTCTGTTATGTAATTGGGGAAAATCGAAGTGAATAAAAGTGAGAAAAATATATAAACAAAAAGATAAGAAATTCCTCCTAATATAACCTCTGCAATTAAATCTCGACGTTGCAAACAAATAACCAGAGAGGCAACAAAACCAAAAATAATAAGAACCCAAATCAGATTAAGATCAAAAATACTACTGGTTATCCCTCCAACCAAAACTCCAGATATCAATGCATAATGAGGTTTGTTTTTTAATTTTTTACCAGTGTTCTTTTTTCTGAAAATTACTTCATAAACCGCAGCTGCGATACCTCCAGTCAAAAACATATAAAAAGCATCTTCTATAGAGTATCCGCCAGTAATTCTGCCTAAATCAAAAAATGTATCAGGATTCCAGTAGCCAGGAATTATAGTTTTGTTTGCAGATATATTGGGAGATACTATTTTTATAAGAATAAAACCAATACTCAATATAATAAAGTAGTAGTAACCACTCCAAAGCATATCTTTTCTGAGATCTTTTCTGGAAATAAAAAAAGCTAGCCAAGCTAAAAAAAGAATAAAAATTTCAACTAAATACTGCATACTAAAATTGTATCAAAATCAGCATATTAAGAAAACAATTTTATGTGATTAAACTACAGTGGCGACTTTTTTGATGATAGTTTTGCCATCAAAATGCACTTTTCTTTTGGTAGACATTTTGACTTTGCCAGCTTTGAGAGCAAAAAGAGTGTAGTCTCTGCCCATACCGACGTTGTTGCCCGGTAATACGTTTGAACCTCTTTGGCGTATCAAAATAGAGCCTGTTTGGCAGACGCTACCATCTGAGACTTTGACTCCCAAATATTGTGGTCCAGAGTCTCTCCCGTTTTTTGTTGTGCCGGCGGCTTTCTTATGTGCCATATTATTAAGTTAAAAATGTAAAGTAAAAACTGCTATAATGCAGATAATTAAAGTATAATAGAGAAAGCTTTAAAATGCAAGAAGATAAAAAGATAGAAGAATATGTGACTGGATTGGACTTTGAAACCAAGCAAAACCTAGGTTGGCGCGAAAAATTGGAGGATTTGGTAAACGGTAAGTTTTTTGTGCCTGTAGTCATTGTTTTGATAGCTATTATTGCCTTTTTTTTGGGCCGTATTTCGGGTTTACAAGCAAAAAAGGAGCCAGTGAGGGTTTTGGATAATACGGTTTCTGCTTCAGAAAATAACCCCCTTAATCCCCCTTACATTAAGGGGGAAATAGGAACTAAAACAAATATTTCTGGTGGCGAAGTGAAAGGGGTAAGCACGGGGCAAGTTCCGGCTTCGACAGGCGCAGTGGTCGCTTCCAAAAATGGCACCAAATACCATTATCCGTGGTGTGCTGGAGCCAAACAAATCTCAGCTCAAAATCTAGTGTCTTTTGCTTCGATTGAAGAGGCGCGAGCCAAAGGCTATACTCCAGCTTCTAATTGCAAAGGTCTTAAATAAAAAGTGAGACCAGCGCGCATATTTTATGTGTTATTATTAAGTCGCACTCTAATCGATGTCGTGCACATGCGAATCAGCAGATTCGAAGCTCGGCAATTTCACTAAATCAAATGGAACACCAAAAGAAAAAATTTGATGAATTTTTGATCTCACTAAAATTGGGATTTTTTTTGGCATTCCGTCAAGTGAAAAGATCAAACAAAGCAACCACTGCTCTTATCATTTTTGTGATGATGTTGACGTTCCTTAACCTGGTAGTCATCCGTGGGATTTTGGTCGGGCTGATTCAGAGTACTATAAATGTATACAAGGAGAGATACACTGGTGATCTTTTTATCTCTACTCCACTCAAAAAAGATTTTATAGAAAATAGTCCCAACATTATTGAAATAATTAAAAACCAGCCTTGGGTGCAAACTTATTCTGCTCGGTATACCAAAGCTGGCAAAATTGAAAGCACTTACAAAGAAAGGATAAATTATATTGAAAAAGCCAACGAAACTAATGGTGTTATTTCCGGCATTAATCCTTTAAACGAGAATGCCACTAGCAACCTTTCTTCCAAAATCATTGAAGGTTCTTATTTAACTGCCGATGATACTGAGTCGGTGATGCTTGGGGCTTATTTATTAAAAAAATATTTACCGATTGAATCGGCCACTTTCAAAACTTTGGAAAATGTTGGTATTGGTTCCAAAATTAGGTTGACTATAAATGGCAACATCAAAGAATTTACTGTTAAAGGTATCGTGCGTACCAAAGTAGATGAAATAGATATGCGGGTTTTTATGGTTGATTCGATTTTGCGTAATTTGGCTGGGCGGACTGATTATAATGTCAATGAAATTTCTATTAAATTGAAACCTGGGACTGACCCGATATTTGCTAAAGAGGCTTTAGTTAAAAGTGGAGCGGATAAAACTGCTAGAGTCCAAACTTTTGAAGAGGGTTTGCCAAAATTTGTCACGGATATGAAAAACACTTTTGCTTTGCTCGGTAACATCGTTGGTTCGATTGGTTTGGTGGTGGCCTCGATCACGATTTTTATTGTGATTTATATCAACGCTATCACTCGACGCAAGTTTATCGGTATCATGAAAGGTATCGGTATCAGTGCCACTGCTATTGAAGTTTCTTATATTATTCAATCTATTTTTTATGCAGTTATCGGGGTATTTTTGGGGCTTTTGGTACTTTATTTGGGTTTGGTCCCTTATTTCAACGCTCACCCAATCAATTTCCCATTTTCTGATGGTATTTTGGTTGCTGAATTTGGAGCAACAGCTTTGCGAGTTTTGCTTATCATGATAGCGACTATTATCGCCGGTTTCGTGCCGGCGCGCATTGTGGTCAAGAAGAATACATTGGATTCTATATTGGGCAGGTAATACAAAAAATATGTCAAAAATAATTGAAGTAAAAAATTTAAGGAAATCTTTTAAAACCGGGGATAGTGAGCTCGTGGTTTTGAACGATATGACTTTTGATATTGCTAGTGGAGACTTTTTTGCCATTACTGGTCGGTCCGGCTCTGGTAAATCTACTTTGCTTTACCAACTGGGGCTTTTGGATCATCCAAATGTTGGGGAGATTGTTATTAACGGTATCAATGTTTCAACTTTGAATAATGAAGGACGAACCAAATTTAGACTGAAAGAATTAGGTTATGTTTTTCAAGATTATGCTTTAGTGCCGGAATTAAATTCTATTGAAAATGTGGCTATACCACTTTTGATGCAAGGCTTGGAAAGAGAAGAGGCTTACCAAAAATCAGAAGCGGCACTTCAAAAAATAGGCATGGGCGAAAAACTTAGCAATTTACCGTTTCAACTTTCTGGTGGGGAACAGCAAAGAGTCTCTATCGCTCGAGCGATCGCCCATGATCCCAAGATAATTTTTGCCGACGAACCCACCGCCAACTTGGATTCGGAGACAGCCGATAATGTGATGAAAGCATTTTTGGAATTAAATTCGCATGGTCAGACTATCATTATGGTTACTCACGAACCAGAATATGCTCGACTGACTAATCGGGTAGTTAAAATAGGTGACGGTAAAATTTTGATGGATGGCAAGCCTGGAGACGTGCTATAATAAAATCGCGTTCTAAATCAAATGAATAAACTTTTTACAAAAAAATTCTTGATATATTTTGCGGTTGCAGTAGTGGCCGTGGTGGCTTTGTTTTTTATTTTTAAAAATGGTAATGGCAAACAAACTATAGCTGTAGTACGGGCCAATCTTGTTCAAGAAGTGGCTTCAACTGGCAAAATAAAACCTAGCCAAAGTATAAATTTGGGTTTTGACAAATCTGGCCGAGTTCAAAATGTTTATGTGTCTATTGGACAAAATGTAGAAAAAAATCAATTGCTAGCTTCACTTGAAGCTGGAGAAATTTCTGCTGATTTGATTAAAGCTCAAGCTACTCTTTCGGAAGAAAACATAAAATTGAGAGAAATCAAAAACACTGCTCCTACGACTTTTAATGATGCATCCAAAAATTTGGAAGCGGCGATAAAAGAAAGTTTTGCTTCGGCTGATAACGCAGTGAGGAATAAAGCCGATCAATTTTTCAAAAACAACACCATCAATCCGCAATTTGAAATTTCTATAACTTCTGGCAATTTCGTGCATTATTTTAATGTGCCGAGTGATACTGTCTTAGAAATAAACAATGATCGAAAAAAAGCAGAAGAGATTTTGGTTGCTTGGCAAAAAGCGCTTAACAATCTAAACTCAGGAAACTTAGAGGTTACTGCTGATAAAGCTATCAAAGATCTCAATTTTGTTTCTAATTTTTTGGATAAAATAGCTGGAGCAGTCAATGCGTTTACTTCGGCTGATTATGCTTATGATACTACTGTAAGTGGCTACAAGACCACTATCTCTGGTGCCAGAAACGAAGTCTTGTCTGCCGTTTCTAGTTTGGTTACCGCTAAAGACAAACTCAATTTGGCTCCGATTTTGGGAAGCGATGGTCAGTTTGGAACAGTCTTGACTCAAGAGTCCAAAGTCTCTCAAGCTCAAGCCAATATTTCTTCCTTGGAAGCTTCTTTAAATAAGTTTTATATAAAAGCTCCTTTTGCTGGGGTGGTGATTTTGCAAGATGCCAAAGTGGGTGGAGCAGTTTCGGCCGGTGTCACTTTGATTTCGATAGTCAGTCAAAATTCCATGTACATTGAGGCCAACATTTCAGAAATCCACATTGGCAAAATAGCGGTTGGCAATCAAGTGTCGGTGACTTTTGATGCTTTCCCAGACGAAGAATTTCAAGGTTTTGTTTCTTATATAGAACCTGGTGATGTGATCATTGATGGGGTAGTAAACTATAAAATCAGAGTAGAATTAGGAGAGACGATGATTGGCGATAATGGCCAGGTAATTATGAAGTTTGCCAATCCTGACCCCAAAATAAAAAGTGGTTTGACAGCCAACCTCAAGATTAAAACTGCTCAAAAACCAAATGTCTTGGCTATACCGCTCTACACGGTGATCAAAGAAAACGAATTAAATTTTGTAAATAAAATAGTAAATGGCAAAGTAGAAAAAACTCAAATCGAACTAGGTCTTTCCGGTAACACCGGTCTAGTCGAAGTCTTAAGTGGCCTGCAAGAAGGGGATGCGGTGGGGTTTTAGTTGGGTAATTTTACTTGACAGTATCTAAAAAAAGAACAGTCTTATGTCAGATGGGTTCCATAACCTGTACTTTAGATAGGAAGGCGATAGCTAGGCCCTCCTTGAGGGAA
>JBAYKK010000013.1:0-21430 GCA_041664625.1 Minisyncoccota bacterium
ATTATCGGACAAAAGCTACTCCGGGGATAACAGGCTGGTACTGCCTAAGCGTCCAGAGCGACGGCAGTGTTCGGCACCTCGATGTCGGCTCATCTTATCCCGGGGGTGGAGAAGCTCCCAAGGGTATGGCTGTTCGCCATTTAAAAAGATACGCGAGCTGGGTTCAGACCGTGGAGAAGTTCAATCTACTAGCTTGCTAGTTGTATTGTCTTCTCCACAATCTGAATCCTCAGAGGCTAAAACATTTACTTTGTAAATGTTCGCCCGATCATTTTGTTTTTACAAAATGATGTAGGGACGTAAATTTACTGTTATAAAATATTTTTGTTTTGAAAATTATGAAGCTCTCAAGGCTTCATGATTAAGTTAAGTAGATAAAATCAAATCACGGCGGTCACAAATTTATTTTGTGATTAAACTGACTAAAATCGGTGAAGCCCCATTGGGGTAATACCGAGAGAACTCGAAAGAGACTTGTAGAGACTAAGCGTCAGTGTTCTTAAAAAAGAATAAGCTATAGTCCAATGCGTTTAGTAATAAACGATATCATGCGTGAGACAGGTTGGTCTCCTATCTACTGCAGGCGTTGATTCTTGAGGGGATTTGACTCTAGTACGAGAGGACCGAGTTGAACTGACCTCTGGTGTACCTGCTGTTCTGCCAAGAGCACCGCAGGGTAGCTAAGTCGGGTTTGGATAACCTCTGAAAGCATATAAGAGGGAAGCCATCCCCAAGATTAGGAATCGTTAAGGATCGTGAGAGATGATCACGTTGATAGGCGCTAGGTGTAAGTGTGGCAACACATTGAGCCGAGGCGTACTAATTTTCCGATTCTATTAGGAAATTCGAAAATACACTTTTTCTTTTGAAATTTGTCCTGCCACATGAGACTGTTCGAAAGAGCGGTCTGTTGAGTGAAATTTAAAAAGTAAAAGTTGAGATTTGTGTGTTGGTGGTTTAACGCTGGGGTCACACCCGTTCTCATTCCGAACACGGAAGTTAAGCCCGGTAGTGCCGATGGTACTCGCAAGGGGAGAGTAGGTAGCCGCCAGCACAGAGTTCTCAACTTTTTAATTCTCAAAAAACTCCCACACTAGTTGGGAGTTTTTTGTTATACTAGTATGTATGAGTGACTGGGCATCTCGAAGAAAATCAATTTATTTGGGGGTGGTGATTTTGATATTGGCATCTGTTGGTTTTGCTATATTTTGGAAATTTTGGTATCAAGTTCCGACTTGCTTTGATAAAACTAAAAATGGTGATGAGTTGGGGATTGATTGTGGGGGCTCTTGTACTTTGGTTTGTTCGGCTGACGTTATAAAACCAATCGTAAAATGGGGGCCACGTTTATTTGAAATTTCACCAGGAGTTTGGAGTACTTTGGTTTATGTAGAAAATCCAAATATAAATGTTGATGCCAACTATGTTCCGTATACGTTTACTGTATACGATGAAAATAATAAAGTTTTAGAAAAAAGGGAGGGTGCTACTATCTTGCCCAAAAACAAAACCGTCGGTATTTTTGAAGGCAACATTTTAAATAAAGGAACTTCAAAACCTAAGAGAGCTATTTTCGAACTGGGCACAAATATAATATGGAATAAAAATAAAGAAACAGGAGAAAAAATAAGCGTCACAAACAGTCCGATTCTAAAAATAGAAAGTTCTCCGAGGGTTGAAGCCAGTGTCAAAAATAACAGTACTGGAGAAATAAAAAATATTGAATTGATAGCAGTCATATTTGATGGGGCAGACAATGCTATTGCTGCTTCTAGAACCTTCGTAGAGACTTTACCAAAAGATAAAGAAGCGAGTGTGTTTTTCACTTGGCCTAAACCCTTTGAATTGGGCTCTCGAGTCTGTGAAAAAAATTCAGATGTTATGTTGCTTTTAGATCGGTCGGGCTCGATGTCTTCTCTGGGTTTGAATCCGCCGGAACCGCTCACTTCGGCCAAAGGAGCTGCCACTACTTTCGTTGATCAATTGAAATTGAAGGATAAAATAGGCATGGTTTCTTTCGCTAATACAGTCAAAGATCCGATAGATTTGAATCTTACTTCTGATTTCAATTTGGCTAAACAATCGGTTGGTTCAGTGGCCATAATCGCTAGCAGTACCCAGTATACCAATATTTATGAAGCTTTACGGGCTGGTTGGCAAGAATTAATTTCCGCTCGAGCGGATGATAAATCTTCAAAAATAATGGTTCTTTTGACTGATGGGGTGGCCACCAATCCCAAAAATCCAAAGAGCGGGACTGAAGCCGAAGATATAAAATACGCCGAAGATTTGGCTTTGAGTGAATCTTTAAATATCAAAAAAGATGGTATTTCTATCTATACTATCGGTTTGGGTAAAGAAATAAACGAAGCTTTTTTGAAAAGCATTGCCTCCTCACCAGATAATTATTTTTTTGCTCCCTCGGCTTTAAATTTAGAAACTATTTACAAAAATATTTCATCTGATATATGTAAAGAGATGCCAGCTAGGATAGAGATAACATACAAAATATTTGACACGCTTTTTTAAAAACATAGACTGGCTACTTTTTGGGTCAGTGATTTTCATATCGGTTGCCGGTATTTTGACTATGAATTCTTTTTTGCCAGCCCATACAGGGGTTGGTGGTAGTACTTTGTTTGTCAGACAAATAATATGGTTGGGTATTTCGGTTGTTGCTTTGCTTTTGGCCAGTTTGGTTGATTGGCGTTTTTTACGACGAACAAGTTCGGTGGTATCTATTTTTATTGTTTCTTGCGTAGTGCTTTTGTTTTTGTTTGTCCTGGGTTCAGTATTCAAAGGCGCTCAAAGTTGGTTTAATTTTGGAGCTTTTGCTTTCCAACCAGTAGATTTCGTTAAAATAGTTTTGGTTTTGCTCTTGGCTAAGTATTTTAGTCGTAGACATATCGAAATCGCCAACATAAGACATATCCTTATTTCTGGATTTTATACATTTGTAATTTTCATGTTGGTTTTTTTGCAGCCAGATTTTGGTTCAGCCATAATTATCTTTTTTATATGGCTAGCTATGGTTTTGTTTTCCGGTATATCAAAAAAACATTTGATCGCCGTTTTCTTCATTGGTATTTTGGCTTTTGGCGGGTTATGGTTTTTTGTTTTCAAAGATTATCAAAAAGCTAGAATAATTTCTTTTGTGAATCCATTGACCGATCTCACTGGTAGTGGCTACAATGCCTACCAATCAACTATTGCTGTCGGTTCTGGGCAAATTTGGGGCAAGGGTGTGGGGCTTGGGAGTCAATCCAAATTGGAATTTTTGCCAGAATATGAGACCGATTTTATATTTGCCGCCTTTAGTGAAGAATGGGGTTTCGTTGGAGTGGTAGTGATGTTTATTTTGTATGGAGTCGTTTTTTGGCGGATCATTGATATTGCCAAAAAAGGAGCTACTAACTTTGAAACTTTGTACGGGCTAGGACTTTCGGCAATATTTTTTTCTCATTTTGTTATTCATGTAGGTATGAATGTCGGGCTTCTGCCGGTGACCGGGATCACTATGCCGTTTATGAGTTATGGAGGTTCTCATATGCTCGCTGAATTTTTGGGGCTGGGGATACTGATGGGCCAGTCTTCTTATTCTGGAGCTATAAATAAAAATGAAGCAAAAAATGAAATTATTGGTATAAACGAATAGTTTCGTTTAACATTTTTTCTAAAGAGAAAAAATTGGAAATAGTTTTTTTGATTTCTTCGCCAAATTCTTGGGATTTTTCTGGATGGTCTAGCAAGTATAAAATCGCTTCGGCGATTTCCTTGGGATTTTGGGGATGTACCAAAATACCATTTTGCATGTCTTTGATTACTTCAGGGATGCCACCGACACTGGTCGCTATGATTGGCAAACCAATAAAACCAGCTTCTAAAATAACATAAGGGAAGGCCTCAGTTCGAGAAGACAACATGAATATATCGCTACCGGCCAAAAGCTTTTTGGCGTTTGGTACAAAACCCAAGAAATTAATTATGTTTTCAATTCCTAATTCTTTGGCCAAATTTTTTAAATTTTCTTTTTCTTCTCCATCACCAGTTATAGCATAAATTATTTTTTCTTTGGCTTCTTTGGGTAAAAGAGCTATAGCTCTCAACGCTAAGTCCAAACCTTTGTTTTTGTGAAGTTCTGAAATAGAAAAAATAATAGTTTTATCGGTTTTTAAACCAGCCAAAATTGATCGAGCTTCTGTTTTGGATAAAATTTCAAAATTATCAATACCGTTGTAAATAACAGTTATTTTGCCTTTAATGAGAGGAAGGAAACATACATCTTTTTTTGTTTTTTCTGATACCGCAATGACCTGGTGACAGAGCATCAATGTTATCCAATGGCTCATATAATAAAAAAGTTTTTCAAAAGAGGATCGATTGTTATCATTAAATCCCCAGTTATGAGCAGTAAAAATAATTTTTGGCCTGTAATTTTTTTCAAGTAGCTGGGTTATTGTGCCTGCCACCGCACCAACCCCTCCAATTTTAGAAGAATTCAAGTGAATGACATCTGGCCTTTCGAAACGAATCAGTCGGATCAACTCTTTGCATACTTTGAATTCGTCAAAAAATTTTACTTCACGCACCAGTTTGTCTAGCTTAATTGATTTGATTTGTTTTTCTTTGAGTAGGTTTGATAATTCTTGTCCTTCACCATGGGCGACTAAAACTTCAAATTTTTCTTTGGGTAAGGAAGTGGCCAGATCGTAAACATATCTCTGGGCGCCGCCGAAATTGCCTTTGGTTATGACGTATAAAATCTTTTTCTTTTCTTGCATATAATATGAAATTCTTGCACAGATTGATTAAAATTTCCAGTTATTGTATTATATCTCTTTAATATGACCATATCTGGCAAAAAGGAAACCATGGCATTATTTTTGGGCGATATATTGCTCTTGTATTTTTCGCTTTGGTCAGCTTTGACTTTACGTTACTGGACTGTTCCATCGGTTGAATCTTGGAGTTTGCATTTTTGGCCGTTTACGATAATCATCGGAGTATGGGTTTTGGTGTTTTTTATATCCGGACTTTACGAAAAACACACTTTACTTTTAAAAAGCCGTTTACCAAACACAGTTTTTAATGCTCAAATCGCCAATAGTTTTATTGCGGTTTTGTTTTTTTATTTTATTCCATATTTTGGTATCGCACCCAAGACAAATCTTTTTGTTTATTTAGTGATTTCTTTTAGTTTTATTTTGGTGTGGCGGATCTATGGCGATAGAGTTTTGCATCCACTTTCAAAACAAAAAGGTATCATCGTTGGTGGTGGGGAAGAGATGAAAGAACTTTTGGAAGAGGTCAACAATAATCCGCGTTATGGTTTGCAATTTATATCTTCAGTTGATCTCAACCGGGTGACGGGGGTAGATTTCCAAGACGAAATCCTTTCTAGAGTTTATTCTGAAGAAGTTCAGTTGATTGCGGTAGATTTGAAAAGTGGTTTAGTAGAGCCGATATTACCCCATCTTTATAATCTCATTTTTTCTAAAGTGAAATTTATAGATATGTATAAAGTCTACGAAGATATTTTTGATCGAGTACCACTTTCTTTGGTGCGATACAATTGGTTTCTGGAAAACATTTCTACTGAAACCCGAGCCACGCATGACATTTTGAAAAGAATAATGGATATCACGCTTGCTTTCATTGTGGGTGTAATATCTCTAATTTTTTATCCATTTGTATATATTTTGATTAAGCTTGATGATGGGGGTAGTATATTTTTTGAACAAGAGCGGATTGGTAAAAATAATAAAATAATAAAAGTAAAAAAATTCAGGACGATGACTGATTCATCAGCTAATTCAGAAAATAAAAAAATAACAAAAGTTGGTAAATGGCTTAGAAAATTAAGGATAGATGAGTTGCCTCAACTTTGGGCGGTTTTCAAAGGCGATATGTCTATGATCGGACCTCGGCCTGAGATCCCAGCTTTAGTTAAAAATTATGAATCTGAAATACCGTATTATAATATCCGCCACTTGATTAAGCCCGGACTTTCGGGCTGGGCTCAGCTTTATCATAGCGATCCACCTAAAGGGGTAGCTGATAGCGAAAAAACTCGCCGCAAACTCTCTTATGATCTTTATTACATCAAAAACCGCTCTCTGATGCTCGATTTTAAAATCGCCATTAAAACCATCAAAGCTCTTTTGTCGAGGAGTGGGGTATAGTTGTCTTTTTGGCTGATTTCATATATCCTATAGCCAATATGGCTAAATACCGATTTTGGGCAATAATAATGGTAGCACTTGCGGTAGCGGCCGGTTTTTTTGTCTGGAATACTCAAAATCCCGATTCTAGTCGCAAATTCAAATTGGGCCTAGATTTATCAGGCGGAACTCACTTGGTTTATAGGGCCGATACCTCTAAAGTTCAAAGCGGAGATATTTCTTCGGCTATGCAATCTTTGCGTGATGTCATCGAAAGACGCATCAATATCTTTGGAGTTTCTGAACCGATTATCCAAGTTGAGCAAGGTGGAGTTTTTGGGGGCAATGTGGCTGAGCAGAGACTTATCGTGGAATTGCCAGGAGTAACTGATATAAATGAAGCTATCAAAAAAATAGGCGAGACTCCGGCTTTGGATTTTAAACTTCTGTCTAAAGAAGCTGAAGCCAATTTTAAAAATGATCCTAGTGCAACTTTTCAACCCGAGATGTTTTCTGATACCGGACTTACAGGCCGAATGTTGCAAAAAGCCAGCATTCAATTTGATCAAAATTTTGCCAGCAAGCCAGTTATTGGTTTGAAATTTAATCAAGAAGGAGCAGATCTTTTTGCTAAAATCACTAGAGAAAATACAGGCAATGTTTTGGGTATTTTCTTGGATGGTAATTTGATAGAAGCTCCTTATATAAGAGAAGAAATAAAAGGTGGCGAAGCCGTTATTACGGGAGACTTCACTCCTGATCAAGCCAAGCAGGTAGTTCGCGATTTAAATTATGGAGCTTTGCCTATGCCTATAAGTTTGGTCAGCACCGAAACGATCGGCGCCACTTTGGGAGACAAAGCAGTAAACGACAGCGTCAAAGCCGGACTTTTTGCCTTCATTGTGGTGGCTTTGTTTTTGATCGGTTGGTATCGTTTCCAAGGATTGGTGGCGGTGCTCGCTTTGGCGATATACACAGTTATCAATTTGGTTTTATTCAAACTTATACCAGTGACTTTGACGGCGGCTGGCATTGCGGCGTTCATCCTTTCTATTGGTATGGCGGTAGATGCCAACATTTTAATTTTTGAAAGGACTAAAGAAGAATTAAAAAGAGGCAAAAATAAATATGACGCTTTGAAAGAAGGTTTTCACCGGGCATGGAGCTCTATCCGTGATTCCAATCTTTCCAGTATTATCACGGCCGTGATTTTGTATTATCTGGCTTCTACTCCGGTTATCAAAGGTTTTGCTTTGGTGTTTTTGATTGGCGTCTTGGTTTCAATGTTTTCTGCAGTGACAGCCACTCGTACCATATTATTCGCTATTAGTTCTGAAGAAAAATAAACATGTTTATAGTAAAATACAGAAAAATATTCTTCTCATTGTCCATAATTTTGGTGGCTGCCTCAATTTTTGCTATTTTCTTTTGGGGTCTTAAGCCTAGTATTGATTTTGTTGGAGGGAGTTTGCTTGATGTTTCTTTTGTCGGCAATAAACCAACCAACGAAGAAGTGGGTAAAGTTTTAAACGATTTAGATTTCAAAGACGCATCAGTCAGATCGTCAGGTGAAGGTTTTTTCATAAGACTTAAAGAAATATCTCAAGATCAAAAGAATTCTATCGTTCAAGGTCTTTCTTTGAGTGGTAAATACACTCCAGTTGAAAAAACTTTTAGCACAATTGGGCCGATTTTGGGCAAAGAAGCTATCCAAAAATCTTTCATTTCTATTATTTTGGTTCTTTTGGCTATCGTGCTTTTTATTGCTTTTGCTTTCCGCAAAGTTTCCAAACCGGTTTCGTCTTGGGTTTATGGTATCGTCACCGTCTTGGCTTTGCTCCATGATGTTTTGGTGCCAACTGGTATTTTTGCGATTCTCGGACATTTTTATGGATTTGAAGTCGATACACTTTTTGTCACCGCTCTACTTGTGATACTGGGCTTCTCGGTGCACGATACTATCGTGGTATTTGATAGAGTGAGAGAAAATTTGCACAAAAACGAAAATACTGGGAACAAGAAAAGTTTTGAAACTATAGTGGGGGAGAGTATCAACGAAACTTTTGTGCGTTCCATCAACACTTCGCTCACTGTACTGCTCGCTATTTTGGTGCTTTATATTTTTGGTCCTGAAACCATAAAGAATTTTAATCTCGCGCTTTTGATCGGTATATTTATTGGTACTTATTCGTCTATATTCATTGGTTCGACTCTTTTGATCACTATCAATAGTTGGAAAAACAGGGGTAAACAGTAAAGGTTGATCCCGTAGTGAATTTTGGCATTGCACTTCGTGCTGTGACTTTGTCATAATGCCAAAATCTACTACGGGATTGACTTAAAACCATATGTTTGTTACTCTGTAAAGAGGAGAGTACATTATAATGATTTTCAGGAGTGGGTCCGATCTCGAAGACGCTGTCTTCGGGCGCCACTCTAGTGGCGAGAAATTGGTGGAAAAGTTTCGGGACCAGAGGCCCGATTTTGACGAGGATGTGAGAGCTCTCATTAGGGATTCTTATGCTCGTTACCCCGAAGTTCTTGTTGGCAAGCTTTTTTGGCTCGAGGTCAAACGGGAACTAGAACGACTGGGGGTTGATCCTTACGGGTTGGTCTTTTTGTCGGCCATCGACACCAAGGTTGATCTGCGACATTTTGCCGATGGAGTGTTTTTCTTGCCATCGGTTCCACGCTACCCGGTCACGATTGATACGTTCAATCTGGACCCGGGCGTTCAAAAAGCTCTAAAGGATTCTTGGGTAGACTCTTTTGAGGGACATGTCTACACATCGTCAGATTTTCAGTCTGACTTATTTAGATACAAGATCGGGCTAACCAAGTGGAAGAAAGACTGTCAAAAGCTTTCTGAAACTGGACTCACGATCGCCCAACCAAAAGATTTCAGGCAATACACGACCTACGGTCGACCCGAAAATCACTTCATTCTGCCCCCTTATCATGTCGTAACCTATCGACGGAGAAGGGAATTCGCCAAGATGATCGCGGGGTACTTGCTCAAAGTATCTTGCCAAAATACGGCTCAGTTGAGCCACTAAGGGCCCATTTGCATAATATGCACTTGGGCTCTTGACTTTTTTTACATAATTTGCTATACTATATACAGGTTAAGTTTGCGAGGTTTTGTCAAAAACAAAGACTTGCACTTATAGATGTTTGAAAGAGAATCTCTCTAGGAAAGAGATTCAGGAGAATTCAAATGAGCATTCGGAAAATGATCGAACAGAAGATTCAGAATCTGCGCGAGCAGATCGCGATTTGGGACAACCCCACTGCTTCTTCGGAAGAGAAGGGGAAGGTTCTCGCGGCGCTGGTCGGCAACGATCCCAGCTTCTGGGGCTCGGTCGCCAAACTGGCGACCTCGCCGGCCAAGAAGGTGATCAAGACCATCAGCCCGATGGAGGTGGTGATGGCGGAGGCCGCGTCGGTCAAGCCGACGCCGGTCCTCGCGACCACTCCGGCTCCGAAGCCGGTGCTGGCCAAGCCTGCGCCGGCCACCGTGGCCCCGCGAACGCTGAAGCTCAACGCTGGTGGCAGTGGCGATTTCGCCACCAAGCTCAACGGTGTGGCCAAGGAGATCGGCCTCGAGGACCATTCGGTTCTCGGTCGGTGGCGCAAGGCCATGACCGAGGAGACGAAAGGCTGGCAGGCCTGGAAGGCTTGCCGGGAGATCAATGGGATGGCGTTGGCCGAGAAGGTCATCAAGACCGACTCCGACTGGAAGCTCTTGGTGAGCAAGATGAAGAAGAATATCTTTTTCTCCGACGCCAATGGCGTCGAGAACTTCATCGGCCAGTGCCCGAAGGAGGTCATGATCGACCTGCTCATCGGGGAAGGCGGATTGGCCGCTTTCGTCAAGAGGGCCAATGAGGAGATCGACCATCCGGCCGCTCCGGCCCGGATCGCATTCGTGATCGACATGTGCACTTTGGTTGGTTCGCCGGCCAACGACCTGATGCTCTATGCTAAATCGGTGGTCAACCGGATGAGGCAGTTGGGAGTCCTTTCGGCCGACCACTGGCTCGTCCAGAAGATTGAGGCCATGAAGGTCGCCAAGCAGGCGGCCAAAAGGAAGGAATTGGCCGAAAAGGCCCAGCAGCAGGCCAAGCAGGCCGAGCCGAAAGTTGAAGAGGCCAAAATTGAGGTTTCGGCTGAAAAGCCTGAGACACTCGGCTCGTCCGATGCTGAGTTCGCTCAGCAGATGATGGTCGCTGCAGGAGAAATCGACACCATGTCTGAGGTGGAGCTGGAGAAACTGACGGCTCCTACCACGGTCAACTAACGCTCTTTGGGCCACGCGCCCGCAAGTCCCGGCACACGCCAACGTGTGTGCCGGGGCTTTTTCTTTTATGATTTTTTGTTTTTCAAAATTTGATATATACTTATCGTATGAAAAATAATTTCTATATTTCTTTTGGGGTTTGGATCGCTATTTTACCTTTTTTGGGAGTGCCTGGCACTTGGCGTAATACTCTAGTTTTTTTGTCTGGTCTATTTTTAATTTTAGTTTCTTTAGGTCCGACTATTTTAAAAAAATTACAGACTAAACCAAAAGTTAAAAAAGAAAAAACATCATCAAAAGAATTAAAATTTTCAGAAACCCCATCTCCTTCGCAAGGAGAGGGGGTTGGGGGTGAGGTCGAAAATAAAAGATAATGAAAAACCGAAATTATATATTAGGAGGTGTGGCCGTAGTGGTGGTAATTTTTTTTGTTTCCTCTTTTGTTTTTTCATCAGAAGTTTCTTATGATAAATCAAACATCACTGCTACCACTACTGCCGAAAAAATAGTAGAGAAAAAAGTTATCAAACACTTGAAAACCCCTGAACCTTTGAAGGGGGTCTATATGACTCAGTGTGTCGCGGGCACACCAAGTTTCAGAGACAAAGTAGTCAAACTTATAGACGAAACCGAAATAAATGCGATCGTAATAGATATAAAAGATTATACTGGCACAGTCTCTTTTGAAACTGGCAATCCCGCGATCGATAAACTCAGTGGTACTGGATGCAAAGTCAAAGATATACAAGCTTTTGTAGAAACTTTGCATAATAAAAATATTTATGTGATCGGACGAGTGACGGTTTTTCAAGACCCACTTTATGCCAAAGCGCATCCGGAGTTGGCCGTCAAAAGGAAAAGTGATGGTGGCACATGGAAAGATCGCAAAGGCATTTCTTTTATCGATGTGGGTGCCAAACCTTTTTGGGATTATATAATTTCTATCGCTACGTCTTCTTATGCTATCGGTTTTGATGAAATCAATTTTGATTATATCCGTTTCCCGTCAGATGGTAATATGAGTGATATTTCTTTTTCTCACACTGGTACTACTGCCAAAAAAGAAATGCTCAGACAATTTTTTGCTTATCTAGATTCCAAAATAGAAGGTACTGGCATAGTCACTTCGGCTGATCTCTTTGGTATGACTACTACCAACACCGATGATTTGGGTATCGGTCAGGTTTTGGAATATGCGCTTTTGAATTTTGACTACGTGGCTCCGATGGTTTATCCGTCACATTATCCGCCCAAGTTTAATAGCTGGCCTGATCCCAACAAAGTGCCATATGAAATAATAAAATTCAGTATGGGAGCAGGTGTGGCTCGAACCAATTTCCTTTATAAAGAAATCGCGTCTAGCACGCCCGGTGCTAAAGTTTTGAAAAGAATAAATCCATTACAATTGCGACCTTGGTTGCAAGACAATGATTATCCAGTGCCTTACACGGCCGCTATGGTGCGTAAACAAATCCAAGCGACTTATGATGTTGGCTTGACCTCGTGGATGCTTTGGGACCCAGGCAATACTTACACAAGAGAAGCTTTGCTTGATAAATAAAGTGATATAATTTAATAAATGGACGAGAAAAATAAAATTACTTATTTTGCTGAAACTGATGCGCGCAATAAGCGAGTCAAGTTTGGTATCAAAGCCGAAGATAGGTTGCGTCATATTTACTCTATCGGTAAAACTGGTATGGGTAAATCTACTATGCTGGAAAATATGGCTATTCAAGATATCCAAAATGGCGAGGGGATGGCCTTCCTCGATCCACACGGTAAAACCGCTGATCTTTTGTTGGACTATATCCCTGAGCATCGCATCAAAGATTTGATTTATTTTGCCCCTTTTGATACTGAATTTCCGGTTTCTTTTAATGTCATGGAAGATGTTGGTCCAGAGAGGAGACACTTGGTGGTCTCTGGTCTCATGAGTGCCTTTGAAAAAATTTGGGAAGATCAGTGGTCTTCTCGTATGGCTTATATTTTGCAAAATACTTTGGCGGCCCTTTTGGAATATCCGGGAGCCACTATGCTTGGTATAAATCGTATGCTTACGGACAAAGTTTATCGTCAAAAAGTAGTAGATAATGTCAAAGACCCAACCACTCGATCTTTTTGGGTGGACGAGTTTGCTAAGTACACCGATAAATATGCGGCAGAAGCAACGCCAGCTATTCAAAACAAAGTTGGGCAATTTGTTTCCAATCCGCTTATTCGAAATATTGTCGGACAGTCCAAATCTTCTTTTGATGTCAGGAAGATAATGGATGAAAAGAAAATTTTGATAGTCAACCTATCCAAAGGATTAGTGGGTGAAGGTAACGCCAATCTTTTGGGAGCGATGCTGGTGACCAAAATATATTTAGCAGCTATGTCCCGAGCCGACGC
Organism: Minisyncoccota bacterium; assembly: GCA_041664625.1. GTDB lineage: Bacteria > Patescibacteriota > Minisyncoccia > Phycocordibacterales > WO2-35-19 > WO2-35-19. The sequence continues at coordinate 12,856 of JBAYKK010000013.1, forward strand.
CACGCCTTCTGAGCTCAAGAAATTACCAAATTTTTATTTATACGTCGATGAATTTCAATCTTTTGCCAACAAAAGTTTTGCTGATATTTTGTCGGAAGCCAGAAAATATAAATTGAGTTTAAATATCACTCATCAATATATTGAACAGATGGCTGAAGAAGTGCGCGCGGCTGTATTTGGCAACGTCGGTACTATGATCGCTTTCAGAGTAGGCTCTTTTGATGCTGATATTTTGGAGAAAGAATTTGCCCCGACTTTTGTAGCTGAAGATATAGTCAATTTGGGACTGTATCAAGTGTATTTAAAATTGATGATAGATGGAGTGGCGAGTCAACCTTTTTCGGCTACTGGTTTGCCACCGTTCCCAAAACCAGAAGTTTCTTTCCGTGATGCCGCTTTGGAAATGTCTCGCAAAACTTATGCAGAACCCAAAGAAGATGTAGAAAAAACTATAGCAGATTGGCATACACCTGAAGTGGCTCCTATGAGAGCTTCATCAACTAAAACCGAAAAATCTCCCGAGGTAGCTAAACCTCCGGTGGTCAAGCATGAACCCAGGAAAGAGGAAACCAGGAGAGGTCTTAACTTAGATAAAGTCGTATCGACAGAAAAAGTGGCAGAAGTTAAAAAAGAAGAACCTAAATTAAAAACACAACAACCTTTTAAACCATCTTTTCTTTCTAAGGCGATAGAAGAAGCGGTTAGAGAGAAAAAAATAGAGATGAAGTCCGAACAAAAAATAGCGCCAATATCGTTAGAAGAATTAAGAAATAAAGATAAAAACAAAAATAACAAAGAGCCTTCTATTCAGAGTGTAAACGCTCTAAAAGAAGCGATTGAGAAAGCTAAAAGTTTAGAAACTAAAAAAGAAAGTGAAAATAAAATCCCAACTATGACCAAAAGCCCTCAGCCTTCGCAAAATACTATGGCGAACAGCAAGGAAATACCGGAAGAAACTCTACGAAAAATATTAAACGGAGAATAGCAAAAGACCCTGTTTTTTGCTATATTTTAGGGGTGGATCCCGTAGTGAATTTTGGCAATAATTCCTGCGGAATTATTTTTAAATGTTGCCAAAATCTACTACAGGATGGAAAAGTCCAAAAAAATACTCATATTTTCGACTGCTTATTATCCTTTGGTGGGTGGGGCGGAGGTAGCTATCAAAGAAATCACCGATCGAATTGAGGGGGTTCAGTTTGATTTGATAACCGCTAAATTTGATTCAAATTTGCTTAAATTTGAAAGAGTGGGCAATGTGAATGTCCATCGTTTGGGTTTTGGTTTCAAAACTTTGGATAAATTATTGCTGCCTTTTTGGGGGGCTATTTTTGCTTTGAATTTAAATAATAAAAATCATTATGATTATTTTTGGTGCGTGATGGCTAGCTTTGCCTCGGGAGCTGCTTACATCGCCAACATGTTAAAATTTTGGCGACCAGTACCTATAATTTTAAATTTGCAAGAAGGGGATTCGGAAGATCATTTCAAAAAAAGATGGTTTGGTTTGATAAATCTGTCTTGGAGAGTTGCTCTGAGCAGAACTCAAAAATTAACAGTGCTCAGTTCTTTTTTGGCTCAGCGAGCTAAAAAATTTGGTTATAATGGTGAAATAAATATAATTCCTAATGGGGTAGATATACAGAAGTTTGAGGTACGAGATACGAGTTACGAAAAAGAAGAAATAGAAAAAATAAGAAGAGATTTGGGAATAAAAGAAGGAGAAATTGCTTTGGTGACAGTCTCTCGTTTGAATATAAAAAATGGTGTAGCAGATGTGATAAAAGCTTTAGTTAAATTATCAGAAAATATTAAATTTTTAATTTTGGGCGATGGGGAATTAAGAAAAGATTTAGAAGGACTCACTAAGAGTTTAAAGGTTTCAGATCGGGTTATTTTTAAAGGTTTTGTTTCTCATGATGATATGCCAAAATATTTGCATGCTTGTGACATTTTTATACGAGCTTCACTTTCGGAAGGATTTGGTAATTCTTTTATAGAAGCGATGGCTTGCAAATTGCCTGTTATCGCTACACCAGTTGGTGGTATTCCAGATTTTTTAAAGGATCACGAAACTGGATATTTTTGTGAAGTAAAAAATTCGGGAAGTATTGCCGACACTGTCCAAAAAGTTATAGTTGATCCAGATAAAAATAAAATTATAGAAAATGCTTACAATATGGTTTTAGAAAAATATAGTTGGGATTTAATAGCCAATCAGATGAAAGAAGTTTTTGGTCGTGCTCCAAAGGACGTATCGTCCGCGCCCAAGGCACGATTTTGCTGAATCGCATAATTTCGCTAAATCAAATAATATGAAAATTCTTATTACAACCGGCATATATCCACCCAAAATTGGCGGCCCAGCTCAGTACGCTAAAAATCTAAAAGAATCTTTTGAAAAAATGGGTCAAATAGTAGGTGTCAAAACTTACGGTATAGAAGATAGTTTGCCAACAGGAATAAGGCATTTGTTTTTCTTTCTTAAAATAATCAGAGAAGTTTTGAAATCTGATGTCGTTTTTGCGCTGGATACATTTAGTGTTGGTTTGCCTTCTGTTTTGGCTTGTAAAATTTTAAATAGGAAATGTATCATAAGGACGGGTGGTGATTTTTTGTGGGAACAGTATTGCGAAAGGCATGACAAAAAAGTTTTACTAAATAATTTTTATCAAACCGAAATCCCAAACTTTTCTTTAAAAGAAAAAATAATTTTTTTAGTGACCAGATGGACATTAAACAATACTTCAAAAATTATTTTTTCTACCGAATGGCAAAGAAATATTTTTATAAATGCTTATAATTTAAAAAAAGAGCATACTTGTATTGTTGAAAATTATTATGGAGAGAAAGAGTCAGATTTTGGTTTCGATTCCAAAACTTTTATTGCTTCGGCTCGAGATTTAAAATGGAAAAATTTTGATATTTTAAAGAAAGTGTTTAACAAAATTAATGCAGAAAATAAAGAAGTTATGCTTTTTACTGATAATTTGCCGTATCAGGAGTTTATAAAAAAAATGAGTACCGCTTATGCTGTGGTGTTGGTTTCCTTGGGTGATATCAGTCCAAATATGATACTGGATGCGATCAGACTGAATAGACCTTTTATATGCACTAAAGAAGTGGGGATTTATGAGAGGATTAAAGACGCTGGGACTTTTGTAGACCCTTTGAATGAAAACGAGATCGAAGAAGTCATTTTAAATATTTTAACAGAAGAAGGTTACAAAAAAGCCAAAGAAAAAGTGAGGAGTTTCAATTTTGTGCATACTTGGGATCAAATAGCTCAAGAATTTTTGAATGTATTTAATTCTTTAAAATTATGAAAGTAATTTCTTTAGGGATGGGTCAAAAAATATTTGAAAAAGATTCGGCTGTCAGGCAGAGGCAAATAGAGTATGGTAAATTTTTTGATGAATTACACATGGTTGTCTTTACTCCTGACGATGCTAAATTTCAAAATGAAAAAATAGCAGATAATGTTTTTTTATACCCGACCAAATCCAAAATACGGGTATTTTATATTTTTGATTTTATCAAAATAGTTAAAAAAATCTTAAAAAAAATAGGCAAAGAAAATGTAGTTTTGACTTGCCAAGATCCATTTGAGACGGGTATAGCTGGGGCTTTTATTAAACTTTTTTTTGATTTACCACTACATGTTCAGATTCATACCGATCTTGCACACAAATATTTTATTGAAGAATCTTTTTTGAATAAGGTCAGATTTTTTATGAGTGAGTTTACTTTGAAATATTCAGATCGAGTGAGAGTGGTTTCTGAAAGAATTAAAAAATCAGTTTGGCAATTTTCCAAAAATATAGATGTTTTGCCCATAAAAACTGAAATTTCCCAAGGTTCGGCCTTGGAAACAAAAAAACCTTTTCCGTTTACTTTGATTATGGTTTGTCGGTTGGAAAAAGAAAAAAATATAAAAACTGTTTTTGATGCCATAAAGAATCTGGATAAAAATATAGGACTTTGTTTGGTGGGGGACGGATCGCAAAAAAGTTATCTTGAAAATATGGCTAAGAATATAGGTATTTCAGAAAGAGTTTTTTGGGCTGGGTGGCAAAATAATTTGAGCTCGTATTATAAAATGGCAGATAGTTTTATTTCTACTTCTTTTTATGAAGGATATGGAGTTTCAACAGTCGAAGCGGCTTTGGATGGGTTGCCTTTGTTGTTGTCTGATACGGGTCTGGCCGAAGAAATGTTTAAAAATAATGAGTCGGCCTTGGTTTGTGGTGCTAAAGATGTAGATTGTTTTAGTAAAAATATTTCAAAAATTTATGAAGACAAAGAACTAGGTCTCAAATTGGGCCAAAGAGCCAAATCAGTAGCCGAAGAACATTTAAATTCTCTGGATAATTATTATGAAAAATATGCGGACTCTGTTGTAAAAACAGCAAACAGCTATCAAAAAAAGGGTTTTGTAGCAAGGATTTTTGGTTTTGTTAAAATTTCTTTTAATTCTGTTATGCTTTTGAGATATTTTATTTGTGGTGTTACATCAGCCGGCATCAATATATTGTCGCTTTATATTTTTACTGATACATTTGGTATTTGGTACTTATATTCCTCAATTATATCTTTTTTCATTTCTCTAATAATAAGTTTTGTTTTACAGAAATTTGTTGTTTTCAAGGACACTGAAACTAATGAGATGAGGTATCAATTTTCAAAATTTTTTATTGCTGCAATTTTGGGTGTAATAACTAACACATTGCTCATATCACTATGTGTAGAAATATTGGGGATTTGGTATATTTTAGCTCAACTCATCGCCGGCTTTTTTGTAATGATTCAAAATTTTGTTTTTTATAAATTTTTTATATTTAATCGTAAACAATGAGACTACTTATAGTTACTCAAAAAGTAGACAAAGAAGATCCGGTTTTGGGTTTTTTTCATAATTGGATAATAGCGCTTTCAAAAAAGTTTGAAAAAATTTCAGTAATTTGTTTGGAAAAAGGTGTCTTTGATTTACCTGAAAATGTAAAAGTTTACTCTCTTGGCAAAGAGTCAGGCAAAAACAAAATAAAGTATATTAAAAATTTTTTCAATTTAATTTTAGGATTACACAAAGAATATGATTCTGTATTTGTCCATATGAATCAGGAGTATATATTACTCGGTGGTTTTATTTGGAAAATTCTTAGAAAGAAAGTTTATTTTTGGCGAAATCACCAAATGGGCGATATTTTTACCAGAATTGCAGTTTGGTTTGCTGATAAAGTTTTTTGCACATCTAAATTTGCCTTTGTGGCAAAATATAAGAAGACTATTTTAATGCCGGTGGGGATAGACACCAGTGTTTTCAACACAGAATTAAGAATTAAGAATTATGAATTATGCAAAAATAAAATTTTGTTTCTGGGAAGAATGGATAAAATAAAAAGACTAGATTTGCTGGTTGAGGCTTTGAATATTTTAGATAAAAAGAGAGTTGATTTTGTTTGTGATTTTTATGGTGATCCAACTCCAGATACTGGCGATTATTTTGAATCCATTAAAAAAGAGGTAGAAAAATCTGGTTTAAAAAGTAAAATAAATTTTTACAAAGCGGTTCCAAATTTTGAGACACCAAAAATTTATAATGAACATAGTATTTATGTAAACCTCACTCCGTCTGGAAGTTTCGATAAGACGATTTTAGAGGCAGCTGCCTGTGGTTGTCTATTGGTGGTGACAAACCAATCTCTAGCCGGAGAGATTGACGAAAGAATGCTCATAAATAATAAAAATCCAGACAATATTGCTAAAACGATTAATTACTGGCTAGATGTCGGTATTGAAAAAAGAAAAACGACCTCAGATAAACTTCAAAAATACGTCTTGGAAAATCATAGTTTAAGTGCTTTAATTGATAAGATAGTTATTTCGTTGTCGACAAGTTTGTAATAAATCATCTTAATTAAAATGAAATCAATTTCTATAGTAATGCCAGCTCTGAATGAAGAGGAGGGGATAAGGGATACGATGCTATCAATACCTGTTGGTAAATTAAAAAAACTTGGATTTGAAGTTGAAATTTTGGTGGTTGACGGATCCAGTACTGACAATACAGTTGCGATAGCGCGGGAGCTTGGGGCGCGAGTCATTAATTCAGAAAGGGGCTACGGCAGACAATATAAAAATGGCTTTAAGGTGGCCAAGGGGGAAATCATAATCACCGGTGATTCCGATGGCACATATCCGTTTGAGGAAATTTTGGAATATCTCGAAATTTTTGAATCTAAAAATCTTGAATTTGTTACGGTCAATAGATTTGCCAGGATGGGAGGCGATGCTATGTATTTGAGCAACAAAATAGGCAATTTTGGCTTGACCTTATTTACAAACATCTTGTTCGGATTTCATATCAACGACTCGCAAAGCGGTATGTGGATTATTAAAAAATCATCCCTGCCTACTTTAAGAGTTCAGTCAGATGGTATGCCCTTCAGTCAAGAAATCAAAATAGAAGCTTTTACAAAATTAAGAAGTCTTGAAATTTCCGGGTCATATAAAAAAAGATTGGGTAGCACCAAATTATCTAAAATTAATGATGGTGTGAGGAACCTGCTTTGGTTATTCCGCAAAAAATTCGTCAAGACTTCGTCGGAATATAATTTGGGATAACATGAAAAATAACCCAACTATTCTTATAACAGGAGCGTCTGGTTTCGTTGGCTCTTACTTAGTTGAATATTTTTTAGATAAAGGATTAAAGGTCAGAGCCATGACCAAATCGGGCCAATATTTTATAGATCATCCTCATCTTGAGGTAGTCCACGGAGACATGAGGAATTTAGGTTCTCTTTACGAAGCCACTCTCGGTGTTAGTTCCGTTGTTCATTTGGCGGCAGCCAAACAAGACGAAAAAGACAGCTTTGAAATAAATGTTTCTGGCGCCAAAAATTTAGTGAAGGCTGCCGTCCAAAACAAAGTAGATTTAATTGTAAATATAAGCACCGCTTCTACCAAAATTGCTCAAAAGGGAATATACGGAGAAACCAAAAATTTGGCTGATCAGATTTTTGAGCAAAGTCAGATTTCAACTATCACTCTGAAACCCTCCCTTATTTATAAGGATTTGAAAAATGCCGCTTTTGGTTCTCTAGTTAAATTTTCTAGGTTACCGATTACTCCGGTATTTGGTTCTGGAGAGTGTCAGTTTAGACCCATTTATATAGAAGATTTTGCCAAGGCTATTTGCATTGCTCTGCAAGATATTAAATTAAAAAACAAAACCTATGATGTGGTCGGTCCGAGTATTGTCTCCATGAATACCCTCATTAAATTGATAGGTTACAAAATACTTAATAAAAAAGTACGGATAATACACGTGCCCGCTAAACTGGGATTTTTATTGGTCCGCATGCTCTCCCTAATATTTTATAAGTCGCCTATAACCAGAAGCAACATTTTGGGCTCTACTCAAGACATAGAAATGGACTATCAGTCTTTTGTCAAAGACTTTGGATTTAATCCCAAAAATTTGACGGAAGGGTTAGAAATTTTGAAAAAGGAATTAGTTTTTGATGAAGCCAAACTCATCCTTTCTTATGCCGTTTCCAGATCTCTACCTAAAATAAAAATAACAAATAGAGAAAAGCAATTATATTATCAAACCGTATCAAAAGGTAATATATCAAGTAATTTTAGTGATTTAATTTATAAACACCCGTTTATTTTGGGACCGCTTGAATTTTTGTCCAATTTTTACAAAAATGCTGTTTTACCCCAAAAGATTTATATTGCCATGGTTATAATTGAATGCAGTCCTTCTTCGGCTGAGTGGCTTTTGCCTAAGTCTCGATCCATCTTTAATATTTTATTTCAGGCTACATACCTCTCTCTTTCTTTTTTACTGAAGGTTTTCTTGTCTTTATTTTTTATTCCTTTTCCTAATTTTGTCAAAAGAAATGTCGCTTAAATATGATTGCATAATTATAGGAGGTGGTCCGGCTGCAGTTTCAGTCGCTTTCCCTTTGGTGGAAGCGGGCTTAGAAGTCTTGATGCTCGATGGAGGTGTAAAATCTCAAAATTCTTTTGATAATTTAGGGGATATGGATTTTGATTCAATCAGGAGAAAAATTTCAGATCAGCACCTTATTTTTTTGGGCCAGGATCTTTCGGGAGCCTTGCCTTCAGACGGCACTGATCAATCCAGTCATATGACCAGTGGCAGATTTTATTATGTTGCTGAAAAAACGGAAGATTTTTTACCAATTCGAAGTGATAAATTTTATCTGGCTCAGACTTTGGCTAAGGGGGGCATGACTGAAGTGTGGGGAGGGGCCTCGGCCGTTTTGGATGCAGAAGAACTGGTGGCTACGGGACTACCGGTACAAGAAATGGAGAAACATTATAAAAAAGTCATTGAGCGTATCGGAATTTCCGGTCCGATTGAAGGTTATCAAACTCAGCCTGCGGCGACACCTAGTACTCACGCTCAAATAATATTAAAAAAATTTAATAATCACAAAAATTATTTCAAAAATTTGGGTATGGAACTACTTCCGGCAACCTTGGCATTACTCACTGAAGATAAAGATAACAGGAAAAAGACATTGTATCGCGACACGGA
>JBAYKK010000014.1:0-19652 GCA_041664625.1 Minisyncoccota bacterium
TCAATATTTAAATCAAAAGCAAAACATTATTCTGAGGAAAGAGCTAGTGGTCCCTCCCGAAAGATGGTACCGGCACTTCCTTGATTTAATGTCAAAACCCTTTGCAGGACCGCCACTTAGAGATTTGTGTCTCCAATTAAATTCAAAAAACTTAAATTCCTAATACTCTAGGAGTATATCATATTGCATAATATATGTCAAGGCAAATCAAAAAAAATGATCCAGAACCAACCGAGCCTAAAGATTACGACTTTTTAGACCAAACCCTCAGACCTTCCCAATGGAACGAATATATTGGTCAAGAAAACATCAAAAAAAACCTTCAAATACTACTTTCTGCTGCCAAAGAGCGGCAACACCCACCAGAACACCTGTTATTTTACGGCCCACCCGGGCTTGGCAAAACTACGCTTGCTCATCTTATAGCCAAAGAGACAACAAGTCAAATGCGCGCGACCTCTGGACCAGCCATTGAAAAAATAGGAGATCTAGCTTCTATACTTACCAACCTCTCTCCGGGCGATATTTTGTTTATAGATGAAATACACCGCCTCAATAAAACTATTGAGGAAGTGCTCTACCCAGCTATGGAATCACGATCATTAGATATTATCATAGGTAAAGGTCCAAGCGCTCGTACTATTCAATTAGATCTACCAGCATTCACTTTGATCGGGGCTACCACTAGGGTGGCCATGATCTCTTCGCCTTTGCGTAGTCGGTTTTCGGGTGGAGTTTTTAAATTAGAATTTTATACTCTCGAAGAAATCGAGAGCATCATACTACGTTCGGCCAAAATTTTGGGAGTAACTTTTGACAAAAAAGCGGCCGAAGCTATCGCCAAAAGAAGTCGGGCTACTCCTCGCACCGCCAATTACCTTTTGAAAAGAGCTCGCGATTACGCTCAAATCAAAAAAACTGATATAAATGAAAACGTAGTGAACGAAGCTTTTGATCTTTTAGGTATAGATCATGTTGGTTTAAATAATTCTGATATCACTCTCCTCAAAACGATCGCCAAAAAATTCAGAGGTGGGCCAGTTGGATTAAACACCTTAGCAGCTTCTCTCTCTGAAGAAGAAGCCACTATTGAAGAGTTCAATGAACCTTATCTTTTGCAAATCGGTTTTTTGGAGCGCACCCCACGTGGTCGCATACTCACCAAGCACGCTTATAACCATTTAGGTTTGGATATGCCAGTAGAAAAAAAATAAAAAATATTATAATATTCAAAATATGTCCGGGCATAATAAATGGTCAAAAATTAAAAATAAAAAAGCGGTCACTGACGCTCAAAAGAGTAAAATTTTTGGTAAATTAGTGCGTTTTATTGCAGTGGAATCAAAAAAAGCTAAGGGTGATGTAAACGCCCCGGGTTTACGTACCGCAATCGAAAAAGCTAAAGCCGAAAATGTGCCCAATGACAATATAGAAAGAGCTATCAAAAAAGGTACTGGTGGCGAAGCGGGAGAAATGGAACAAATCACTTATGAAGCATACGGCCCAGGTGGTTGCGCTTTGATTATTGAAACTCTGACAGAAAACCGCAACAAAGCTGCTCAAGAAATAAAACATATCTTAACTAAAAACGGTTTTGAACTAGCTATACCGGGATCAGCCACTTGGGCATTTGAAAAAAAAATAGGCAGTGGTGAATGGTTACCCAAAAACACTATGTCTGTTTCCGAAGAAGATGGTCAAAAATTGGATGTTTTGATAGAGGAACTCGAAGAAAATGATGAAGTTCAAGAAGTTTTCACTAATGCCGAATAGAAATGAATCACGAATTATGAAGTATGAATTATGGGAAAAATTTTTAGAGCTTAATTCTTAATTCATGATTCATAATTCAAAAATCTTAGGTATTGACCCAGGTTACGGGAGAGTGGGAGTCGCTATTGTCGAAAAATCAACTAGAAGCGAAAACTTATTACACTCTGAATGTTTTGAGACTGATAGTAAACTCCCCCACTTCCAAAGACTACTTTTGATAGGAGAAAAAATAAAAAATATAATAAAAAAATACAAACCAGACCAAATAGCTGTCGAGACTTTATTGTGGAGTAAAAACAAGAAAACCGCTTTGCAAGTAGCTGAGGCCCGAGGAGTAATACTTTTGGAATCTGCTCGGGCCAAAATTATATTAAAAGAATTCAATCCCAACCAAATAAAAGTAGCCGTCACTGGTTATGGCAAAAGTGACAAAAAACAAGTAATCAGCATGGTAGAAAAACTTCTAAAACTAGGACAATCAACTAGTGGAAAAAAAAGACAAGATGATGAATATGATGCTATCGCTATAGCTCTCACCTGTTCTGCTACCCACCACTCAACACAAAATATCTTATCCACAGAAAAGTTTATTTAAAATTGTTGCAAAAAATTTATAGTATGATAAAAAGTATAAAACTGATTGTTAATTATTACTAAAATTCAATCAGAAATTAAAAATTAAAATAATTTTTATGGATGATGATATGAGAGATGATGAGTTAGAAGAAGAAACTTTAAAACCCAAAGATCCGTTATTGGGAGATGATGATCTTTTGGGCGATGATGCTGATGCTGATGTGCCAGAAGAAGACGATGATGATGACGCTATGTAACAAAACAGCCCCGCTTACGCGGGGCTGTTTTGTTAGATTTTTATAATTACAAAAGTTTTCTTACCTATTTTTATTTTTCTTTCATGATCCCCCACCAACTCATTTACGTCAGTTATTTTTTGGTTTGGATAATCGGTAACTGCCCCAGCTTCAAGTAATCTTCTAAATTCCGACTTGGATTCTATGATTTTATTGTCTACTAAACAATCTATTAGTTTTACTTCTTTTGAAGCTATTAAAATTTGTGCACCCGCTGGAAATTCGCCTTTGCTAAAAATGCTCTCAAAATTCTCTTCCGCTTTTTCTGCTTCTTTTTCTCCATAATACATCCTGACCATCTCTCTAGCTAACTTCATTTTTATATCTCTAGGATTAACTCCGGATTCTAATTCTTTTTTGTGTTTTTCAATTTCAGACATTTCTAATCTGGTAGTTAATACAAAATATTTTATTATCAATTCATCTTTTAGCGACATAACTTTGCCATACATATCATTTGGCAAATCGAACAAATTAATTACATTTCCCCAACTGGAACTCATTTTTCTGCCGTCTAAACCTTCAATTAACGGGTTAGTCAAAATATCTTGCGGTTCTTGTTTGTAAAATCTTTGTAAATCCCTACCAGCAAGCAAGTTGAATCTTTGATCGGTCCCGCCGATTTCGACATCTGCTTCTATTGCCACCGAATCATAACCCTGCATAAGCGGATACATAAGTTCTCTAAAAGAAATTCGTCTACCCTCATCTAATCTTTTTTTGATATTTTCCCTGGAAATAAAATCACTTAAAGAAAAAACATCGGCCTGTTCGCATATCTTTTTGTAATTTAATTTACTCAACCATTCACTATTGTAATGAATTTCGCATTTATCTATATCAATAATTTTACTAGCCTGTTTAACGTAATCTTTTAGATTTTTTTTGATTGTATCATCTGTGAGCATTGGTCTTTCGCTTTCTTTGTCTGAAGTGTCCCCTATTGTTCCGGTAAAATCACCGATAATAAAAACGATTTTGTGACCCAATTTTTGAAAATCTCTCAGTTTAAGTAATGGAATGGCTCGACCAATGTGGATATTTGGACTAGTAGGATCAATCCCTAATTTAATACGGAGCTGTTTGCCACTTTTTAATTTTTTCTTGAGGTTTTCAACATTAATCACTTCTTCCACTCCACGACTAAGCACTTCATTTATTTTATTTTCATCAGTTATTATTTTTGGTTTAGTTAGATCAAACATACAAAAATGCTACCATAATTTCTAATTTTGGCATAATATAGAGGTATGATAAAAAAGTTTATAAAAAAACATTGGTTAATCCTAAAAACCGTATCAGTATTGATATTATCCGGATTTTTAATAGTAGGAGCTTTAGCTCTTTTTTGGGTAAGCACCTTTAAGGTACCTACTTCCGAATCAATCCAAGAAAGAAGGGTCTCTGAATCAACCAAAATATACGACCGGACTGGCCAAATTCTCTTATATGATACAGGTGGCAACGTAAGAAGAAGCACCGTACCCATAACAGAAATCTCTAGAAATATTAAAAACGCCACTATTGCCATAGAAGACAAGGAGTTTTATAGCCACAACGGAGTGAAACCAACCGCTTTTATTAGAGCTACCCTAGTAAACATATTGTCTTTGGATTTCAGTCAAGGAGGTTCCACTATCACTCAACAAGTAATAAAAAACTCATTACTGACATCTGAAAAACTTATATCACGAAAAATAAAGGAGTGGGTTTTGGCTATAAAACTAGAGCAAGTAGCGACCAAAGATGAAATTCTATCTATGTATTTAAACGAGATACCATATGGTGGAGTGATTTATGGTGTAGAAGAAGCTAGTCAAACCTTTTTTGGTAAAAAATCTAGTGATGTCACTTTGGCTGAAGCTGCCTATTTGGCCGCTTTACCAAAAGCCCCAACTTTTTATTCTCCTTACGGTAAAAACAAAAACAAACTTGAAGAAAGAAAAAACTTGGTTTTGAGAGAAATGTTAAAAAGCAATTTTATTACCAAAGAAGAATACGATACTGCAATAAAAGAAAAAATAACTTTTATTGCTAAGGGTGATTCAAGTATCAAAGCTCCTCATTTCGTTTTTTATGTTATTGAATACATTAAAAATAAATATGGCGAAGAAGCGATAACCACTGGTGGTTTACGAGTAACCACTTCTTTAAATTACGATTTACAATCGATTGGCGAAAAAATAGCTTTAGATTACGCCAAAGAAAACAAGATTAAATTTGATGCTGAAAATACCGCTCTAGTAGCTATAGATCCAAAAAATGGTGAGATACTCACCATGGTTGGTTCAAGAGATTACTTTGATAAAGAGATTGACGGGGCTTTCAATGTCACTTTAGCCAAAAGACAGCCAGGTTCTACTATTAAACCTTTTGTTTATTCTGAAGTCTTCATAAAAGGTTACACCCCAGAAACCGTATTATTTGATTTAAAAACTCAATTTTCTACTAATTGTGCGCCTGATAATTTAACTATGGAAAATAGTTGTTACGCACCAGAAAATTACGACGGCTTATTTAGAGGCCCTATCACTTTAAGAAACGCTTTGGCTCAATCCATCAACGTGCCTTCAGTAAAAGTTTTATACTTAGCCGGCTTAAGTGATTCTATCAGGTTGGCCAGAGATATGGGTATAGAATCTTTAAGCAATAAAGGTGATTATGGTTTAACTCTTGTACTTGGAGGTGGTGAGGTTACTCCCCTAGAGCTCACTTCCGCTTATGGAGTTTTTGCTAACAATGGAGTAAAAAACAAAATCACTTCTATTATTGAAATCAAAAACAAAGCTGGGGTGGTTTTGGAAAAAAGCAGTCCAGAACCCGTCCAAGTTTTGGATAAAGAAGTGGCTTTGAAAATTTCCAGCATACTTTCTGACAATGTAGCTAGAGCACCTTCTTATGGCCAAACTTCAGCTTTATATTTTGGAGAAAGAGATGTAGCCGTTAAAACTGGTACCACCAACAATTATAAAGATGCTTGGATAATGGGCTACACCCCAAATATTGCTGTGGGTGCTTGGGCAGGAAACAACGACAACACCCCAATGCAAAAAAAGGTGGCTGGTTTTATCGTCGCTCCACTTTGGCGTGCCTTTATGGATCAAGCTTTAAACAAAGTACCAAACGAACAATTTGAAGAACCTTTAGTTGAAGACAAAACTCAAATAAAACCGGTCTTACAAGGTATTTGGCAAGGTGGTATATTTGACCCATCATCAAATTACACTACGGTTACTGGCGGTGTTCACTCTATTTTAAATTGGGTAAACAAAGACGACCCAAGAGGCCCTTACAATGAAAACCCATCTGCAGACCCTCAATTTGAGCGCTGGGAGCGTAGTGTGCGTATCTGGGCTCAAGACCAAGATCTCTCAAATGATCTACCTTATAGGTTAAATTAAGTGATCATTATCCTCCACTAAAGGACTATTCAATATTCTAAATTTTTTATTTGTATTCCAAATATTAACTAATTCATCAAAATTTTCATCTGGATTTAACATTAAATTAGCGAGATTATCTATTTCTTCAAAATCTTTTTCTGATAATTTATCAAACTTACTGTGAACATAGTTTGGCATTTGAGTATAAAGAATTTCATTATTCATAAGACTATGAAAATCATAAAAAACTTCCCAAAGTGCTGGCATAAGACCATTGTAACCACCTGCATTTACAAAATTTTCAGCTTCTAATTGTCCATTTCTTATACCAAGCCAAGTATTTGCTGCCCAATCAAATTTTTCTTCTGAAATATTGTATTGGTCAAAATTATCAAAAAAACCATCAGCATCAAAGGTTACCCATTTTTCTTTATCTTTATCCCAGTATTGATTTATCCAATGATCGGCGCTTTTTTTATAAAAATATGGAGCAAATCCGGAGCGAACTCGGCAAGGAATACCTTTTGATTTAAGTATTGATGCCATTAAAATGGCTACGTAGCGACAAGTTACAACAATTTTATTTTCAACCTTTCTGTCTGGTAAAAATCCTCTACTATCCAGTCTTAATAATTCAGCAACCATTGAAACAGAAGTGGTTAAAATATCATCTTCACATCTAAGTCTATACCAAGGATAATCACTCATATCACCATAACGTTTATCTTTATTTGCCTTAGTATTACCATCTTTTAGTGTAATTCTGTGAATTATTTGATGGCTTATTAAATTACCAAGCTCTTTAATATCATCTGGAAGTTTTTGAAGGAATTCTTTATAAAAGCCAGGATTAGTGAATGTTCCAAATTCTGAGTAATGATCTAATATTTTTTTATTCATATATTTTTATTATAAACTTCTTGCTTGACTTTTAGATTAGTAGGTATATTATATAAGTACATTTTACTTCCGCAAGGAAGCCCCGAGATTCCCCCGCAAGGGGGTTTCGTTTTATACAAAAGATAAATACACTCGTTTAACTTTTTCAAAATCATCAATTTTTAATTCACCAACATATCTAACAAACCTCTTTGTACTAATTGATCTGATTTGGGACATTTTTATAATATTTTCTTCTTTGTCTTCATTTATAAACTTAATGCAATATTTATTTTCTTTTACAATACTTGATATTGGAGCAACCAACACGCTCGAATTATTAAATACTTTTATTACTACAACTGGTCTTTCAAATTTATCATTTTTACCATTTGTCTCTACACCAATATTCTGTCCCAGACTAACCCACCATATTCCTCTAATTTTTGGGTAAACTTCACGTTCAGATAAATGAATTTTTACTTTTAGTTTGGTCCAGGATACAAATATTTTTAATATTTCTTTGATTATTTCATTCATAAAATATCTACACTAATTTTAAAAATATTTTTGATTTTTGGAGTTCTTCTTCTATTTTTTCTCGGTGCATGAATATTTCATTTCTAAAAATTGGACTAGAGTTTATCTTTATACTCTCCCCTTTTATTTCCAACATACTCTTTTCCAAACTAATATTAGTTTCTTTTTTTATAATATCTAAAATTAAAAATAATTTAGTATTATTATCTTTTTCCAGATTTAAAAACTTTTGTAAAAACCCTGCTATGTTATTCATTTTTATTTTTTCTCCCCTCTCCTGCTTCTAGGCGATTCACCAGAATCGAACAGGTGATGAAGAGGGGCTGGGGGTGAGGTTTTCCTATCTATTCATTGGCATTACTATATAAAGGAAGCTTTTGTCGGTTGAGCCATTTATCGCAAGCGGTTTACCAGCACCACCAAAATTCAAAACTAAACTGTCAGAAGGGATAGATTGAACGCAGTCCAAAATATATTTACTATTGAAATTTAACTCTATACTATCCCCTACAACTAAAGCGTCGATTAACTCAAGGGATTCACCAATATCATTGTTTTTGGATTCTATATTTAGAGTTTTGTTTTTTACATCAACTTTTAATTTCACTTGATTTAAACTATCAGAGAAAATATTTGAAGTTTTAATAGAATTTATTAAATCATTTTTCAAAACAGTAGCAGTAGTAGCAAAAGATTTTGGTATGATTTGTTTATAATCAGGAAAAGAACCATCGATTAATCTAGAAACTATATACATATCTGGGGTTATAAAAGCCACTTGGTTTTTTTCAAAAATAACTTCTACCTCACCATTATATTCTTCGAATAATTTAATTATTTCTGAAACATTTTTGTAAGGTATTAAAGTTTGAGGGAAATCAGAGGTTTTAGTACTAACCTTTTTTTCTGCTAAACGGAAAGAGTCAGTAGAAACAAAAACCAAATTACTATCTTCTTTAAAAACATAAACACTAGACAGTTCAGGTTTAATATTTGAAATAGAAGCACTATACCAAACTGATTTGAAACCAGCTATTAAATCATGACAATTTATTTTTATAGATTTATTTTCAACAAGTTTGGGAATACTAGGGAAATCTTCGAAAGGTAGGCATTTTATAACTACTGAATTTTTATTGGAAGATATTTTCAAATTATTATCTTTACTCTCAAAAACCAGTTTGTCTTCTTTAATAGAAGAAAGGACTCCTTGTAAAATATTGGCCGGCACAGCCAAAGTACCTTTTTCTAAAGTTTTAACTTTTATCTCCATTTCTACTCCGATATCTAAATTTGTGGATTTTATAATCAATCTATTATCTTCCAAAAGATCAAAATAAACACAAGTAAGCACTGGTAAGGTCAAATGCTTACCAGCTAACTTAGATGTTTTTTGGACAACTTGTTCTATTTTTGATTTGTCGCATTCTAGTTTCATTTCTTTTTATTAATTAATATTTTTTCTATATAGTACTGGGGATAGGTGGACAATTATTTTAAAGCCTTATTTTTAATCATATTTTTTGTTTTGTAAGTTACAAATTTATGTTGATAATAAAACTATATTTTTTTATTTTTGTTTTTATAAACTTTTTTACAACACCATCTAAACACTTATTAAACATTTAATTAACAGTTTATTAACCTATAATGGATCTGATCTCTTGGATTTCTTTAGATAACAACATATCACTCTTAACCTCGTTTTTTATTTTTTCGTATGAGTGGATAACAGTGGTATGATCTCTACCACCCAACTTCTCCCCTATTGAAGGGTAGGAAATACTAAAATCTTCTCTCAAAATGTACATTATAATTTGTCGAGGTTTGATAACTTCTTTTTTTCTAGTCTTTTCATAAATAGAGTCCTCTTCAATTTTATAAAAATCAGATATAATTTTAACTACTTCTTTATAAGACATCAGTTTTTTTTGTTTAATACTGTTTTTAACTAAATCTTTAACTTCATTCAGTGTTAAAATCTTATTTTTAGTTTCCGATTGGCAAACAATGAGGTTTATGACCCCTTCTAAGTCTCTAATGTTGCCTTTTATAGATTCAGCTAAGTAATCCATAATATTTTCGTCCATAAAAAGATTTATGCTAGAACATTTGGATTTTATGATAGCTAACCTAGATTCATGGTCTGGAGCAGGTATATCTATCACCATACCGGCCGAAAATCTTGATTTTAAACGGTCTTCTAGACCAGTTACAAAGTTTGGATGTTTGTCACAAGAAAAAACAATATGTTTATTGTTATCTTTCATGGTATTGAATAGATGGAAAAGTTCTTCTTGAGTTTTTTCTTTGCCTGAAAGAAATTGAACATCGTCCATAATAAGCATGTCGTATTTCCTATAACTATCTTTAAATTGAGTCACTTTGTTGGTCTGGACTGAATTTATATAATCGTTAACAAATTTTTCAGAAGTGAAGTAATAAACTTTTTTAGATGGATCAATAGCTTTGACTGCGTTCCCCATCGCTTGGATAAGATGGGTTTTGCCATGGCCAGTATTCCCATAAATAAAATATGGGTTATAAGTTACTCCGAGATTTTTTATAACCGCTTGGGCTGCGGCGTAAGCTAATTCATTAAATGGACCAACAATAAAAGATTCAAAAGTGTATCGTGGATTTAAATTATCGTCTTTATTAACATAAAATTCAGAAAGAGGTAATTCTTTGGTTGGGGAAGATGTTTTGGTTGGGATATATTGATTTTTAGCCTTACTTTCTTCTTTTATGACATACTCTAGTGTGTGGATAGATTCAGAAGATTGTCTCAAAAACTTCAAAATTAAAGTGTGAAATTTTTTTGTGAGCCATTCTTGAACAAAAGTGTTGGGAACACTCAAATAAATGACCCCGTTATCAAACCCCGAGATTTTAGTTTCCTTAAACCATGTCGCAAAATTTGCTTTAGAAACAGAAGATTCGATTTCTAATAAAATATTGTTCCAGAGTTCTTTGGTATCCATGGTCACATTATATATTCAAATTATTTTTTAGGAACTTGTATTTATTGGGGAATATGTTTATAATCTGTTAATAACAAGTTAATATTTTTTAAGAGTTAATTTCTAAATAATGTCAATCACATATCAACCCAAAAAAAGGAAAAGAGCTAAAGCTCATGGTTTTTTAAAGCGTAGCAAAAGCTCTAATGGTTTAAAAGTTTTAAAAAGACGTCGCCAAAAGGGCCGTAAAAAATTGGCAGTCTAATCCTTAATGCTTCCCAAAAATCGTAGAATCCCTAGAAAGATGTTCCCTTTGTTATCAAAAGGGGCTAAAGTGTTCAAAAATAAGCTTTTTTTGTTGAGATACGTTACTACCAAAGATACCCAAAGTCGTTTTTGTTTTTCAATTTCCAAAAAAGTAGCCAAAAACGCGGTAGTGCGAAACAGGTTAAGACGAGCGGGTTACAGAGAGTTGCAGAAATACCTTACTAGGATAAAACCAAACATATTAGCCCTTTTCTCTTTTGTTAAAGTGGCCGAAAATAATGAAGAAATTAATAAAAATCTTGAATCAATATTAAATGATAGCCTTCTTTAAAACTATAATATATGTCCCACTTTATAATGTCTTAGTGCTTATTCTCAATATAAGTTGGATAGATGCTGGCTTAGCTACTGTGATTTTGACTATTTTGGTTAAAGTAGTGCTCTACCCTCTTGCCAAAAAAGCCACAATTACTCAAGCCAAGATGAAAGAAAAAGAAGGTGATCTGGCCTTGATTAAAGAAAAATACAAAGACAAACAAGAACAAGCTGTCAAAACCATGGAATTTTATAAAATAAACAATATAAATCCATTTTCTAGTATTTTGACAGTACTTATTCAAATTCCTATCATATTTTCTCTTTATTACATATTTTTTAAATCGGGTTTGCCAAGTATCGATCAAACCTTGCTTTATTCATTCGTAAAAGCCCCAAGAGAGGTCTCTATGATCTTTTTGGGACTAGTAGATGTTTCTCAAAAAAGTATTGTCCTAGCCCTTCTGGCAGCCGTAACTAGTTTTTGGCAGATGCATTTGGCTTCAGCCACGACCAACAAACTCGCCTCCGTCCAAAACTCTGGCCCGCTACGCCCAAGCGTTAGCGTGGCGAAGGAAGATTTTGCTCAAATGATCACCAAACAGATGAAATACACCATGCCTTTGATAGTTTTCTTTATTTCTTGGAAGATTTCAGCCATCGTGGCTCTCTATTGGTTCGTTAGTAACCTAGCTGGTGTAGCTCAAGATGTTTACGTGAGAAGGCAGATGGCTAAAACTGCCTAAAATAAGTATAAAACCTAAAGGGGCCAGCGATGGCCCCTTTTTTGTGTATAAACAATTAATTAATTTTACCAACTACCACCACCCCCTCCGCCACCTCCGCCACCAGATGAACCACCTCCCCCACTTCCACTACCACTTGGTGAAGAATTCAATGAAGATGAAGCAAAGGAACTAAAATTGGACATGGAATGACTAAAAGCAATAGCGCTGAAAGCCGTATTGTTTGCGCCAGAGTACCAAGATGGTGGATTAGTGTAAATCCCTTCGAATTCTTTAGCCCAAATATCTGCCACATTCAAAACCATAGCGAAAGGTAAAAGTTTTTCAAATCAGATAGTTTTACTTTATTTATGTCAGTTTCTTTTTTTAATTTTTCTGCTTCAAGCCCAGTTTTTTCTAAAATTGAAACTATGGATTTCGGTATTTTTTCTAAAATATTAGATTTCAATAAATTACTATAAAGCGATCGGTTGCTAAATAACGCTTCCAAAAGTTTTTTATCAAAATCATTTGTTAAATCAGTTGGTTCTTTTATTTTGGTTAGTTCATAATCAGTAGTTTTTATAAAACCTATAAATTTTTGTTCTAGTTGGGTTATTTTCAAATAACCTTTAGTGGCCAAATAAATAATTTCCGCTGATATATATTTAACATCAATTTTTTCATTCACTATCCCCCCAACTTCCATAGGAGTTAAATTATCTGGCACATCATATTGGGCGACAATAACCCCGGTACCTTTTGGGTCTCTGCCTTTTTTGTACCAATATAAAAGCGAAAATATAAAAGTTAGAATTGGTAATGAACTAGAGACAATCCAACGCCAGTACGTACTCCAAAAATCAGTAACAGTATCAGAAGATGAGTATGGACTAACTACACCCTTTGGGAAACCGACAGCGACTGTCAATCCTTCGTTGGGCCTTAGAGTAGATGGAGTGTTAAAAGAATAAACACTATCTGTGCCATTACTTGAGATACCACACTGGTTTTTGCTGCCTTTGGGGCCAAAGTAACAAGATGTTTGGAGAGCTTGGGTATCGTAAGGTAGAACTATAGAAGCCTGAGCTTGGTATATAGGCATAGCCCAGTCATTACCGGTCACATTCCAATATATCTCATCGAATTCTTTAAACTGAGCGATCGCTTTGTTTGCTTGGTATTCTATGATGTAAATCTTTTGACCAGAAAAAGTTTGATTGGGATCCCCTATTTTTATCCTCACATTGTCGCCGTTATTTGAAATTTGAAATTGGTAAGGTTTATTGTTTTCATCGACAACTGTTATATTGTCAATGCTCATTTTTTTCTTTTGAGAAGAAAATGTGTAAATATCTCGGTATATACCGTGGCGCTCTGTTGGGCCACTGTTGTAAATTATAGTTTCTCTTACGTTTACAGAATTATCGGTGTTGACTGTTACAATAGAATTGTAATTAGCAATCGCTTCTTCTGAAAAGTTTTGTTCTGGAGTTTGCGCACTGGCTGTACCAAAAATACAAACTGTGCTTAAAAAAATAAGTAGTAATAGTAGTTTTTTCATAGGTGAATTATTCCCCTATTCGGAGCATCCATAAGTATCCGTCAATTTTGTTGCGGAAAATGAGGTGGGTTTCGTCTGAGGAAAGACTTATATCAGTGATGTCAATTTTTTGTTTGGACAAGTTAGTGAGATCTGCGGTTTTATAAAATATGTCGTTGTTTATATCTATTTTTTGTATAAAATCTTCAGTAGAAATCAACCCTTTATACCAATCGTCTGGGTAATTGCCTCGGGGTAAATTGTTTGATATCGCGCAATAGGCAGTCGGATTTTGGTCTTTAAGCCAAACACACTTTTCAGCCAAAGTGGTCACACCGGTTACTTTCAAAGTAACGTTTTTATTATCTACCAAAGATAATTGAGGGATAATGCCACCCATAGAAACAAGACTCAAAGAGCTATCTGGTTTGGTATTGTTTGAAATACCAAATGAGTCCATGCCGATTTTTTTCAAAACCATACTAGAAACATCAAAAGTATATGTAAAACCCAAAATTTCAGCACTACCTTTACTCTGCATGATGACAGTATTACCAGAAATCCATTTTGGTAACCACTCAGTAAGTGGGTGGTTCATTACCAGTGTAGCTTTGGTACCATCTGGGTTAGCTGTAAACCAATTTGAGTATGAATTATTGATTGTGTAGTAGAAAATTTTGGTGCTGTCTGGTTTGACTGTCATTTCTTTTATATCAGTTGGTAGTTTGCTTACTGTGGTGCTAAATGGAGTAAGGTTTTCTAGTGTAGTGCTGGCTTTGTTTTTATTTAATTTTACAAAATTGGTTTCTATGATTTCGGTATCACTCAAAAGAGTTTGAGCTAAAAAGCCAGAAGCGTCCGGTAGCCAAAAGGCTCTGATTATTTTTGGGATAGTGGTATTGGTCAATCTTTCAGAGGTCAAAGAGTTTGATTTGGCTTCGTAAACATTGCCGGTACCTTTTTCTACGAATCTTACAATGCTAGTGGTGCCGATGTTGAAAATAACCGCTCCAGCTACCGGTTCGTTTGATAGTTTTCGTAGTCTAGGGATTACAACTACTGTTCCAGAGTTTATTTGATCTGATGGTTTTTCGTCGGTATTTATATCTGGAGTTGTGGTGCTAGTGTAGATATTATCACTACTTCCAAAAGGTAAAAAGTTTCTGATTGAAAACCCTACACCACTCTCCCCTTCGGTTTGAGGTTTTGAAAAAAACATAAAGAATACCGCTATTCCTATGATAACCAATATTCCTAATACTAATAATATTTTTTTTGTCATTTTTTATATACTGAAAAATGTGGATTGTTTATATAAGAAACCGGTATGACAATTTGATTCAAATCTCCGGTTACTCCAGCAGCTTTTAAGGCGTCCCTGATCGTTTTTGCTTCATTTTCTGTTTTTACTTCGTATTGGACTTTTAAACCGTTATTATTTGCGGTCTCAATAAACCTCTTTATATTGTCAGTTGTTGTATTGCTGAGCCCAGCGTCTATGCAAGTTCCATTATATGAACAAGAGGCCGCATGATGTACCGTTGGAGGAAAAGCTTCGTTTAGTTTCCAACTGACATCTTGGGCTTTCAGTCCTTCATTTAGTGCCAGAATATTGTCTTTTATGCTTGGATCGACGTTAACATTGGTGTTTCCGTTAGTGGGAATCCCTTCCAGAGGAGAACATGATTGGCAACTAAACTTAGCTAAATCCTCTGGTCTTAGTGGGGTTGTCGTGTTGGTGTAAGCCGAAGAGGGTGCGGAATAGGTGCAACTTGGACATGTTGTTTGGGCGGCCAATACGACAGAACCAGAGTTCATCCCGCCACCGGTTGGGGGGGCTAATTCTCCTCCTCCACCTGGTGGAGCGGTGGTGGTGACGGAGCCTATATCCAAATTTATATTTATTAGGTTGGGATTGATGGTGAATAAAATAAGCCAAGCGCCTATAACCAAAATCAAACCAAAAACCGCGTTTTTGATCCTTTCTTTGCCAGCACTTTTGCCTTGGATCGCGTCGGTGGTCATATATTCAAAACCTCCTATCACGATCATCAAAACCGCTGCGACAGTCGATAAACCAATAGCTAGTTTGAATATAGCTGGGACATATTTTTCTAAAGTGGTGGTGTCTCCGACGTTGTCAGCTACACCTGGTAATGGTGCAAGTACTTGGTAGTCGCCTTCTGCAGCAAAAACTAAAGTGCTTGGCAGTAAAAAGATTGTTAGTATGGCGATCGCCCCTATTTTTGAAAAGATATTTTTCATCCCGTTAGTGAAAAATGGCATTGTTTTAAAAAACTTCCTATTTTTCGTTGAGGTTAATTTATTAATTTTTTTCATTGGTTTGTTTGAATTTTATTATACTCATTTTTTAATGCCATTTTCTACTACAGGATTCATTATTTTGTGAAATTCATTATTAAACTATTTTCGGCTTGTTGCAAAATACGGTTGATGTTTTCTATTCGTAAAGTGACATTTGATCTCCCGCTGGTTTGGTCTTCTGGTTTGCGGAAAACAGCCGTTCTAGAATTTTCTAGGTTTTTTATTGAAGTGCCGTTTAACATCCAATTATATGATAATAAACCATCTCTTTCCTTAGTAAAAAAATATGGGGCAGCCAAAATTTGGATTTCATTGGTTTTTAATTCAAATGGATTATTGATGTTTTGTTCAAAAATATAACCGTAATATGGGTCGTTTTGATAAAAAACTATTTCTGGGTCTACTGGCGTGATATCGAGTAGGCCGTGAGCTACCAAATTGTTTACAGGGTCTGTTATTAGAACTTCTATATTTTCTTGTTTGCCAAGTATCGAACCGTCTAAAATAATTACATTTTTACCGTAACCGTTTTGGTTTTGATAAACATTGACACCATTTGACCATTTGTAAATCAAATTTTGAGGCGAAATACGTTTACCATCTTTTACAAATTCAGGCATAGCTACTATTTTCAAACTACCTTGTCTTGAATGCAAAGCTTTGCCTTTATAAAATGGTGGCACATAAGAATTGGCCTCCCAGACCAAATCTACACCAGCTGGGTTTAAGGTAAAAGTCTTGGAAAAAGAAGCGCCACTCAAAAGTTTGATCACTATCTCTATTTTGCTTTCAGTGCCGATAGGGCCAGTCCTGAATGAATATCTGGTTTCGCCTTTACCACTCAACACTTTTTTGCCATCAAGGTACCAAGTAATATCAGCCGAATTTAAATCGTCAGTGTAAAGAGCAAGGTTGAAAAAGACCATCTCATTGGGTTTGGGGTAAGTAGGTATGATGTCGACACTGAGCTCATTAGAAAGGGCGTAAGGTAAGTCTATATTTATTTGAGCCAGGGAAGTATTTGGCAAAAACAAAAAGACTACACCAATCAATATTAAAGTTTTTAAAAACTTATTTAACATTTCTTATATTATAACATCCAGTAGTAGATTTTGGCATTGCACTTTGTGCATAAAATTTATTTTAATGCCCAAATTCACTACTGGATAACACTTACTTTGTTTATTGATTGTTGATAGTATCAGATACTGCAAATATTTGTTATTTGTGTCACCATAAACTTATGGTAGTTATAAGTTTATCTAAAAAAGATTTAACCAAAGGATTTAACGGAAAAGAAAAAGATAATATAGTTTATACTACTTTTTTCCTTCTAAGTCAGTAATTTTATTTTGTAATTGTGGTATAAGATTTTTAAGTCCCCCGATACTTCTTTTTATTCTGTCTATATCTTGGTAGAAAGATGTCATTTTTGCATTATGGTCATTAAACCATTTTGCTTCCTCTTGTTTGCTTACTTCTCTGGTAGATCGGATCACTTCAAGCCCTTGGGTGAATCCATCTTCGTTTTCTTTATAATAACGCTCCTTTTGGGCTAATTCCACTTCTTTTTGCTGCATTTCTTGTTGGTATCTTGCTATATCTGATCTTAAAGTGTTTATTTCCCGATCTGAATTAGCCGACCTCTTCTGTTTTTGTTCCTGTTGTTTATTGTTTGGAGATTGCTGACTATTTTGAATATTTTTGTTCTTCAAATCCAAAGTATTGGTATTGCCACTGATATGAGATTTGGAATCTCCCAACCTTTCCATATTACCTACTTGTTTATCAAAACCACCATATTGTAATTTGGTTTGTGCGATACCAACAGCTTTGCCAAGCACTCCCCCTTTGTCTTCAGCTCTGATCATTAATACTGTGATGATTGTGCCTATAGTCCACAAAAAGGAAAGAAAAGGTATAGCATCCAAAAAAGGGATAAGTTCACCAACAAAAGTAATGATCCTCACTGCGAAATTTTTGGGGCTAGAAAGAGCTTTGACTCCAAGAAGCATATACCAAATCCAAAAAATAAAGCCAGCTATGGCTGAAATGACTGTACTTATAAGACCTCCTACCACTACCAAACCCAACCAAGTAATAACAAGTTCTGATAGGTCTACCATGACCGCAAAAGTTATGAGAGCTACCGCCATCCAGCCTTTTATTCTCATCTTTTTTTCTGCTGGCTCTGGTTCTTGGGGTATAGCTTTGATGGGTCTTCTCAAAGCCGGTTGATTTTGTGGAAAATTTTCTTCTTCCATATTTTATTTTTCTTTTTGTTCCTGTCTTTGTTTTTTCATAGCCAAAACCTGGGAAGGATCAGAAGTGATGATTTGATCTTCGGTGTAAGAAGCTATGATTTTGATAGCCACATGTTTGAGGCCGGCAAAAAATATACCTTCCCCCACTCCCGATTCTAGGAGTAAATATTTTTCTTCATCAGTTAGGTTGAAAACCTGTTGTAAGCGGTCTATAACAGTTGGCGATTGTTTGAGTAAAATTTGGATAGAAGAGTTTGAAATAATAGGTGTACCATAAGGAGATTTCAAAAAGTCGTCCACATCTTGAGTGATGGTGGCAAGCCCCAGATAGTATTTTCGGCCTCTCTTGGCTAATGACAAGAGGAAAGAAGCAGTATCTTCAGATCGCATCATCCACCAAGCTTCATCGATCACTAGGAGCCTTTTCTTCAATTCTCTACGGATAGCGTTCCATATATAGTGTGTGACGATATACATCGCGACTGGTTTGAGTTCGTCTTCCATGTCTCTGATTGAAAAGACTATGAATTTTTTGTTTATGTCGATGTTTGAAGGTTTGTTTATGAAGTTTGACCAAGTACCTTTGGTGTATTTGGACAATCTTTGGGCCAAAGACTCCCCGCCTTCCATGCCTGAGAGTACCATTTCAAAATCAGATAGCAGTGGCGGTTCTACATTTTTAAAATCAGAATCTACGGTGATGTCTTTGAGGGCATAAGTTTCGGTGATTGCTCGGTCAATGATCGCATCTTCTTCAGCGGTGAGTCCGCCCATCATAATTCTAAAAAGACCGACTAGGTTTATGATTTGGCTTCGGAGGACACTGGCAGTTGATTCATCTTCGGCTGGGACTGGTAACTCAAAAGGATTGATGTGGTGGTCAGAGTTTAAAGAAATATTGAAATATCGCCCCCCTACTGCTTCGGCCATGTATTCGTATTCGTTTTCTGGATCTATCACTATGACTTCGGCATCAAACATAAGGGTTCGCAATATTTCTAGTTTGACGTTGTATGATTTGCCGGCACCAGCTTTGGCGAAGGTTACTGAGTTGTAGTTTTCCAAAGAAAATCGGTCAAAAAGTACCAGTGAAGAATTGTGGCGATTGATGCCGTATAAGATACCTTTATCAGATGTTAAATCGAATGAGATGAAAGGGAAAAGACTAGATAAAGGTGACGAGTTTATTTTGGAATGTACCAAAAGTTCGTCTTGAGCGGTTGGTAAAATACTTCTGAAACCTTGTTCTTGTTGGAAAAGAGCTGGCTTAACGTAAATCATTTTTGATTCCAAAATTGATTTGATTTCAGATTCTACTTTATCCAATTCGTCACTATCATTGGCATAAACCGAAATATAAAGCCCCACCTCAAACATTTTTTCTTGGGCTTGTTGTAATTCATCACGTAAATTTTCAAGGTCTTGATAGGCGGTATCGAGCATCGGGTCACGCACCAAGCCTTTTTCTTCTCTGGTGCGGATCTGGCTTTGTACTTCGGCTACCTTTTTTTGGAAACTTCGTAAAATTTTGGCAGTCTCTAAGGGGTGTACGAATATAGAAATATCAAACATTTTGTCCATGTTGATAATCGGCGAAAACCAATCTTCAGAAAGGAATCTAGGATAAGATATGACAAAGAAGCTTCGCACTACTTTTTCTCCGAGATTTAATTCTTTGGCGTTCACTTTTAACGCACTAGGCGCCAAAATATCTCGTAGTTCTAACTCTGAGCTTTCAGTTATAGACTTAGGTAAAATAGAAACCTTAGTTAAACTCTCATCTTTTTTATTTTTTGTAAAAAA
>JBAYKK010000015.1:0-13892 GCA_041664625.1 Minisyncoccota bacterium
CCATAAAAAGCGGCTTCGCCTTCTTCGATACTGTAAGGTACATTCCATTTTTTGACTTGTTCAACCAGAATCTCTTCAGCTTTTTGCCAAACAATATCATCTCCAAAATATTTTTCTTTATTTTTGGGATCACGGATAGAAATTTCAACTTTGTAATCATTGAAACCAAAAATACCATAAACTTTTTGCATCAAACCCAAGATCATCTCGATTTCTGATTCAATCTGATCTTCTCGGATGATGTGGTGAGTGTCGTCTTGGCACAAACCTTTGACTCGCAAAAGGCCAGAGAGCTCACCGCTTTTCTCGTTCCTATAAACCACAGTGTTTTCAGCTATACGTAAAGGCAAATCACGATAGCTGTGAGGCTCGGCATTATAAATTTCAAAATGATGAGGACAGTTCATAGCTTTGAGCACAAATTCTTCGCCATTGTTGTCTTTCATGATCGGCATCATGGCGTCATATTTGCCCAAATGACCACTCCTTATATAAAGCTCTTTTCTAGCAATGTGCGGAATAGTGACAAATGAATAACCTAGTTTTTCTTTTTCGGCTCTGATGAAATTTTCCAATTCGGTGCGGATGATGTTGCCTTTGGGTAAATACATAGGCAAACCTTTGCCGACTAATTCAGAAATAGTAAACAAACCCATTTCTTTACCCAACTTTTTGTGGTCTCTTTTTTCTGCCTCCTCCCTCTGTAAAAGATACGCGTCAAGTTCTTCTTTGGTTTCAAAAGCTAAGCCGTAAATGCGAGTGAGCATTTTGTTTTTTTCATCACCGCGCCAATAGGCGCCAGCGACATGGGTGAGTTTGAAAGCTTGTGGATCAATCTCTTTGGTAGATGCGACATGCGGGCCGAGGCAGAGATTGTCAAAATCGCCAGATTTATAAAAACTGACATTTTTTTCTCCAGCCTCTCTCAGATCATTTATAAGTTCGGTTTTGTAAGGGTCGTCTTTGTAAAGCTTCAAAGCTTCATCAAAACTCATGTCATGCTGTTCAAATTTGATGTCTTTTTTGATGAGCTCACGCATGCGCTTTTCCAGTTTGGGTAAAATTTCGGGATTGATCACTTCGGGCAAATCATAGTCTTGGTAAAAGCCGTTTTCAATAACCGGCCCAACTCCCAAACCAACGTTTGGATAAAGTTCGGATACCGCCATACTCATAAGGTGCGAGAGCGAATGTCTCACTAATTCAATATTTTTATTCATAAATAAATATTACAACTTCTTGGCTTTTTCGGCAATCAGAGACTTTTCGCCGTTGCGTAGAGAGACACGAGCTTTGACAGCAATGCATTCATCGGGGACAAAAATACTAGAAAATTCTTGAAGAGTGCGAGGAAAAACTACAAGTTCAATTTCATCGGTTAAGTCAACAAATTTCACAAAATACATTTTGTCGCCGTTTTTGGTCAAAATATCGCGTATGCTTTGTATGAGACCACCGACTACCACTGTCTCGTTTTCTTTGGCATTTTCTTTTATATTTTTGATGCTATTTTTTTGATTCGCCAATTTTTCTTTGAATTGCTCTAGGGGATGGCCTGAGACATACAAGCCCAAGAGCTCTTTTTCCCAAGCCAATCTTTCAGTCAAAGTGATAGGCTCTGATGGGTTCAAATGCAATGGTGAATGAGTCTCTTGATTGCTCAATAAATTGAAAAGAGAGTCTTGGTTTTTGTTGCCCACCGCTTCTTTGTTGTATTCCAAAAGTCGATCCATATTGGCAATCATTTGGCCTCGTTCACCAAAATTATCAAAAGCTCCAGCTTTGATCAGAGCGTCCATCGATTTTTTATTTAAATTACGATCTTGAATGCGTGTTAAAAAATCTTCTAATGATTTAAACTTACCATTTTGTTTTCTTTCGGCTGTGATGATGCCAGAGATGCCCTCACCAAAATTTTTGATAGTAGTTAGTCCAAATCTTATAGTCTCGCCCTCATTTTTTAATTCTTCATCTGTTTTTTTGATAAGAGTAAAATCAGAAAAACTCTCGTTGATATCGGGCGGTAATATTTTGATACCCATACGTTTACATTCGGCGATAGAGATGGCGACTTTTTCGGTATCTCCCGATTCAGCCGAAAGTACCGCTCGCATGTATTCACCAGGGAAATTGGCTTTGAGATAGGCGGTCTGATAAGCCACTCGACCATAAGAAACTGAATGCGCTTTGTTGAAACCGTACGAAGCAAAAGGTTCAATCCATTTCCACACTTCTTTGGCTTTTTTTTCTGACCATTTGGAATGTTCTATACAACCGGCGATAAATTTTTCTTTTTGTTTAGCCATCTCTTCGGGAATTTTTTTGCCCACCGCTTTGCGGAATTTATCGACTTCGCCCCAACTATAACCAGCTAGTTTGTTGGCCATCATCAAAAGGTCGTCTTGATAAACTAAGATCCCGTTGGTTTTTTTGAGGATCGGTTCAAGAGCTGGATCTGGGTAAGTAATCTTGGAAGGGTCATGTTTGCGCTCTATAAACATCGGTATAAATTGCAGAGGGCCTGGTCGATAGAGCGCCACCATCGCGTTTATATCGTGGATAGTTTCTGGTACTAGTTCCACCAAAAATCTAGTCATGCCATCACCGTTGAGCTGGAAGAGGTCTTGAGTTTCACCTCGGGCCAACATCGCAAAAGTTTTTTTGTCGTCAATTGGCATTTTGTCCAAATCGATTTCTACTCCTTTGGTAGTTTTGATGAGGGCGACAGCGGCAGAAATAATGGAAAGATTTTTTAAACCTAGAAAATCAAATTTCAAAAGCCCGGCGCCGTTTTCATCGACACTATACATATCATATTGAGTGATGATCTTGCCTTCGCCTTTGGGATCAAATTGCAGAGGAGTGAAGTCAGTCAAATCAGTCGGACTGATGACGATACCGGCGGCGTGTACTCCGATATGTCTGGCACAACCTTCTATTTTTTTGGCCATGTCTATTATTTTTTTGGAATCGACATCTTTTTTGTAAAGTTCCAAAAGTTCAGGTACTTCGGCCAAAGCTCGGTCGATAGTCATAGGGAAACCTTGAGCACCCATAGGGATGAGTTTGGCGATCCGATCACCGATCGTGTAAGCAAAACCAAGAGCTCGAGCGGTATCTCTGACACCACCTCGCGCCATCATGGTCCCGAAAGTCCCGATTTGAGCCACTTTGTCTGCGCCGTATTTTTGTTTGACATATTCAACCATTTCATCTCGTCTATTATCAGCGAAGTCCATATCGATATCGGGAGCCGAAGGTCGATCAGGATTTAAAAATCTTTCAAAAGGAATCTCGTATTCCAATGGGTTGATGTTGGTGATATGCGAAACATAAGTAGTGAGCGAACCCGAAACCGAACCTCTGATGTTGGTCAAAATGCCATGGTCGTGAGCATAATTCAAAAGGTCGGCTACTACCAAAAAATATGGCGAGTAACCTTTGGATTGGATAACCCCGAGTTCGTACTCCAATCTTTTTACCACTTCGTCACTTTTTTCTAAACCTCTTTTTTCTATCCCTTCATAAGCCAGATCTCTTAATTCTTGGTCGTAACTTTTACCAGATGAGAGTTTGATATCAGGGAAAGCCCATTTGCCAAGTTCCAACTCCAAATTGCAAAGAGCCGTGATTTTGTGATTATTGAAAACCGCTTCTGGCATATCTTTGAATCTTTCTTTTATTTCGTCATCTGAAAGAAAAGAAAAGTCTTCTTCTGTTGGTCCACCGAAGCCTTGGGTGGAGGCGGCTCTGAATTCTCCTCCATTTTGAACCGCCATCAAAGTATTTTTGGCATCTCGATCTTCTGGGGCGATATAATAAACATCGTGAGCAGCCACTATCGGCACGTTTTTTTGTTTGGCAAAATCTGCCAACACTTGCATGTGTTCGTTGTGCTCGGCAAGTTCTGGGTGTTTGGTAATTTCGATATAAAAATCACCTCCATCATCATTCTTAAAAATATTTTGATATTTTTCTACCAAAGCTTCAGCCAGTTCGGTATTTTTATTTCGCAAAGCAGTAGAAATATCACCGCTCCATGAACTAGAGATGCAGATCAAACCTTCGTGGTATTTTTCCAAAAGTTCCAGATCGATGCGGGGTTTGTAATAAAATCCTTCCAAATATGATGCGGTTACCAATTTCAAAAGATTTTTGTAACCAATATTATTTTTGCAAAGCAAAACCAATCTGAATCGATCTTTATCTACTCCGGCTTGTTTATCAAATCGGGTGCGAGAAGCCAGATAAGCGTCTACCCCTATGATAGGCTTCACCCCTTGCTTTTGGCATTCCTTATAAAATTCAATGGTGCCGTACATGTTGCCGTTATCGGTTAGAGCCAAGGCTTCCATCTCGTTTTTTTTGGCTGCTTGTATGAGGTCGGGCAATTTTGGTAAAGCTTGCAGGAGGGAATAGTGCGAGTGAGTATGCAAATGAGTAAATTTCATATTTATAGCTTATAGCTTTTAGGCTATCCACACAAGACTTGACCGTTTTTTGGTTTTTGTTATATTTATTTCAGGTTCGTATTTTGTTCGCGCGAGGTGTTCGCATGCTCATCCATTCCCCTCCGGCGGCCGTCACCCAGACAGCCGCCAAGGAGCACGACAACAAGTAGCGCCGGACTCAGCCCCCGTTTCGAGAGAGACGGGGGCAAACTATTTTATGTTAATCTGTTGGTATGATGAAATGGGTAATCGGTATAGATGAAGCAGGGCGGGGACCATTGGCTGGGCCGGTCACGGTCGGTGTTTTTGGAGCTGAGCAAAAAATAGAAAAGTGGCTCTTGCGAAATATTTTTGACAATAAACTACGAGACTCCAAAAAACTTAATCCCCAAAAAAGAGCAGAAATTTATAAAAAATTTGTAGTTTTAAAAAAAGCAGGAAAAGTATTTTTTAATGTCGCTCACATTTCAAATAAAATAATAGATAAAAAGGGGATTAGTTTTGCTATTCGCAAAGGGATTGCCGACTGTTTAAAAAAATTACACCACACTTCAAATTACAATGGCCGTCATTGTAATTTGAGATTAGATGGGCTTTTAAAAGCTCCAAAAGAATTCAAAAATCAAAAAACTATCATAAAAGGAGACGAAAAGAATGTCTTTATAGCCTGCGCCTCTATTGTCGCCAAAGTACTTCGAGATCAGTTGATGGCCCGTCTGGGCTCAAAATACGCCCACTACCGCTTTGAGACTCATAAGGGGTATGGTACAAAGCTCCACTACTCCCTTATCCAAAAACACGGGCTTTCTCCTATTCACCGCAAGTCATTTTGTAAGAAGCTGTAAGATTTGCCTTATTTTATTAAATATATTAGTATGTCCGTATGGTAGTCCGAATGAGACATACAAGAAGCCAAAGAGGCAACACAAGAAGTCACCACGCATTGGTGGCGCCTTCACTTACTCTTTGCAAAGAATGTGGTAGCCCTAAGGGGCAGCATTCAGTATGCCAAGTTTGTGGCAAGTACAAAGGCCGTCAGGTTTTGGACGTACATGCTAAAATTGCCAAGAAAGAAAAGAAAACTAAAGAGAAAGCAAAGGCAGCAAAATAATTTCTTATTGTCCTATCTGTTCTAAATAAGTCTTAACTTCGTAATTTCTAAAATTGGGGATTGTGGTTTGGGTTTTTGTTTAGAATTTAGTACAATTAGAATAATTAGAAATTTCAAAATGGCAAACAGGCACCTTGCAAGATCAACTGTACTCCAAACTCTATACGAGTGGGATTTTAGTGAACAACAAATAAATCCCGAAGAAATTCTCCATCGCAATGCTTCCGAATTTGCTCCTGGATCGGAAAGTGACAATTTCATGCAAAGTCTTTTGAAAGGTGTGCTAGAAAAACAAAAAGATATAGATAATGTCATTGTTTCTGCTGCTCCAGAATGGCCAATCGAGAAGATCAGTGTCATGGACCGCAATATTTTGCGTATCGGTCTTTTTGAACTCCTGTTTTCTAACCGTGAACAAGTGCCTCCTAAAGTCGCCATCAATGAAGCGATCGAATTAGCCAAAAAATTTGGTGGAGAAACTTCTGGTAAATTCATAAACGGAGTTTTGGGTGCAGTTTACAAAGAAATGGGTGAACCCGGTAAAGACGACAAAGCTAGCGATAAAAAAACCACTGTCACCAAAGAAACTTTGGTCGGAGCAGTAGTCTATGCACGTCATGAAGGTGAAGTTTTTGTGGCCTTAGTGCATGATATTTTTGGTCATTGGACTTTAACCAAAGGCAGACTAGAAAATGGTGAGACCGAACATGAAGGTATAATCCGTGAAGCCAAAGAAGAGTTGGGTCTAATGATAGAGCCCAAGGAAAATTTGGGAGACAACACTTACGAAACTTTCCACCCAGAAAAAGGCAAACTTTCCAAACACGTGATTTATTTTTTGGCGGAAGCGCCTTTTGAAGATTTGACTCTTGAAAACAAAGAAGACAAAGGCGGGTTGGACGAAGTCCGATGGTTCAAGCTTCAAGAGATACTAGGATTAAATTTTTATGGAGATATTTTGCCCATTATAACCAAAGCTATCAACATATTAGTCAAAACTTAAAATTAACCGGCATGAAAGAAAAAGATTTTGGAGAATTCGAAAGGACTATTGGCTTGAAATTTAATGATGAAGAGATCTTGAAACAAGCTTTCACTCATCGTTCTTTTTTGAATGAACACAAAAGTTTAAAAGGTAAACACAACGAGCGTCTTGAATTTTTGGGAGATGCGGTTTTGGAATTGGCTATCACTCATTATTTATACAACGAATACCCAGAAAAAAATGAGGGTGATCTGACTTCTATCCGTAGCGCCTTGGTCAACGCTCAGACTTGTGCCGAGGTCGCCAAAAATTTGAATGTAAATGACTTTTTGTTACTTTCCAAAGGTGAGGCCAAAGACGAAGGTAGGGCTCGCCAATACATACTGGCCAATGCTCTAGAGGCTATCATCGGCGCTATTTATATGGATTCAGGTTACGAAAAAGCTCGTGATTTCATATTGAAATATATTGCTCCTATGACTTACAAAATAGTCAAAGAGGAACTTTGGGTTGACGCCAAAAGTAAATTTCAAGAAAAAGCTCAAGATGCAGAAGGCACAACTCCTTCATATAAAACTACCAAAGAAGTTGGGCCTGATCATGACAAGAAGTTTACCGTCGGCGTATTTTTAAAAGAAAAATTGGTCGCCGAAGGCGAAGGTGAATCCAAACAAGACGCTGAACAGTCGGCGGCTCGCAACGCTCTCAAAGAAAAGGGGTGGGAATAAAATAGTTTGTAGTGGCGACATTTCTGTGTTATTTTTCTTTTAGAGAAGAAGATGAATAAAAATACAGCAAAAAATCTTCAAAGGGATTTTATCCCTAATGGCCAAAAGGTCGAAATCAATTCTCTTCGTTTTCGAAAAACGACAGAGGAAGAAGTCTATCAATGTTGCGCAAACATAGACTATGATTCACAGAGTGGCCCTTTGTACTGTGGCAAAGTAGCCGATTTCTTGGCGGAGTCGGGAGAAGGTAGTTACTTGGCTTTATGCGAAAGACACAGACCGCCCGCCCGCCTCGTTGAGGAGAAGTCAATTACGATCGTAATTGACGATATCGAGTTGATCTTACCGCCATCCTCCTGATGGCGGTTCGCTTTTTTGTAAAATTTGATCAAAAAAAATGTTAATTTTGAATCGAGTGGGTCCCATGAAATAGGGTTAAGCGAGAAAAATTAGCATTTGTTTTTTGATAATATATAATAAATGTATCATGCTTAAATCGTTAGAGATATCGGGTTTCAAAAGTTTTGCCAAAAAAACCGAACTGCATTTCAAATCCAGAGTGACAGCTATCGTCGGCCCCAACGGCTCCGGCAAATCAAACGTGGCCGAAGCTTTTCGCTTCGCTCTAGGCGAACAATCCATCAAATCTATGCGTGGCAAACGCGGGGAAGATTTGATATGGAACGGTTCAAGCGAAATAGGCAGATCAAATCGAGCCAATGTAAAATTGGTTTTTGATAACAGCAAAAATCTATTTCAAAATTTTGGTGGCGGTATGGATTTTGAAGAAATAATAATAGAAAGAGTAGTCAACCGCGACGGCGGTAACGAATATTATTTGAATGGCTCATTGGTGCGACTCAAAGATATCATCGAACTCCTCGCTGAAGCTCATATTGGCGCTTCTGGTCACCATATCATCTCTCAAGGCGAAGCAGATCGGATTTTGTCTGCCAATATGAAAGAGCGCAAAGAAATGATAGAAGACGCTTTGGGGCTCAAGATTTATCAATACAAAAGAGAAGAAAGTGGGCGGAAACTTTTAAAAACCGAGGAAAATATAAAACAAGTAGAATCATTACGACGCGAGATCGCTCCGCATATCAAATTTTTAAAGAAACAAGTCGAAAAAGTAGAAAAAGCTGAAGAATTACGTCTGAAATTGGTCAAATTTTATAGAGAATACTTAAAAATAGAACAAATTTATTTAGAGACCCAAAGGAAAGAGATCGAAACTGAACAAAGCCCAGTAAAAGAAAAGTTAGAAAAATTGGGGAAAGAGATGGAAGCAGCCAAAAATATTTTGGCTACTTCAGCCCAAAAAGACCAAAAAAGTGAAGAGCTTATAGATATTGAAAACAAAATAAAAAAAGAGAGAGAAGAAAAAGACCAGCTTTATAGAGAGGTTGGTAAAATCGAAGGTGAAATAAGTGCCAACCAAAGAAGTATAGAAAAAATAAAGTTAGACCAAAAATCAGAAGAAAGCAAAACTATTCTTTTGAGAGAAGTTGAAGATTTGGAAAGAGAAATCTCTACTTATTCTGAAGTGATTAAAATCATTGAAAGAGTCAAGAATTTTATCGCCAGCCATAAAACCAATTTTGAAAATAAAAATTTAGATGAATTGATTTCGCTCAATGATAAATTGGAAAATAGCAAAAAAGAAGTGGAAGAAAGAATTAAAAATATTGAGTTAGTTTTGACCGAATTAAATTCAGAATATCAAAGAATCAAAAACTCCATAGAGAAAGAAAAAGATTCAAGTCGTGAAGCCGAAAAAAATATATTCAAAATTTCAGCAGAACAAAGTGAGGCTCGAAACAAGATGGAATTATTGAAAGAAAAAGAACACCGACTCTCTATCGAAGAAAACGATTGGAAAAGAGAAATTGCAGAAGGGGGTGTGCTTTTGGGCACTGCTATTTTGGGTTTTGAGAATGATATTTTGGATACGACCTCACCCCATACCCCTCTTCTTGCGAAGGAGAGGGGAGAAGAAGAGAGAGATAGGCAACTTGAGAGGAGGAAAGAGCTCGAAAAAATGAAAATCAGATTGGAAGAGCTGGGAGGTGGCGGTGGAGCCGAAGTTTCCAAAGAATATAGAGAAACTGTCGAGAGAGATGAGTTTTTACAAAAAGAATTAGAAGACTTGAAAAGATCAGCCGAATCTTTAGAAATTCTCATAAAGGAATTATTAGAAAAATTGGATATAGAATTCAAACAAGGGGTAGAAAAAATAAACAACACTTTTCATGAATATTTTGCACTGATGTTTGGAGGCGGCGAAGCCAAGTTGGAAGTGATAAAGGAACCGACCCGCCTTCGCCACAATAAAAACGACTCGGACGATGAACTCGATGACAGCATTGGAAATTCTATTTTAGCTATGAACGAAAAGGGCTACGGTGAGGCGAGGGAAGGTATAGAAATTTCAGTATCATTGCCACGCAAGAGGACTAAAGGTTTGGATATGCTCTCAGGTGGTGAAAGAGCTTTGACTTCGATTGCTCTACTTTTTGCCATATCTCAAGTCAATCCACCACCATTTATTATCTTAGATGAAACCGACGCCGCTTTGGACGAAGCCAACTCCAAAAAATATGGCGATATGATTGAATCGCTTTCCAAAGTCTCTCAACTCATACTCATCACACACAACCGCGAAACCATGTCGCGCGCTGGTGTCATCTACGGCGTCACCATGGGTCACGACTCTGTCTCCCGCTTACTCTCTATCGAATTTGATGAAGCAGTAGCGGTAGCTAAATAATTATGGTATAAAAACAAAAGAGGTAGCACCATGGAATTCAAAAAAGGGCCGGTCGTGATATCCAAAGTCGCCCAAACTTTGGCAGACAAGGGCATAGAAGAAATCTGCCGATCAGGCGTAAGTGACTATCAAAAAGCTGTGATAGTCATGAGTGGCAAAACCTGGGAGAGAATCCACTTTTGTCATTTTCAATCGGAGTACGACAATCGCGGCAAGACTATTGCTTATAGTCTTTACCCATGCAAAGACGAGGCCATTGGCTACAGAGACGAAGATCGAGCGATCGATTTGGAAGTAGAGTGGCACAGAACTTCAAACATGAGATTTCTCATAGCCATAGATAGGCATGATAGAAATGGAATCCCGTTCTACGTGGATTACTGGGAAGTTAACAAGACCTAACTTTCCAAATCAATTTTTCCGCTCAATGCCCCGACTAACCCTCGGGGCATTCTTGTTTTTATTTTCTTTCGGTTACAAATATGACGGCCGTCACAAATGTTGTGAATTCTATTTCTATCGATATATCGCATAAAATAAAAATTACACGAGTTTAAAATCTAGAGTTTTGCGGTCGAGGTCGGCAGAAGTGAGAGTCACACGGAGCGAGTCGCCGAGGGAGAATTTCTTTTTAGTATTTTGACCGACGATACAATAATTTTTTTGATCTAATTTGTAGAAGTCGTCACCCAGATCTTTGATGCGCACTAAGCCTTCAACTTTGGTCTCAGGGTCTTCGACATACATGCCCCATTCAGTCACGCCAGAAATAACTACATCAAATTCTTGGCCGATTTTATTTTGCATGAATTCTACTTGTTTGTATTTGATACTGTCGCGTTCAGCTTCAGCGATGATCACTTCTTTGTCACTCGCTTCTTGAGCTATTTTTTCAAATTTAACAAATTCATTTTTAGGAATAGGTTCGTTGTTTAAATATCTTTCTAATATGCGATGGATCATGAGGTCTGGGTAACGTCTGATTGGGGAAGTGAAATGCGTATAATATTTGAAAGCCAAACCAAAATGGCCGATATTTTTGGTCGAGTAAACTGCTTTGGCCATAGAGCGGATGGTCGCGGTCTTGATCAAAGATTCCGAAGCGTGACCCTCAATTTGTTTGAGTAATGCATTTATGTCACGAGCTGTGACCTCGCCATTTTTGATAGGTAATTCATGACCTAAAGCTCTCACAAAAACTGCCAATTCCTCAATGCGTTCCATTTTGGGTAATTTGTGAATACGGAATATGCCTGCTCCACCTTTTTTGCCGATTTTATCACTTATAAATTTAGCTACTTCGCGATTGGCGAGGAGCATCCATTCCTCGATCATTTTCATAGTGTCCAATCGGGCTTTTTTGTAAATACGGACCGGAGCACCCTTTTCATCAAGTTCAAATCTCACTTCATCAGTTTCAAATTCTATCGCTCCGTTCTTTTTATTTTCTTCTCTGTATATTTTGGCGATACGATTTAGCTCACTGAGCGGATTCCTAAAAACCTCATCCCGCTTGCCTTCGGCAAGCTGCCCTTCCCCTAGATGCAGGGGAAGGGCTGCATTTTTACCCTCTACTGATTCTAGGAGAGGGTCGCTCTGCGAAGCAGAGCGGGATGAGGTTAATAATTCCTGAGCCTCTTCATAACTAAATCTTTTATTAGAATTGATTATAGTTTTACCAAACCAACGATCCAAGATCTCACCAGTATCTTTTTTGATATCAAAAACAGCCGAAAAAGCGAAACGATCTACGTTGGGCATAAGCGAGCACAACTCATTGCTCAAAACTTCAGGGAGCATTGGTATAGTCCGATCAACCAAATAAGTGGAGAAACTCCTGTCCAAAGCTTCTGCATCCAAAGCTGTCCCGGGTCTGACGAAATGCGAAACATCAGCAATATGCACCCCAACTCTTATCTTGCCTGCCCCGTCCTTTGCGTCGGGACCTCCACCCAAATCTTCATAAGAAAGAGCGTCGTCAAAATCTTTGGCATCTTTGGGATCTATTGTGAAAGTGGTTATGTTTCTGAAGTCTCTTCTTTCTGAAAGTTTCGAAACAGAATCTGTCCGCTCCCAAGAAGCTTCGCTTATCTCGCTTCCAGATTCGTTTCTAAACTTTCTAGCTACTTCCTGAGCTTCTTCTTCAACTTTAGTAGGGAAGTCGTAAACAATGCCTTTATCTAAAAGAATAGACTGCATTTCGGTCTCATGATCACCCTTTTTGCCGACTATTTTTAGTATTTTACCTTTAGGATTAAGATTGGGGTTAGTCCAATTTATTTCGGCCAAAACTTTGACACCTTCTTCAAGTTTTCCAATATCAGAGGTCGGCAACAAATCAACTTTTTTATAAAATTTAAAATCATCGGGAACAAAGATGAAACCATTACCAAACCTGCCTGCCGGCAAGGCAGGTTTTTCTAAAGTACCGACAAAATTGGTTTTACTTCTTTTGATTATTTTTGTTACTCTGCCTTTTTTTCTGTCCCTGTCTTTTCCTATAATCTCTACTTCTACTTCATCTTTATCAAGAGCACAATTTAAATTTTCTTCAAATATTATGACATCATTGTCGCTCTTTAGTCCGTCTACTACCAAAAAACCAAGTGGTTTGGCTGTGATTTTGATTATCCCTGTTAATTTATTATTTCCCCCGCCTATGCGCCCAGACTTCTTTTTATTCATATTTAACTTATAGTAGCACAGTTTTGCTTATTTATGTTATAATTTAAGTACTTTACAAATTAACTAAATTTTATGTTTTCAATAGAAGAATCAATAAAATACGGCTGGAGCAAAGCAAAAGAGCATCTAGAAATTGTCTTGTTTAGCACCCTTCTTATTTTAGCAGTCGGTTCACTAACCCGTACTCCATTTTTGTTTGGACTTTTTGCTGTGATATTTTCTGTCATCATCAGAATAGGCTACACTAAAATATTTTTGAGAATGTCAGACGGAGAAAGCCCAAAATTTTCAGAAATATTTAAAGAATACAAACTTTTCTGGAGATACTTGGGGACTTGCATATTGACTCTCCTAACCGTAATTGGAGGTTTAATTTTACTTATCCTCCCTGGTATTTTTTGGGCAATTAGATTTTCCTTCGCCTCACTTATTTTGATAGATACCAACACAACCCCGATGTTAGCGATGAAAGAAAGCTACGCCATAACCAAAGGTAAGTTTTGGAAACTTGTTGGTTTTTTTATTGTTTTGGGACTCGTAAATATACTTGGAGTTTTGGCTTTTGGAGTCGGCCTTTTGGTGTCAGTACCAGTCAGCACTTTTGCTTGGGTTTATGTTTATAGACAATTATCTAAAGCCAAAGCTAGCTTGACCCAAACCCCTCCTTCCACACCTTCTCCCCAAACCGCTTAATTGGGGGGTTGACCCCGTACTAGAAATTGACATTGCTACTTTGTAGCACAGGTTATCCCCATGTCAATTTTCAGTACGGGGTTGACGTTTAATTTAAAAAGCATATACTAGATTTCGCCCCTTAGGTGGGGCGATTTTTAGAGTTCATTGACATCTTGAAATAATAAGTACAAGAAAGAAATTACCCAATTTGAACCTCGGTAAGGTTTTTGGGTAATTGCAAGTTCAAGTAATAATATAAGTGATTTCGAAAAAACTGAGTCTAGGATTGAGCAGGTTACGAAAAATAATAAACTATTTTTTGTTTTGTTCCGTTCTACAAATATCAAAATTTATTTTTGATTTAATTTTAGAGTTTGATCCTAGCTCAGGATGAACGCTGGCGGCGTGGATAAGGCATGCAAGTCGAAAGGGTTTAGACCCTTGGCGAACGAGGTAGTAACACGTAGGTACGCACCCTTTAGTTGAG
>JBAYKK010000016.1:0-11367 GCA_041664625.1 Minisyncoccota bacterium
ATATACATCACGACCGGTATATAGTTTAAAGTCGTAATAAATATAATGTTGCTCTCGATCTTTTAAAATTTCTTTGGAAGGGATATCGTTTTCTTTTAATTCTTCGATTGAGATGTATTTAATTAAATCTCCGAGTTCTGGGTAAAGTTTTCTCAGAGTTTTTTTAATTGCATTATCTGTAAATTCAAGGAAATCCAGAGTTCTGTTTCTAAGCTTCATACCCAAATCCTGAGCTTCTTTTGATACACTTTTTATATCCGGCAAACAATATGATATAGATACTCCAACCCAAGTCCATGCGGCTAAATCAAAAAGTTTTACTATATCTTCCGCAGTATCAACCTCTCCTCTGTGCCAAATTTTCTCAAGCTGATCAATCCTTTCTCCTAAAGCTTTCATTTCAGTCGGTGCAAAATCTGGCTCTGAATTTACCTTGTTTGCAATAATATTGCCCCACACATCCCAAATATCTTCGTGGTAGTAGACCTTTATCACGCCACCGTATACATCAAAAATCGTAAGTGGAGCAGACTCACCAAGTTTTTGTTTTAATAAATGGATCTGATGCTCTTCCCAGACTTGAACAGCGATTAAACAATTTTCCCTTGTATAAACTTGTTTATATGTTTGCATAGCGATTATTTTTTAAAGTAGTAATTGGTCGACTTTGAACTATATAAAATTTATTCTCCTCAAAAGCCCATTCTATATCACATGGAAAATTGTAGTGCTTTTCTATCTTAACTACAAGCTCGGACAAATCCAATATTTTTTCATCAGACAGCTTTTGATTGTTACGCTTTTCTTTGTCTACCATGACCCAATTATTATCTTTACCATCTTTAACAAAAGCTTTCTTTTGCTCAGAAATATTTTTATCAATTATATTTCTTAGTTCTTTTTCCACCACATAACTATCTGGAGTAATTGAGCCAGAAACAATGGCTTCGCCAAGACCATATCCAGCCTCAATAATGAGCTGGTTAGGGTCCTCGGTGATTGGATGGACCGAAAAAGCAATACCCGATACTTCCGATTGAATCATTTTTTGGACTACCACTGCTACCGATATTTCCGTCCCATGCAATCCTTTTTCAAAGCGGTAAAAAATAGCGCGTGGTGTAAAAAGCGAACCCCAGCATTTTCTTACATTGGTTAAAAGACTTTCTTCCGTTGTATTCAAAAAGCTTTCAAGCTGTCCTGCCCAAGCATGCTCTGATCCATCTTCAGCCGTAGCGGACGAACGTACAGCAACAAATTTTGAATCTAGTTTTTTAAAATCTTTCTTTATCTCATCTGATATATCTTTGGGCATTTCTCTGCTTTCAATCAACCCCCTTATTTTTTCTGAGGCATCTTCAACTGTATTGATTGCATTGTGATCTACAGTCTTCAAAATTGCATCAATTTCTTGAGTCAAATCTGTCTCATGCAAAAACCGGTCAAA
Source organism: Minisyncoccota bacterium (assembly GCA_041664625.1). Classification (GTDB taxonomy): domain Bacteria; phylum Patescibacteriota; class Minisyncoccia; order Phycocordibacterales; family WO2-35-19; genus WO2-35-19. The sequence continues at coordinate 1,448 of JBAYKK010000016.1, forward strand.
AGCAGCTGACAATACGACAAATCCGGGCGGAACAGGTATATCAGCTTGTGTCATCTCTCCCAGAGAAGCCCCTTTTCCTCCAGCCAAATCGGAGTCATTTTTAGAGATTTTTTCAAAGTCACGAATTATTTCCATATTACGATTATATCATTTTTAATAGCTCAAAATATAGCCCGTATTTTATATTGACAACAAACACGTTTGGGTGTATAATTTATAATAGAAATTCGCAAAAAATTTTGATTTTAGGAGATAACAAAATGGGTACAGAAGTCATCACATGCCCCAATCTGGCATGCCAAGCACGCATCGCAGTCTTCGTAGAGGAAGAACTGAACGAATGCGAACACTGTGGTACAGAAATGTTTGACTTCCAGTACGAGCAGGAAGGAATAACATTCTCGTACCGTTTGCCCCAAAAGCAAGATCCGATCGGTCCGATTCGGTTGCCGGAAGACGACGGGACTCCGGATTATTTGGGAGGCGACGAGCTCTCCAAAGACTGCGGGCCGAATCGCTGTCCGTAAACTCGGCCCCACGACAAAAGCCTCACGGCTCGCTGTCGCGGGGCTTTTTCGTATATAAATTAGAATCACTGTCAAAGTTCAATAATTCGTGTTATATTTTATTTGTAGGCCTCATCGTCTAACGGTTAGGACATTGCCTTCTCAAGGCAAGAATCAGAGTTCGATTCTCTGTGAGGTCACAAAAGCGATTTTTAAAAAGACTGGACTGCTCCAGTCTTTTTCGCTTTTGTGAAGACGGAAGCATGTTTTTCTAGCAAGAAAAACAGCTGAGTCCGGGGCTGGAAATTTCATTTTTGACGAAAAATGAAATATTGTGGCTCACAATTATTCCTGACCGATCTCTATGGCTCACAAATTATGGATTTTGGGGGATAACATCTTCTGGGCGATCAGGAGGTATTTGATAGTAGTTGATGAGAAATTTGGTGATGTTTAGAAATGGGTCAGTCAAAGTTTCGGAAGCATAGCGCACGTTTTTTGGATAAGTATGGAAAAGGAAAACTAAAAATTTTGGATTGTAAGCTGGGAAATATCCAAAAAAGGAATGCAAATATTTGCCATCTACATAACCTGCGGTACCTTCGTTGGTCATCTGGGCCGTACCAGTTTTGGCAGCTACCGAATACCCAGGGATCTTGGCCGTACCGCCCCGCAAAGCTTTATCAACTACTCCCACCAACATCCTAGAGATTTCTTCAGAGGTTTCTTTTTTGATCACTTGTTTATCAGGAGCGAAAGATATTTTTTTGGTCAAACCACTTTGATATTCTATTTTTTTAACAATATGAGGGGTAATGAGGCTTCCACCATTGGCCAAAGCCGATAATGCTCGGACTGTGGCAATCGGTGTGAAAGCCACTCCCTGACCATATGAAGCCGTAACAATTTCAATATCTCTAGTACTGTCCAGATTATTGACCAAACCAATTCCTTCATTTGGTAAATCAATACCGGTTTCAGTACCCACTCCGAAATTTCTCATGTACTCGGCAAATTTTTGATTACCCATTTTCATGGCCACATAAGCTGCCCCGGTATTGAGTGACTGATTCAAAACCTCTTGCATATTGACTGTACCTCTACCTTTGCCATCATAATTGGATATGCGTTTTTTATCTAAAACCAAAAAACCGGCATCATAGTAAGTGCTACTAGATGTGACCACTCCCAAATCAATGCCCGATGCCATAGTCAAAGATTTTATGATAGAGCCCATTTCGTATCTACCTTCCACCAATGGATTATTGAAAAACTTGACCCCACTTTCCTTGAAATTATTTAGATCAAAAGAAGGGTTCCAGGCCATAGCTATTATCTCGCCATTCATGGGGTTTATAATAATCCCCCCTGCTTCATCACTACCCCATTTTTCTCTGACATTTTGTAATTCATTTTCCAAAAAAAGTTCTGTCGATGGTTCGATCGAAGTGATGATATTACCTTCTTCTTGAGGATATTTGTTTAAAGATTCTCTAACCGTTGAAAAAAATTCAGCAAAAAAATTATTGTAAGCCTTGGACGGATCTTTTTTTAAAATATCTTCATAATAACGCTCCAGACCATAACGCCCCGCCAGCTCATCACCACTAAAACCCACGAAACCGATAGTATTGGCAGCCAATCTACCGCCCGGGTAAAAACGCCACTTATCAGTAGCGATTGTAACTCCGTAAATATTGAGAGCCTTCACTTTGTCAGCTGTTTCAGTATTTAAATGATTTGCAATCTCCTCATAAGGGTCTTCTTTTTTAGAGGCTTTAGCTATAAAATCTGTTTTATCTAGAACCAAAACTTTACTCAAAGTATTATAAATGTCCTCAGGATCTTTGATAATATTAGGTTTTATAGCGATCGTAAAACCGGATCTAGAAATAGCGGCGGGTATAGTCTCGCCATCTTTACTTTCAAAATAGATCTCGCCTCGATCATAAGAAATGGTGTTTTCGTTTATATTTTGCCTTTCGGCTGTAACAATAAACTTCTCACCATTTACCACCTGTACGAAGTACAAGCGGACCACCATGAGTAATGCTAAAAAAATCAAAAAAATGGATATATAGTGAATCCTGCCAGTCATTTATTTTAATCTACTTTATAAGAAAGAGTAGTTTTTTTAGAATTTTTCATTATAAAGATAGGATTTTTGACTTCTACGAATCCCAATCTCACAGCCCCAACTGAACTTATAGAGTTTTCCACCGCCAAACGGCGGGATTCCATATCACTCACTTGGACACTCAATGATTGCATCTGTTGTTTAGTTTTTTCCAAAGTAGCAAGAGTGCGGACAGCTATATTTGCAAAATACGCATATGAAATAGCGGCGGTAATAATAAAAGCTACCAATATATAATTAGTGGCTTTATGCATTACCAATCCTTTTATTTTTTGTTTTATGTAATTATTCATTTTTATTTATTTAAATTTTTTTAATGATTCTAAGTTTGGCGCTTCTAGATCTCGGATTTATATTTATTTCTTCTTCACTGGCTGTAATTGGTTTTTTGGTTATGATCTCGCCTGTCCCATCAATCTTTCTTGCTTTAAAAAAGTTTTTAACTATCCGATCTTCCAAACTATGAAATGAAATGACTGCCATCTTGCCTCCTTTATCTAAAATTCCAAAAGCTTTTTCTAAACCTTGCTCAAGAGCTTTGAGTTCATCATTGACCGCGATCCTGATAGCTTGAAAAGTTTTGGTAGCTGGGTGAATCCGACCAAAACGGTAAAATATAGGCACTGCGTTTTTTACTATTTCAGCCAATTCTTTGGAAGTTTCTATGGGTTTTTCTTTTCTTTTATCTACTATGGCTTTTGCGATCCTCCTAGAGTATTTTTCTTCGCCATACCCATAAATCACATCAGCTAGATTTTCTTCACCCCATTTGTTTACTACATCATAAGCGGTAGTATCTTCTTCCAGGACCTTGTTGGAAAAAGTCATGAGAAGAGGTTCATCTTTTTGGAAACTAAAACCCCGGCCTGTCCCGACCGTAGCGTCGGGGCTACTTCCAAGGAACTGGTCACTACTCCAACCTAGATCAAACAAGATTTTGGTTGGACGTTTGATCTCCAAAATTTCAGGCGATTGATCTATATTTTTGAAATTTAATACAGCAAGTTTTGGTTTAGCCCCAGCGATGTCTAACCTTTCTTTGGCAATAGAAATAGACATCTGATCCGCATCAATACCAGCAAGCATCACTTTGTTTTTTTCTTTTAACCAAACTCCTTCCATATGTCCGCCACTACCCGTAGTAGCGTCCAAATAGATATCTCCATCTTGGAAAGAAAGCCCATCTATAACTTCTTGTAAAAGAACACTCGTGTGAGTCATCACATTATGCCAAGTCCTGATAATTTCTCGGCCAAACCATCGGCCCCTTTCTCAACTTGTTTCTTATAATCGCTCCACGATTTTTCGTTCCATATTTCTACTCGGTTTTGCACCCCAATCAAAACCACTTTGGTTTTGAGATTAGCGCGCTCCTTTAAGAAATCCGGAACCAAAACTCGCCCGATATTATCTACTTCAACTTCACTTGCTCCGCCAAACATATATCTAGTAAAACTACGCATGTCAGAAGAGAGTATGGAGGAATTTTCTGACAACTTACCCGCGATCTTTTCCCATTCTTTTACGGTAAACGCAAACAAACATTGATCCAAACCCGGCGTGATCACAATCTTTTTGCCCATAAGTGATCTGAATTTAGACGGCAGAGAGACTCTGTTTTTGTCATCTATAGTATGTGTGTATTCTCCTATAAGCATGCAAAGTGATAAATCAATATGCGAAGCGTATTATGTCTGATCTCTGCACAGAATTAATTGCATTAATTCTGCATGACTATTTTTATGGTCGCTCCGCTCCCTAAAAATATGTCACCACTTTTTCCCACTTGGTTCCATCTTATACCACCTAATTGCATCCGTCTACCACTTTACCCTGTGGATAAGTGCATAACGAAAAACCACCTTTTACAGGTGGTTTTTACGAGATTTTGTCTTTGTTCACTCTAAATTAACTTTTTCTATAATAACCGAATCGATTGGACGATCATTGGAGTCGGTGGGAGTAGAGTTGATAGCCATCACCACATCCATACCTTTGACCACTTTGCCAAAAACCGTATGTTTAGGATCGAGACTATTATTGTCAGCCACGTTTATAAAAAACTGACTACCGTTGGTGTTGGGTCCAGAGTTCGCCATTGAGATAGTGCCGGTGTTGTTTTTATTTTCAGCAGTGATCTCATCATTGAATGAATACCCCGGACCACCAGTACCCCATCGAGCCATCTGAGTATCATCTTTAGAAAACGGATCACCACCTTGATTCATAAAACCTTTGATCACTCGATGAAATTTGGTGCCATCATAAAAACCCGCTTGAGCTAATTTTATAAAATTGGCCACTGTATTGGGAGTGCCACCAGAGTTAAATTCAATAACGATATCTCCTTTGTTGGTTTGTAATGTGGCTTTCATATATTTTGGCGCGACCTTTTTGGTTGAGGTAGCGGTTTTATTATCGGGACTATTAATATTTTGGTTATCACCTGCTTGTGGACTGATTTTTTTATCTATCACGACTTCACCTTTTCCGTTGATTAATACTTTATCAGAAGAATTGTTTTTTACCAACAAAAAACCAACTACCCCAGTAACCACAAAAGCTACTATAACTGCATATAAAGATATTTTATTCATACAAAAATGCGAAAATTTTTATCTATTCCTTTGGCCTCATCAGAGGGAAAGTCTGAAGTTCTCTCAAAGGTTTACCAGCAAGGATCGCAAAAAGACGCTCACCAAAACCAAAACCGCAAGTTGGTGGCATACCGTGTTCCAACATTTCTACAAATTCCAAATCTGGCATCATCGCCTCTTCATCACCCGCCTCCATAAGTCGACCCTGTAATTCAAATCTTTCTTTTTGGTCAATGGGGTCATTCAACTCAGAGTACCCTCGGCCTACTTCTGAACCAGCGATGATAGGTTGAAACATTTGAACAGTCTGACCTTCTGCGATTCTCTTGGCCAAAGGCGCAACCAAAACTGGATGATTGACAAGGAAAGCTGGGCCTGAGATGTTTTTGCGACAACATTTCCACAAAGTATCGACTAAGCGTTCTTTGTTTTCGCCTTGGTAAGTGATCTTGAGTTCTTGCAATCTGGTTTTCATCTCATTTTCGGTGGCTTTATCGATATCTATACCAGTTTGTTTTTTGATTTCTTCAGTGTAATCAATCAAAGCCCAGTCCCCGGCCAAATCAAATTTGTGACCATTGTATTCAAACTGAGTTTTACCAAAAATTTCTTTAGCAATAGTTTGATAAAGTTCTTTGACCAAAGCCATACCCATCTTATAATCAGCATAACCCCAATAAAATTCCATATTAGTGAACTCTTGCAAATGCTCTGGCGAAGTACCTTCATTGCGATAAACTTTACCAATTTCAAAAGTTTTAGGAAAACCTGCAGCCATGAGTCTTTTTTGCCAAAGTTCACCAACTGAAATCCTGAGATACATATCCAAATCAAAATCATTGTGATGAGTTTTGAAAGGTCTAGCTTCGGCTCCACCAGTAGTAGTCTCCAACACTGGAGTTTCTACCTCCAAAAATCCTTGGTCTTTAAAAAAGGTACGCGTCACATCCCAAAACTTGGACTTTTTGATAATCAAATCTCGCAATTCTGAATTCATTAAAAGATCCAAATATCTTTTCCGGTATCTTTCTTCGATATCTTGCAGACCGGCCCACTTTTCAGGCAAAGGTTGCAAACTTTTGGTGAGCATTTTCCACTTAGAAACTTGCAAAGTTTTTTCTGATCTTTTGGTGACGAAAAGTGTACCTGAAGCTTCTACGAAATCTCCGATATCAACTGTCTCTACAAACAAATCAAAATCCTTACCGCTTATGTTCTCGTCTTTTTTGAGTAAAATTTGGAACTTACCACTTTGTCCGGTATCCAAACGAGTACCGTCAAATATGTCGGCAAACCCAATAGCTCCTTGTATGCGCAAGGCCATAACTCGACCCGCGATCGTTACAACTGTATTTTCTTTTTGTAAATTTTCGAACTCGCTAATTAACTTGGCAATTTCAAAATCTCTATCTGTTTTGGCAGGATAAGCGTCTACACCTGCTTCTTTTAATTTTTGCAGTTTATTTAATCGCGCGATACGAATTTCTTCTAAAGAAGCCATGCTTCTATTTTATATCAATTATTTTGTAAGTGATAGGGCCAGAAGGTGCATTGTAACTAAATTGTTCACCTTTTTTCTTTCCCATAATGGCTTGACCAAAGGGCGAATGTACCGAGATCTTGCCGGCTGATAAATCTGATTCTTCACCACCTACGATAGTGTAAAATTTTTCGCTTTTTTCATCTTTTCTGGTAACAGTCACTGAAGAGCTTATCGCCACCATGTCAGTGCCGTGACTAGATACGATGATGGCACTTTTAAGCATTGATTCCAATTTATTAATTCGATCTTCTACCACTCCCTGCATATCGCGAGCTTCATGATATTCGGCATTTTCGGATAAATCACCCAAAGATTTGGCGTATTCCAATTGTTCCGCCACCTCTCGACGCTTAGTCTTTTTTAAATAATCAAGCTCTTCTGAAAGAGCCTTAAATTTTTCTTTGGTCAAATATTCTTTTTCTTCCATCCCGTAGTGAAAAATGGCATCGCTTTTAAAAAGCTTCTGTCATCTTTATATTAAAATAAATTTTTAAACTCCACTTTACTAATAAACCACACTTTGCCCCCGTACTTTTTAATGCCATTTTCTACTACGGGATCCATGTTTTCTCGGAACAAGTATTATAGGCTTTTCAGACCAAAAGTCAACTTAATAAGTGTAAAACGAAGGCTCTTGTAGATATCTTCTACAAGAGCCAAATCCTTTTTAGGGTGTATACATTTTCCCAAGTATTCGCACGGCCGCCAACTCCGGCGGAAAACGCAGAACACTTTCGAATATTGCAGTTATAATGCATCCGCATTCCGAACAATCAGCTTTGTCTGAAAGAATACATTGCGGTATCCCAACTCCACTTGCATCATAGGAAGCAACCAACCGGGCCGTTCCACAAGTTTTTGGTGTCTGATTTTTTGTAAAATCAGGATGCAGGCATTGGATCATTTTTGGTGTCATGAAGAGAAAATCTGGTTTCAGTTTTTGCTGTACCAAGAGTTCCTCTACAATCCACATTCGATCTTTTCTAGTCAAACGGAATTTTTCATCAGACCCATTAAGAATGGGAGTCATGGTACTGAAAACTATCCCATCAGCGAGCCCATTATCCTCCCATATTTCTACCATTTCTCCAATCTGCCTAAAATTCAGTCGGTTCAAAACCGAATGAATAAAGACAGGGAAACTGCCTTCGTTTCGCACACAGCTCAAATTCTGCAAAATCCGATCATACAAACCCGACATTCCCCGCACTTCATCATGAGTTGCAGAATCCTTGCCGTCGATAGACACAAAGTGTGTAGTCTTCGGAAGATGCATAAGAGGTGTTGTCCCCGATGTCACCACCCAATTGGCCGGCATAATTTCCACAACTTTTTTGAGTAATTGGGGGTTTACATAAGGCTCACCACCAACAATAGTAGCCAGTAATTTGCCTTCTGCTTTCCGAGCTCGGAAGAAATCTAACACTGCCTCATGGTTTGATTTTCCAATTTCTTTGACACGATCCATAGCGCGCCAATAACATTTGCAACCAACCGGGCACCTATCGGTTAAATTAAAACTAAAACCGATTTCTTTACCTCTAGCTAGGCTCCACAGCAGAGAAGTCAAGTGTGGAAAACCCTTCGTTATTTTATTGAACATGGTTTTACTATCTCCAATATAAAACTATACGAATTATTTACAATTAGCAAACTCAAAGGTGCCCTTTGAGTTTTTTGTTGTGTGGTATAATTTAAGTATGAGAAATCGAGATTATAAAAACTTTACTAAAGGCCATCTTTATCATATCTACAACCGAGGAAACAATAAAGAAATTGTTTTTCGTGATAAACAAGATTACAGGGCGTTTCTTTTTAGACTTGGGTTAGCCTTTGGAATAAAAGTAAGTGAATTAAATGAGTGTGACATTACCAAATCCCCTAAATCAAAAATAAGAATTAACGGGTCAAAACCAAACCATTTTAAATTGCATGCATTTTGTTTAATGCCAAATCACTTTCATCTTTTAATAGAACAATGTGGCGATGAATCAATTTCAACTCTCTTATTAAAAGTGTTCACCAGTTTTTCTAGATATATTAATTCAAAATACAAAAGAGTTGGCCATGTTTTTCAAGATCAATTCAAATCCGTAAAAATAGAAACAAACCCTCAATTAATACTCATTTCTTCATACATACACATGAATCCAATAAAGGATTTTGTAGTTAAAGCTAATAAACCAGAAAATTATATATGGAGTAGTTACGCAGATTTTATAGAGAACAGAAATAATAAAATTATTTACACAAAATTTCTCACTGAAATATTTGGAAATAAAAAAAATTTTATAAAAGAAAATACCAGATTGTATCAAAAAACAATATCAAAGGTGCCCTTTGAGTTTTTAGACTTGTGGTGTAATTAAAATTTCTTTTTATCCAGCCAATATTTGTCTTGACGAACTAGTTTGGAAATATCGGATTGGTCAGCCAAAAAGGGTTTGAGTGCCTCTTCGGCGAAGACCCCATTTTGAGAACCTTTGGCCAAAATCACCGCCCCTTCTTTTATTTTATTTTTAACATAATTACCAGCATCTACTGAATTCTGAGCTTCATAAACCTGACATCCTTTTTTGCGCGCCTCGGATGCTAGAAATTTATTGGCGTCAAAACCTATAGTGACTACCAAGTCCAAAAATTTGGGATCGCAATACTGCCCTATTTTTTGATGTTCAATTTCAGAAGAATCCCCCAATTCATTCATCATACCCAATATTGCTATCCTCTGAGGAGTTTCTTGGTTGTAAAGAGCATTCAGAGCCATTTTGACAGCCACAGGGCTTGCATTATAAGTATCATCTAAAATGATAGAATTTTTTATACCTTTAAGTTTTTGCATACGGCCCGAAAAACTACTGATTTGGTTTACGGCTTTTTTAATTTTTTCTTCTGGAATTTGAAACTTATTAGCGATAATCATAGCCACGCCGATAGAATAAAGCTCTACTTCAGAAACCGCTTCATAAAAAGCATCCATCATGATTTTGCCTTCATAAGAAATACTGAAATCAAAACCCCCCTTATTTTTTTGTATGTTTTCTATTTTATAAATAGCGCCAAATTCTTTGCCATAAAAAATAACTTTTTTGTGATTTATGTCCTGTGGCACGATCGGGCACAAATCTTTATTGGCA
>JBAYKK010000017.1:0-11059 GCA_041664625.1 Minisyncoccota bacterium
GCTTTTTATGGCCCCAAAATAGATATAAAAGTTAAAGATTCAATCGGGAGACAGTGGCAACTCACGACCATTCAGCTCGATTTCGTTCAACCTGAAAATTTTGAGATGGATTATACCGGTGAAGATGGCAAAAAACATCGCGTTGTGGTTTTGCATGTCGCTATATTTGGTTCATTTGAAAGATTTTTTGGTATCCTCATAGAACACTACGCTGGCAACTTCCCTCTCTGGCTCTCGCCAGTGCAGGTCAAAGTCATTCCGGTGCGCGATAACCACAATGCTTATGCACAAGAAGTTTATGAAATGCTCAAAGAAGCCGGCGTGAGGGCTGAAGTAGATTTGGAAGACGAAAACCTCGGCAAAAAAGTCCGCTCTGCCAAAAACGAGAGGATTCCTTACTGGATCGTGATCGGTGATAAAGAAATAGAATCAAAAAAATTTGTTTTGGAATCACGAGAAGGTAATAAAATAGAATCTCTCTCTTCCGACAATCTCCTAGACCTCTTCCAAAAACAAATCAAAGACAAAAAATAATTGATAATTAAAATGGAAGAATTATCTCAACAGACACAAATTGAAATTGGCGATGAAAAATATAAAAAGTATACAGCATACCTTGAAAATATTTTTTATAATAAAGATAAACCGGAAGAATTAGAAAAATTTTATTCCGAAATAAGAGATCTTGCTAATGTCGCTGGATTGGATTCAGGAATTTTAATAGAAAAATTTAAATTAAGTCTCGATTTGAATAGTTTAGAAGATTTTGTTAGTTCTGCTTTTGAAATCCTAAAAGATATCATCAACTTAAATATAAATCACCCAGAAATATTTGAAAGAATGCGTCGCGAAAGAATTATGCAAGCTAAAGGTAATATACGATTAAGTGAACTTGTGTATTACGACGTTGACTTGGAACATGGTGTTGCGAGAATACATATTGCTCCCGGGAAAGATATAAATCCAATCTTGATTTTAAGATCATTCCGCGAAGGATTAAAAAAATTAGCCAAAGAACTAGAAGAAGATGAAAGAATAAAAGAAATAAAAGCTGATTCTTGGATTGTCGCTTCAAACCCAGGTCTTTTAGAAAAAGCGGGATTTGTTATAGATGGTCCAATTACTGACGAAGAAAGAGAAAGATATTTTAGTGGAGACCCAAGACCAATTTCTAAATCTCATATAAATCGAGAAACTTTTTTAGAAAAATATTTAAATTAGATTTTGTATTTTTTCTGATTTTGTTATAATTATATTTTATTATTTCTAGCGATATATCGCATAATATAGATATGCCACATGTTTCAAAAAGGAAAATTAAAAAGGAGCAATTTGAAAAAATTTACAAAAAATTAGCTGATGTTTTTGATAATGCTGGCAAAAACAAAAAATCAAAATTGATTTTGGATGAGTTTTTAACATCAACAGAAAAAGTTATGCTAGCCAAAAGATTGGCTGTGATTTTTATGTTGAATGAAAACATCTCAATCCATCACATTTCTGAAGCTTTGTTTGTGAGTTCTTCTACGGTAAATAGGATATCGCTCAAATACGATACCGGGAAGTTTGCCTACATGTCGGAAATTGCCAAAAATAATAAAGCCGATGTTTGGGATATATTGAAAACCTTAATTTTAATTGGACTCACTCCAAAAGTTGGTAAAAATAGATGGAAGTGGTTTTATGAAATAGATAAAAAATATTATAAATAATTCTGCTACTTACTAAGAGTCTTATTACTCTTTTTATTTTCTATTTATAGCGATATATCGCTAAAAGTAATAACTAACATAAAAAAGTTGGCCCGCCGAGTTCGAACCTCGGCGGGCCTAGCGTAGCGAACTCACTTGGTGGGTTCTAACTAACTGTTTTAAGTGTAATCATTTGATTTTAACTGTCAATAGTAGCCAATTTGGCGTTGGATTGGATGAAAGATTTGCGAGCTGGGACGTCGGTGCCCATGAGGATGTCAAAGATTTGATCAGCTTCGCCAGCTTCATCGACAGTGATTTGCTTCAAGATACGGCGTTTAGGATCCATTGTGGTCTCCCACAATTCTTCAGCGTTCATTTCTCCCAAACCTTTGTAGCGTTGAACTGAAATTTTCTTCCCTCGGCTCGCCGAAGCTTCTGCGGAGGCGGCTTCTGATTCGTTTTCAGATTCAATATTTTCGATTGGTTCGTCAGTTTCAACTACGTCCTCGCTACTGACATCTTTGCCTAATATTTTGGCTTTTTCGTCATCGTTATAAGCATAGTGGATCTCTTTACCCTTTTTTATTTTATAAAGTGGTGGTTGAGCGATATAGACGAATCCCCCATCTATAACTGGTCTAAAATATCTATAAAGTAAAGTCAGAAGCAGAGTGCGGATGTGGGCACCATCGACATCGGCATCAGTAGCTATGATTATTTTGTGGTAACGCAATTTGGAAAGATCAAATGTATCTCCAATAGCAGTGCCCAAAGCTATCACTAAGTTTTTGATCTGCTCTGAACCAAGTATGCGATCCAAACGCGCTCTTTCGATGTTCAATATTTTGCCACGCAAAGGCAAGATAGCTTGAGTTTTTCTATCTCGGCCTCCTTTGGCGGTACCGCCCGCTGATTCCCCCTCTACGATGAAAATTTCTGATTCTTCTGCTGATTTACTCGAACAATCGGCTAATTTACCCGGCAGAGTCATGCCTTCAAGCGCTCCTTTGCGTAATATCGAATCTTTGGCTGCTTTGGCTGCTTTGCGGGCTCTGAGGGCCAAAATAACTTTGCTTATGATAGCTTTGGCGTCATCTGGGTTTTCTTCCAAGAAAGTCTCAAAAGCTTCGCTAAAAATACCCTCTACCATACCTCGGGCTTCCATGCTTCCGAGTTTGGCTTTGGTTTGACCTTCAAATTGTACCTCTCGGAGTTTAACTGAGATCACAGCAGTCAATCCTTCCAATACGTCGTCACCAGTAAAAGCGTCGTCACCATTTTTGGTTAGATTATTTTTCTTGGCGTAGTTGTTTAAAGTCCTAGTCAAAGCAGTTTTGAAACCAGTGACATGAGTACCACCTTCGTTGTTGTAGATATTGTTGGCAAAAGGCATGATGCGAGCCGACAAGTCATCTACATATTGCAAAGCTACTTCTGCTCCTTCAAAATTTTCATTTACTTTTTCGACATAAAAAACATTTTTGTGGATTGGTTTTTGAGTATGATTATAAAATCTGATGAGAGACATAAGCCCCCCGTCAAAATAAAAGGACATGGATGGAGCTTCTATATTTAAATCTCGGAGATAAAAAGTTTCAGTGTCTTTAATTTTGCCAGTTATCTCTCTCAGATCCAAAACTGATATTTTCAAACTTTTTACCAAATATGCCTGTTGTCGCAAATGTGATACCACTCTTTCAAAATCAAAAATTATTTTATTATCGCCAGTGGCAAATATTTCGGGATCTGGTTCAAAAGTAATGACAGTTCCTTGCATTTTGGTAGAACCGGTTTTTTTGACAGCCGCTTTCTTTTTGCCTTTGGCATATTCTTGCACGTATATGCCGCCGTCTTTGTGCACTTCCGCTCTCATATTGAGAGAAAGCGCGTTAACCACCGAAGCTCCTACTCCGTGCAAACCGCCTGAAATTTTGTAACCTTCACCGCCAAATTTACCGCCGGCGTGCAAAGTGGTCAAAATAGTCTCCAAGGCTGAAACTTTGGTTTGTTTGTGGGTGTCTACAGGGATACCGCGGCCGTTGTCTACTACTCGGACTCGATTGCCCGGCAAAAAAGATACTTCGATATCATTAGCAAACCCACCCATCGCTTCATCTCTGGAGTTATCAAAAATTTCCCAAATCAGATGGTGCAAACCGTCTGGGCCAGTAGTACCGATATACATACCCGGCCTACGACGCACTGGCTCCAACCCTTCCAAAACAGTGATGGAATCGGCGCTGTATTTAGTAGAATCCTTATCTTTTTTGTCTTTACTCATATATCTATTATAGCAAATTATAACTATAAAAGAAAGCCTATTTGTGGGTTAAAGACCTTGTTTTATTAGATTTATTTTGATTTTCAAATCGGTTCTGTCTTTTGGAATATCAACTACGAATCTTTCTTCTTCCGTATCCGCCACTCTTCTAAAACCCACTATTTTTGAAATACTTTTTAAATTATCAAGAGATTCCTCCACCACTTTCTCGTATTTTTTGGTAGCGTGCAGTATTTTATTTTGGCCCAAATACATAACTACATGATCTATACCTTCTGGCACGGAGCTACCGGGCAAGTATTCTACGGTCTCTGTCCGTACCAAACCGATACCACTGTTGGCAAAAATCAAATCACCAAATTTTAAATCTTCTTCCAAAATGGGTACACCAAAAACGTATTTATCTATTGAAAGTGATGGCATCCAAACTCCGGCTTGTGTGTAAAGATAACTTATAAGAGACGAGCAACTAAAAGCATTTGGAGCGTCCAAACGCATACTAGACGGATTTTTGTATTCAGCATTCATACAAAGTGGTATCGTTTGCCTCAATATTTCCTCTACTATCACTTTTTTGAATTCGAAACCTTTTTCCAAAAGTAAATTTTCTACATCTTGGTCTTTAAAATTTTTGCCAGATATAGTATTGAATTCTTGTAAGGAAAAACCTATCTTGTATTGAAAATTTGGCACCTGTGATGAATTGACTTGATCCATTCTTGAATTTTAGCATGATTTTATATAGAATATAAACATGGACGAAAAAGCCCTACTCAAAAAACTAAATGAAAGAGAAGACGCTGATGCATTACGGATGAAGCGATATTTGGCTATGCCAGATCTTTCTCGTAGTCCAAATAGTCCCATAAAAGCTTTAATTGATCGGATCAAAAGCATACCAGATTTTGAAAAATTTGATGATATTAAAATACCAGAAATAGTACCGGCTGACGTAAGTTTTGATCTTTTCAATTTCCCCCCAAATCACCCGGCCCGTAGCCGATCAGACACCTATTATGTAGATGATAAAAATATTTTACGCACCCACACCACGGTCTGCTGGTATTATTATTTAACTTCAGATATTGGTAAGGAAAAAATAAAAAACAACGAACCAGTCGGGGTATTATCTTACGGCAAAGTTTATAGAAAAGACGAGATTGATCGTCACCATATGAATGTTTTCCATCAAATTGACGGCTGGTATATCATACCCAAAACTCAAGGCATAATGGTAATCAAAGATTTGGAAAATATTTTGATCAAAATTGCTAAAGCAGTTTTTGGTGAAGATATCAAATATCGCTTCAATACTGATACTTTCCCTTACACTGACCCAAGTTTAGAAATGGAGGTAGACAAAGAAGGTAGTTGGTTGGAAGTATTGGGCTGTGGCATGATCCAAAGTGGAGTTTTAGAAAAATTAGGCGTAAATTCCACAAACTATACCGGATGGGCGTTTGGTTTTGGACTAGAAAGACTGGCCTTGATTAGCATGGAATTGCCTGACATTCGTCTGCTTTGGTCAGAAGACGAAAGAGTCAAAAAGCAACTCAAACTGGATCAAAAATACAAAGAAGTCAGCAAATATCCGCAAGTGTTGAGAGACATTTCTTTTGTTGTGCCCAATACTTTTGTACCCAACAATTATTTTGATTTAATTCGCGAAACTATCGGTGAAGATATGATTGAAGAAGTAAAACTTTTGGATAAATATGAAAATGAAGCCAAATTTGGCAAAGATAACGTGAGTTACGCTTATCGGATCATTTATCGCTCGCTAGATAAGACTTTGACCTCGACTGAAGTAGATAATTTGCACAAAAAATTAGAGCAAAAAACATCTGAAATTTACCAAGCCAAAATTCGCTAATTTTTAAAAAATATATTATAATTGCGACATGCATCTCATATCCGAGGTTATAAATTATATTTTCTTGTTTATCGCTCTCTATGTGGAGGTATTTTTCCTAATCACTTATTTTGAAATCAGAGAAAAAGAAGGCAAAATTAAACCTCTGACGAATCAAAACTTCCCAAATACCTATAAATGGCCTAGTGTTTCTGTAATAGTGCCAGTCTGGAATGAAGAAACCACTGTACTCAAGACCATATTCTCGCTTCTCAAAATGAACTATCCCAAAGATAAACTTTCTATTTTTATTGTGGATGACGGTAGTACTGACAATACTTGGAAAGTGGTTCAAAGATTTGCCAAAAACAAACAGATCAGACTTTTTACCAAAGCCAACGGTGGCAAACATACAGCCGTCAATTACGCTCTAGAGTTTGTGAATTCTGATTTGGTTGGTTGTTTAGACGCTGATTCTTTCGTTCACCCCGAAGCTCTTAAAAGAATAGCTGCCAAATTTGAGGATCCAGACATGATGGCCGTAACCCCATCGATTGTATTGTTTGAACCTCGTGGCATATTGGGCTATATCCAAAAAACCGAATACATTTTTGGTATATTCTTGCGCAAAGTATTTTCTCATTTAAACGCTCTTTATGTCACTCCGGGGCCATTATCTATTTTCCGTCGATCAGTTTTCGATAAGATAGGCAATTATCGCCACGCTTACCTAACCGAAGATATGGAAATAGCTATGCGTATGCAAAAAAATAAAATGAAAATCGGCAACGTTTCTAACGCTTTTATTTACACGGTCGCCCCTACTACTCTGAGAGCTTTGATCAAACAACGCCTGCGTTGGGTTTATGGTTTTATCAAAAATACCATTGATTACCGAGACATGTTTTTTAGACCACAATATGGCAATCTGGGTATGGTAGTTTTGCCAGCAGCTAGTTTTTCATTGGTATCAACCATGTATTTTTTTGGAGCGTCCATCGTCAGTTGGATTAATACCACTATCCTAAAAATAAAAGAGATCTCAACAGTCGGTTTTTCGTGGCAAAAATTAAATTTTGAATTTTTCTATATCAATACTGATGTGATAGTTTTTGTCTCTATTATTGCGGTTTTGGGGACTTTATTTATAATTGTTACTTCTCGTGGTCTAGCCGAAGAAAAATATAAGTTTGGTATTGATAGTCTTCTTTTCCTCTTGTTTTACACCATAATTGCACCACTTTGGATGTCTCGTGCTATATTCAATGTCATATTCGCTAAAAAAACCAAATGGAGATAAACACAAAAAAATACACATATGCTTTCTTGATCACTGCGGTTATATTCACTACAGCTATTTTCATAAGTAATTATTTTAGTCAGCAAAAAATGAATGAGATCAAAAATATTGAGAGCCGTATCGCAGTAGACATCTTGGCCTCTGAAACTCAGTTTTCTTTGATATCAGAGCTTTCTTGTAAAGAGATAAGTAGTTCTGTGCTTTCCAAAGAGCTTTCCAGTCTTGGCGACAAACTTTCTTATACCGAACAAAATCGTGGCTCTGACGATCTAGAAGTTTTGAATTTGAAAAAATATTATTCCCTACTGCAAATCAAAGATTTTCTTTTGATGCAAAAAATCAAAGAGCGTTGCGGGGGCAAAACTCTTTCATTGATGTACTTCTACTCAAATTTAAACAACGATTGTACTGATTGTGAAAAAGAAGGTTTTGTACTTACCAAATTAAGACAAGACTATCCAGAGCTTCGAGTCTATTCTTTTGATTATAATTTAGACCTTTCAGCTCTGCAAACTCTTATTTCTATCTATAACATAGCGGATAAACAACCTACGTTACTCATAAGTGACAATGTATACTATGGTTTCAAATCAATTGACGAAATCAAAGACGTAATCCCCGCCCTCAAAGAAATAGATAAACAAAAAGCCAAAACTGAGGCTGATGCTCTCAAAGCCAAACCAGCTTCTTCCACCAAATCTAATTAACCATTTTATATAAATGAAAAGCCCCGCGTCAGCGAGCCGTGAGGCTTTTCTGCGCGGAGCTGAAATCATTTTGTTAGAGATTTTTCGTCGGAACCGTGGATGATTTTCCAGGCTATGGAAAAATCCACGGATTGGTTGTCGTATCTGGCGACAACCATCTGCGACTCCTCTACCTTGCAACGACTCAGAAGGCTATTGCAATCCTTCATATCACCGGTTTTGCGATCTGTTGGCAGGTCACTGAACAGTATAACCAATTTGGGATCCGGCTTCGTGTTTTCAAATGCGAGCCCGACCGCCAGATTCCTCTCATAGAGTTGGTGCCACAATTTCCAGTCCAGTTCAGGCGCAACCCTTGTGAACTCATTGTGGGTCCAGACTCTGACGATTGGTCGTCGATCAGTGTCGGGATCGACCCAGTTGACAAATTTGTGGTAATAACGCTCCGCGACGAAGAAACAATGAATTCCTCCAAGGAGGAAAACAAAAATGATCAGCATCTGCAACCAACCGAACTCCATAGTTCGATTGTAGGCCACATATTTCCAGTATTTAATCCCGGAAATAAAAAATCCAAAAGCTAAAGACATTGTGAGAATGTATTTAGCAACGATCCAAGAACGATTATTAAAGTTCACTACCTACTCCTTTTCCTGCCTTTTGCTCACTCTTAGGTAAGGACTTATGGATTTGCAAAAACTATTCTTTTTATACTATATCACTATATAAAAAGTTTGTCCAGTTCCTTTTTTGAGCCGACACGAGGGTTCGAACCCCGGACATCCACTTTACAAAAGTGGCGCTCTACCAACTGAGCTATGTCGGCTTACATTTATTACTTATACAGACTATCAAATATTTAACAAAACTCCAAATTTAGCCGTCCCCTACAAAATTTCTTCTATTTTTCCTCTTTCATTACTGCCCTTGTCTTCGGTTATCTTTTTTAAATAAAAAGAAACGGAACCTTTGTTTATTATATTTTTTTTGCCGACAAGTATCACCTCTTGTCTTTTTTTGTACTCGTTCATTATTTTGTCATGCGTTTGGTCAAAAAAATAAGTGATCATTTCTTTCATTTCTACCAATACGATATAACGAACGCTTTGTATCAATTGCAAACTTTTAAATTTAAGGAAAGCAACCAATTTGATTGAACTTGGTTCAAGTTTATATATCAATTTCAATAGTATATTTTTCTTACCGTATTTCAATTCAATCGCTTTTAGAAGCACTAAAATTAAAACTACAAAAAGAGAAAATGCGAAGACTATTATCGTCGTCATATTTTTAGTTTAATTAATAGAAAATCTCACGAATCTGCCGATTTCTGTTCTTTCGCCAAATTTTTGGTTTGCCTGTTCTATCAAACCACCGATAGTGACTTCAGGATTTTTGATAAAAGCTTGCTGCAATAAAACTTTTTCTCCAAAATATGCAGCCAGTTTGCCCTCCATTATTTTGTTACGCATTTCTTGAGGTTTACTCATATCCATGTCTTTTTCAAAGAGTTCTTTAGCAGTAACTTTGTCCTCCTCTTTTACATCTTCTATTTTTAAATATTGTGGAGCTAAAGCGGTGATGTGCATAGCTAAATCCCTCGCTAAGGCCTTAAACTCTTCGTTACGGGCCACAAAATCAGTTTCGCATAGAAGCTCTATCATAGTTCCAACCCCGCCGTTACCGTGAATATACGAAGCTACAACACCGGCCCCTAAGGTTCGGCCCAATTTTTTGTCAGCTGATTGTTTGCTTATCTTGCGGAGTATTATTTTGGCTTTTTCCATATCGCCACCAGCTTCTTCTAGAGCCTTTTTGCATTGCATAACCGAAACTCCAGTTTCGTCTCTTAATTCTTTAATTTGTTCAGTGGTTATTTGCATAATTAAACTGTTTTTTTGGCTTTTAGATAAGCTTCTGCTATTTTTTCTACGAAAAATCTGATACTGACGATACTAGAATCATTGGCTAAAATAGGATAGTCAATTTCGGCGATGTTATTGTCAGAGCCACACAAAGCCACGACTGGTATATTCAAACTTTTGGCTTCTCTCAAAGCCGTCTCTTCAAATCTTGGATCAACGATAAACAAAGCTTTTGGCAAAGCGATCATATCTTTGACACCCCAAAACATTTTTTGTAATTTTTCTATTTTTCTATCAATTAAAATTCTTTCTTTTTTGGTGTATTTGATGAGTTTACCTTTTTCTTTTTGATTCAAAAGGTCAGTCATTATGTCTATTCTTTTTCTGATTTCAGGGAAGTTGGTGAGTGAACCTCCGATCCAACGACCAGCCAAATAAGGTTGATCAATTTTTTCAGCTTCGCTTTTTATTATTTCTTGAGCCTCATTTTTGCCACCAACAAATAAAATAGGAGCTTCGACGGCAGCTAACTCAGCTACAAAAGCGCAAGCTTTTTCTAAACTTTCACTCGTTTTTTCTAAGTCAAAAATATCCACTTTATTTTTGGAACCAAAAATATAAGGGCTAGTGCTTGGGTGTCTGCGACTTTTACTAAAGCCAAAATGCGCTCCGGCTTTGAAGAGTTCATCCAAATTTTGATCTATTTTTGTGGTTTCTATCATCCCGTAGTAGATTTTGGCAATGTTAATTTATTAACGAATTCCGCAGGAATTATTGCCAAAATTCACTACGGGATCATACGGTTATAAATGCTAACAAAATTACTTAAAGGCGTCAATGATGTTGGCTATTTGGCCTTTCATTATGTTTTCGAGGCCATGCCAGTTCTTATTTATACGATGGTCCGTCACACGGTCTTGTAGGGTGTTGTAAGTCCTGATTTTCTCTGACCGGTCCACTACTCCGATTTGTTCTTTGCGGTGAGCCGAATATTTTGCGTCTTCTTCTTCTCTTTGTTTTTGCTCTAATTTGGCTGAAAGAATTATCAAAGCGTTTTCTTTGTTGGCACTTTGGCTCCTTTCGGCAGTAGAACGCACTACCAGGCCAGTAGGTTTATGGGTCAATCTCACAGCAGTTTCAACTTTGTTGACGTTTTGACCACCTTTACCTCCAGAACGGGAAAACTCCACTTCCAGATCGGCGGGATTGATTTCAAATTTGGTTTTTTTGCGGATAGGCAAAATAGCTACTGAGGCGGTAGAAGTGTGTACTCGGCCCATTTTTTCGGTCCGTGGCACTCTCTGGACTCGGTGAATACCTGTCTCATAGCGCATTTCTTTGTAAACATCTTTGCCTTTTA
>JBAYKK010000018.1:0-9422 GCA_041664625.1 Minisyncoccota bacterium
AACCTTCTTCTTCCGTTTTGGATATCTGTTGCTCAAGCTTGAGCTTTTCTTGGAACAACTGACTCTTTTTGGTTTTGTAGATATCGGAATCAACTGTGCCATCCAGATATCCATCGAGTAAGACGTTTAGTTTAGTATCAAAGCTTTCGGTTTGAGTACGAAGCAAGGCGAGAACTTTTTCTTTCGATTCATCCGCTAGGATTTTGTCTTGTGCCAACCGAGTTTTCCACTCAAGCTGCCAAGATTTGGGGAGGGCGGAGGAGCCAATCTCACTCTTTAATTGGCCGAAGAGTTTGTTTTCTTCCAGATACGGCTGAGAACATGCCTTTATTTTCTTAGTACAGCGATAGTAAATATATTTAACTGTTCGTTGTGTTCTCTTGTAATGCTTAATGTGTTGCTCAGCCGTGATGGTGGCGCCGCACTCCCCACACCGCATGAGTCCGGAAAAAGCAAAGTCGTGGTTTGTCTCCCTCGGCCTAGAAAACTTTTGAATATTCAGCTGAACTTTTTCAAAAAGTTGTTTGCTGATGAAAGTGGAATGGGAAGCCTTGAACTCTTCGCCGTTAAATTCCATCGTACCGATGTAGAATTTTTTCTGGAGCATACTTTTGATTTGATCAATCTTCAAAGGCTTCCCTTTCGCACTGACGATTCCACCTTGTGCCATGAAGCGGGCAATGTGGATGAAAGAGTATTTACCATCAGCAAACATTTCAAAAGATTTTCTAACGACTTTAGCTTCTTCCGGATCGATGTCAATCGATTTGTTTTCGACAATATTTTTGTAGCCAAGAGGAGCTTTGTTCGGCCAAACGCCATTCCGTAACTTTTGGCGATTACCTCGCTTAACATTCTCAGAGAGGTTATCGACATAGTATTTAGACTGGCCAAAAGCGATATTGAGCATAAACTTGCCTTGAGGGGTATTTTCAAACCAGAACGAGGGAAATTTCAAATCAACTATTTTGCCAGTATCAACGAGGTAGATGATTTGACCTCCATCTACCGAGTTTCTGGCCAGTCTATCTGGGTGCCATGAAAGTATGGCGTTTGCCTTGCCCGATTCCAGAAGCTTCATCATTTGCTGAAACACTAATCTGCCTGGTTCTTTAGCTGTTTTGCTTTCTACAAGTGTTTCGACAATGTGAAGCTTCTCCCTCTTGGCGAATTCTTTTAGCTCGGCAATCTGGGCTTCGATCGACAAAACTTGTCGATCTTTCTCGTCTGTTGATTTCCGACAGTACGCAATGTACTTTGTCATACATTTATTAAACCATAAAAGACCCAAAACTTCCGCAGAAGTTTTACCGAATTCATTTTTGCGTTTTCTGTCGTTTTTTGAAAGATACAGATTATTAAAGCCCTGAGCATCGCTCCGCGCGTGGGCGGGCGCGCGGGCGACATATCCGGCTGATGCCGGAAAATCCAATTCTGTTGTCTGTTATAACGAAATTCGAACTTATTTTCGGGACCACTACTAATCTATTGGCTCACCGCTCAACACTTCGTGTCTCGCGGTTCACCACCGCCTGCTCCCGCCGCAGCGGGACCGGCTCCACATCGGTTCGAACGATGGCTACCGCAGTAGCCATGACAGAAAACGCAAAAATTAGAAATAATCCTATAACTATAATTGGTTATTTAAAATTAAATGTAGCTAAAATTACTTCCGACTGCGACTTGTTTTCCGGAGTTGGTGGCATTGTTGAGACAGAAAATAACTTATTACCTTTCAAAATGAAGGTTACATATCTGGTTTTTGGTCCTAAGATAAGACCTTCAATACCTTTGTATCCTCCAAGAGTTACATCTTTAATACTTTTCGGATCCATCTCTTTCTTTAATAATTCCAGATCCGACAATTTAGCATCTCTGTACTGCTCATAAAGCCCATACATTTGATATTCGGGGGCGGCTTCTGTTCCTTTTGTAAGGAAAAAACCGGCGGTACGGATTTGACCATCATTATCGGCAATTTCTTTACGATAGACAAGATCTTTAGGATACTTGAATGTTAAACCGATTTCCTCAACTGTTTGGGTTTGTAAATTTGACTCGACCGAGAACTGGCGAGTAAATTTTTCACCACTCGGAGTTCGACATTGTTCGGGATAACTCTCCATGATGGGGTAGCCAGCTTGAACACATTCTTCAAAACTCGTAATTTGAGATATGTTCCGATATTTTAAGTAGAAAACTGCGACTAGCAAAGCAGCCAAAGCACAGATTGAGAAAAGAATAAGTCCTTTATTGTTTGTCTTGGTGTATGACATGGTGTCTTTATTTTACTCCTTTCGATTCAATTGAGAACAGGGATAGATAACGCAAAAATCCTATTATTACCCACCATACCAGAGTAAAATAAAAGCATAAGTCAAGGCATATATAGTTCTTGATGTAAAAAATACCAATTTAATTGAGAATGACAAGAAACACGTTAGATAACACTAAAGAACAAGAACGGACAGAACTACATAGAGCTATATGGCAGATCGCCAATGATTTGCGTGGTAGCGTCGACGGTTGGGATTTCAAAACCTATGTGCTTGGAATGCTTTTTTATCGTTTCATTAGTGAGAACTTGACCAGCTATATTAATGCAGACGAGCGTCGTTCTGGTAAAAAAGATTTTGACTATACAGAACTTACTGATAACGAAGCAGAATTTGGCAGAGTCGACACGGTAAAAGAAAAAGGTTTCTATATTTTGCCTAGTGAGTTGTTTGTTAATGTCTGCGAGAAAGCAAAAAACGATAAAAATCTTAACGAAACGCTATCAAAGGTCTTTAGTAACATTGAAAATTCTGCCAAGGGTTCGGTGAGTGAAGATGATCTTAAAGGTTTGTTTGCTGATCTAGACGTTAATTCGAGCAAGCTTGGAAATACAGTTGAACATCGCAACCAAAAACTTGTCAAAATTGTTGAAGCGATTGGTAACCTTCGACTTGGTAATTATTCTGATAACACCATAGATGCTTTTGGAGATGCCTACGAGTTTTTGATGACAATGTATGCCTCCAATGCGGGTAAATCAGGAGGTGAATTCTATACTCCACAAGAAGTAAGTGAATTACTCGCAGAAATCACCACTGTTGGCAAGAAGGAAGTAAACAAAGTTTATGACCCTGCTTGCGGTTCCGGTTCACTTCTACTTAAATTTGCTAAGGTTCTTGGTAGAGAAAACGTCCGTCAAGGTTTTTTTGGCCAAGAAATCAATCTCACCACATACAACTTATGTCGTATCAATATGTTCTTGCACGACATTAACTACAATAATTTTGATGTTGCTCTGGGTGATACTCTTATTGATCCAAAACATTGGGATGATGAACCATTTGATGCGATCGTTTCTAATCCTCCGTATTCAATCAAATGGGAAGGAGATGCCAATCCACTTCTAATAAATGATCCTCGTTTTTCACCAGCGGGAGTGCTTGCCCCAAAAAGTAAAGCAGATTTAGCTTTCACCATGCACATGCTTTCATGGCTATCTACTAGCGGAACTGCTGCGATTGTTGAATTCCCCGGTGTTCTTTATAGAGGTGGAGCTGAACAAAAAATCAGAAAGTACCTTATTGATAACAACTATGTAGATGCAGTTATCCAATTACCACCAGACTTATTCTTTGGCACTACGATTGCTACCTGTGTAATCGTTCTTAAAAAGAGCAAGAAAGATAATAAAACTCTCTTTATTGATGCCTCGGCAGAGTTTGTTAGAAGCGGCAATAAAAACAAATTAAGCGAAATAAATCGACTCAAAATTTTGGAAGCATTTAGTTCTCGTGAGGATTCAGAGTATTTTGCCAAACTTGTAGATAACAAAGATATATCTACCAATGATTACAACATAGCAGTGTCAAGTTATGTCACTTCCGAAGATACTCGTGAAGTCGTGAATATCACAGAACTCAATGCCAAAATAAGTCAGATTGTAACTAAACAAAATGAGTTACGGAAAGCTATTGATGAAATTGTTGGAGATATTGAGAGGGAGAAATAAGAACTATGTATATATCAGCAATTAAACTTCATAATTTTAAGGGTTTTAAAGGTGATCATCAAATTAACTTTGATATAGGAGTAAATTTTTTTGTTGGTGATAATAATTGTGGTAAATCAACTGTTTATGAAGCCGTCGATTTCATTCGAACTAAAAAAAACCAAGATGAAGTTGTTACAAAAACAGAGCTCAACGGATCTAGTTTTGTATCCGTAGAAATAGAGTTTAAAGGAGATGATCTTGAACTGCTCGTCCAGACAGAAGCATTAAAAAAATATCAATCATATTTAATTGATACGGATGGCGAAAAGAGTTTACGCTTGATGCGATCTAGTGAGGAAAATGAAATCACTCAAGATGGAAAGAAGAAAACTTTAACTATTGGGAATGTTCGTGTTTTTAATCCTGCGGCAAACCAATTCGAAAACCCCACAGGAGTAGATAATACTGTTACAGCACTTTTTGACGCTCAATTTGTTTGGGCGGATACAGATGCTGGTGATATATCTGATTTTTCAAAAACAAAAATTTGTGGAAAAATAATTAACGTTATCACCAAAGATTTTATCAATTCAGATACGTGGAAAAAGTTTAGTGACTCACACAAAGAAACATTCGGAGATGGTGAAAAAAGTCTAGCTACAACATTAAAACCAGTTGAAGAAAAAATAAAGACGATTTTGTCTGAACAGTACGGAGACACTGAAGTTAGATTTAGTTTCTCGTTACCAGAGATTGAGAGCTTCTTTAAGACTGGTAACATTGATTTATCAGAAAATGGCATTGAAACGAAGAGCTCTGAAAAAGGCACGGGGATGCAAAGAGCCTTGGCACTGGCTCTTATTCAGGTATATGCTGACATTTCTTCATCTGGAGAGGAAGAAACTTCAAAACCGATCCTGTTTTTTATAGATGAGCCAGAAACATTTTTGCACCCAAAAGCTCAAAACAAACTCCTCGATGCTCTTGAAATAATTTCTGATAAATCCCAGATTTTTATTATTACCCACTCGCCATATTTATTGAAGAAATATAAGAAAGACACTCATTCGATGAATGTGTTCTCAAAGGTGGAAGGACTTAATAAAACTGAACCAGGAAAAGAATTTGATTTGTTTGGAACTTCAAGCCCAACATGGGGTGAAATAAATTATCATGCCTTTGGTGTTTTATCTGTTGAATTTCACAACGAGCTTTATGGTTTTGTTCAGGCAAAAGCAATTTTAGTTGATCCAGATAATGAGAAAGAAGAAAATTTCGATCAATACCTTGTTTCAAAAGGTATAGTTAAAAACAAAAAGTGGATTCCGTTTAGAGGTGGGACTGCCCAACCAGCAAAAGATAGGACATTGCCAACGTATATTAGAAACTTTATACATCACCCAGAAAATGAACAAAACCTAAAATATTCTGACGATGAGCTTAAAACTTCTACTGAATCTTTAATACTTTTACTATAATGACAAACAATCAATCAAAAATTGAAAAACTAATTAATGAACTGTGTCCGAGTGGTGTCAAACATAAAACTTTAGGAGAAGTTGGTACATTTACTCGAGGAAAGAGATTTGTCAAGAGCGATGTTGTATCTCAAGGTATACCTTGCATACATTATGGAGAACTATATACTCATTATAAGATCTGGACAAATGAAGCAGTTTCATTCTTGGCACCAGATTTAGCGTCAAAGTTAAGGTCTGCACATTATGGAGATGTAATTATTGTTGCAGCGGGAGAAACTATAGAGGATATAGGTAATGCAGTTGCCTGGTTAGGAAGGCCTGATGTTGTTATTCATGACGCGTGCTTTGCTTTTTCACACAAACAAAATCCAAAGTATGTATCATATTTTTTTAGAACAGACAGTTTTCGATCACAAATAAAGCAATTTATATCATCAGGAAAAATATCAGCAATCAACGCTATTGGTTTATCGAAAGCAGTTATTCCACTTCCCCCTCTCGAAATCCAAGAAGAGATTGTCAATATTCTTGATAAGTTTACAGAATTAGAGGCAGAATTAGAGGCAGAATTAGAGGCAGAATTAGAGGCAAGAAAAACACAATACGCTCACTATCGAAAAAAAATTTTGGAGCCAAGTGATGATGATGTTATATGGATGAGATTGGGTGATATTGCTGAATATCGGCGAGGGTCTTTTCCCCAGCCTTATGGGCTAAGTAAATGGTATGACGGCGATGGTGCAATGCCATTTGTCCAGGTGGCCGATGTAGATGCGAAGATGACTCTTGTTAGTGACACTAAGCGTAAAATTTCAAGGCTGGCACAACAGCTGAGTGTTTTTGTCCCTATGGGAACTGTGTTGGTAACACTACAAGGAAGTATTGGTCGTGTTGCCATTACGCAATATGACTGTTACGTTGATAGAACTTTGGCAATTTTTGAGAAATTCAGAATCAATATCAACAAAAAATATTTCACATATCAACTTGAAAAAAAATTTGCTGTCGAGAAGGAAGGTGCTCGAGGTAGTACTATAAAAACTATTACAAAGGAGGAATTTACAGAGTTTACGATACCTGTCCCCTCACTTGCAGAACAAGAGAAGGCAGTAACCATGCTTGATAAGTTTAACGCTCTGGTTAATGATATCTCTATCGGTCTACCTGCTGAACTCAACTCCAGACGACAACAATATGAATATTATCGAAATAAATTGCTAACATTTAAAGAATATGTCGGATAAACAAACCAACTTCAATCTTGTTGCTCAAAACTCTGAAAGTACCGTTGTCACTGAGTACAAGTCAGACAAGGTGCGTGCGACTAGCTACCAAAGCGAAGCGGCGCTTGAGAGTGCATTCATCAAACAACTAAAATCCCAAGCTTACGAATATATTTCCATAAAATCAGAGGAAGACTTAATTGCTAATTTGAGATGCCAATTAGAGAAGCTTAATAACTATGCCTTCACTGATAGTGAATGGGAAAGATTTTTTGTAGGCACTCTCGCAAATCCAAATCAAAGCATTGTTGAAAAAACAATCACGATTCAAGAAGACAACATCAAAAATCTCACTCGTGATGATGGGTCAGTGAAGAATATTTGTCTGATTAAAAAAGATAATATTCACGATAACAGTTTGCAGGTTATCAATCAGTATGCGACTGAAGATGGTCAGCGCGCCAACCGATACGATGTGACGGTCTTAGTCAACGGACTGCCACTCGTCCATATTGAGTTAAAACGCAGGGGAGTGGCAATCCAAGAGGCATTCAATCAAATAAATCGATATAACCGGGAGAGCTTTTGGGCTTCATCTGGACTTTTTGAGTATGTGCAGATATTTATCATTTCAAATGGTACTCATACTAAGTACTACAGCAACACTACCCGTGCTCAACATGTAAAAGATTCCAGTGAGGGTTCTACCAAAGTTGGCAAACGAACGAGTAACAGTTTCGAATTCACGAGTTGGTGGGCTGACGCAACCAATCACCCCGTAACCGACTTGATGGACTTTGC
Source organism: Minisyncoccota bacterium (assembly GCA_041664625.1). GTDB lineage: Bacteria > Patescibacteriota > Minisyncoccia > Phycocordibacterales > WO2-35-19 > WO2-35-19. Next base: position 7,494 of record JBAYKK010000018.1, read on the forward strand.
CAAAACTTTTTTTGCCAAACATACCATTCTAAATATTCTTACACGCTACTGTGTATTCACAACAGACAAATTGTTATTGGTGATGCGCCCATACCAAATTGTTGCCACAGAACGAATCTTAAACAGAATCGAGGTAAGTACAAACTATAAAACGATGGGCACAGTTGAGGCAGGAGGCTATATCTGGCATACCACCGGATCAGGAAAAACCCTAACGAGTTTCAAAACTGCTCAATTGGTAAGCAAGCTGGATAATATCGAAAAGGTGATTTTTGTGGTTGATCGTAAGGATTTAGATTACCAAACCATGCGAGAGTACGACAAATTTGAGAAAGGGGCAGCTAATAGCAACACAAGTACTGCCATTCTAACAAAACAACTAAGTAATCCAAGTGCACGGATAATCGTTACAACAATTCAGAAACTAGATCGGTTTATTAGCCGAAATAGTGGACATGTTATTTTTGATGGCCATGTAGTGCTTATTTTTGACGAGTGTCACCGTTCTCAATTTGGAGACATGCACTCAGCGATAACTAAGGCGTTTAAAAACTATCACCTATTTGGATTTACCGGTACGCCGATATTTGCTCTAAACTCTTCATCTGGAGGTCGCCCAGATTTTAAGACTACGCAACAGGCTTTTGGCGATAAGCTTCATACCTATACGATCGTCGATGCTATTGCTGATAAAAATGTGTTGCCGTTTAAAGTTGACTATATTTCTACGGTTCGCGAAGCTGAGGATATTGAAGACAAAAAGGTTAATGATATTGATCGAGAGGCTATTTTATCTGCTCCGGAAAGAATATCGAATATTGTTAATTATATTCGAGATCATTTTGATCAAAAAACAAAAAGAAATATCTATTACAAGATTAAAGATCGACGTTTGGCTGGATTTAACTCTATCTTTGCAGTTTCCTCAATTGAAGTTGCCAAAAAGTATTACGCTGAGTTTAAAAAACAATTAGATGGTCTTCCAGGTGACAGACAACTGAAAGTAGCCACTATCTATAGTTTTGGAGTCAATGACGAGGATCTAGACGGAATGATTGACGAAAACTCTGAGGATACTTCTGGTTTAGATGTAAGCTCTCGCGACTTTTTGGAGAGCGCAATTATCGACTATAACAGAATGTTTGGGACTTCCTACGACACTTCATCAGACAAATTTCAAAATTACTACAAAGATGTGAGTGAAAGAGTAAAAAGTCGAGAGATCGATATTTTGATTGTCGTCAATATGTTTTTGACTGGATTTGACGCCACAACATTAAATACTCTCTGGATTGATAAAAATTTGAGATTGCATGGATTACTACAAGCTTTCTCGCGTACAAACCGAATTCTCAATAGTGTAAAAACATTCGGCAATATTGTTTGTTTCCGTAATCTAGAAAAAGCCACCAATGAATCAATAGCTTTGTTTGGCGATAAAGAAGCGAGCGGTATCGTACTCTTAAAAGCATACAACGATTATTACTATGGCTATAAGGATGGTGAGAAGCAAGTTCGCGGATATGAAAGTTTAGTCAAGGAATTACAAGAAAGATTCCCTGTTGGCGAAAGAATACTAGGAGAGCAGAACCAAAAAGATTTTGTGAAGCTGTACGGGGCAATCTTACGAGTTCGTAACATTCTAACTACTTTTGACGAATTCTCTGGTAATGAAATATTAAGCGATCGTGATGTGCAGGATTACCACAGTGCCTATATCGATATATACAACGAATTCCGTAAGGGTAAAGAGGAGGAAAAGGAAAATGTTAACGATGATGTGGTTTTTGAAATGGAGCTTATCAAGCAGGTGGATATTAATATCGATTATATTCTAGGTTTGATTAAGAAATACCATGATGATCACACCAAAAATAAAGAGTTGTTGCTCGATATCAATAAAGCCATCGATTCAAGCGTCGAACTACG
>JBAYKK010000019.1:0-9321 GCA_041664625.1 Minisyncoccota bacterium
AAAAAGATTGGCTAGTCCAGTCTTTTTTATTTGTCAAAACGCAGGGAATCGAATGCCGGAGTCAAACCCGTAACGGTTTTGACGAGGCCGGTCTTGAGGCGATTTTTACTGAAATCGACCGAAGGGATTCCCGCCGTTCAAGAGTACTTGACCTCAAAGAAGTTCGGACCTATTTCCAAGCATTGTAACGAAATTACAAGCGGAAACAAGAGGAAGCGCAGGAAAAATATTTCAATAACAGAATTGTTATTGAAAAGTTGACGAGCAAGCTCTTATTTTCAACAAAACTTCTAGTTATTGGCTCACCGCCCTGCCTGCCGGCAGGCAGGTCGGCATATCTGCCTCGCGGTTCGCCAACCCCGCCTGCTCCCGCCGCAGCGGGATAGACTCCAACATCGGCTCGAACGGCACCACCGCAGTGGTGCAAAAAGAACCGTCAACGCAAAACAAAAATATTTATAGGTTTGTTTGATTAGATTTCGTATTTTTATCACATTCGATTAAAATGATTCAATAAATTACACTCAAACATATGCCACAATCTAAACCCATTGGCTCTGTTCCACTCGATTGGTTAAAAATTCCAGTAGATTCGAAACCGTGGGAAGTTTTTGAAACACAGGACGTATTTACCACGAATTTCATTAGTCTACCAAATGACTACATAGCCACTCTCGGTTCTGGTATAGATTTGAGCAATTTTTCCGCTTATACCTCGCTTGCAACTACTCCTTCATACCAACTGCCAACACAATCGCAATATTATGTAGCAGGTAGAGATGTTCTAAGATGGGGAGGGAAAAACGATCCATTTCAAGTTGACTTTGACCGATATGTTTTTACTCCTGATTTTAGTAAAAACATTGCTATGGTATCAATTGCTCCAAAATCAGAGCCACATCATCTTTCTGAGATGCCGAAATATCTTGACGTTGTTCCAGAGAGGTTGAGAGAAATATTGGAGGCAATATTAAAAGGAGAATTGCCATAGAGGAATAAAAGTGGTTAGGATTTTTTAGAAGCTGTAAATTTTACTGTTTCTCTAAAGAATTTAAAGTATTCAGAAAAAGAACAATCGACAATTCCATATTGCTTAAGTTTTTGAGCAAAATGAAGATAAATTGTGTAGGTTGTAGCTAGAACCGCATCTGCTCCATCTGGGTTTTTATCTATTAAGTAGCTCTCCCCATTCTCGTCTCGTTTTATAAAATGCTCTAGACCTCTCATGGAGAGGTGAGTGTATTCTGATAGATACTTATAGGCAACAAGATATGTATTCTCAACTCCTCCAGCTTTATCACCCTGCCTTTTTTTATTTCTGGTATCTACCCACTGCGCTCTACTTAGTAGACTACCCCATTTTTTATTAAATTCACCTTTATTTTCAAAATAAATCCCTTTTTTATCCTTATACTCTTTTAGTTCGTCCTCAGTTTTTTCGAGTAGGTCGTTAAGAAAATCAGGGGGTAGAAACATTTGTTTTGGGTATCTACTGTAAAAGGCTAGAGCTTCAGTAGCAAAACCTTTTCGATAATAACTATCCTCTATTGCAAAAAGGTAACCAGCTTTGTCATTTGGGTGTCCTAAAACATATAGAGAGTTTATCCACGCCTCAACGATGCTTCTTAAAATAACATTAGCAGGACTGGGTCTTCTAGATGTACAAAGCTCGCAAATTGCCTCAGTGTATTGATTAATTGGGGCAAACATTGCCATGAGAAGATTTTGCTTTAAAGTAATTTTGGTCATGTCCATAGGCTTAAGATGTTCGGTTGTGTAGTTCACTAACCCCCTGAGACCATCTAAAACATCCTTTTCCTGCTTGCTCATTTCTGGCATTGTTTCCATGCCCTCAATTTTACTCCTGTGCTGAACTAAGCCGCAAGAAATCTATTTTCTGCTCCAAACAGCTCAAACAATCTCCTTAGTTCATCAATAACAGTCCCAAAATAGTTCGAAGGAACTGAGCGTAGGGTCTCAAATAAAAAAGGACTTGTTCATCCAGCTATTTTCAACAAACAATTAGTTATTGGCCTGCACTGGTTAAAGCAGTTAGTAAATTATCTTCAACCTCAATCTCTCCACTCGTCAAAACTTTCTTATAAAAATTATTTCCTTTTTCTCCAGGGATAAAGATTTCTTCAACACCTGATGCTTTTCTGGAGGATTTGATCATAGTGATTATTGAGGAAACTTCTTTAGTAAATTTTTCTTTGGTTGTTAGGATTTCTGGATCAATTGCTAAGACTAAATTTCCTGCATTATCACTATCATTGTCAAATGAATCAGCCTGAACTAAGGCTCCGGCTAAAATTTGAACAATAAGAGCAAGGCCATAACCTTTGTGTCCACCAAAAGCTTTGATAGCACCAGACATAATTTCGGCTGGGTTAGTTGTAGGATTACCATTTTTGTCATAGCCTAAACCCTCTAGAACTTCCCTTCCTGCCGTTTTGGCTTCTATTAGACCGTAGTAAGCAATGGCAGAAGTAGACATATCGAGAATAATAGGATCTGTTTCGGTTGGTATGCCATAGGCCATGGGATTGGTGCAGAACTTTGCTTCGGTTGATCCGTGAGGTGCGGTTGTTTGAAACGGAGCAGAGGCAAAAGCAATTCCGATAAATCCTTCATCAGCGATCTTTTTGGCATAGTAGCCAATGGCACCCGTTGATTCTGCTGTATTGAAGTTACCAACGATACCGATACCTGATTGCTTGGCTTTTTTGATAGCGAGATCTGTAACCTGATCCATGACGATAATGGCGTGAGCATTGTTTCCGTCAATTAAAGCTGAGACTGGTGTTTCTTTAACAATTTTTGGAGTACCTACGGCTTCTCGCTTGGGAATTCCTTTGCCAATTAGTTTAACAACTCCTTGATTATTTCCCCTGAGTTGAGCATAAAGAAGGACTTTTTTGATTATCTCTGATTCACTATCGCCATATCCTTGTTTCAGTAAGGCTTTTTCTGTCAGAGTTTCTAGATCGGAAATTTTTATTTTCATATCTCTATTGTAGTGCTATCTTCCATGTTTTTGCGTGTCCACCTTCTCCATACTTATTTTGTATAAAATCTGCTTGCTCAGCAAACTTATCGTAAAAACCCCAACTTTTTTGATATCTCGGACCACTATTTATTAAAAGTTGTTTTTTACCCAATCTTTTTCCTTCAGATATTATCTTTTGAAGTAGTTTGTTACCGATACCACCACCTCGGAATATTTCTGGCGAGACAAAGGCGTTTAGTAACTCGATATTCTCATTTGGATTGTCTACTTGAAAATGCTTGATCGTATCAGGGTCAGGTATTGAATAGGCCATACAGCCTAAAACTTTTCCCATTTTGTCTCTGGCTACAAAATAATGTCTTTCTCTACCATACTCATCAAGCTCTCCTCTCATATATCCTTTTATTTCCTTTATCTCGCTCGTTAGGACTTCTCCTGTAATTCTGTCCCGAACGTGAGCTTCCAAAATCAGGTTAAACTGGTCAATATCAGTCTCTTTTAGTGGGGAGATTTCTATATGATCGGAAGGGAGTGTCTCAATTTTTGTAGCCATGAATGAATTATATTCTACCTTCCAGGAAAGTCTTTTGATCAGATTTTATTACTTCGATATTTGGAGGACTCCAACCAAATCTTTCAAAAATGTGTACGATTGCATCTAATGATTTACCGCTAGAGTCCGACACGATCTCTTCTTTTGAATACGATTTTGAAAAATCAATAATTTCTGACGAAGTTTTTCTTGGAGCTGAGAAACCAACTCTTTGAAATCGGTCAACAATAAGCATTCTATTTTGTGTATTGTTGAGGGAAATTGAAACTTTAACTCCTTCGTCATACAGACCATCAGCTATAAGCCTAGATAAGAATTCAAAAATTTCAGTTATTTGACAAGTGGTTCCAACAACACCCAGTGCGTCGCCAGGATTAAACCTTTGATCCTCCTGCGCCCATAGACTTTTTATCGCGTAATCATCCAACCAATCCTCGCGCAATCCCAAATAGTGTATAAACTGAGTACTTTGGTACATTCTCCAAAATTCTTTGTTCTTATTATCTTGCCAGTCTAGCCACCCTTGCCAGTAGTTATTTCCTGGTTCTAAAGCAGTATCATCACCCTGTCGTTGGGGTATATGAGGGTAATCCCACCCACGTAATTGAACTGAATTTTTCATGACTAATTCTTTACATTGAGAAAGAGAAATTTTTTGTTCGTTGTAGACTAATGGCTCAAAAGAAATCCTCCAATACCCCTTGGTCTTGATGGTAGTCAGGACGTCTTGGTATTTCACAATTCACCCCTTTCTATTTTGAGTCGTGATTCTAAAGCCTTCATAAAAATCTCATCATCGGTAGCGGTTGGCATGATATAACCTATTAGTTTCGCCTTGTGGCGCATTTTTAGCATGGCTCTCTCAATAATATCCCTCATGTCGTAGGAATTTGAAACTAGAGCACTTTCAACTCTCTTATTTCTGTTTCTATAATAAATTCCTCCTGCATAAAGACCGCGAGTTGTATCTGGAATTTTACAAATGACAGGAACTTCTTTAAAAGGCTCTATTCTTATTACACAATATTCCAACCCCCTGCTATCTTTTGGAAAAGAAATGGAAAATTCAACAAAGGGGTCAGCATATTTGGCAAGTTGATCTTTCATGGTGTCGATTTTGAACGTTCTTTTGTCTTCAGAAGTAATACCTTCCCTGACAAAAGATCCATCTTCTTCCTCTGTTACACCAATTATTATCCTTCCTCCGTCTATCGTATTAGACATTGCTAAAAAATCTTTCGCAAAAGATCCCGATTCCCAAGGGCAAGAAGCCTTAAAATCGATCTGGGGTGTTTCTACCGCACCCTCTAGGAAATTTTCTAAAATATCGGTTTCTGATGAGTCAGTCATTACTCGCTTTCTTTTAGTTTTTCATCTAAAAATATTTTCAAGGCCTCGATATCCTTTTTCTCCGCATCGTAATAATACGAAATAATTCCCAAAGATAGGGCGGCTTTGACGGCTTCAGAATTATGTTCAAAATATACAACATCTTCCACTTTTAGATCAAAATACTTTAACATTTGTTCGAAGTAACCAGGGTCGATTTTGTCTGGATTGTGTTTGAGAGTAAAGAGTTTGTAAGGTAAATTAGTTAAGCTAAAAGGAATCATTTGCTCATCGTTGGCATTGGTCAGAACTATCTTTCTGTTGGGATATTGTTCCAGGAGGTCAAACATCGGTTTGTAGACTCCTTCACCTTCAATGACAAAAGTATCCACGGCATCGACTAGGATTGTTTTCATATCTTGATTTTATCAGAAGGACTACTAAAGGCTGATCTCCCAAATAATTTCGTACTGGTTGAACCCTTGTGATTTTAATGCCTCTTGGATTTCTGGGTTGTTTGCTAGAGTACAAACTCTTGCCAAGCTAACACCAAGCGATTTAAGATAATCTTTCCTGGCATGGATCAATCCTGAGCCGATTCCGTGTCTTCTAAACTGAGGCATAACGTAGAGATCTGAGAAATATCCGATTTTACGTGGTTTTGAAGTTGGGTCATCTTCATCCTCCACCCAAACACAAGAAAAGCCCACAACTTCGCTATCCATCTTCGCTACAAATATTCTTCCGTTGTTTTCCCTGCACTCACCTAACAAATACTGTAAATAACTCTCCGCCACTTCTTCTCCAGTTTTTTTATTGCTGTCTATTTTTCTTTCATGCTCCTGAAGCTCGGATATACATTGCTCTACCCCAGCCCTATCTGAACTTATGAATTCGTTAATTATGTAGTTGTCTGTCATATTTTTACTCCAATATTTGTTAATTGTTCCAGATACTTCTCAAATCCTTCGTAAAGAAATGTGGTTATACCTACTTCCTTTGCTCCATCAAGATTATCTGAGTTATCATCGGCAAAAACTATAGATCCTGCTTCAACTCCAGATTTTCTGACAAGTTCTTCAAATATCTTTTTGCTCGGTTTACTTTCACCCACCTCATAGGAGAGGGCAACAATACCGAAGTCATTTAGAAAACCAAATTTGTCTTGAAGTCCATTGATTCTGGCTGGAAAGTTGTTGGAGCAAATAGCGGTTTTGTATCCTGCTTCACGAAGTTTTTTAACCATTGAGACGACAGTCTCATCGACATCATAGCCATTGATCAACAGTTTGGTAACTTCCTGTCATGGCATGTTTAACTTCCATTCTGAAACTGCCCATGTCCAAAATTCCTCGTCAGTCATTTTTCCATTTTTATATTCTTGGTTCATTTGAGGAGATTTTAAAAAGACTCGCTTTGCCTCATCCTCGCTTACACCAAGATTCTCCAGAGACTTAATGAAGTTAGCCTTTCCATTTGGGAAATATACCCCATCTAGGTCAAAAGTAATTACTTTTATTTCCATATATTATTTGTTTTCTTCTTTAATTTTTCTAATAAACATATCTCTAAGAGTTTCTTCATGATCATACTGATTTTTAAAAGTCTCTGGTTGAGTAAACACTGAAACCAATGACTCCACCTGTTCTCTTTTTAGTCCATGATATGCTTCAAAAATACCATTCCATTCTTGGTCTGATAACGTCGCCATTTTGACTGGTGAAATGAGTCTATCGTTCCACAAAATAGAATCGTATTTTTCTTGAGATAGAGACTCAACTACTGCGGTTAAAATAAATTCAGGATCTGCGGAGGCAATTTTTCTAAATTTTTCAACATGATCAACAAAATCTTGATTAGTTTTATCTATTTGTCCGTACTCTGTTTGGACAATAAATCCTTTCAATTTAACGTGTTTTGCAAGTTTACCCTGTTCCCCTAAACCCCACCCATGTTTTTCGGTGAGATTGTGTATTTTAATTTCGTGATCTATCAACCCAGGGTTAATATCGGGAGAATCATATCTACCATCAACATCAAGAGCTTTTCTTAGTTCCAATTCAAAAGTTTCTTTATCTTTACAAGTCATAAGCAGGTGGAGAGTTCGACTGGTTCTACCGTTTGCATCTTTAAACATATGAAGTTCGTTTATGACAGCAGGTAACATATATGAATTATCTTCAGCACTTAATGTCTTTGCCGAGTCAAAAGCAAGTTTTAGAAGCCCATCTTTGTCCTCTTGTCTTGGAGGCAGTACTGTCTCCGCCAAAAAACCACCAGTAAGTTCAACAGTGTTCCCGTCAAATTCTCTTTTGTTTATGGGTATTTCACGAGCAATACCATTTAATCGTATTAAGAAAGACTTAAACTGCTCAAAAGTTACCGATTCTTTTTCCTCACCTATTTTTTGAAAAAATTCGTAGGCATTAGTTTTTTCTAAAAATCTGATTATTCTCTCTGCTCTTTCTGGTCGTTTTAGAGCTTCAGCTTCTTCATAGTCTTTGGTTTTCTGCCTTTGTATTTGTTGTTCTGCGTAGTCCATCATGTTATTTTTCTTGATACCCTCCATAATTAAATACCTCCATTTTTTTGATAGCCGAAACTGGTATGCCGGAATGCACAATAAAGTTTTGACCAAACTCATGTTCAAAAGCAGGAAGTAGAGATTCTGGATCTGGGAATACATTTCTTACATCGGTAAGTTTCTTCGTGTCCAGAGTTAATAGAATCACTTTAGCATTTGGATAACGAGTTCGTCTTTGAGTTACATGGTTGAAATTGCCAAGTCCGTGTATAAGCGCTACGTCACGATCAACACCAAAATATGAAACCTTGTCTTCGGCTCCATAGAAGCCGACATCTCTTGTTTGCACAATTTTATCAATGGGGTGTCCTCGAGAATCTACAAATAAACTACATCCAGCATGGTATGCTTCTTTAGGTAAAGCGGACGAAGTGACAGGTTGAATCTTGCCAGTTTCAACGATGGCTTTTAGGGCATCTTTTACTTTGGTATTGGAACAATATCGTAATAATTCCGGTAGTGCGTCTAGTGTCAGCCCTTCTTGTGCAGCGCTGCAAAATTGTGATAAGTCAGATAAATCGATCGCCTCAACTAATCTAGTTTCTCCTTGGGGAAAATCAGAAAGATTGACCTCCTCCTGACGTTGAAATGTGTGAGAGATTTCCGGACTTGGCGATATACTGATTTCCATAACCTGATTATAATCTGTTCGTTACTTCATAACACTTAAAAATTTCCATAATAAAATCCCCCTTGTAAGGAATAGAGGGATTTCTTATTCTCTATATTACTTGGGGGATGTGTATGATTGTATGATTACGCGGAGAGGATGAAAAGCCTGGGCTGTGCAAGGGCGGTCTTTGTCCCAACTGGAACAGAAACCGACTTTAGACTTTCGTCTGGACCCTTTTGAGCGTAGGCGTTTATTTGTTCTTGCCAGGCGCTTTGCGGTCCAGTTAAAGGAAGCTTGTACAGTAGATAGCCACTGTTCGCCGGCAACCCCTTCACCCAACAAAAGTCAGTTCCGATGACCACGAAGATCCAGTCTCCGTGCTCGCCAGGGACTTCTGCTCGGACAAGTGCCAGGTCGCTACTTACAAGTTTTCCAGTGCTGTTGAAACCAGCAGTCGAATAGCCATCTTCAATTATTTTTGCTGCCATTTTTCTTCTCCTTATTGAGACTGAATAGGTTTGAGGACAAATTGTTAAGAATACAGGTGTTATCATACCTTACTTAGCTTCATTTGTCAAGTTATAGGACTACACTTACTGTGCCCAGTTATGCCTGCGAAGCAGGCACTTTGGCCGGTAGGCCAATACTGTCTCAATTCCTTAGTACCCACTGATAAAATTTTCTCCTAATCAGTGGGTATTTTATGGCGAAATTGAAATTTGAGCCATATTTTGAGAACAGTTTCGCCACAATCACTAGATGTGAAGTTGTGGCGAACATATAGATGTGGCAGCGATAGCTGGCGCTTGCTCGCAAGAGCAATTAATCCCGAACGAGTGTCAGTGGAGTGAGATTGCTTCGGTTCGAAGTATCGAAACTCGCAATGGCGATGAGGGCGGGATACAGAATTCGAATGACTCACCGACAACCGCAGTTGGAGGTGACCAGTCTGCCGGCAGGCAGGGGTGTCGCGCGACAGGTATACCCCGACGGCAGGCGGGGTTGGCGAACCGCGAGGCAGATATGCCGACCTGCCTGCCGGCAGGCAGGGCGGTGAGCCAATAACTAGAAGTTTTGTTGAAAATAGGTCCGAACTTCGTTATAACACCTCACAAGTAAAAAAGATTGGCTAGTCCAGTCTTTTTTATTTGTCAAAACGCAGGGAATCGAATGCCGGAGTCAAACCCGTAACGGTTTTGACGAGGCCGGTCTTGAGGCGATTTTTACTGAAA
>JBAYKK010000020.1:0-7844 GCA_041664625.1 Minisyncoccota bacterium
AAGTCAAGGAAGTTGGGAGTACCCAAAGGCTCACGTAAGTGGGACTAAGGTAAACTCAATGACAAGGACTAAGTCGTAACAAGGCACGGCTAGCGGAAGCTGGTCGTGGAATATTTCAAGGTGTAGATCCCTTCGTACTTCGGTACGAAGGGTGAACGAGTCGTTATTGTGTGTTCCAATTGGACACATAATGGTTTGCTAGAAACCCAAACTAGATGACATCGGGAAAGACTGATGACACTGGGAAAGACTAGGTCAGACCCGCCTGCGCTGAAAAGCTATGGCGCGGTAAGAACGGAACAAAATAAAGAATAGTTAAACAAAACCCCCGCCTCACGGCGGGGTTTTGTTTTGCCCTAAGCAAAAATGGTTATCCACATACCTACTTGACAAATTATACGTATTTGATATAATATATAAGGAGGTTCGCGCCATGGAAAGACTTGTTAAAATCCTTTGTTGCACAGCAAGTCTGTGCACGTTGGTATTCTTCGCTATCCAACTGAGCCCCATGCTACACGTTCTGCCCATCTGGGTGGACGCATGGGCATTTCTCGGAATTTTGTTGCTGTGGCCGGCCATTGGCCTCTCGTGGGGCGTCGCCAAGATATGGCGAGTGCACCAAAGCCGGAAGCTGGTCGATCGGGTGATGGAAGCGAGTTACCCGCTCCCTCGACCCATGGACCGCTGGAACCACTGACTTTATGCCTGGGTTCGTCGCATGACGTACCCGGGCATTCTCTTTTATATTTTTATTTTTCTGATATATTAAGGGGGTAGATAAATAAATGCGCGCGTAGCTCAGCTGGTAGAGCACTCGACTGATACTCGTGGGGTCCCAGGTTCGATCCCTGGCGCGCGCACCACCAATCATCAAAAAATCACTCCCGGCTTATTGAAGAGTGATTTTTTGATGGCTTCTAACCAAGTCAAAAGTTTTTAACTACTGATTAGTTTTAAAGCTTGATGGCCAAGTCATACTCATATTTCCAGCAGTATCAACTGCTCGAGTTAAGAAATAATAAGTAGTATTTGGCTGTAAATTTTGGATCGTGATGGAGTGACTAGTAGTCCCACCATTATCGGTAGAATAAGCTCCACTCACGTACGGTTGCTGACGAGGACCAGTAGCCTCATTGAAGACCAGTGGTACATTGTTGTAATACACTTGCCCTTGAGAAGCCACATTGGTAGTCCAAGCGATAGTAGCACTATTGTTAGTATATTGGACATTTGCTGAACTTAAAATTGGGGAAGCATTCATAGAAGTTTGACCCCCTCCACCCAGTAAACTATTGATTCGTGCCATAGTGATTGGACCAACTCGACCGTAACCGGTTGTTTCTGGAGTACCCTCCGAAACTATGCCTTGAGCAACTTGAAATCTTTGTATGGCAGCCGCAGTCAATGGACCAAAATAACCAGTGACCAAACCTGATGGATAGATAGCAGAATTTTGAGCTAAATAGGTTTGCAATTGCGTCACATCAGCCCCAGTTGAACCCAAATCCAAAGATCTGGATAAAGAGGCGTAAACACTCCCTACTCCCAAAAATAAGAAGGTAAATATTGCCATAGAGATTATTGTTTTTTTCATATTTTTTGTTTTAATTTTAATAATTTGAGATTAATGAATTTTTAACAAAATCGACCATTATATTTATTTTGTCTATAATATACTGCCACCATACAAAGACGGGTAATAATCATAAATGTTACAAACTAAATCCGTCTTAACATTTTAACTATTGCAATCAAGATCACTGCTCCCAAGAGCGCTACCAAAAAACTATAAAAATTGAAGCCAGTTACTCCATTTTGACCAAAAGTATTCATAAGCCAACCTCCCAGTACTGCCCCAACTACTCCGACAATAATATTTAACAAAAACCCTTGCTCAGGATCAGTTTTCATAATAATCGAAGCAATCCAACCAACTAAAACGCCAAATATAATCCATATTATAAAACTCATATATTTTTAATTAATTAATAATTTGTAACTTACTTTTTTTTAAAGTATCGATTTCTTTTTCTAGCCGATCAATATGGGTTTCCAATTTTTGAGTACACTCAGTGTATTTGAGGTCTTGTTGGTTGGTATGACTAGCCAAAGTTTCAGCCACCACCATCATGTCGGTCACATCTTCCATAGCCAAAAGTATAATCGGTGGGAATTGTTTGGAATCATCATCTTCTTTGAGATGAATCTGACGAGCGTTGAGGATCATCACTTTACGTCCGATGAAAGGGAAATCATGAGCCACCTCAAAGCCTTTGAAGAAAGTATTCCTTGGTAAAATATCTTCTAAAAGTTTTTTGAGTGATGGTATATCCCACTGACCGTTGCCTAATTCGTAAACAATCTTTTTTTCAGTATCTTTAGGTTCAACTTGAAACATTCTATAAAAAGATTCGTTGGCGGCCATCACCCGTAAATCTTTATCAAGAATTAAAACTGGTTCACGCACAATATCAACGACAGTTTTTATGTAAGTCCAACTTACTTCCCATAAATGCTCTAAATAATCTAATCCCGTAAGTTCAATATTTTTGTTCATTTTTTTAGTATTAAATTAATTTTTATACACACGAAGCCGTAAAAATATTTCATATATTACAAACAAATCAAAGATTTGCTATACTTTATATATGCAACACAAAATAAAAAAGGTTTGGGGTAGAGAAATATTGGACTCACGAGGCAATCCAACTATAGAAGTAGATTTGCAAATTGAAGAATATTTTGGAGATAAAATGCACCAAATAAATGGTAGGGCTTCGGTACCTTCTGGGGCTTCTACTGGAACTCACGAAGTTTGTGAACTACGCGATGAAGATAAAATGAGATATGGTGGCAAAGGGGTTTTGAAAACTGTGGAAAATATAAATAACGAAATAGCAAAAAAAATCGAAGGCGAAAAATGGGACCAAAAAACTCTTGATGAAGCCCTGATCAAACTAGACGACACTCCAAACAAAAGCCGATTGGGAGCAAACGCGATACTTGGAGTATCTTTGGCTTTTGCCAAAACCTCAGCCTTAGCTCAAAAGAAACCTCTGTGGCAATATTTCCAACAAATATCGGAGACTCCAGAAATTAAAATGCCGATACCTATGATGAATATCTTAAACGGGGGAGAACATGCTAAAGGTTCGACTGACATACAAGAATTCATGATCATACCTAGAGGGGCCAAAAGTTTCACCGAGGGTTTACGTTGGGGGTCCGAAATTTTCCAAACCTTGAAAAAAATATTAAATGAAAGGGGATTATCGACAACTGTCGGTGATGAAGGGGGCTTCGCACCAAAATTGGGGAGTAACGAAGGAGCTTTGGAACTTATAATGGAATCCATTGCTAAGGCTGGTTATAAAGCTGGTCAAGACATTTTTATAGCTTTAGATGTAGCCGCAACAGAGCTTTATGAGTCGCCTTCGCAAAATGCTTTGGCGGACCAAAGAAAATATAATTTAAAAATAGAAGGCAAAGCTTTGACCAGCGATGAGATGATAAATTTGTATGAGAGTTGGATTGCAAAATATCCTATTATTTCTATCGAAGACGGCCTAGCTGAAGACGATTGGGACAATTGGCAAATAATGACTACAAAATTGCAAGGCATTCAGATAGTAGGAGATGATCTTTTTGTTACCAATATAGAAAGACTACAAAAAGGCATCGAGCAAAAATCTGCCAATGCTATCCTCATAAAATTAAATCAAATCGGTACAGTCAGCGAAACCATAGAAACTATCAAAATGGCCAAGCAAGCTGGTTTTGCTTGTATCGTTTCGCATCGTTCAGGCGAAACTGAAGACACTACTATCGCTGATTTTTCAGTAGGACTAGGCACTGGGCAAATCAAAACCGGTTCACTTTGTCGAAGCGAACGCGTAGCAAAATACAATCAACTTTTGAGAATTGAGGAAGAGATCTAGCCCAGTTTTTTAAGGCACTTTGTTTCTGATTTCGCCACTTATAAAAGCATTTATATTTAGAACAGTGGTATCCAAAATACGGTGGACAGCTTCAACTGTGTTAAAAGCGATATGTGGGGTGACGATTACTCTTGGATGATTAATAAGATAATGATTGGCCAGCACATTTTTGAGTTCTTCTAATTTGGGATGAGGATTATTTAAAAGATTATCTTCGTCCATCATATCTCCCTCTTCCTCTAAAACATCTAGGCCAGCCGCTGAAATAATATTTTCTTCAAGAGCTTTGATTAAGGCAGAGGTTTGCACTAGCCCTCCTCGAGCAGTGTTTATCAAAACTGCTTCTTTTTTAATATATTTAATACTCTCTTCATTGATCATATGCCTAGTGTTTTCAGAAAACGGTGCATGTAAAGAAATAATATCCGACTGATTAAGTAATTCTTCAAAGCCCACATATTTGAAATCTAATTCTTGATCTAAATTCGATTTTGGAAATGGATCATAAGCCACCACATTCATTCCAAACCCTTTAGCTATTTTAATCGCATGTACACCTATACGACCTGTTCCGACAATACCAATAGTCTTGCCTTTCAAATCAAAACCATTGAGGCTTAACTGATCAAAAGATCCAGTTTCAGTTACTTGTTTATGCGCTTCTGGAATTTTACGAGAAAGAGCCAAAAGTAGAGCAAAAGCAAACTCGGCTACAGTATTTTCACCATAAGAGGGGACATAGACCACAGTTATATTTCTCTCTTTTGTTGCCACAACATCAATATGGTCAAAACCAGTCGAACGGGTAGCTATGAGTTTCAAATTTGGCATTTTATCCAAATCTGCTCTTTGTACCGGCTGGCAAACAAAAACCGAAAGCACTTCTACTTTTTTTAAATCTTCATCCGAAACATCTTCTAATTTTTCTGAAAACTGAACACTAGCTGCTAACTGCTGACTGCTAATGTAATCCTTCTCCCACTCTTCTTTGTATAAATAAAGTATTATCATGTTTTTATTATAACTCATTCTTATTTTTTCTCACAATAATCTAACCTCCCTAACCCTCCTTATTTTAAGGAGGGAACCAGGCAACAAGTTCCACATTACAGTTGAATAATAAATATGAGTCACCCCTCCCTTAATGTAAGGGAGGGGAAGGGGAAAGGTTAGAAAAAGGCAATAAAAGCAAATCATTGCAAATTTTGGTGATGTGGTGTTAAATATTGAAAGAAAGAGAGACCAAAAGATGGCAGAAGAAAAACCAAATCACATGTTCTCGGTTTGTACTTCATTGGAATATGGGTATCATCATGCCTTTGCCCAGTTGGATCAGATGGTAGAAGATAAGATTCGAGCCATCTGGGCGGAAAGAGCGAAACCTAGCCCAGGAATCAAAATTGTAAACTGGGACGACAAGGTATTCCCCCCAATCAACCCTGATAGCACGATTTCTGACATGCATATAACCATTGCTCGCGTGGTTATCTACGAAGTTATTTACTAACTCTTGTAGCAGAAACTTTTTTGTCGCTCAGCGCAGGCTGGGCGACTTCTTTTTTACAAATTTAATTTTGCTTCCTCCTCGGCAATCGCCAATATCATAGGGATGACGGAGTTGGGGTTGACAAGAATTTTACTTTTGATAAAATGTATCTGTACTTGAAAGATCGAGTACTGAAAATGACCTTCGGCCGTGGTTTATATACCACACCAAGCGGAAGGTCTTTTTTAGTGTTCCGGGAATACAGAAGTAAAATATTTTTCTCCTGATCTTTTGTCTTCCTTTATTTGAACAAAAAATAACTCTTTATCTTTGGTAATACCTGCAAAACGATGCAATATTTCTAATTTTTTGTTTGGGTTTTCTTTTGAAACCGGATCAACTCTTGAATTTTTTATTAAATCTATAGCGCAAGAATAATATTTTAGTCTCCTAACACGATCTCTCCAATTTTTAGTCCACAAATGTTCCCAATAATAATGTAGGAAGATTTTATCTTTATTGAAATAAACTGATCTGATGTATGGTTTTCTTTTGGTTTTAGAAGAGATTTCTTTATAAATAGTTCTAGCTTGACTATAAACTTCTCTATAATCACTCCCAGATAATTTTCTGATTTTTGATTGATAGATTTTCATTTATTTATGATAAATCTTATCTTAAAAATTATCAATTTAAAAAAACCTAAATCCTTGCATTTTTGGTTAAATGGTGTTTAATGTGGAAGGAAGGACATGATAAATGCCAAGAGAAAACACCGAAATTTTAGATGTCCAGAGCCCTCGTGGCGGGAAGATAGTTAAGTTTTTACCTCTTGAACTCACACTGGATGTAATTGTCGAAGCTGCAACCAAAGAATTCCCGGCGGTGCCATTTGGCGACCTCAGAATCCAAACAACATATGGACTCAGTTACATCAGAGTATTAATGTGGCGCTGGCGTGGATAACCAACGCTCACACATTTTAAAGCCCCGCAAGGAACACTGCGGGGCTTCTTCTTTATTCAAATTTAATTACCTAATTTCTCCCACTTCGCTCTTAATTCAGAGCTTCGCGGGACAAGTTCTCCTCTTCCGCAATCGCCAAAATCATAGGGATAACCGAGTCGGGGTTGAGGGAGATAGCTTCAATGTTGTTGGAAACCAAGAAACGGGTGAAGTCAGGATAATCGGAAGGGGCTTGGCCGCAGAAACCGATGTATTTACCACGTTCACGGCATTTTTTGATAGCCATAGAAACCAAAGTCTTGACCGCTGGGTCGTTTTCATTGGAAATAGAAGCAACTATACCTGAATCACGATCAAGACCAAGGGTTAGTTGAGCCAAATCATTAGAACCAATAGAGAAGCCGTCAAAAATATCCAAGAATTCGTCGGCGCGCAAGACATTGGCTGGGATTTCACACATCACATAAACTTTGAAACCATCATCACCTCGGCCGATACCTTCTTCTTTCATAATGTCCAAAACTTTCTGACCTTCTTCTGGAGTACGGCAAAACGGAACCAATGCCACAATATTTTTCAAACCAAATTGTTCACGCACTTTTTTGAAAGCCCGGCATTCTAGTTTGAAAGCTTCTTTAAATTTGGGATCGTAATACCTGGAGGCTCCGCGCCAACCGAGCATCGGATTTTCTTCTTTGGGTTCGTAATCTTCACCACCCAAAAGAGTAGAGTATTCGTTGGTTTTGAAATCTGAAAACCTGACCACCACATCATTTGGATAAAAAGCAGCACCGATCTGGCCAATACCTTCAGCTAGTTTGTCGACATAAAAAGCTACTTTATCTTCATAACCTAAAGTAATTTTTTCTATTTTACTTTTTAATTTTGAATCTAATGTATCAAAATTGAGCAATGCGTTGGGGTGCACTCTAATTGATGACGCGATGATGAATTCTTCACGAGCCAAACCCACACCTTTGTTGGGGATAAATGAATACATAAAAGCTGATTCTGGTGAGCCGATGTTCATACAAACTTTGGTTTTAGTTTCGGGTAGGGTAGTGATATCGTGAATTTTTTCTTGCCACTCTAGTTTACCTTCAAAGACATTACCGGCTGTGCCACTTGAAGTATCTACTGTGATCATCTGGCTAGTTTTGAGTTTGGTAAGAGCGTTGCCGGTACCGATAACTGCTGGGATACCCAATTCACGCGATACGATAGCAGCGTGTGAAGTCCTACCACCTTTTTCGGTTATGATAGCTGAAGCGATTTTCATAATCGGCTCCCAATCTGGGTCAGTAATTTCGGTCACCAAAATTTCACCTTTCTCAAATTCGTGTAATTTTTTAACATCAGTGATGATATGAGCTTTGCCTGAAGCGATCTTGGTACCGACTGCGATACCTACAACGATAGGAGATTCTTTGGTATCTAGAGAATACTCGGTG
>JBAYKK010000021.1:0-7173 GCA_041664625.1 Minisyncoccota bacterium
AAAAATTCATGAGATAAATGAGCGATCAAAACAAATCGAAGAGCTATTAAAAACCCTAAACTCCAAAAACGCTTGAGATAAACTTCTGTATCATAAACGCGATCAGAAAAGATTAATGTAATCTAAACTTTCCTCGTACGACATATTAAATATGAGAATCTTGCTTATCGAAGATTGGCACGAGCTAACGGATTCGCTTGTGACAAGCCTCACAGAACGCGGCTATATTTCTGATGTGTTGAATTTTGAGAAAGCAAAGTACGATATATTGACCATAAATCTTGGAATTTACAGCTTAGTCATCATAGATTGCATCTCACTCTCGCCTAATCATCTAGAGCTATGCCGCTATATTCATACGCAAAAAAAAGAACTACCGATAATAATTGCTACATCCTCCTTTAATAAAGAAGATGCTGCCAGCGCTTTTGTGGTCGGTGCTTCCAAATATATTCCCAGACCATTTTCAATCAATGAACTGGAAATAGAAACGGGGACATTGGCTCATGAATCTGTCAATAAATCAGATAAAGTATTCGTGACAAAGGGCCTGAAACTCGATAGTATCAACAAAAAAGTATGGATCGAAGACCGTCTCTTACAGATAACCAAAAAGGAATTCGCTATTCTGGAATTATTAATGCACAACTTTGGAGAGATTGTTTCGCGCAAAAAAATACTGGAAAGCATATGGAGTAAAAAAAGAGAGGTAATGAGTAATACCATAGATGTTCATATCAAAAACCTCCGTAAAAAACTCAAATTTCGGAATGTTCCCAAAATAGAAACTTCAAGAGCATCTGGTTATCGTATTACGGAGAAGTAGAAGCCATAAAATAAAAATCCTTGAATTCTATGTCCATAAAATCAGAACGAAGACCGCCATGTCCACCTGTAAGGATAGGTTTTATATCACCACTAGGAGAATCGGTCGTACTCAAAACTTTTAACCATTGACCACTATTATTTTTATCTATTGAAAGTTCGATAATCACCCGATCAGGTGGTATATTTTTTATATTGGTTTCCAAACCGATCCATTGATTTTTGGGTAATAAACTTGGATGGGAATCACGATCATACGCATCACCTTCAAATAGAGGTGTTTGAGCTAAAGTATGATATACCCCATCAATCTTCTTTTTGATGACTGCTGTGCCATCAACTCGTATACCAGAATAGTATAAATTATTGGGATCTTTGTACCGGCTGATAAGAAAAATCCCATTTGAATCGTTTCGATTGGGGCTTTGACTTATATTATCTTGCACAACGAGTACATACACCCGCTCTACACTGTCCCGATAAGCTGATTTGGTTATAAGTCGAAAAATATTTTGCGGATGATACCCATTATCAGTGTCTAAGGCATTAGTGATGGCATACCGTTTTTGCCATCTCGAATTGGGAGGCAAATCACCAAGGATTGTGTGCCACAACCCCGCCTCGTTGTACAACAACCCTCCAGAATTGAGCCAGAAAAAAGATTTGGGACTATTTTCCATAGTATCGGTTTCTTTTTGGATCGTGACAGAATTGTTTACGCCTCCATATTCAATAACCGAAGAAGTTTGAGGCAACCAAGAAGTTATTTTTTTGTTAATACCAATTATAATAGCGACCACCACTACGATCAATAATAATATTACTACGATCATAGTTTTAATTGACCTGTAGATAAAAATTGCAGACCTCATATCTCCTTGATATTAAGTTTAGTGACATAGAGATTAGCTCTGCCTGGACCAGATTCCCACGCTTTGAATCCAACACCACCCTCGTCAAGCTTTTCATCTAGAAAACTACTCTCGACCATATAAGTACCATTCAATATACATTGTATAGTTCGGCCTTTTACCCGAGCTTCGACAGTGAAATCACCGTCTGGAAGATTAAAATTGGAATCAATACGTCCCTGAATAATATTGCTTTTTCCATTCAAAGTTTGTTCTATATGGATGAAGCCGTTGGCAAAATTGCAGGCGGTATTGTTATCGTCATTCACAAATCTAGTCCATACGTACACATTACTTTTTGCCGGAGAAGAAACGGTAGCAGTCACAGAATAATCCTTCCAAAGTTGCGATCCATCGAGGATGACAGTACCTCCGGTTTCTTCTGGAACAGCCTCAATACTTAACTGTCCACTGCCGATTTTGACATTGCCCCAAAAAGTCAGCCACCCTTTATCGGAACTGAAATCATCCGTATAAGGTAACTTTTTTATGGCACTTCTATCTATGGCTTTGAGCAGATCAGTACCATTCCATTCAGAATTTATATCAAAACGGTGTATCAAGAAAAATTTTTCTTGAGCGGTAGTTGAAGAATAATAATTATTTGTGAAGCGACGGTGCGGATCGATCTGATAAAACGCCATATCATATAGTTTTGCAACTTCTTCGATATTTATATCGCGAGCACTCATAAAATTGGTGTTATTTTGTCCAAAATCTCCAAAAGGAAATGCAAAACTGCGGACCGGTTTTTTTAAGAGCCCTTCGAGATCATTCTTTACTACCTGCATATCTGTAAAAATGCGCGTGCGGAATTCCTCATCAGTCTCAAGGCGATTTTCTACACTCAGCCATTGCTTGTGACTGAAAAAATGCCCGTCTATTTGTCCAGGAGCTGTAAGATACGAACCATGCCCGTCAAAGCTGTGAGCTTCTACGTCCCATCGGTCACTATCCTCCATTTCTTTTATAAGATCGGTAGAAATATAATATGTTTGTCGCTCATTGAGAAAACTGTAACGACCAATCACGAACATTGTAGCTTTATAATCCAGCGCATTGAGCACTGGATCTGCTAAATTTACGCTATCTATTCTTCCATCATCAAAAGTTATTAGGATTGGTTTATCTGGAAGATTCTTTTCGCCACGCAGATAAAAATAAAGGTCTTGGGTAGTAATGGTGTTAAAACCGGCACGTTTAAGAGCAAACAATTGATCTTTAAAATTACTGATAGTAATACTGTATTGATTGGGTACATCACTATATGGAATACCATGATACACCAGGGCCGGCACAGAGGCATCGTAATCTAAAGTAGATGAAGCATTATCAGCCAAAGTCACTCTTACAACATCATCGTGCTCATATTCGTATCTATACACGAACGCTTTAACATACCTAAGTACCCTATTAAAAGAGATATTTGGAGTATTTTTGTTCAACGCATCAGCACCAAATTTTACTCCAAGGACGATAACAACAATTGCCATTAACACATATATTTTTACTCGGAAATTGTATTTTTTCATAGTAATGGTTTAACGAGTTCCCCAAGATCTGTTCTGTATGGTTGCACCCGCATAAAAAAATATGAACGAAAGAATAAATATATTGAAAGCAGACCAAAGGAAGAGATATGGCCAATATTTGAATTCTCTGGCAGCAAATTTACAAAAGATCACCAATAGCGCAGTCACGACCGCGCCCCCG
The DNA here is from genome assembly GCA_041664625.1 of Minisyncoccota bacterium. Taxonomy (GTDB): domain Bacteria; phylum Patescibacteriota; class Minisyncoccia; order Phycocordibacterales; family WO2-35-19; genus WO2-35-19. The sequence goes on from JBAYKK010000021.1 coordinate 3,450, forward strand.
AATAAATAGAAACCAAAAGATGAAGAGTTCACGAATATTGGGGTGTAGAATATAGCCCGCGCCGCCATGATAGGAGTCAGAATGCTTATGATAATCAGTGGATAATAATAAAAGAAAGCCACAAACGGATCGGTTCTCCAGATGAATCTGCCCGTGAAGAGTGCGTTGATGATCCAGCTTTTTTTCCAGCGAGTCTGCTGAGTAAGGAGTTGCTTAAAAGTGGTAGGGACGATAGTCACTGCTTTAGCTAGATCTGTATATATAGTCTTGTGCCCCGTTTTGATGACGTAACTAGTCAAGGCCCGATCATCCCCCCACGTCACTCGTTTACCCATAAATGTTTCCTGGAGCCAGGAGTCTAGAACTGGCAAGACCACACTTTTTCGGTAAGCAGAAGAACAACCACTACAGCAAAAAACGATACCAAATGTGGACTCGGCCGCTTTGAGGACCCTGAAAGACATGAAGTAATACGCGGCTTGCATCTTGCTCATCCAGTTTTGACTTGCATTTTCGGGATCAGCATGAGCACAGACCGCTCCGATTTCTGGATTCTTGAACGGCTCAATCAACTTGCGGAAAGTCTCAGGTATGATATAGCTGTCGCTATCCAGTTGAATGATGATTTCACCTCGGGCCAGACGGAAACCAGCATTCATACCTTCACGTTTACCCTTATTTTTCACCCAGTGGATGATATTGAGATCTGGGTATTCCTCTGCTTTCATGCGATTGAGAATCTCACCAGTACGATCGGTCGAGCCGTCATTGATCACAATAACTTCAATTTTTTCTCGCGGATACTCTGCCTCAAAACATTTACTGATAGTCGTATGAATGGCTTCCTCTTCATTTTTACATGGAACTACGAAGGTCACTTTGGGTTCATATAGTTCCTGTTGGCGTGCCGGAGACAAGTCGCTCGTCACGTGATTTAGAGATTGCCGATAAAAAAGAGCACTAACCAATCGAAGCATCTGAAAAGTGGTCAGAAATATCGTATATCCGATGAGAAGATAATCCCCCGAAAATTCTCCCACGTTTCTCATTTTTACCCAAAGTATCAAATAAAGAATAATGCCCAAAAAAAGAAAAAGAATTAAATTATACCAAATTCCATTCGAAGATGTGCCGTCTTGAAAGGTTGAAGTTTTGATATTTTTTTTCAATATATATGTATTCATATGATTATTTTTCATCTTCTGGTTTATATAATTAGATTAACTCTTAAGACGTCATACCAAGTGCTTTGATTACAGTAATTATTAATATATATTTAATAATTACTGTAATCGGTAATTACTTGGGTTTGTAATAAAAAAAATCATGCGACGGCATCTTGAACATGAAAATAACAAAAAAAATTACAACCTTTTTGCTGTTAGCGACTATCATGATGGGAGTTTATTCAACCGCCTATGCAAATACAGCCCATTTTGAAAGCAAAGATGAAATGATAGTAGAAAGAAAAATACCTTTACCATACGACAAACCATTGGTCAGCCCAACCATTAAACAAATTATACCCGTTCCACTACCAAAAACGTCAGCCTTTTCACCGACAGCCTTAAGTAATGCAGTTTCTCCTAATCTCATTTCAAACCCATCCGTAGAAAACCCTTCTTCTTCCGCCAGCATTCCAGCCAATTGGGCAAAGGGTGGATATGGTAGTAATACACGAGTCTTAAAATATCCGGTAGTCGGATTTAATTCGACTAAAGCTATACAGGTAGAAATCTCAAACTATACAACAGGTGATGCAAAATGGTTTTTTAACGAAGTACCTATCACTCCCGGTAAGATTTACACTTTTTCTGATCTCTACACCTCAAATATCCCGAGTATTGTGGATGTCAGGTTCAAAATGGCTGATGGAACTTACAAATATAAAGATGTGGCTTTCCTAGGACCCACTGACTCGGCAACCTCTTTCAAAAACGTTTCCGTGCAGATTATTGCCCCGGACCAAGCTGTATCATTGACAGTCTTTCATCTAATAAATAAAAATGGCTACCTTATTACAGACGAGTTCTCACTTTCTGAAATTTCTACGGATCCTCTTCCACCGCCGGATCCAACCAATCTTGTGGCTAATTCTGATTTCGAACAAACCGATGTGGGCGGTATGCCATCAAATTGGAAAAAAGGAGGATGGGGAACCAAATCAGCTCAATTCACATACCCGGAGACGAGTATAGACGGAAGCAAGGCGGCTCGCATCGATATCACAAGCTATACTTCAGGAGATGCTAAATGGTATTTCACTCCTATAATGTCCCCAACTTCCGGTATTTATACCTATTCAGACGTCTTCAAATCAAATATTAAAAGCACCCTCACTGCTCAATTCCAAGACGCCTCGGGTACGTATTCATACAAGGACATAGCGGTACTACCAGCTTCGGATTCATTTCAGAGTGTTTCGGTGGATTTTGCTGTGCCAAATGGCACAAAAAATGTAACAGTTTTCCATTTGATCGGAGCTGTAGGATTTTTAACCATAGACAATGTTGCAATGCGCTTCAAATCACTACCCACAGGGATATTCACTACCGGGGCAGTAACATTCCGATTTGATGACGGCTGGACTTCGCAATATAACAACGTTTTACCTCGACTAAACGCGCTCGGAATCAAAGGTACATTTTTTATTACAACCAAACAAACAGGAGATGACGGATATCCTGCCTATATGACTAAAAATCAGATCAGCCAAATATATTCTCAAGGTCATGAAATCGGCGCACATACTCGCACCCACCAACACTTGAGTGCATTGACACTTGATCAACAAACGGCAGAGATTAGTGGATCCCGCCAAGATCTCTTGAATATGAATGTCGGCCCAATAAACACTTTCGCATACCCTTTTGGTGATTATAATGCAAATACGCTCAGTATCGTTAAAAATTCTGGATTTATTGCGGCTGTCTCTACTATTTCGGGCTTTGTAAACCCCGCTTCTGATCCGTATCAGCTTGAAAGCAGAACCATAACTGTAAACACCACGGTCACTCAAATAAAAGGCTGGATTGATGACGCCAGTACAAACAAGAAATGGCTTATACTGGCTTTTCATGAGGTAAACACATCAGGTAATCTTTATAGCATCACCCCAGATAATTTCGATCAAATCCTAAATTACGTATCATCAAAAAAAATCCCAACAGTTACAGTCCAGCAGGGAGTTCAATCAGTTCAATGACGCACAAACATGTTTACAATTTGATAACTCATATTTTCTAAAAAACTAACAGTCATAAGGTCCATACGGCTATCCACATATTTTATGGCTCTAAATAAAGCCTAAATAATACGATGTTTTTTGTAATGGTCAAAAATACCCTAATCACAAGGGTATTTTTTGACTTCATGAAGATGTTTTTTGATAAGTTCTTGTATGACCAAAATCACATGATAAAGTGGAACCATTACAAACCTAAATATAACATCAAGATCTTTGCAAAGTTCTTTAAAACTAATGAAAACAAAAATAAAAGGGTTCCTAGCTCTCGCAATTATTATCAGCCTAACATTTGTAAGCATCGTATCTATCGCAATTGCTCAAACTATCACCTCCAACACCTACACCGTATCAACTACTCTCACACAATCAAATCCAGTGACGGCTCAAGCTCTCACTGTCAATATCGGTCTCTCCACTACCGGAGCAGGCGTACAGAACGGTATAGTTCAAGCTCAAATTTTCAATTCCAGTAATACC
>JBAYKK010000022.1:0-3645 GCA_041664625.1 Minisyncoccota bacterium
CCCTTCAGATGAATTTTATCCATAGAGTGGTAGATGGGCTTACTGATGATGTGAAATGTTGGATTGTTCCAGATGAATGGGTTGATTAACATACTCTTTGGTGTACAGATAGCCAAATCTCTACCATTTTTAGATCTGGTGGGCGGCCTGCCCGCAAGTGCTGAAGCACACTTGCTTCTGCAGGCGGGGCGCGCGGGCGACTGACCCCGTTCCTACCGATTTATCCCAATGTGTTGTCTGTTATAACGAAATTCGAACTTATTTTCGGGACCATTACTAATCTATTGGCTCACCGCTCAACACTATCGTGTCTCGCGGTTCGCCACCGCCTGCCCAGCCGGTCCGCCTTTGGCGGAGGCGGAACCCCTTGCGCGCGAGAAGCGGTATCCCGCCCTCGTCGTCATTGCGAGTTTCGATACTTCGAACCGAAGCAATCTCACTCCACTGACACTCGTTCGGGATGAATTGCTCTTGCGAGCAAGTGCCAGCTATCGCTGTCGCATCTATATGTTCGCCACAAGATCACATCCAGTGATTGTGGCGAAGCTGTTCTCAATATATGGCTCAAAATTCAATTTCGCCATAAAATATCAGCTAGTTAGGAAAGCATTTTACTAGCTGATATTCCAGAATTGAGACAGCATTTGGCCTGTCGGCCAAAATGCCTGCTTCGCAGGCATAACGTATTAATTTGAGTGAACAATGTTTTCATATTTGACAAACGCAACTTAGTTGCGTTATCATTTAGACTATGGTTGATAAAACAAAAACTATTATTCTAAAAGAGTTAGGTCTGAAGACAACAAAAGTACGATTGCAGATATTAAAAAAACTGAAACATCCTATCGATGCAATCGAACTCACCAGACTCCTCAAGGTAAATAAAACGAGTGTTTACCGTGAACTGAAGCAACTAATATCTAAAGGACTAGTGGAAGAAATTGAGTTTGGAGATGGTAAAAAAAGATACGAACTTTCAAGTTTGGGTCATCATCACCATTTATTTTGTCTCAATTGCCACAAAGTCGAAGATGTCGTTATAGACGAGAAACTTATTAATCAATCCTTATTAGTTAAGAGTCCCAACTTCATGGTTGTAAAACACAATCTTGAATTTTTTGGTTACTGTCAAAGTTGCCAACTATGAAAAAAATAATATTTTTAGTACTAATACTCTCCATTATAGTTTTGGGTTTTGTTTCCCTTCGTTACGACGACACAGTACTAAGAGACGATAGGCTTACCGTTACAGCTTCGTTTTACCCCTATTATTTCATCGCTACGGAAATCGGAGGGGATAAAGCCAATGTTATTAACCTGACTCCATCCGGGGTTGAACCACACGATTATGAATTAACACCCGATGACATCAAAAAGATTATCTCTAGTAAATTTATAGTCATGAATGGTGTGGTTGAGCCATGGGCAGAGAAGATAAAGGACATCTTAAAAGAATATCCTATCAACATCTTGACTCAAGAAAAGACTTTGTTTAGCCAGGATTATACAGATGAAGAAAATCACAAATCCCTTGATCCGCATATCTGGTTGAGTCCCAAGTTAGCTAAATTGCAGACAGATTCTATCGCGGAAGAGTATGTAAAAGTTGATCCTAAAAATAGTGACTATTACCTTCATAATGCAGACAACCTAAAAAACAAATTAGATAGTCTGGACAAAGATTATCAAGTTGGACTTTCAAACTGTCAAACAAAAAATATTGTAACGTCTCACGCAGCTTTCGGATATTTAGCCAAAGAATACGGATTAAACCAAATCGCTATTTCCGGTCTCACTCCAGATGCCGAGCCATCGCTAAAAGAATTGTCAGATACGGTCAACTTCGTCAAGAAAAATAAGATTAAATATATCTTTTTCGAAAGCTTAGTTAGTCCCAAATTGTCAGAAACTATCGCTAACGAAGTTGGAGCCCAAACTCTTGTCCTTAATCCAATTGAAGGTTTAACTCAACAGGAAACCGCAGAGGGAAAGAATTATCTAGACATCATGACTGAAAACTTAAAAAATTTAACGACGGCTCTAAAGTGTCAGTGACCATGTCGTAACACATGATTTATACTTAACCTAAATAAAAGATATGTCATTCACCACGATTTCTAAAATAAAAATATTCTTCATTGTTGTCATTGCTTTCTCTTTTCTCTTGTTTTCGGCTTCATATAAATATGTTTTTGCTCAGGACAGTACACCTGATAACGAGTTTACCAAGGCAGAGGTGACGGAAATCGTGGACGAAGGTACAAGGGCCATAGAGGGATTTGATGGTCAGTATGCTAATCCATATCAAAAAGTTAAAGTAAAGATTATTGAGGGTGCGGATCTAGACAAAGTTTTTACGATTGATTACAGTGGCATGTCTGTCACCGCGTTTCAAAAGGTCAAGGTGGGTCAGCTTGTCGTTTTAAACAAAGTAGAAACTGCTGATGGAACTTTTCAGTATCAAATAATCGACAAACTTAGGACTAACGAACTAGCCATAATCGCTTTTTTGTTCCTTTTTCTGGTTATTTTACTTTCTAGGTGGAAAGGTGTCGGTTCGATCCTCGGAATGTTATTTAGTCTGGCAGTAATTTTAAAATTTATTATTCCGCAAATTTTGGCCGGGAAAGATCCCTTAACTATTAGTATTCTTGGTGCCATTGCCATCATGATCACCAGTATCTATCTCGCCCACGGCTTTACGAAACAAACAACAATCGCTGTGATTGCAACAGCCTTAACACTTGTCATTACTGGCTTCCTGTCGGTGGCCTTTGTTAATTTAACAAACTTGAGTGGCATTTCCAACGAAGATACTTCATCTTTGTTGTTTGGCGGACCAACCGCCACTATAAATTTTAAGGGCTTGTTGCTCGGAGGTATGATAATTGGTTTCCTTGGAGTCCTAGATGATATTACGACCGGAATGGCGGCGACAGTCTTCGAATTAAAAAAAGTTAATCCAAAGTTAAAATTCAACGAGCTAATCAAAAGTTCCCTGAATGTCGGTATAGAGCATGTCTCATCGCTTGTTAATACCCTTGTCCTTGCCTATGCCGGTGCGTCTTTACCCATATTCTTGTATTTGGTTTTGAATCCACAAGGGTATCCGGTCTGGTTTATGGTGAATAGCGAATTTATTGCCGAGGAAATAGTGAGGACGCTTGTGGGTAGTATTGGTCTACTCTTCGCAGTACCGATAACTACTGTCATTGCTGTTTACTATGTCTCCAAAAAGAAAGAGTAATTTATACCTGATAATTAATTATGTATACTTTCTATAGATGACTAAAAACAAAACTTTGAAAAACAACATCTTTATCCTAGGCGTTATCATGCTATTCGTCGCACTGGTAATTGTTTGGAAATGGAATGTGCCTAAAGTGTCTGTACTTTCTCAGCCAGATTTTCAAGAGGAGTCGCTTTCGGAAATCAAATTAAACTTCAGCCACCCAAAAGACCTTATTTACCGCAAAGAAATCGCAGATAACGATGGACAAATTAGAACAGCTGGATTCTTTCTTACCAAAGGTACTGAAAATAACCCTGAGTACCAGATGTATGGTTTATACGAACAATATAAAGATGCAACCCAAACAGATCTGAATAGATTAAAGACTGAAATGGAACCTAGTAGTATCAAAG
>JBAYKK010000023.1:0-2521 GCA_041664625.1 Minisyncoccota bacterium
AAACGCTAGAATTGCTGTTATCCAGGTGAGTTTTAGTATTTGAGTATTCAAACGAGTGTTCTCATTGTCCAAGCTGACGATAGTTTTTTCTAAATTCTTGGTAGCTAAGATGCTTTTGTCTTGAGATTTGGTGAGAGTGGTTGTTTGCTCAGACAGTTGGCGTAGCTCTAGAATTGTTTGCTCTAATCTCCTGTTTGTAGTGGCTGCCAAATCGTTAGCGAAACCATTTCCAGTTTTGACTATCTCAAACTCATTTTGATTTGCTTCAGACATTTTGTTTCCAGATTTCATTAATTTTTGCTGAAATTTTCTTTTTGTAAAGTTCCATAAACTTCACATTTTCATCAACAATCCGCATTTCTTCTTCAATTCTAGAAACAATATCTTTCTGTATTTCGAGAGATGGCACTGGAATTTTGACCTCTTTTATTTCTCTTAGGTGCAAGTTAGGGACTCCCACACCATGCAATCTACTGTTGAATTGCTTTTTTGCTAATGGAGAGTTTACAAGATGCAATAGATATGGGGGCAATACTTTGTTGGATGGTCGCAAAACTGCCAAACTTACGTAAATATCAAATACGATATCTCTATCCACAATAGCTGCAACACCTGTTGTCCCGTTCTTTGCAAGCAAAATATCATTTAGTTTTGGTGATATTCTTTTTTGGAGCTCAAGATGCAAACTTTCTGGAATGTGTTTGACATTATCCCAGTCAATTTTCCTCTTAGTTACATTTTTTGAAGATAAAAAGATAGTTCCTGTTTCAGAATATGTCGGAGTTTGATGTGTTCCATCTGATATCAGCTCGCATAATTCAGAAAGTTTTTTCCATTCCCAACCATCATCTATTTGGAACTCAGGCTGATAATTTTCTACAACTTGTCTAGCTCCGTCAATTATTTTTTGATATCGATCAAGCTCTTCAACAGTTTCATTTTGTACAGAAATCGGGGGAACAGGAATTTCTAACTCATAGAATTGTTCCTGATTTAGGTTCTTCTGTGCTCCACCACGGGCGCATCTAAAAATATACTTTTGAATAGCAAGTAAAATTTTTCCAACATATTCTTTTGTAATTCTATTTTGATAGTTTTTTTTGATAGAAAAAGTTCCACCAGAATCCATAAGCCAAAACTGCCCTGTTACATATCTCACGCAGTTTTCTGACATGGCAAAACGTGCTATTACAAAATCATTTTCTCTATTGAATTGATCTGTTCTAAAACTTTCTCCTCCACCTCCATAAACTGGATACTTTGTACCTCTTCTCTCTGACTTAGTTATTCTCTCCCCAAAATCAAGGCTCAGTATTTCTTCAAGTTTTACCATTGGCCATTTTGCTGTTGATAAAACATTCGCTTTTTTATATCTGTCGCCACTCAAGTTATAGCCTGAATCCTTGATGTTTATTTTACTAACTTCGTCATATGCTTTGCTGATGATTTGTTCTAGCTCAATATGGCTATTTGCATTTAGGTCAAAGCCATAACTAGACATCATATCTTTATCACTGCTGCCACCACCCATCTCAAGCACAGTATCCAGACTAAGTTCTTTTCCACTTAGGATTGCTTCTTTGAATTTCAACAGCAATTTTCGGGCAACTGGTAAGTCATTTTTATCTGATTCTCGTCTTTGAGCTCCAAGATCAAAACCATCACTATTTACTTTCACGAACAAGATTTTATTTGTTTTCTTTGCAATTTCTCGGTCAAACAGTAGAATGCTGGTTTTTACACCAGAATATGGGTTGAAAATTCCTCCAGGCAACGAAACCACTGCCCATAAGTAATTTTCCTCAACCATCATCTTGCGAAGCTGTGCATATGCCCCTTGGCTTTGAAAGATAATTCCCTCAGGCACAATTACGCCAGCTTTACCTCTGGCAGTGAGGTGTTCCATGATGTAATCGACGAACAACACTTCCGCCCGTTTTGAAGGCACTGAGAAGCGGTTGTGAGGTCGAATTCCACCCTTAGGAGTCATAAAAGGAGGATTGGCAAGGATGACATCAAAATCATCATTCCATCTGTCCTCACTGGTCAACGTGTCGTACTCGTAAATATGAGGATTTGGGAAGTGATGCAAATACAAGTTGACCAAAGATAAACGCTGCATATCCTGGGAAATGTCATACCCAACGAAGTTCTCAGAGAGTTGAGTCATTTCTTCGCTTGTAAGACCATTTTTTTTGATGTGATTGTAGGCAGAAATCAGGAAACCAGCCGTACCACAAGCAGGATCAAGAACTTTGTCTGTCTTACTTGGTTCAACAACGTCGACAATAAAATCGATAATGTGGCGAGGAGTGCGGAATTGCCCAGCATCACCCTGACTACCCATCACTTGCAGCAAGTATTCAAAAGCATTGCCAAGTTCTTCACTGTGATCGTATTCAAATTGGTCAATGACATCTAAAAAGAGCTTGAGTGTTTCAGGATCGTTGAAGGGTAAAGATGCATCACGAAAGACATCACGAAAAAGTTGTGGGATGTGCGGGTTAAGAGACATCTTTTC